>NZ_SOEF01000001.1 GCF_004366375.1 Halanaerobium congolense
GTTTATTCCTTTCATATTTGTTGTAGGTAACAAATATTATATCAAAAGAAGGAATAAGTCGCCAATTTTTTATCTAATTTTTTTGTAAAGTGGTGTAATATAATCTAAAGCAATTTTTTCCACCTCAATATCCATAAAATCCTGAACCTCCCAGACCAAGGCCTCTTTTAACTCATCTTCAGGCATTTTAGGCATTTTAAGATTTCTAACAAACTCCTGTCCAGAAGCTGGTGTAACCAATAAAACACCTGGTTTCATATCTTTTTCATTAAAAATATCTGCAATAATTTTTGTTAAAAGATGAGTATCGATAATCTTACCATCTTTAATTGTTCCAGGAGGTAATTCTCTCCTACCAGATGCAAGCAGCTTTAGCTTGCCATTTTTTGCTCTGCTGCTTAAATATTTAATACTATTGTGTCCAAAATCAAGACTAACATACTTTATTCCTTTGATTAAAGATAATGGACTTACTGCCATATAATTCATCTCCCTTCTATTTTATTTATCTAATTACGCTCCAGTCTAATCTGATAGGACCAGTTTTATCACTATTATAGCTATAGTTACCACCATGAACTCTTGTTAAATCTGCTATACCAGGATCTATACTTCCCCTTAGAGGATTATCTTCAGAGTAAGTTTTAACACTTGAAATATCCTGATCTGTATAATTTATTTCATTAAATATCATTGAAGAAGCATAACCACCACTAAAATCATTACTTGTATAAGTTGCAAAAGGAGCAAAATATGCTAAATTAATATCAGATTCCCAAGGCATAGTAATATGACCATTTTCAAACGAAACTGTCTCAGCAGTTGTATAAAAAATTATATTTGCATTTCCATCAAGAGAAAGATTTGCATAAGGACTTATTTCTCCATCAACTAAAATATGAAGTACATCATCTGCTTTTGAAAAATCCATACTTGCTGCTACATTAGGTGTCAAATCTCCATCAATGTAAATATAATTTCCATCATTGTAAAATTGGTTATTGTCATCTATAAAAGCCTGACCTGCATTCATTTCTACCCAATAATCTCTCCAACCATTATAATCCTCTGAATCAGGTTCTAAATCAGGTTGTGGTTCAGGCTGAGGAATTTTATATATCGGTATTCCAAAAACAGTACGATAATTATCTTTAGCAACCTTATACACTTTACCATTATAATTAATTTTTGTACCAACAGAATAAGATTGATTACTCCAATTACTATAACTTCCCTGATCATCTTCATAAGTGTAGCCGCCTTCTTCATCTAATCTTCTCTTAAATTCTTCTACAATTTTTTCTTGATAATCATAATCTTTCGGATCAGGAAGTGATGTTTGATTATAATCAACCTTTCCCTTAGCAAGTCCTACTTTTGATATATCTGGATCATTTATTTCCCAATAATCATTATTAGGATTATCAGGATCCGGTTGTGTTTCATTATCATTAACTTTACTTGTATAAATTTCGTTATCATAAATCACTTTTTCTCGTGATCTATAAATCTTATCATTATTCCATTCTTTAAAAGAATTATCAATCATCCAGTTATCCTGCCAGTTATCTTCTCCAGGTTCTACTGCTTCACCTGCAGAATAATCACCTTTGCTGACATAAACCTTATTATCATGGACTACTAATTCTCCCTCAAAATAAGAGGAACTGTTAGACCATTTACTATATAAAACTTCAGCAGTTCCAAAACTGTGATCATCTACATTATAAAATCGATTATACCCATTGAGATTAATTTTATTTGCAAATCTAGAATATTTAAAATAATCAATTAAATGCTCAATTAAATATTCAACTCTAATAGTCTCACTTTCATTACCATTATCAGCTGTAATTTCATAGATATAAATATTATTTTCTTCATAATTAGAATGTGGATTAAATTCAATAGTAATACCATAACCCGCAATATTTAAATCATCTTCAAATTGGCTTTGCAATTTCTGCAGCTCTTTATAAATTTTTTCAGCTGAAAAAAAACCTTTACCAGCAATATTATCTTGATAAAATTTATTTAACTTTAAATCAAGATAATTTGCTCCACCTTCAGCTGCATAAAATGCCTGACTGCGTGCAGCTGCATCCTGTACTAAACCTATATTTGAAGAATACATAAGCATCATAGCAGTAGCTAAACTTCCAACCAAAGCTAATAATAAAATAACCATTACTAAAGCTATACCGTCATTATTTTTAATATTTTTTTTCATAATGATCACCTCCAGAAACTAAAGTTACGAGGATATACAGTTTTTAATTCTTCAATAACATTACCATTTCCTAAATCTACTCTTATCTCAAATTCAAATGCATTGTTATTAAAATCAATTTCTATACCATCAACAATAATTTTTCTAACATTATCTCGATTTATTTTTGTGTTATCTTCCAATCTTATCTCATTACCTTCAATAAGCCTTATTTCGGTACCACCTGTAAAAGTTTTTTCTTTATTATTACCACTACTATCTACATATTTTATTTTAATATCATCAGTGAATTTTATCTTGTCATCTTCAAAAACTATTGTGGTTCCATTTTTAAATTTGATTATACCAGTTCCATCTTTGTATCTTTTATAAAGAATAATTTTCTCACCTGCATAATTTTTTAACTTAAATTCTACTAAATTGGTTAGAGCCCTTTCTTTATTTAAAGGTAGATTTTCAGCTACTTTCTTTTTTAATTCTAATTTATTAGTATTTTTTAGAATTACAAAATCTGCATTTTCAGCATCTTTATCAATTTCATCATACCAAAATTTCCAAGTATCAGGAGTAGTAAAATCAAAATATTTATATTCTCTAATATTCTGAGTAATATCTTCAATCATAATTTGGGTTAAACGATTATTACTAACCCGCTCTGTGCTATCTCTAAAAATATCAAATGACTGAACTAAAATAGCAGCCATCAAAGTCAGAACTATTAATAAGATTGTAAAGGTAATTAACACTTCAACTAAAGTAAACCCTCTATTATTTTTCATTTTAATCAGCACCCATCATTGTTTCGATTTCGTATGTCCCTTCCCCCTGCTCTTCCTCCCAAAAAATAGTTAATTTAATGTTATATAAATCTAAATCATCAGAAACTTCTGATTCAGAAATTTCTATTTCTGATTTTTCTAAATAATTAAATCTATTATTAGCTATATGATCATCAAAAATATCTGAAAGTTGTTGCTGTATTATAGAAGGCGAAACAGTATCTAAATCATCTTCTATAAAACTCCTTATATCACTTGAATAACTTCCACTGATTAGATCAACTCCATCTGAATTTATAATATTTTTCAGATTTTTAGAGTTAGCTAAATAATCAAGTATACTTGCAGACATTGAAGAAGCCAGATCTATATTTCTGGTAGTTCTTTCACTTCTAAATCCAACAAGAACAGCCCCAGCAAATGTTGTAATTAAGAGAATTATTATTGTAAAAGCTAATATAACTTCTACTAATGTAAATCCTTGATTATTTTTTAAAATCTTCATTTAGGCTTCTCCTCTCATTAAAAAATAAGTGATAAATACATAGCAAATAGTTCTTCTGAATAAAACCAAAGTATTAAAGAAGCCACAGCCAAAAATGGTCCAAAAGGTAATTTAGTTTTCATACCAGTTTTTCCAGAAATAACACCAGGTAGATGGGCCATCAAAGCAATTAAAGCACCTAAAAAGACTGCAGTTACAGCAATTACTGGCCCTGTAAAACTACCAACCATTGCCATCATTTTGATATCTCCTCCACCCATACCACCTTTACTTAAAAAAGCTATTAAAAATAGTAAACCTCCAGCTGCTAAAATACCCAATAAAGAATAAATAAAAGTTATATCAGTTCTAAAAAAGCTAAAACTTAATCCTGCTACAAGGCCACCAAGAGTTAATTGATCTGGAAGTATTTGATGATCAAAATCAATCATTGTCAGTACTATCATCAGCGACGAAAATACTAAACCTGCAGCTAATATGATTAAATCAGATATATAAATATAATTTATAATAAATATAATTCCGGTTAACAATTCGATAATAGGATATCTGATTGAAATATCTGCTTTACAGTTTTTGCATTTCCCTCTTAAAAAGATATAACTTAAAACTGGAATTAGTTCCAGCGGGCTTAACTTATGTTCGCAGTCTGGACAGTGCGATGGTGGATAAATAATTGATTTCCCTGTCGGCAGTCTATAAATAACTACATTTAAAAAACTACCAATTACCAATCCTGTTATAAATAATAAAAATATCATATAAACCTTCCATTCATTTTATATATTTAAATAATTATTCTAAATTTAAATGACTGTTTAAACCTTCTTCTAAATCACCGTTAGATTTAATACCTACATATTCAGTTTCACTTTCACCTGGGAGTTTAACTGAAAAAACAAAACTATCACCATCACTGTTATAATGATATGGTTCATAACTTTCTATTCCTATTTCCTGAACTATACTATCTAATGCATTAAATTCATCTCTAAAATTAGTAATAAAAGTTGAAGTATTGGCAGCAGTAGGATATGTTCCTTCTTTAAATCTATATACTTCTATCTCTGTTAATAAGGTCCTGGTATTAAAAATTACAGCTTCTCGTCGAGCTTCTTCTCTAATCCCCATTAAATTAGGCATGGCTATTGAAGCTAAAACTCCTATTATAACTATTACGATTAATAATTCAATTAAAGTAAAACCACTATTACTAGTTATAACTTTAAACATAAATCAACCTCCAAATAATCTAATTTCCCTTTGCTAAAATCGTTAAAGAAATACCTAAACCTAATATAATCCAGAAAACAGGAGCTACAGATATAACACTGTCATTAAAAAATCCTGCAACTAAATAAGCACTAACTGCTCCCAGCAGTGCAATCCCCAATCTATTCTGCCAGCTGCTTAAATCACTATTATTATACAAAACAAATGACGAAAATATATAATTCCCCCATAAATACAATAAAACTAGTAGTGAAATAATACCTGTATTAATAGCTATCTGTAAATATAAATTGTGGGGTTTATCCACTATAATTTTAGGATTACTAAAAAATTTAAGTTTTCCGATTACATCATCTTGGGGAAAATACATTGCATAAGTATCAGGACCGTGGCCAATGAAAATTGTATCTTTTAGTAATGGTAAAGTTCTTGACCAGATATAGGCTCTGGATGAACCTAATCTTTCATAACCCTTAAAGCCAATGCTTTCAACTTTCTTTAAAGGATATAAATTATTATGCATTCCTGCCATTAAAATCTGCCCATCCTGATAATAAAACTGGGCACTCTTAGCACCATAATTCCAGATTAGATAATTTTCCTTTTCATTTATCTGAAAGCTGTGATGAAGATATTGTTTACCCTTAAAAATAATTTCTTTAACTTCATCTTTTGAGTTGTAAACATTGAGCGGCTGTTTATTCAAAACTTTAATCTGATCTGAAGCCATTATTATCTCAAATTCTGCTTCAGCTGTTTTTAATTTCAATTTACCAGCTTCAGAACTCACTTCTGTTATTGGCGGCAAAATCTCCCCTTCTAGATATTTTTCCTGCTCAGTTTTGGGAAATAGAACATCACTAAAAATTTCATCCAGATTTCTAGCATTCATGGTAATAAAAACTAAAGTAAAAACAGTAAAAATAACAAAAATTCTTATCCAGTGTTTTTTTAAAAACTGCCGCTGCATATATAATATAATTACTGTTCCAGCGATAAAACCCATAAACCCAGCCCGGGAGCGAGACCCAATTAAAAATGCAAATAACAGTGTACTCAAAATACCTGATATAAATAATTTCTTTTTCTTTTGAGAACTGCTGTATAAACCAAGTGCTAATATTCCCACCATGGAAGCATAACTGCCCACATAATTGGGATTATACATGGTTGAATAAATAATTCTTCTCCCAATAAAGCTCAGACGGTCTACAAAAAAATCCAGTCCATCAGGTGTAATTAATTTTCTACCAAATTCTGTTGTCAGTAAATCATAGTTATAAAACTGAAGTATACCGTGAATAGCTAAAATAAAAGCTGATATAAATAAAGCTTTTAAAATCAGTTTAAATGATTTTTTATTGTCAACTATATTAACAGCCACTACCACCAGCAGTAAATATCCCAGTAAAACAAATATATTTTCATAGCGATCCGGAAAACCCTTAATCACTATTTCTTTATATTCTGCCTTAAATGAAGACAAAACTACGAAAATACTGTAAACAGCTGCTGGAAGATAATAATTTGTCTTTTTGATTCCGTTTAAATCAACATATTTAAGAAAAGTGATTAAAAGAAAAAATGAGGCAGTTAAGAAAAATATCATTTTATAATATGAATAAAAATCAAGATTAATGAAACTGCCCCAAAATTGTGTTACTTTACCATCTAACATTACTAAATGACATCTTACTATATAAATAATTAAAGATGTAATAAATATAAAAAGAGCAAGATTAATAACTTTAATTGTATTTTTTAAACTCAATATTAATAGCCCTTTCCAATTAAGATTATAAAACTTAAAGAATCATTAATTTTATTATTCACCAGTAGTAATAGTTCCACCTGTTGTGATTTGACCTCCTGAACTTAGTGTATATGAAAAGTCACCATTATTTTCTTCTACTACAATGTTGTATCCATCATATGTGTTCTCACCATTATTATTAACTGAAATACTATCCATATTATTTAACTCATTCCAACCATTATAATTTTCTAAACTGAAATTATCACCATTTGCCCTATGAGATTCAATTTCAACAGCTAAAGTTCTTAAATTTGCTCTAACAGCCTCTTCATTAGCACTATCTCCCAATCCAGCTATATTAGGTACAGCTATTGCCGCCAGCACACCGATAATAACAATAACAATTAACAACTCAATTAAAGTAAAACCTTCATTTCTTTTTAAAATATCTCTTATTTTCTTCATTTTTTATTCCTCCTCATTTTGTTAAAAAATTAACTGAAATTTCAACTACAAGCTCTTTTTTTGTCCTTCACCTCCTTTTTTAGCTTAGAAATTACTGTAAATACTGAACAGCGGCAAAATAACCGAAGCTACAATTCCACCAACAATTACAGCTAAAACAATTATCATTACCGGCTCAATTAAAGAAATACTGCCTTCAATTGCATTTGCAACTTCCATGTCATAATAAGCGGATATTTTATTCAACATATCCTCTATATTACCACTTTCTTCACCAACTTTTAACATCTGGACTACCATTGGTGGAAATTCTCCGCTCTGACGAATTGGTTCCGAAAGTGTTGATCCCTCTCTAACTCTCATTCTGGTTTCTAATAAAACATCTGCAAAAACTTCATTATCTACAACTTCTTCAATAACAGGCAGTGCATTGATTATATTAACTCCACTTTTAATTAAAAGTGCCATAGTACTGGCAAATCTTGCTATTACAACTTTTCTAATCAAATCTCCTATAACAGGAATTTTCAATAATAACTTATCCTTATTTAATTTACCTTTAGGAGTTTTAATATAAGTGCTCAGTAAAAATAACCCTGCTAATAAGACAATTAAGATTGCCCACCAGTAAGAAGAAATAATATTACTGACAAAAATTAATATTTTTGTTGGCAGAGGAATCTCCCCTCCAAAATTAACCAGCATCTTTAAAATATTTGGCAGAACAAAACCAATCAATATAAATACAGCTATAACAGCAACAATCACTATCACAATTGGATAATAAAGAGCAGATTTAACCTGCTTATTAGTTTTATCACGCTCACGATAATACTCTACTAATTCAGATAATACTTCATCTAAAACACCACCGGTTTCCCCGGCTTTTATTAAATGAATAAATAATTTAGGAAAATATTTAGGATGTTCTTTTAAAGCAGAAGATAATGTCTCTCCGGCTTCAACTCTGGATAAGAGTTTTTCTAACATATTTTTTTCATGTTTAGAATTTGACTGCTTTTTAATTATGGTAATGGATCTGACAATGGGTATCCCGGCTGTGATTAAAACAGAAAGCCTCTGAGCAAAATTTGCAAGCTCCGAAATCTTATATCCACCACCAAAAATATTGAATTCAGATAAATTTATATCCCTTGTCAGCCTTGATTCTTTTCTTTCTCTATCACTTTCAACTGCTTTAATAGATACAGCATATAAATTTCTTTCTCTTAGCTGATTAGCGGCATCTTCTCTACTTGCTGCTTCTAAATTTCCATTTAAAACCTGTCCTGACTGTCCACGAGCCTTATAACTATAAAGTTGAGCCATTTTGCACCTCCTTTAACTTAGAAGATAAAACTACCGCAGGTTTTCATTAACATATTTAATATCATTACAGTGATGTAAAACTGATTCCCTTGATATTTTTCCCCGCTTATATAATTTTAGAAGAGAATTATCCATTGTAGTCATATTATAGCGACCTCCAGTTTGGATTGCCGAATAAATCTGATTAGTTTTCCCTTCACGAATAATATTTCTGATAGCCGATGTCGCCATCATTATTTCAAAAGCTGCAGCTCTTCCACTCTGATCTCTAGTTGGAATTAACTGCTGAGCTATTACAGCACTGATGACTGAAGCAAGCTGTATTTTTATTTGATCCTGCTGAGCCGCTGGAAAAACATCTATTATTCGATCTATGGTTGCTGGAGCACTGTTGGTGTGCAGAGTAGCCAGTACTAAATGTCCCGTTTCTGCTGCTTCTAAAGCAATCTGAATTGTCTCTAAATCTCTCATTTCTCCTACTAAAATTACATCAGGATCCTGTCTAAGACAGGCTCTTAATCCTCTCTTAAAATTATTAGTATCACTGCCAATTTCTCGCTGATGAACAAGGCTTTTATTATGTTTATGAAGATATTCTATTGGATCTTCTAATGTCATAATATGCAGCTGTCGATTATGATTTATTTCATTAATTATTGCTGCCTGGGTTGTAGATTTACCACTTCCAGTTGGACCAGTGCTTAAAACAAGCCCCATTCGCTGATAGGCAAGCCTTTTAAATACATCCGGAAGATTCATGCTGTCAATTGTAGGTACCTCATTGGGAATTATTCTTAAAGCAATTCCTACACTACCTCTTTGATGATAAGCATTAACTCTAAATCTAGATGTACCAGGAATTCTATATGAAAAATCAATTTCTCCTTTTTCCTTAAATTCTTTGTACTGTTTATCACTCATCATTTCTTTAGCTAAATTTTCAGTATCTTCAACACTTAATTCTTTATTATACTTATCATAGGGTCTAAGCTTCCCATTTTTCCTAATATAAGGGGGAGAAAATACTGTTAAATGAAGATCAGAAATCTGATCTTCCTGAGATACTATTTTTAATAGCTCTTCAAATTCCAAAAACATCACTCTCCAATCTATTGTTAATATATAATTCTTTCAACCTCAGAAACATCTGTTTCTCCTGCTTTAATTTTGGTAATTCCATCTTCTTTTAAAGTTATCATTCCATTGTTTTTTGCATATTCACTTATTTTTTCTTTAGAAATATTATCACTTATCATTTCTTTTACCCTATTATCTACCTCAAAAATTTCCTGAATTGCTAAACGTCCATTATAGCCAGTATTATTACACTTTTCACAACCGACTGCAAAATATGCTTCTTCAATTTCAGGATCTCCCAGGTATTTTAAATCAAGCTTATCCAATTTTCTTTTTTCTTTACAATGAGGACAGAGCCTTCTAACAAGCCTCTGAGCTACTACACCATTTAAAGAAGCAGCTACAAGATATGGTGCTAACCCAATATCAACCAATCTAGTAATTGAACTAACGGCATCGTTTGTATGGAGAGTACTAAAAACGAGATGCCCAGTTAAAGCAGATCGGACAGCTATTTCTGCAGTTTCTTCATCTCGCATTTCTCCAATCATTATTATATCTGGATCCTGTCTTAAAATTGACCTAAGTGTTTTAGCAAAAGTTAATCCTGCCTTTACCTTAGCCTGAACCTGATTAATACCAGAAATTTGATATTCAACTGGATCTTCAATTGTAACGATATTTATTTTAGGGCTATTAAGTTCATTTAAAGCTGCAAAAAGAGTTGTTGACTTTCCACTCCCAGTTGGTCCAGTTAGTAATAGAACACCATTCGGTTTTTTGATTAAATTTCCAAATTTAACTCTATTATAATCTGATAAGCCTAAATTATCTAAATCTAGAAGGTTCGTATTTCTTGCTAAAAGACGAATAACTACCTTTTCCCCTTTAATTGTTGGTAAAGTAGAAACACGCATATCCAGATTTTCTCCTTTAAAAATCATCTTTATTCGGCCATCCTGGGGTACTCGATGTTCGGTAATATCTAGATTAGCAATAATCTTAATTCTGGAAACTAAAGCTCTATGAGAAGATTTTGGTGCTGTCATTTCCTTTTTTAAAACACCATCAATTCTGAATCGAACTCTAATATTATTTTCTTCAGGCTCAATATGAATATCACTTGCACCTTTTTGATAAGCTTTAGAAATAACATAATTTGCCAATTTTATTATTGGTGCTTCATCAACCATTTCTCTGAGCTCTGCCTCTTCATATATCTCTTCATTTTGGTTGTCAGATACATCTTCTACATCATCTAAATTAAAATCTTCGAAAATATTGGAAATGTCTATATCTTCACTACCATACAGCCTATTTATAGCTGAACGAATTTGATTAGGAGCACCATAAAGTGGTTCAATAGTTAAATTGCTTAACATTTCTAAATCATCTATAGCTACCAGATCTGTTGGATCTGCCATTACAACCTTTAATTTGCTTTCTCCTTTTTTTTCAATAGGAACCGCTAAATATCTTCGTGCCATATTTTCAGGAATTAATTCTGATAGAGAAGGATCAAAAAAATATTTATCCAAATCTGCGTGTGGAATTCCTCTTTGAAATTCCAAAACTTCTATTAAATCTTCTTCCCGAATATACCCTAATTCAACTAAAACTTCTCCAATTTTTTTGTCAGTGTTCTTCATCTTTTCTAAAGCTAGATCTAACTGTTCTCTATTTATATATTCATGGTCTAATAAAAGTTCTCCTATTTTTTTGCGGTTTCCGAAAGCCAAATTATCACCCCACAATAAAATTTTTTATCGATTTTTGAAATAATTTGTAAATTATTTTGCTATTATAACAAAATTCGACAGAATATTAATTTTTCCTGCACTTTTCTAATTTAATTTTAATCTTTTTGATAATTTAAGTTTATAAAGCAAAAAATTGCCATTAGTATATTCACTTTGGCAATTTTTTACACCTGAGGCAAACATAACAATCATAGGAATCATCCCTTAGACTTATGTTTTTGCGTCACAGCCTTTAAACTGCTTTGCTTTTAGTATTTAATTTATAATTCCCTCACTTTAATTTAATTATAAAATATTTTTTTATAAAAATATATTACCCAAAAGAGTAATTTTTTAGGATTCAGCCTCTATTTTAGCTACTGCTGCCTCTGCTATCTGATACCATTTTTTCTTAGGTGGCATCTCCTGTGTCCAGAGTTTAAATGAAGCTTCTGCTTGATAAATCAAAGTCGGCAGTCCATTTCCAATCTGAGCTCCTCTTTTTTCTGCTTCCTTTAAAATCTCAGTCTTTAGAGGATTATAAACTAAATCGATTACCAGCTGATCTTTGTGTAGGTACTCAGGATTGATTACTAAATTATTTTTGATATTATTACTATACATCCCAACTGGAGTTGTATCAACTACCAGATCGGCTGCTTTTAGAGGGTCTGCATATTCCTGCTCTTCCAAACTGCAGAAATCAATATTTTGCTTAGGATTATCTTCTCTGAAAAGTCCTGCTAATTCTTCTGCATTCTCTACAGTCCGGTTAATTATCGTGATATCAGCTAAATCAAGCTGGATTAAAGCTGCAATTACTGCTCTTGCTGCTCCACCGGCTCCAATCACAACTGCCCGCTTATCTTTAGCAGCAAAGCCTGATTCTTCTACCTGTCGCTGAAATCCAATCACATCAGTGTTATAGCCGGTCAAACGGCCTCTTCGATTTAAAACAGTATTGACAGCTCCTGAGGCTCTGGCTAAAGAAGAAAACCCATTTAAATAGGGGATTATACTTTCTTTATAGGGAATGGTCACATTCCAGCCGGAAAAACCCAGGGTTTTTAGTGAATTAATATACTCTTCTAAGTTCTTTTCTTTTGTTTCCAGCATTAAGTAAACAGCGTTGAGTCCTAAGTCTCTAAACCCATTATTATGCAGGGATGGCGAAATCGAATGGCTTAAAGTTTTACCTAATAAACCATATAACTTTGTTTCACTATCTGGTATAAAAATACTCATCTTCTGCCTCCTAAAATCTTAAATTAAAAATGTTTAAAAAATCAAAACACGCCAGAATGATATACTACCAGCGTGTCTGTTATGTATTATTTCAGACCACAGGAATTATCTCCAACTGAAAGTTAAAAAATTGTCTGCAGTCTTTCTCCCAGTGATTCAAAGTCTTTAATAATAATTTTTCTTTTTTTAATTGTAATCATGCCGTCATCTATAAACTTATTAATCAACTTAGTAACTGTAACTCTGGAAGAACCAATTAAATTAGCAATCTCCTGATGTGTTAAAACTAAATCGATAACTGTTCCCTCTTCAATTTCTCGGCCAAAATCTTCGGCCAATCGGGAGAGTAAACTGGCTAATCTTCCTGCAGCATCCTGAAACACTAATTCTCTAACCTGACTTGTTAAGAGGCGTGTCTTTTTGGATAAAGCCTCAATTATTTTAATTGCCAGAGAAGGTCTTTTAATAATCATTTTTTCCATTTCATTCCAGGGAATGATTAACAAACGGGCATCATCCATTGCCTCAGCGGTAAGAGGGTGAGGATCTTCATCAAATAAAGAAAGCTCACCAAAAATATCTCCCTCCTGCAGAATTGTCAGCACTTTTTCTTTACCTTCTGCAGAAAGCATAGAGAGTTTAACCTTACCGTTTATTAATAAGTATAGTTTTTTTACACTGTCATTTTCAAAAAAGATGATCTCATCTTTTTCGTAAAGTTTAGCATAAGAATTTTGACATAATAATTCTAATTCTTCTGGATCCAGGTTTTGAAATACGATTAAATCTTTTAAACACTGTTTTGTCTCTTTCATAACTCAACCTACCTCTCTTTACTTCTATATTATCATATTCTTTATAGATGAATAAATTCCTCTTTTCTGAATAAATTTCTTTACTTGCAATCTCTACAATAACCGTAAAATCTTAATTTATGCTCTGTAACCTTAAAATCATACTTAGCTTCCAGCTCTGATTCTAAATAATCTATATCTTGATCGCTGAACTCTACCAGTTTACCACATTTTTTGCAGATCAGATGGTGATGGTGTGATTCTTCTGAGTATAATTCATAGATGCGAGAATCTTCATTAAAGTCGTGGACATTTATAATCTTCAAATTCTGCATTAGCTCCAGAGTTCTGTAAATAGTGGCCATTCCGATATCCTGATCTTTTTTCTTGACAGCAGCAAAAAGATCCTCAGCTGTAAAGTGCCAGTTTTTATTTCCCAGAATGGTTCCTAAAATAACTTCCCGCTGTTTTGTTAATTTATAATTATTTTCGGCTAATTTACGCTTAAACTTTTCTTTTAGATTCTCCATAATTAACACCTCTTTTAAATGACTATTTACATTCTATCATAAATCTACGCAGATATTAATAAGTTTTTTTAATTTTTCCGCTTAAATATCCATATTTTACTTTAAAAAATAACATTTGGCTATTGACTAAGGGTCTATTTAATTATATAATGTAATAAATAGAAATATTTTGTCGAAATATGTTAAGAAAGGAGAATTAACATGAAATCTACTGGTATCGTCCGTAAAATTGATGATTTGGGTAGAATGGTAATTCCAATTGAGCTCAGAAAAACTATGAATATCAATAAAAAAGATCCTATGGAAATTTTTGTTGATGAAGAAAAAATTATTCTAAAAAAATATGAGCCTGCCTGCATATTCTGCGGTAGTGCAGATGACACTATAGAATATAAAGGTAGAACTATCTGTGGCGAATGTATGGAAAATATGAAAGAACTGCAGGAAGAAAAATAAATTTTTACCTAGATAACAAAAATTGGATATCAATCTCTTAAAAAATAGCACCCTATTAGGGTGCTATACTTTTATTTATCTGTATTTTTTATTTTAAAATTCATCTTTTTTATAGTTTTTTTATAGTCTTATCTCAAAAATACATGTCCACCGATTCGGGTCACAAAGTTTCGCTGAGATATCCAGGCTGTATTTGTAGCTATATCCGGATTATAGAAATAGATCGAACCCATTGTTGGATCATAACCCAATAAAGCCGCTCTTGCCGCCTGCAGTTCTTCTTCTCCTGGATAGTAGTTAGCCTGACCATCCATTAAACTGCTGAACTGTCCCTTCTGTAAGATAACATCTCTAATAGAATTGGGAAAGTGGTTACTCTTAATTCTATTTAAGATTACCGAACCAACTGCTACTTTACCTTTAAAGTCCTCACCTCTGGCTTCTCCGTGGATTATTCTGGCCAGCAAGATTATGTCATCTCTTGATATGTTATAATTTAAATCTGCCTGCAGTTCAGGCAATTTATCAAATGAACTCTGACCAAAAACTCCATCAACCTGAAGCTTATTGTCTCTCTGGAATTTTTTGACAGCTTCGACTGTGCCACCACCGTAAATACCATCTATACTTCCCTGATAATAATTTAACTGCTTTAATTTCTGCTGTAAAACTGCTACATCTATTCCTTCGTCGCCTCTGCTCAACGCTCTGCTGCCAAATTCAGCTAAATCCAGAGCTTCTGCTTCCTCGAGATTGACAAAAGACACCATTATGAGGAGTAACATTACCGAGATTAAAACTTTATTTCTGCTCAGCATGATATATTACCTCCCTGTTGTAAACTGATAGTAAAATGTATAATATAATCTTCCTCCTTTAATTTTCTTCTGACAAAACATCATTTCCTTATAAGCTTATTAATAATTATATGTGATTAGTAACTTAATAATAAACAATTAACTGCTGCTTGTCAAATGTTCTTATTTTACAATTTTACAGCCTTTATTTTTTAATTCTATGATGCCTGTCAAATCAGGCTTCAAGCGGATAAATTATATTGCAGTCAGCATTGACTATTCTTCATAAATTAATTTAACCTTAAATTCCTGCCCTAAATCAGCCATTACCTCTTTTACTTCTTTTTTAGTACCTTTAGTGACATCAATCCAAATTTGGCCGGGTTTATTATGGTCTACATTAACCTTACCTATTCCTTCATAGGCCTTAATTATCATGTCTATATAGTTAATTTCTGTGGGGTCAACCTCATATCTTAATTTTAGAGTATCTTTCATTCTAATTCTCCTTCTGGCGGCGAAGTAAGGAACCGATTGGAACTTCTTCAGTCAGCGGTATTTTGATCAGCTGTTTTGGATGCGGAGCTGCTTCAATTTCTGCTCCCTCTTCATCTAAGAGATAATCAGCTCTGATAGTAAAGGTTTTCTGGCCAGGAACTATAAATTCCAGTTCATCACCTTTAAAAATCTTATTTCTAACCTCAACCACTGCTTCTTGGGCTTCAGGATCATAAGCTTTTACTACTCCCATAAAATCGTAAGTTCTTAAATAGGAAGAGCTTTCATATCTCTGACCTTCTGAACCAGGTTTACCGTAATAAAAACCTTTGGTATAATCCCTGTGGCTGATCTTTCTGAGCTCGGCTAAAAGTTTAGGATCAGCCTGATAGTTTTCCGGATCAGCATAGTACTGATCAATTAGCTGCCTGTAGGTGTTAACAACTGCAGCTGCATAGTGGACACTTTTCATTCTGCCCTCTATTTTGAGGCTGCTTAAACCGATTTCTATTAGCTCAGGTATTTCTTCTGCCAGGTTTAAATCCCGGGAGTTCATAATAAAAGTTCCCTGATCGTTTTCCTCAATTGGATAATATTCTCCTGGCCGCTTTTCTTCTACCAGATGGTACTTCCAGCGGCAGGACTGGGCACAATCACCCTTGTTTGCATCGCGACCGACAAAGTAGTTGCTCAAAAGACAGCGGCCGGAATAAGAAATACACATTGCTCCGTGGACAAAATATTCCAGTTCAACTTTGCCCTCTGTTTTAGCTGCAATCTCCTTAATTTCATCTCTATCCAGCTCACGAGCCAGAATAATTCTTTCCGCACCCTGCTCAGCCCAAAATAGAGCTGAAGCCCAGTTAACATTATTAGCCTGGGTGCTGATGTGAATTTCCATCTCCGGCATTTCTTTTTTGACAAAGGCAAAAACACCGGGATCAGAAATAATTAAAGCATCTAAATTAAGTTCTCTAATTTCTTCTATATACTCTGGAAGTTGAGCCAGTTCCTTATTGTGGGGAATCATATTTAAGGTCATATACACCTTTTTATCACGCTGGTGAGCAAATTCTATTCCCTCTTTTAGTTCCTCAACACTAAAGTTATCTGCTCCGGCTCTTAAGCCAAAGTTTAAACCTCCACAATATACAGCATCTGCCCCAAACAAAATGGAAGTTTTTAATTTTTCTAAACTTCCCGCCGGTGCCAGTAATTCTATTTTATTCATTTATATCTTTCCTCCTGCTAATTGCCATCCCATCACCTGCAGTTACAATTGTTGAATCAAGTTCTGGGTGGTTCATTATTATTTTTAAATATTTTTTTAAATTTTTTACCATTGTTCTAATTTTAGGCCGCTGTTCTTTCTTTTCTAAAACCTTTCCTTTATATAGAACATTATCTGCAATTAAAATTCCACCAGGAGCTAAAAGCTCCATTATATATTCAAAAAGATAAAAATACTGCCCCTTAGCAGCATCAAGAAAAATAAAGTCATAATCATTTTTTAAATACATTAAAACATCAAAGGCATCTCCAAGTTTTAAATCTATTTTTTTCTGATAATTATATTTAGCAAAGTTTTCTCTGGCCTTTAATGCCCGCTGTGAATCTAATTCGACTGCAGTAATCTTAGCAGTCTCTGGGCTTGCCTCGGCTAAAAGCAAGGTAGAAAAACCGTGAGCGGTGCCAATCTCTAAAATTCTTTGGGGCTGCTTTAATTTAAGCTGCAGCTTCAAAAGAGCCGCCGCATCTCGATCGATAATTGGAATATGATTTTTTCTGCATTCGTTTTCTACCTTTTTAAATTTAGGCTCAATATATTTGCTTTCCGAAAATTTGCTGTTGATATCAGTCAGTTTCATAATCTACTTCCTTTATGTTTTAACAATCTTAATTATTTGCCGCAGCTTAATTTAATTTGACAGTTCCCGCTGTTTTCTAAGGTGTTCTTCGTATGTTTTAGTAAAAACATGGCTGCCGTCTTCTTTAGCAAAATAAAAGAAATAATCAGTTTCTGCAGGATTAACCGCAGCTTTTAATGCCGGATCACCTGGGCTGGCAATCGGAGTTGGCGGCAGCTTATTCATCTGATAAGTATTATAAGGAGAATCAACCTTTAAGTCAGAATATAAAACTTTATCTCTCCGCTCAATTAGAGCATACTGCACAGTTGCATCCAGCTGGAGGGCCATTCCCTCAGCTAAGCGATTATAGATTACAGAAGCAATAGTTTTCTTTTCCTCTTCTATTTTGCCTTCCTTTTCAATTAGAGAGGCGATAATTAGAATTTCATAAGCTGAATATTCACTTTCAGCTGCTGCTTCTTTTAAAAAGGGAAGTCTGTTATTTTTAAAATAATTGATTAGAGAAACAGCTATATCTTCTTCCTGATAGCTCATTGGAAAATTATAGGTAGTAGGCACAATAATTCCTTCTGCCGGATAAATTAATTCTGGATCAGCTTCGACTGACTCCAAATTTTTTTCTAGATCCAGTTTTGAAATTTCCAGATTAATTTTTTCCCGCAAAAGCTCTTTTTCGTATTCGGGAATTATTAACCCTTCAAAGCGGTTTAAAATCTCTGCCAAAGTAAAACCCTCTGGTATTGTAACATTAAAATTTTCTTCATCTCCCCGACGCAGCTTATCTATGATTTCCAGAGAGGAATCTGAAGTTGAAAAACGATAATATCCGGCCTGTAAATTATTAAAATTCTGCAGACGCAGCAGCAGATAAAAGGTCGTCGAAGATTTAATAACTCCCTCTTCTTCCAGCAGATTGGCAATTGCTCGGCCGCTCATCCCTGGTTCTATCTCCACCATGATGTCAATCGGCTCAACCTCATTTATAGGCTCAATTAAAGAATAAACCCTCAGCGAAAAGCTGAGTATTATAATAAAGATTAAAAATATAAAAGCTGCTCTTTTCAACTTCAAAATCTTCCTCTCATTTAAATTAACTAAAACTGCTGACCTGCTTTAAAGTGCTGCTGGCTTTAATGCTTAAATTTATTCCATATCTTCTAAATAGGCTGCCTGTACCTTTTCGAATTCTTCTTTTTCTTCAACCGGAACTATAATTTCTTCTTCACCTTCATTTAAAATCTTAATTACTGTTGCATCTGCATCTTCGCCGGCTCTAGCATCAACAATAATTAAATACTTAACTCCATCAATCACTAAATCATCTTCTATAATAAAACGGCTTTCACCTGTGCCATCTGATAAAACTAATTCCTTTTGATCTTCATCGATCCAAAACTTACCATTACTCATCTTAAAATACCCCTTTCATTTTGTTGGTTTGTGATTTAATTCTTCTGTACCAGGTACAAATCAGCTGATTTGTACCTGGTACCTATCGTTTGGTACCTATCGTTTTACTTTGAGTTAAGATAGGACTGCAGAATTAAAGCAGCTGCCATCTTGTCTATCACTTTTTTTCTGCCTTTACGGCTGACATCTGCCTCCAGTAAAATGTTTTTTGCCTGACTGGTTGTCAATCTTTCGTCCTGAATTACAATTGGAAGCTCCAAATTATTTTTTAAAAAATTAATAAAAGCCTGAGTTATTTCTGCTCTCTTGCCCCGGCTGCCGTCCATATTGAAGGGCATTCCGACCACTATTTTTTCTACATCATATTTTTCTAAATAAGCTTTAATCTCTGTTAATAACTCCTGATGTCCATGCATCGCAAGAGTATCCAGCGGCTGAGCCGTCCAACCCAGAGCATCACTAACAGCAACCCCCACTCTTTTATTTCCATAATCTATTCCTAAAATTCTCAAATCAAATGCCTCCAATTTCATACTTCGATAAATTATTATATAATCATTTGCAGCAATAAGCAAATTTATCGACTTTAAATTTTTGCTGTATTTTGAACAATATACTATGACAAAAAAATTAGCAGCTGAAATTTCCAGCTGCCTTTAATCTGTCTGCTGCTAGTCATTTAAATAACTGCGCAGTAATTCTTCTATTAACTCATCTCTATCAATAGTTCTAATCATTGTCCTGGCATCCTTATAACTTGTTATATAAGCTGGATCTCCAGAAAGTAAATATCCGACAATTTGATTAATAGGATTATATCCTTTTTCTTCCAGGGCCTTAGATACCTTATTCAAGACAAATGCGGCTTCACTTAATTCTTCTTTATTGATTTTAAATCGCATTGTTTTATCACTAAAATCTTCTGCGGCCATTTATATCACATCCTGTATTTAAATTTGTCTTATTTTAATATTTCTGCAGTCAGCTTAAAAATCCTTGTTTTTTTAAAAATTTAATTTTAATTTAATTTTAAAAAGATGCCTTAGAAATGATTAACCAGCTATTTCTTTAACAATTTTTTCTACTTCTGCCAGTGCCGCAGCAGTTTTTTCCGGTTTTGAACCTCCTGCCTGGGCCATATCAGGACGTCCTCCACCACCACCGCCGGCAACTTTAGCTGCTTTGGCAATAATATCTCCAGCTTTAAAGCCTTTTTCGATTAAATCCTTAGTTACCGAAGCAACAAAAATCACCTTATTTTCGCCTTTGCTGGCCAGTACAATCACTGCAGAATCAATTTTATCTTTCAGCTGATCATTTAAATTCCTCAAAGCAGAGTTATCTAGATTTTCAAGTTCTGCTGTCAGCACATTAATTCCTTCAATCTGCTGCAGCTGATCGATTAACTCATCTTTTTTAGAACCCGCTAACTTTTGTTTTAAAATTTCAAGTTCTTTTTCCAGCTCTTTTTGGTTTTTCTGCAGCTGTTTGACTCTGTTTAAAAGATTATCAGGGTCTGTTTTTAATTCAGCTGCTGTCTGATCCAGAATTTCTAGTTTTGAATTAAAATAATCCAGAGCATATTCCCCGGTTAAGGCTTCAATTCTTCTGACACCTGCTGCAATACCGCTTTCAGAAACTATTTTAAAAGCTCCAATATCTCCGGTTGCATTGACATGGGTTCCTCCACATAATTCCATGCTGAAATCTCCCATTCTGACAACCCTAACTTCTTCACCATATTTTTCACCAAAGAGTGCGGTTGCTCCCATTGCTTTGGCTTCATCCAGGGTTTTGTATTCAGTTTCTACCGAATAGTTTTCCAGCACAGCCTGATTTACCTTTCTCTCTATCTCATCAATTTCCGCTTCTGTCAGAGCAGAAAAATGAGTGAAGTCAAAACGCAGTCTGTCAGGAGCTACCAGAGAACCTGACTGGTTAACATGGTCACCTAAGACTTCTTTTAAAGCTTTATGCAGTAAATGGGTTGCTGAGTGATGTCTGGCTGTTGCCTGACGTCGATTATTATAGACTACAGCTTCTACCTCATCTCTGAGCTCAACCTGACCTGATTTAACCTCAACCCGATGTACAAAAACTTCTGCTTTTTTTACTGTATCATTAACTTCTGCTTCGAAGTTATCAGTTTTGATTACACCTTTATCACCGATCTGGCCTCCACTTTCTGCATAAAATGGAGTTTTTGCAAGTATAATCTCTCCCTGATCTCCCTCTGTCAGTTTACTTACTTTCTGATTATCCCGAAGCAGCCCTACAACTTCGGTTTTTTCCTTTAATGAATGATAACCGGTAAAGTTATCTTCTTTAATTTGATCTTTAAATTCAGCGTATAATTTTTCTACTTCTCCACTGCTGAAAGAAGTTTCGGCTCTGGCTTCTCTAGCTCGCTTACGCTGAGCTGCCATTTCTTTTTCGAAACCTTCCTGGTCAACCTTAATTCCAGCTTCAGCTGCAATATCTTCTGTTAAATCAAGTGGAAAACCATAGGTATCATATAATTTAAAGGCACTTTTTCCACCTAAAATTTCTTTACCTTCTGCTTTGAGATCATTCAGCATAGTTTCTAAAATATTTAGACCCTGTTCTAAGGTTTTGAGAAAACTTTCTTCCTCAGATTTTAAAACATTTTTAACATGGGCCAGCTGTTTTTTGAGATTAGGTGCGACTCCTTTAACAACTTCAGCAGTTTTTTCTACCAATTTATATAAAAAAGGTTCTTCAAAACCTAATTTGCGGCCGTAGCGGGCTGCTCTTCTGATTAAACGGCGGATTACATAGCCGCGACCTTCGTTTGAAGGTAGTGCTCCATCAGAAATAGCAACAGAGGCTGAGCGGATATGATCAGCAATAACCCTGTAAGCAGTTAGACTTTCCTCATCCTTTTGGTAAGGAATACCTGCCATGTCTACTGCCTGATCAATTATCGGCTTAATTAAATCTGTTTCAAAGTTGGTTTCTGTTTCCTGTAAAATAGAAGCTACTCTTTCCAAACCCATCCCTGTATCAATATTTTTATTAGGGAGTTCCTTGTATTCTCCCTCTTCAGTATAGTTGTACTGAGTAAAAACCAGGTTCCAAATTTCTAAATATCTATCTCCCTCACCACCAAGTACATCTTCTTTACTGTCACCGGCTTCTGCACCGCGGTCATAATGAATTTCAGAGCAGGGACCACAGGGTCCAGTTCCAATCTGCCAGAAATTTTCTTTTTTACCCATTCTAACGATTCTTTCTTTGGGGAGGCCAACTTTATCGTGCCAGATAGCAAATGCTTCGTCATCATCCTCGTAAATTGTAATCCACAATTTATCCGGATCAAGCTCCAGCACTTCAGTTACAAACTCCCAACCCCAGATAATAGCTTTTTCTTTAAAGTAATCACCAAAAGAAAAATTACCCAGCATCTCAAAGTAGGTGTGGTGGCGTGCTGTTTTACCTACATTTTCTATATCATTTGTACGGATACACTTCTGGCTGGTAGCAATACGTTTTTTAGGTGGCTCAAGACTGCCGTCAAAATAAGGCTTAAAGGGAGCCATCCCCGCATTTATCCATAACAGACTTGGGTCATTCTTTGGAACCAGGGGTGCACTATCTAAAATCAGGTGTCCCTTTGATTTAAAAAAATCAAGATAAGCCTGTCTTATTTCATCTCCACTTTTAATCATTTAAACCTTCCTTTCAAATTTATTTATTTCTCTCAGATATTAATCTCCACGACGCTTTTCATGAAAAATTAATTATGAATTGTTCTAACTCCTTCGCTTTTATTAAACTCAAAACTATTTAAAAAGCTCAGTTTGACGCACCGCTGTGCAAATGCAGAACCGTCCATGCGTCTATAAAAGGAGGTTCAGTGAGACATCGAACAATCTATTCCATAATTAATTCTATTCAAAGTTGTTCCGATTTAAAATATCTAAGAGAAAGCAAAAATTTATCCTTCTCCTTGTTCCTTAAGTATATATTCTTCTCCTAATAACTAATGCAGCTGACCTTTTGATAACGGCTGCAGCTAAAATTCAATTAGTTACATTAAAGTTATATTTATTTTAAACTAATTTAATTTTAGCGAAGCGGCGCTTTCCAATTTGAATAATCATTCCATCTTTCACTTCAAGGTCCAGATTTATTTTTTCATATTTTTCGTCATCTATTGTTACAGCCCCCTGTTTAATCAGCCGGCGGACCTGACTGTTGGAATCAACTAAACCGGTAGCAGCTACCAGCTTAACTATCCAGAGTTCACCATCTTCTAAATCAGATTCTGCAATCTCAATCACAGGAATATCTTCCGGTAAATTACCCTTAGAAAAGACACTTTCAAATTCCTGACGAGCCTCAACTGCAGCTTCTTTATCATGATATTCTTCTACAATTTGAGCTGCCAGTTCTTTTTTGAGCTCCATTGGATTAAAGTCATCCCGCTTAAGTGCTGCTTTAATCTCATCAAGACGCTCAATTGAAATATCGGTTAGAAGTTCAAAATAACGGACAATCATATCATCCGGAATTGACATTACCTTACCAAACATGTCGGCTGGCTCATCGTAAACTCCTATATAGTTGTCTAAACTCTTACTCATTTTATTGACACCATCTAAACCTTCTAAGAGAGGCATCATTAATACAACCTGAGGCTCCTGACCGTATTCCTGCTGCAGCTTACGTCCAACTAAAAGGTTAAAACGCTGATCAGTTCCACCAAGCTCAACATCAGCTTCAATTGCAACTGAATCATAACCCTGCATTAAAGGATAGAAAAATTCGTGAATACCAATTGGCTTACCTGCACTATAGCGCTTGGAAAAGTCATCACGCTCTAACATTCTGGCAACTGTATAATGGGCTGAAAGTTCTAAAACATCGGCAAAATCCATTTTACCTAACCACTTACCATTAAAAACAACATTAGTCTTTTCCGGATCTAAAACTTTAGAAAACTGTTCCTGATATGTATGCGCATTTTCTAAAACTTCCTCTTTGGTCAGCTGGTTTCTTGTTTCAGATTTGCCGGTTGGATCTCCAATCATACCGGTGAAATCTCCAATAATTAGATAAACCTCGTGACCTAAATCCTGAAACTGCTTTAACTTGCGCAGAACCACTGTATGACCTAAGTGAATATCCGGGGCAGATGGATCAAGTCCGAGTTTAACTTTTAAAGGTCTCCCTTCTTTTTTAGCTTTTTTTAATTTCTTTTCCAATTCTTCCTCAGAGATAAGATCACTTACCCCTCTTTTTAGTATCTTTAACTGTTCATTAATTTCCATAAAAAACACCTGTTCCATATTCTGAGCAACAGGTACTTCACCTCCTGTATCCTTTGTCTTTACATTATAACAGATAGATTAATTAACAACAAGGGGTACCATAAACAGCTGTTTTATGTTATAATATTTTAGTGACGGGAGGTTAAGTAATGAAGAAAAAAACAAAGGCAATATTTTTAATAAGTTTTTTAATTATTTTTGCCCTGGGAGCAGGCGCTATCTTAGGTGCTGTCACCTGGATTATTCAGGATTCTCCTGATATTACAGATTATAAGGGTTCAAGTGAGGCAACTATGATTTATGATGCTGAGGGTGAACTTTTAACAAAATTATTTAAAGAAAATAGAGTTTATGTTCCTTTAGAAAGAATTCCGGAAGATTTAAAAAATGCAATTATAGCTATTGAAGATACTAAATTTTATGTGCACCACGGTATTGATTTCTGGGGCATCGGAAGAGCAATGATCAATAATATAATTAAGGGAGATCTCACAGATCAGGGTGCAAGTACAATCACCCAGCAGCTGGCGAGAAATGCTTTTTTAAGTCTGGATAAGACCTATCTGCGTAAAATTCAGGAGGTTTATCTGGCGATTCAGTTTGAAAGGCTGTATACCAAATCTGAAATTTTAGAGATGTATTTAAATGAAATCTTTTTAGGCCACAGTGCTTATGGAGTTGAAACTGCTTCTCTGCAGTATTTTGGCAAAAGTGTAGAAGATTTAACTCTGGCTGAATCAGCTTTAATTGCGGGACTGCCGCAGTCACCGAATAATTATTCTCCCCTGCGCAACCCAGAATTAGCAGTCAAAAGAAGAAATGTTGTTCTGGATAGAATGTATGAACTAGATTATATTACTGAAGCTGAAAGAGATCAGGCTAAAAACGCAGAATTAAACTTAGATACTGCAGAAGAGGAAGAAAAAGAAAATATAGCTCATTATTTTATTCTTTATGTTAGAGATCAGCTAATTGATCGTTTTGGTGCTTCTTTGGTCTATAATGGTGGTTTAAAAGTACATACAACTTTAGATCCCAAGATGCAGAGATTAGCAGAAACTACAATCAAAAATAAGATTAAAAATGGCTTTATTCCTTCTTTTCAAAGCAGAGGCAGTCAAAATTTACAGCCACAGCTCTCACTAGTCAGCTTAGATGTTAATTCCGGTGCAGTTAGAGCGATGGTTGGGGGTCGAGGTACTGATCAGTTTAATCGTGCCTATCAGGCGGTAAGACAGCCTGGTTCAGCTTTTAAACCCTTTGTCTATTCTACAGCCCTAATTGAAGGGGGTTATACAACCGGAACTATAATTAATGACCTACCGATGCTGGCTTCTGACAGCAATAAAGGTGATAACTTAAGTATCTGGCCCAGAAACTATGGTGACCGCTATCGGGGTTTAATTAATGTCAACACAGCTCTTACCAATTCTGTTAATGTGGCTGCAGTTAAGTTAATCAAAGATGTTGGAGTTAAAAGTGTAATTGACTTTACCGAAAAGTTAGGTATTTCCACCTTTACTAAGTCAGATGGACATAGTGACCATTATTCTCTGGCACTTGGTGGCTTGAATCGAGGGGTAACTCCGATTGAAATGGCTGCTGCTTATAGTGTTTTTGCAAATAAGGGAATTTACACTGAGCCACATGCCATCACAAAGGTTTATGATAAACATGAAAACTTAATTTACGAAGCAGAACCTAAAAGTAAAATGGTAATGTCTCAGGCTGACAGCTATTTAATTAAATCAATGTTAAAAAGTGTTGTTGATAATGGAACTGGACGTAGAGCTCAAATGGACCGTGATGTTGGCGGTAAAACAGGTACAACTAACGATTATACTGATGCCTGGTTTGTCGGCTTTACCTCCCAAATTGCAACAAGTGTCTGGATTGGTGAGGATACAAGACGCTCAATGGAATATGATATTAAAACTGTTGGTAGTGGTGAAGCAGCTCAAATCTGGGGAGATTATATGCGGGCAGCTGTTAAAGATATGCCGATCATTAATTTCCAGATGCCGGATAATGTAATTGAAGTAGATGTTGATCCATATACCGGTTTACTTTCAAATGAATATTCACCAAGAATCGATGTTTTACCATATAAAAAAGGAACTGAGCCAACTGAAAAAGAGAGCCTGCACGGTCCTGTAGAAACTGTTAGAGTTGACCGCCAAAGCGGCCTTCTGGCGACAGCTGACTGTCCTGCTGATCAGATCGAAGAAAGACATTATATCAGAAAATCTGGAATCAGAATAGGACCAGCTCAAAAATCTTTTAGAGAAGTCAATTCTGCCAAAGATAGTGAGGATCTGGTAAAAGGTACTTATACCATAGCTGCCGGAGAACCGGTTCAGCAGATTGATCAGGAATACGGAATTCCAAAAATGCAGAGAAATGGTAATCCACGTTATGAAACTAAACCAACTCGAAGCTGTAACATACATTCGGGTGGTGGATCATCAATTCCTTTCTTAAATAATGATAGTCAATCAGAATCAGAATCTGAACCAGATTCTGGTGGTGGCTCTGAATCAGAAAGTGAAGAGGAAGAAGATGAAAGTCCATTCAACAGTATCTTTGATATTTTCGGTAATGATTAATTAGACTAAATAATCTTTGATACTCTTCGGCCAATAAAGTCTAAGCTATTTTTAAATCAAATAAAAATAAAAGGGATTTCCCAGTTTTAAAGCTGGTGAAATCCCTTTTTAACAGCACTTAAATTTATTTAAATTAAGCTGATTATTGGATTTTAACTATAGTAACTCCCATTCCACCTTCTTTTTGCCTTCCCAGACGGTAATCTTGAACGTGAGAGTTTTTTTCTAAGACTTCTTCAACAGCATTTCTTAAAGCACCAGTTCCCTTTCCATGAACAATTTCAACTTCATTTAAGCCGGCCAGAAAAGCATCATCTAAGTATTTATCAACCTTATACTGAGCCGCTTCATATCTTTCACCTCTTAAATCAAGCTTTGGCGAAACATGCTGGGCTTTTTTAACACGATAATTTTTGAGCTGTTTTTCTTCACTATCATCAGGAATATCTACCTTTACCAGGTCGGCAAGTGAAGCTGTAACCTGCATGATTCCTGCTTGAATTTGAGCTTCTTTTTTGTCGCGGTCAATGGATGTTATCTCACCTTTGCGGCCGATACTGCGGACCCTGACCTGATCTCCTTCTTTAAATTCATCTGCATCGATTTTTTCTTTTTCCTTTTCATTTTCAGCTTCTAAAATCTCGCTCAATTCTTTTAAGTTCTGGTTGGCAGAAGTTTGAGCTCTATCAACCTCAGATCGCTGGGTAAAATCTTTTGATTTCAGATTAGAAATTATCCTCTTAGTTTCTTTTTTAGTTTCTTCTACAATGGCTTCTGCTTCTTCCCGAGCAGCCTTCATTTCTTTCTCATGTTTCTGCTGCTGTTCTTCGATCATTTTTTCGTATTTTTCTTTTAATTTTTTTTCATGATCTCTTAATTCTTCCATTTCCTCCCGCAGCTTCTGATAGCGATTTCTTTCCTGATTTAATTCATTTATAATATCTTCTACTTTAATTGATTCATCACTTAAAAGGGTTCTGGCTCGGTCAATTATTTCCTGAGGAATCCCTAACCTTAGTGCAATCTCAAAAGCATTTGAACCACCTGGAACTCCCATGATCAGCTTATAGGTTGGTTTTAAGGTCTCAATGTCAAATTCAACCGAAGCATTTTCTACCTCATCAGTTGTATAAGCATAACTTTTAAGCTGGCTGTAGTGAGTGGTAGCAATGGTCACTGCATTTTTCTGCTGCAGTTTTTCTAAAATTGAGATACCTAAGGCAGCACCCTCTTCCGGGTCTGTTCCTACTCCCAGCTCATCCATTAAAACCAGAGTCGAATCATCAGACTCAGCTAAAAATTCTCTAATCCTGTGCATATGAGAAGAAAATGTACTTAAACTCTGTTCGATGCTCTGTTCATCACCGATATCAGCAAATATCTTTTTAAAGACTGCTACTGTAGAATTAGCAGCTGCCGGAATATGCAGTCCAGTCTGGGTCATTAAAGTCAGCAGACCAACTGTTTTTAAGGCAACTGTTTTACCACCTGTATTAGGACCGGTAATTACTAAAGTCGTAATATCATCACCCAATTTTAAATCTATAGGTACCGGATCTTCCTTCAGCAGTGGGTGGCGGGCCTGATTTAATTCGATTAAACCTTTTTCGTTGATCTCAGGTGCATTACACTCAAAATCAAGGCTGAATTTTGCTGCAGCTGCAATACTGTCCAGTCTGGTGATAATCATTAAATCTCTTTTGATTATTTTTTCATCCTGGGCTATTTTAGAGCTGAGCATCTGTAAAATACGCTGAATTTCAGCACTTTCTTTGGCTCTAACCTCCCGCAGCTCATTATTTAAGCGGACCACTGCCATCGGCTCCATAAAAAGGGTTAAACCACTGGCAGACTGACCGTGGACTATTCCATCAAAGTTATTTCGCTGCTCCTGTTTAACTGGAACCACATATCTATTTTCTCTTCTGGTCACGATATTTTCCTGCAGCATATCCTGATAATGATTGCTTTTGATGATCGAATCCAGCTTATCTCTAATAGAATTTTCTATAGAATCCATTTTAGAGCGCAGTGACTTTAGTTTAGCGCTGGCATCATCTGCAAGCTCACCGTATTCATTAATACAGCGGTCGATTTCTCGGGCCAACCCTGGTCGGTTCTGCAGATCAGAGCATAAGTCATAAATTAGCTGGTATTCCCTCTCTACTATTCTGGGATCCAAATCAGCTTTGATACTTTCTAAATACCGCTGCAGCTCTGAAACTCCCCTGAGCGTACTTCTAACCCTGCTGATTGCATCTGTGGAAAGAACTGAGCCCTTAGCTGCTTTCTTTAAGTCATCTCTAATATCACGCACTCCACCAAAGGGAGGAGTAGAAAACTCAGCAATCATCGACTTCATGGCGGTAACTTCAGCTAATCTCTCCTGAATATAGTCGGCATTATTTACCGGCTTTAAATTATTAACAATTTCCTGACCTATATTTGTAGCTGCTCTATCGGCTGTCATTTTTATTATTTTTTTGTATTCTAATACTTCCAGACTGTGCTCTTTCAACTTAAATACCTCCGGAATAAATTACTTTTATTTTTTTGAATTTAAAAACTCCATTAATTCTTTCACAGAATAAGTGTTAATTACATCTTCTTTTTCCAGCCAACCGCGGCGGGCTGTGGCAATTCCCAATTCCATATCAGCATACTCTTTGTAGTGGTGAGCATCTGTATTAATAGATATTTTGCCTCCCGCTTTTTTAACCTTACGGGCCCACTCAGCATTAAGATCCAGCCGCTGAGGTGAGGCATTGATTTCTAAGGCGGTATTATATTCAGCTGCAGCTGCAATAACTTTATCTAAGTCAACTGCATAAGGCTCTCTACCGCCAAGCATTCTGCCGCTGGGATGGCCGATTAATTTTACATGGGGGTTTTTAACCGCTTTAATTATTCTGGCTGTCATTTCTTCTTCTTCCAAATTAAAGTAGCTGTGGATAGAAGCGATAACAAAATCAAGCTGATCTAAAAGGTCGTCTTCAAAATCAAGTTCCCCATTTTTTAGAATATCAACTTCTACTCCTTTCAATACTTTGAAATTTTCTAATTCTTCGTTTAAAGCGTCAATTTCCTGGAGCTGTTCTTTTAATTCTTTGATGCTCATCCCGCTGGCAACAGTTAAAGACTGAGAGTGGTCGGTTACTGCAATATATTGATAGCCCATTTGATCTCTGGCAGCTTCTGCCATTTCTTTGATCGAAAAAGCTCCATCACTATAGCGAGAGTGGAGGTGCAGATCCCCTTTAATATCTTTGAGTTCAATACTTTTTGGCAGCTCTCCTTTTTGAGCTGCTTCAATCTCACCCTGATCTTCTCTTAGTTCAGGAATGATATAGTCCAGGCCCAATCTGTTAAAGATATCCACTTCAGATTTAATTTTTTCCTTTGTTCCATCTTTTTGAAAGAGGCCGTATTCACTTAATTTTAAACCGTTATCCTTAGCCAGCTGCCGCATCCGCACATTATGAGCTTGAGAACCGGTAAAATAGTGGAGGGCAGAAGGAAATTCCTCCTGGCTGACCAGACGAAAATCAGTCTGCATACCTTTGTCAGTTCTGATGCTGATTTTGGTATCACCAGCACCTATTACTTCGGCTGTAAAATTTAAGTTTTTAAGTTTTTTAGAAAGTTCTTGCGGCTGATCGGTGGCGATTAAGATATCCAAATCACCTGTTAATTCTTTAGCTCTCCGGCTGCTGCCGCAGATTTCAATAGTTGAAAAAAGTTTGGAGTCTAATTTATTTTTTATTGTTTCAATAATTTTTTTGGCTGTTTTTAAGGCCTGGGCCAGCATTATTTTATCAACATATTTCTCATGATTTTTTAAAGCATTTAAGAGCTGTGCTTCCGATTTCTTACCAAAACCCTTAAGTTTCTGCACCCTCCCCTCAGTCAGAGCCTTTTCTAAACTGATTAGATCTTCGATTTCCAGCTCATAATAAAAGCGGTGAGCAGTTTTGGGTCCTAAGCCCTGAATATTTGTCATCTCAATGACCCCGGGTGGCAGCTCCGCTTTGATTGCTTCCATCTCTTCAATAACTCCATTCTGCAGCAGCTCCTGGATTGACTCGGCAATTCCACTGCCAATCCCCTTAATCTCTTTTAACTGATCTGCTGCTGCCAGCTCTGCAATTGCTTCCGAATAAGACTCAATTTTACGCGCAGCATTAGTATAGGCTCTAATTTTAAAATCATTTTCTCCCTTAATCGCCATTAAATCAGCAAATTCAGAGAGAACTTTAGCAATTTTTTTGTTGCTCATTTCCTGCATAATTACACCTCAATTTCTTTAAAATATAGATTCAGTTAAGATGGCAAAAGGCCATGAATAGCTCATGGCCGAAAAATTTCTTCAATCTTTGATTGTATTAATGGTGATGCCTCAATGATTCTTTCAGCAAAAAATGACTGGCTTAAAACATCATCAACCTTTGGGTGTGGTATTTGGGCCAGAATTAGAATCAATAAATAAACGATTATTCCGGCTTTAAATATACCCAACAAAAAACCGGCAACCCGATCCACCGGCTGCAGAAAAATAGCATCTACAATTTTTTTGAGTGTAATACCTAAAACATGAATCACAATATTAACTACAATAAAGATTACTGCAAAAGATATAAACTGAAGCAGTGAAGTAGATAAATCTAAATATGGTTCTAAAAACTGGGTAAAATAAACATACTGTCTGACTGCAACAAATAGAGCGGCCAGCAGTCCGAGTATTGTACTTGTCTGGTCTATAAAACCTCTTCTAAAACCATTATAAGCGAAAAAGAGTGTAAGAACTAAAATAATGATATCGAGGAAATTAATGATATCCAATTAATCTACCTCCTCAAGTAGATTAGTTAACTCCTCATTTTCCTGACGCAGCTTTTTTAACTCCTGATGCAGGCTCTGATTAGCTTCTTTGAGTCTTTCTTTTTCTTTGCTCAAATCAACACACTGACTTCTGAGCTTAAAATATTCATCAGCCAGATTGATCATCATCAGATATGAGAGGCGCCTAAAAGGAAGCTTGGGATAGGCGTTTCTAATCTCGAGACCAGTTTTTTCTACATGACCAGCCAGTTTTTCGATATATTCTTCACTGAAATCTCCGGTTACAGTAAAGCTTTCTCCCAAAATATTCAATTTAAACTTCTTTTTATCTTGATTTTTTTCTTCTAGCATTAGCAACATCTCCAACTATAGTAGTCTACATTATTATATTCATTACAAAAGTCTAAATTCCTGCCTGAAATTTTAATTTCCTCTAATTTCTGCGGAATATTCTTCTTTAAGATGTTTTACAATCTGATTAAAACGCCTATTTACCTCCTGATCGGTCAAAGTTCTGTCATCTGCCTGAAACTTTAATTCGAAAGCTGCACTCTTATGACCTTCTTTAATTTGGTCTCCCTGATAGATATCGAAAAGCTCTAAGTTTTTAAGCATAGCTCCCCCAATATTTTGAATTGCCTGATGAATTTCTCCAACTGCGATTTCTTCTTTAAGCACTACAGCTAAATCACGTGCAAGTACCGGGTACTTGACCAATTTTTGGTAACTGTATTCCTTAGCAGCAGTTACTTTAAATAAGAAATCTAAGTCCAATTCAAAAATAGTTGTACCTTGAGGTAAGTTATTCTGATCAGCCAGTTCCGGATGGATTTCACCAATAAAACCAAAGGTCTGAATCTGATTATATTTAATCTCAGCTCTGCGGCCCGGATGCAGAAAATCTCTATTATCATTATCAGGGATAAACTGATAATTATCAAGCTGAATTCTTTCAAAGAGCATTTCTAAAACTCCTTTTAGAGCAAAGAAGTTAGGAGCACCCTGCTGCCAGATATCATTTTCTACTCCAAAAATTCCCCCACCAAGCATATTTAGTTCTTCCGGTCTGTTATTTCCACCTTTATTTCTAAAGACTGTTCCCGTTTCAAAAATAGCCATCTCAGATCCCTGTCGGCGGGCATTGGAGGATAAAACATCAATTAATCCCGGCACCAAAGTGGTTCTTAAAACAGCAAAAGCTTCACTCAGCGGATTTTTTATGCTGACAAACTTAGCGTAATCTTCAAACTGACACAGATTTAAGTCATCATAGCTTTTCTTAGCCTGCAGACTGTAGGTGATCACCTCATCTAAGCCACCTGCCTGCAGCAGTTCTTCTACTCTTTTTTCAAATTTCTGTTGGGGAGTTCTTTTACCCCGCTGCTTGGAGATTGGCCTGGTAGAAGGTATTTTATTATAGCCGTAAACTCGGGCAATTTCTTCAACTAAGTCAGCTGCCTGTTCAACATCTGTTCTATAAGAAGGGACTGTTACTTCAAATTTATCTGCTGCAGCTGCTTTAACTTCAAATCCTAAACGTTCCAGACTTTTTCTAACATCTGCTGCTTTTAATTCGATTCCTAAAAGTTCATTTACTCTTGCAGTTTCCAGCTTAATTACAACCGGCTCATATTTTAGCGGATATTGATCAATAACCCCCGGCACAACTTTAGCACCATCACACTTTGCCAGCATCTGGCAGGCACGGTTGTTGGCCTCAACCGCCTTTTCAATATCTACTCCTCTTTCGAAGCGGTGAGAAGAATCGGAATGCATTCCTAATTTTTTAGCAGTTTTACGGATGCTGACAGGGTTGAAATAAGCGGACTCAATTAATACATCAGTAGTTTCTTCGGTTACCTCGGTGTTGGCTCCACCCATAACTCCACCAACTGCAACTGCTTTTTCTGGATCAGAAATTACGAGCATTTCGTCATCTAAAGCTCTTTCTTCATCATCTAAGGTCATTATTTTTTCTTCAGCTTCAGCCCGGCGGACAACAATTTTTCCGTCTTTAATTTTATTATAATCAAAGGTGTGCAGAGGCTGATTGTATTCCATCAAAACAAAGTTAGAAATATCAACTACATTGTTAATTGGTCTGATTCCGGCTGCTTTAAGTCGACGTTGAATCCACTCCGGTGATTCTTTAATTTCAACATTTTTAACTAAACGAGCTGTATAGCGAGGACATAAATCAGGGTCTTCTATTTCTACCTCAACATAATCATTAATAGTTCCCAACTCTTCCGCTTCTTCAAAAGAAATTGGAGGTGTATTTAAAGTTTTTTCCTGTGCATATAATGATTTAAGTTCTCTGGCTACACCAATCATCCCTAAACAGCGGGCATAATTTGGTGTTAAGTCCAGTTTGAATACATAATCATCCAGCCTTTTATATTTAAGAAAACTGGCTCCCAGTGGTGCAGATTCTTCTAAAACCATAATACCTGCTGCTCTTTCTTCCTGCAGTCCTAACTCATCTTTGGAACAGATCATTCCCTGGGAAAGCTGACCTCTGAGTTCTATTTCTTCAATTTTCATTCCGTTTGGTAGGGTTGTACCTACTTCTGCAAAAGGAACCATCTGTCCTGCTTCAACATTTGGAGCTCCTGTAACAACAGGGATTGGCTCTTTATCTGCTGCAGTTTTTACCATACAAATTACAAGTTTATCTGCATCTGGATGTGCTTTGATTTCCTCAATTTTTGCAATTTTAATATCTTCTAAACCTTCTCCTAAGTACTCTACTCCTTCAACTTCCAGGCCGGCCATTGTCAGCTTTTCTGAAAGATCTGCTGGAGTATAATTTATATCAATATATTTTTTTAACCAGTTATATGATATCTGCAAATTTATCATCCTTTCTCAATTCAACCTTTATCAATTATATTTCAATTATTTAGTGCTGCCTTAATATTTATCTATTTCAGTTATTTTTTTAACCAGCAGTACAATTAAAACTGATGTAAAAAGCGCTTGTCATTTTCATATAAAACTCTAATATCATCAATTCCATATTTCAATAAAACCAGACGGTCAAGTCCAACTCCAAAAGCAAAACCGCTGTAGACATCCTTGTCATAACCGGACATCTCCAGAACATTTGGATGAACCATACCAGCTCCCATAATCTCCAACCAGCCCGTGTGAGAACATAAAGGACAGCCTTCTCCTCCACAGACAATACAGGAAACATCTACTTCAGCACTGGGCTCTGTAAAAGGGAAATAGCTGGGACGGAATCTTACATCACGCTCCTTACCAAATAAGGCTTCTACAATTAACTCAATTGTTCCCTTCAAATCACTAAATGAAATATCCTTATCAATTACCAAACCTTCAGTCTGATGAAAAATTGGTGAATGAGATGCATCTAATTCATCTGAACGGTAAACTCTACCTGGAGCAATAATTCTGACCGGCGGCTCTTCTGCTTCCATTGTTCTAATCTGAACCGGTGAAGTGTGGGTTCTCAGCAAATAATGGTCATCAATATAGAGCGTATCCTGCAGGTCACGAGCCGGGTGATGAGCCGGAATATTTAAGGCTTCAAAGTTATAATACTCACTTTCGACCTCAGGTCCCTCTGCAATATCAAAGCCCAAACCAATGAAAATGTCTTCTAATTCTTTGGTTACTAAAGATAAGGGATGGCTTCTACCTGCTTCAACCTCACTTCCGGGTAAGGTGACATCAATTTTTTCTGCCTCAAAACGCTTTTGGACAGCTTCTTTTTCTAATCTTTCCTTATGCTCACCCAGCCAGCCTTGAATTTTTTCTTTTAAAATATTAGCTTCTTTTCCAACTACAGGCCGCTGGTCAGCCTCAATCTTTCCCATCTGTGAAAAAATGGCTTGGATTTTTCCTTTTTTACCTAAATACTTAATTCTCATTTCTTCTAGTTGGTCAAGATCGGCAACCTCTTTTAATTCTGCCTCTGCTTCTTTTTCAATCTTTTTTAGATCATCTAATAGATCCAAAACTAACACCTCCATGTTATATGTATGTGATTAATATTTTTATAGCCTAAATACAAAAAATCCCGCCCTAAAGGGACGAGATACCGTGTTACCACCCTGATTATCCCACAAAGATTGTGGAATCACTTTTATTTGTTAACGAAAGCATTTACTTCCGGACAAGCCTACTGATTTCAGCTCTCAGCTCCAGAGCGAACTTCACTAAATTCAATATTTTAACTGCTTTCAGCTGCTGCAGTTAATCTCTCTTAAAATCTTATTTAGTTACTTTCTCCTTCTCTGCCTTTAAATATTAGATTCTTAAACGATTATACCATAGAAAAAAATATCAAACAAGCTAAAAATATAAAATTACTTATCTTTCTGCAGCTGCTGAGAAAGTATTTCAAAAGAAATTACCGATGCTGCAACCGCTGCGTTCAGTGATTCAATTTCTCCAGCCAATGGAATCTTTATTTTAAGGGTAGCGGAGTCCATTAATTTAGAATCAAGGCCATTTGCTTCATTGCCGATCATTAAAATTAACTTATCCTGATATTGATGTTCAAAATAATATTCTTCTGCCTCAATGTCAGCTGCCAGCAGCTCGTAATCTGCTGCCTCTGCTGCAATTTCTGTTAAAAATTCTTTTTGACTCAGCTTCTGCCTAATAGCTATTGAAAAAATTCCGCCCATAGTAGAGCGTATAACCTTCTGATTATAAATGTCTACAGATCCTTTGAGAGCAATTATGCCGTCAAAGCCTGCAGCGACAGCTGTCCGAATCATGGTTCCCATATTGCCGGGATCTTGAATTCTATCCAAAAGCAGTATTTTATCTGCCCGCCTGTAAAAATCATCACCTTTAAAAATAGATTCTTCAACCACTGCTAAAATCCCCTGGGGATTAACCGTAGAAGCTATCTCTTTTAAAAGATATCCTTTAAGATAAATAAATTCTGCCTTTGATTTTAAATCAGCCAGCAGTTCATCATTTTCAGCTGATTTAAAAAAAGCAGGAGTGAGAAAGACCTGCTTAAAATCTGCTCCTCCTGCTGACGCAGCCTCAATAAGTCTTTTACCTTCGAGAATAAAGACACCTTCTTTGCGCCTGTTTCTACTCCGATAAAGCTTATTTAGATATTTTACTTTATCATTTTGAGAACTGCTAATTATATTCATCTAATTAATTTCCTAACTTCTCTTTTGCTAAATCTACTAAATCAGCAAAACCATCAGAATCATTAACTGCTAAATCAGCTAACATTTTGCGGTCAATTTCCACATCTGCCTGTCTTAAACCATTGATGAAACGGCTGTAAGAAAGACCTTCATTTCTAGCTGCAGCATTGATTCTGGTGATCCATAATCTTCTAAAATTTCTCTTTTTAGTTCTTCTATCTCTATAAGCATAATGTAGAGACTTCATTACCGCCTGGTTTGCAGGACGATATAATTTACTGCGGGAGCCAAAATATCCCTTAGCCATCTTTAAAACTTTTTTTCTACGCTTACGCGCTTTATTTCCTCTTTTTACACGTGGCATCTTAAATGACACTCCTTCCAAAAATTTAACATTTATTATTTTTTATCTTATTTTTATTATTTACATTTAGGACAAATGTCCTTATTTATAGTATTAAAATTACAATCTATCGATGTAGTAACTGCTTGTAACGCTTCTGATATGATTTGCTTAATAATTTAGCTTTACGCAGTTGTCTTTTTCTATTACCGGATTTCTTGGTTAAAATATGACTGTGAAATCCTTTATGGTGCTTAAGCTTACCATTAGCTGTAGTCTTTACTCTTTTAGCAATACCTTTGTGTGTTTTTTGCTTTGGCATGATTTAACCTCCTAATACTGTAATAATTATAAATATAAACAGCAGCAATCAATGAATAATATTGGCTATCTAATTATTTATTGTTTGTCACTTTCTGGAGTTAGAAACATCATCATATTTCTACCTTCCATCTTCGGCTTGCTTTCTACCTTACCGATATCTTTTGTCTGTTCAATTAGACGCTCCATTAGATCATAGCCTAATTCTTTATGCATCATTTCTCTTCCTCTAAACCGAATTCTTACCTTAACTTTATCCTTGTTGTTGAGGAATCTGCGGGCCTGCTTTAATTTAACATTAAAATCATGATCTTCAATTTTAACACCCATCTGAACTTCTTTTACATTCATTACATTCTGGTTCTTTTTGGCTTCTTTTTCTTTCTTAGCTTGTTCGTACTTATACTTACCATAATCCATAATTCTGCATACAGGTGGATTAGCCTGTGGAGCAACTTCTACTAAGTCCAAACCCCGTTCTGCTGCACTATCCAATGCTTCATTCAGTGACTTGATACCAATTTGCTCTCCTTCTTGATCGATCAGACGAACCTCTTTTGCTCTAATGCGATCATTAACTCTTAAATCATTAACGATATTTATGCACCTCCTGAGTGATATAAAAACGACAAATATACAAAAAACGAGTGGTAGAAACCACCCGTTAAATTCAATAATCAGCTAAAGATAGACTATCCTAAAGATAAGCCTACTATTCCCACAGAAAGCCTAAAGCTCCGGCGAAAATACTGATATTAACCAGTTCTGACTGGTGAGAAACAGGTGTTTCTACTTTCTTTTCCTTAATTAGTATAGCACAGCGGTCTGACTCTGTCAAGAAATAAAAGACCAGTCTGAATTTTAATAATAATGTTAATCATAAATTACATGAAAATTAAGATGTTATACTACAGCTTAAGATATATAGGAATTAACCAAAATATAAAAGATCAATCAACAAAAAACTTTTATTTATAAAAAGCCAGGGTTTAAATCCCTGGCTAATTTATATTAAATATCGAATTTTTTAATTATCTCTTCAAGGTTTTCAGCTCTACTTGATAATTCATCTGCAATTGAAGACATTTCTTCAACTGTAGCATTTTGTTCTTCACTGGCTGCTGCCACTTCTTCAGCAGAAGCAGAAGTTTCTTCGGATACTCCAGCAATATTTTGAGCTTCTTCTGATATTCCAGAACTTAACTTATTTGTTTTCTTAAATTCTTCTACAGAATTTGACATTCCCTGATTTATTTTTTCTAAAGTTTTTCTAATATCCTTAAATGTTTTATTAGATTCATTTACAAGTTTTTCTCCACTTAAAATTTCTTCTTCACTTCTATTCATTTCTTCTCCAACTTTATCGGTTGTTTTTGAAACTTCATCGATTAAGTCTTTGATTTGATCAGCAGAATTAGAAGATTCTTCAGCTAAATCTCTAATTTCATCAGCAACAACGCTAAATCCCCTACCAGCTTCACCAGCCCTTGCTGCTTCAATAGCTGCATTTAATGCTAATAAATTAGTTTGATCTGCTATATTATTTATTAAATCAATAATGCTTTTTATTTCGTCAGAAATAGATTGTAATTCAACAATATCTGTAGAAACAGTTCTCATTGCTTTAACTATATTTTCCATTTGTTGATTTAAATTATCCATCTTCTGAGAACCTTCATTAGTTACAACATTCATATCGTCTGTATAATTTTGTACTTCTTGATTGTTTTTATTTAAATTGTTTAAGCTATCAACTAACTTTTGAATATTTAAAGATACATTTTCTACACTTTTAGCCTGACTATCTGCTCCTGTTGCAACTTCCTGGATAGACATAGCAACTTGTTCTGATGTATTTCCTACTTCTTTTGAACTAACATCTAATGTTTTAGATGTTTCAGTAACATCTTCTGAAGTGTTTTTAATATTTTGTACTAAAGTTTTTAAGTCTTTTACCATTAAATTAAAAGATTTTCCTAAACTTCCTAGTTCATCTTTTCTGTTCACTTCTATACTGACATTTAAATTCCCGTTAGCAACCTTATCCATTTCTTTTGAGTATTCTAAAATAGGTTTTACTACCTGTTGTGAAATATATAGGATTATAGTTCCTAATAAAACAATTAAAACTATAATAGATAATATTGTGGTTGTTTTTAAAACTTTTTGATTTGCTTGATAAGCTTCTTTAGTTGGTATTTGAGCAAAAATAGTTCCTCCAATTTCTTCAATCGGTAAATATGAAGTTAACATTTTTTTGTTATCATTCTGATATTCAAATACCTCATTATTTGAATTAAAAACATCTTTTAAATTAAACCAATTACTAACATTAAACTTATTCTCTACAAGGTTTTGATCCGGATGTGCTAAAAGCTGCCCCTCTTTATTTACAAGAAAAGTATTTCCTGTTTCTCCCACTTTTGTTTCATTAATTAAAGTGCTTATTTGTTTTAATGAAATGTCTCCACCGATAACACCAGATATTTGTCCTTTATCATTAACTACTTTTTTAGCAATAGTAATAATTAATTCACCAGTTGCTGCATCTGTATAAGTTTCTGTCCAAATAGATGAATTGGAGTTTAAAGCATCTTTATACCAACCTCTATTTCTTGGATCATAATCATCTGCAAAAGTAGCATCAGGATAAGTCAACATTTCCCCGTTTTTAGTCCCAATATAAATTAAATTAAATTGAGAATATTTTTTTCCAATATTAGTTAATGTTTTTTTTATTTCAGGTTTATTTAAATTTTTAAAAATCGTTTCATCTGCTGTATAATTTACAATTTTTTTGCTTTCTCCTAAAAAAGAATTAATTTGTGATTGAACATTTTTTGTTATGTTTTTATTCCTTTGTTTAGCCAAAAATGTTATTTCATCTTTTACTACAGAATTAGTAAAATAGCCTAATGTTGTCAAACCAATTATCATAATTAGTGTAACAATAACAATAATTTTCAAATTAAGTTTTTCTTTAATATTCAAATTTTTAATAATATTTTTCATATTATAGCTCCTCTTTTGATAGATTAATAGTTAAGCTATCTTTTAAAAGCAGCTCCAAAATTTCAGCTGCTGGATCAATAATTTTATTAAAATCAGCTTTAATTTCACTTTTTAGATAAGGCAAATGGGTACAGCCCAATAAAAGCTGATCTGCCCCCACTTTTTGAAAAGAATCAATTAGTTCTTTCAACCCGTATTGCTGATATATTTTTTCCGCCTCAATCTCTGCTTCAATTGCATTAATAATCGGCATAATTCCAGCTGTTATAAATTCCAACTGGGGGTTATTGGCCGCTATAATTTTCTCAATTTTAACTGCACTCTGAGAATTAGCTGCCAGAACTGCTATTTTCTGCGGCTCTGAAATTGAAAGAGCCTGGTAGACATCTAAAGGAGTCAGCAGCGGTAATTTTGATTTTTGAATTAAATCACTCTTATCTAAAACCGCACTTAATGAGTTGCAGTAGATAATAACTGCTTTGGCTCCAGCTGCCTTCAACTTCATAATTTTATTTAATGTAATCTGCTGCAGTTTCTCTGGATTACTGTACTGGAGTCTATTCTGTTCAGCCGGGCTTTCTGAGGTGTAATCTGAAAGAACTTCATATCCCTGAGAACTATAATAACTTTTTCCTAAATATGTATCATAGGGAGTACCTGCAATTACTGCTAATTTAATATCTTTCAAAGGCTCAACTCCTTTCAAAAAGTTTAATTATACCCCGTTCTAAAAAACCGGGGTATAATTAAATTTATTACTTATTAATCAAACAGCTGCTTATTTAAACTGCTGATCATTTATAAGCTATTTCTAGATATTTTCCTGACTAATAGCTTTAGCTTCAATTTCTTCTAAAATTTTAGCATTGAATTCGGAAAGTTTACTTGTACCCAAATCGCCTTCACGTCTGTCGCGAACAGAAACTGTCCCGTTTTCTTCTTCTCTACCACCTACAATTAACATATATGGAATCTGCTTTACCTGAGCATCTCTAATCTTATATCCAACCTGCTCGGAGCGGCTGTCCACTTCCACTCTAATCTTTTCTTTGCTTAGAGCTTCTTTAACCTGTAGTGCATAATCTATCTGATCATCAGAAACCGGAATAATTTCGACCTGTACCGGTGCAATCCAGGTTGGGAAGGCACCTGCAAAATGCTCAATTAAAATTCCGATAAAGCGCTCAATACTACCATAAATTGCTCTATGAATCATTGCCGGACGGTGTTCTTCTCCATCCTGACCAATATAGCTGAGGTCAAATCTTTCCGGCATTTGGAAATCAAGCTGAATAGTTCCACACTGCCAGGTTCTACCGATACTATCTTCTAAATGGAAATCAATTTTAGGACCATAAAAAGCTCCATCACCTTCGTTGATTTCATAATCTAAGTCATTTCGCTCGATTGAGTTTTTCAGGGCTTTAATTGCTCTGTCCCACTGCTCATCAGATCCCATAGCGTTTTCGGGCTTGGTACTCAGCTCAACCTTGTAGTTAAAACCAAAGGCACTATATAATCTATCTACAAGCTTAATAACTCCACTGAGCTCATCTTCAATCTGATCTGGCAGACAGTAAATATGAGCATCATCCTGAGTGAAGCTGCGGACTCTCATTAGACCATGTAAAGCACCTGACATTTCATGGCGGTGAACTAATCCTAATTCGGCCATTCTAATAGGAAGCTCACGGTAGCTGTGCATTGAGTCTTTATAAACTAAAATTCCACCAGGACAGTTCATGGGTTTAACAGCATGTGTATCACCATCTATTTCAGTAAAGTACATATTATCTTTGTAGTGATCCCAGTGTCCTGATTGATGCCAGAGTGATTCATCAAGAATAATTGGTGTTTTAATCTCTTCGTAACCAGCCTTGCGGTGCTCTTCTTTCCAAAAATCAACCAGTTCATTTCTTAAAGCCATTCCTTTAGGATGGAAAAAGGGGAAGCCCTTACCTTCATCCTGAATACTGAAGAGATCTAATTCTTTACCTAATTTTCTGTGATCACGTTTTTTAGCTTCTTCCATTCTATTGATATATTTTTCTAAATCTTTTTCACTGGCAAATGCTGTACCATAAATTCGCTGCAGCATCTCATTGTTTTCATCTCCACGCCAGTAAGCTCCTGCCACATTCATCAGTTTAAAGGCTTTAACATAGCCTGTTGATGGAAGATGAGGTCCGCGGCATAAGTCAACATAATCACCCTGAAAATAGAGGCTGATCATTTGATCCTCTAATTCATCAATTAATTCCAGTTTATATTTTTCATTTCTTTCTTCCATTAAAGCTACTGCTTCAGCTCTCGGCAGAACCTTTCTTTCAATTTCAATATCTTCCTCAATAATTTTCTGCATTTCTGCTTCAATTTCTGCTAATGATTCATCATTAATTGTTTTATCTAAATTAAAATCATAATAAAAACCGTCATCAATGGCGGGTCCAATTGCTACCTGAACATTATCATATAACCTTTTAACAGCTTGTGCCATTATGTGAGAGGCAGTGTGTCTAAGAATTTCTAATGCCTCATCACTATCAATTGTAATAATTGAAAGCTCAACATCTTCTTCGATCGGATAATTAGCGTCTACCTTTTTCCCGTCCACTACACCAGCAACTGCATCTCTACCTAAACCACTACCAATTGAATAAGCTACATCTTCAACTGTTGTTCCAGCATCATATTCCTTAACTGATCCATCTGGTAGTGTTACTTCTACTTTTTCCATTTAATTTCCTCCTCAAATTTTCACTAATCCTTTTTAATGTAATAATCTTATATAAACTAAAAAAATCCCTCATCTCAGATTAGAGACGACGGATTCGCGGTTCCACTCTAGTTAACAATAATTAAAAACTAATAAATTATTAAGCAGCTTAAATTATTATTCACTTAATAAGATAACGGTTTAACCGGACAGAAATACTTGCTTCTTTCTGTCAGCTCCAGGGTGGTTTTCAAATTAATGATCAGTTATGTGCTTTCAGCCGTCGGCACAATTCTCTTTTAACTGCCAAATAAATTTACTCTTCCCTATCAAAGCTTTTATGATCTTTATTTTTTATTATTATATTCCTAATTGCTATAAAAGTCAAATATTTTCTTTAAGATTTTTGACATAAAAAAAATTCAGAGCAGAAAACTACTCTGAAATATAATTTATAATTAAACTATATAACATCACTTCACAGTTCAACAATAATTAACCAAAAAGTGGTGCCGGGGGTCGGGCTCGAACCGACACGGGAATAAATTCCCACCGGATTTTAAGTCCGATGCGTCTGCCAATTCCGCCACCCCGGCTTGTTATTAAAATGGTGTTGGTAAGTGGATTCGAACCACTGGCCTCTACGATGTCAACGTAGCGCTCTGACCAACTGAGCTATACCAACTTAAAAAATTAAGTCAGCATCTTTCCAAAAGTTTTACTTTACAATTATTATTCTTTGATAATATCTGAAATTAAATAATAAAAGTTAAATATGTATAAAAGTGGTGCCGGAGGTCGGGCTCGAACCGACACGGGAATAAATTCCCACCGGATTTTAAGTCCGATGCGTCTGCCAATTCCGCCACCCCGGCCTATAAAATATTTAACTTAGAGCATTATGTATTATATCAGTGAAAACTTGATTTGTAAAGTAAAATTGGAGGCGGCAGACGGATTTGAACCGTCGAATAAAGGATTTGCAGTCCTCTGCCTTACCACTTGGCTATGCCGCCCTAAACTACAAACAAATGGAGCGGGAAACGAGATTTGAACTCGCGACCCTCACGTTGGCAACGTGATGCTCTACCACTGAGCTATTCCCGCACAAGATGGTGGTGGGAGACAGAATCGAACTGTCGACACGTGGATTTTCAATCCACTGCTCTACCGACTGAGCTATCCCACCAAAAATGGCGGAGGAGACGGGATTTGAACCCGCGATCTCCGGCTTGACAGGCCGGCGCGTTAAACCGCTACGCTACACCTCCGTGTAAAGTAAATAAGAAGTAGAATGTAGGAAGTCAATAAGAAAAAGACTCCGAACACAACTTCAAAATATTATATTTAAAAATAAAAATGGTGGGCGAAACAGGGCTCGAACCTGTGACCCCCTGCTTGTAAGGCAGGTGCTCTCCCAACTGAGCTATTCGCCCATCTGCAGTAATCAAAAGCATAATTACCGCATCAGCACTAATTAGTATATATAAAAACATAGTTCAAGTCAAAATCTGATATCAGCTATTATTAGTAATTAAATTATTTTATGTTAAATATACTACTAAATACTTGTAAAATCGACTACAGATAATTTTTTCTTGAAAGCTTATTTTTTCTAATTCATTCAATAAACTCTAACTCTAATTCTGAATTAGAACGTATGTAATTAAAGATCTCTGCTGCAAGAACAGCATTAATATCTGTTTCTACAGAATTATAACTTACAACAATAGTATTATATAGTTCTTTAACATTAAGCATTATATTATCTGTTTTTAATTTAGTTACTACAGCCTTAATTAACATTTTTTGTCTTTCAGATCTTGGAAGATAACTGGAACTGCTCCAGCGAACAAAATTCAAAGCTTCTTTTCCAGACAATAAATTATTACCTGCTTTTAAATCGAGTCCTAAACTTGAAACTTTAACATCTTCTTTTAACCGAAGCTGAACCCCACCTAACTCATCGATTACCTTCTCGAACCCCTGATAGTTAACATAAACATAATAATCAATCTCTGTTTTTGTTATTTCTTCAACAGCAAGCTGAATATCTTCTTTATTGTATTCCTTTAATAATTTATTTTCATGCTCTAAATTTTCATTTATATATTCCAGCTGCAGGCTATTTGCTTCAGGTCGAAGTTTTCCTAAAACTATAGAATCAGCTTCAACAGTCCCTAAAACAACACTTGCTTCATCATCTAATCCGACAAATAAGATATTTAAATTTTGATTAAAATTGTTTTCTCCCATACCTAAAATAGATAAAATTTGATCCAAAAAGGACTGATTTTCTTCCATTTGAGATAAATCATCATTACCATTAACAAGCGGTTTTAACCCACTTTCTAAATAATAACCTGTCAGACCAATAAATAATAAAAGTAAAGCTATAATTAAAATTCCCAACCATTTATGATTTTTAGATGATTCTTGATTATCTTGATTATCATGTTTATTTTTTTCTGCCAATGTTATTGCCTCCCTATTCCCTTATATTCATAATATTCGTGATTATGGGTTCAATTCCTGCATAACATCAGCTTCTTTATTGTTTTTAATTGTTTTTAAAATGAATAATTTGTTTTTTGAAAAATCTCAGCAATAATTTTGAAAATTTTATTGACAAAGAAAAATTTTATGTTATAATTTATAATTGTTATGCCGAAGTGGCGGAACTGGCAGACGCGCAGCGTTGAGGGCGCTGTGGGCCTCGGCCTGTGTGGGTTCGAATCCCACCTTCGGCACCATACTTTAGTTAATGACTAAAATTCCCCCTGGTATACCAGGGGGAATTTTTTAAACCCAAAACTTATATCTTATGGTTTATTATAGTTTTATGGAAGACATAATTTTTTAGTTTAATCCCCCATAAAACATTAACCAATATATTTAATACTAGTTTATCTCTTCATTTTAAAAAATAATTATTTTAAAATCCTTAATCCAATTTGTTATTTATTCATCCTTTCTTCATTAATATCTTTAGAAATTTCATGCCATTCAGCTGACAAATCATCAAGAAAATCAGCTGTCTTACCTTTTAAAATTTCATCTGCTCCATCATGTGTAGGCACAGCACCTGACTCTTCTACTATATCCCTTAAAGCTTTAGGATTATCAATAATTGGGCAGGGACACATTAAATTCTCACTAATGGGCTGCCTCTTTTGATAAGATTTAAACAGAGGATTCTGAAGCACTTCTTTTAATGATTTTTCTTTTATATTATCTACTGCAAAATGAGCAAATGCACAGGGCTCAACTTCTCCTTTAGCATTAATATGAAAATACCTTCTTCCTCCAGCAATACAACCCTGGACATATGTGCCATCATTCCAAAAATCCATAATAAATATATCTTTTTTCTTCCTTAATTCACTTCCTCTCCGGGCCATAGAAGCTCTCTGCTCAGGAGTAATCATCATCTCAAGATTAGGATTTCTACCTATTGGAATATAATGAAATAACCACATGTAAAGAGCACCCTTTTTAGATAAATGATCAACAAATTCATCGGAAAAAAGTTCATCCACATTATTTTGAGTTGCAGTTACACTTGCCCCAAAAATAATTCCTCTCTCATGCAGGCGGTCCATGGCATCCATAATTTTATCATAAGTACCCTCGCCCCGACGTTTATCAGTTTCTTCTCTAAAACCTTCCAGACTAATAGCTGGTGTAACATTTCCCACTTCAAGCATTCTATCAGCAAATTCATCATCAATAAGTGTACCATTAGTATACATCATAAAACCAACATCATCATGTTTTTCAAAAATGTCAAAAAGCTGAGGATAAACTGTCGGCTCACCGCCTGAAAAAACTATAAAATAAATTCCCATTTCTTTAGCCTCAGTAATTATTCTATCAATTGTAGCAAAATCAAGACTATCACTTTTATTATATTCGCCAGCCCAGCACCCTTCACAATTCAAATTACAGGCACTAGTAGGGTCAATAAGCATTGTCCAGGGCACATCTACTCCAAGATCTTCAGAAAGTTCATACTGATATGGTATACCAAAAATAGCTGAATTTATTAAAAAATTCATTAAAAATCCACTTTTATAAGCAGGTGCAATATCATTAATTTTTTTAAGATATTTTTTTATCAAAGGAGTTGTTTTATACTTCTCCTTGATAATTTTAATAGCATTTTTGTGATTATCTCTTTTAGCTAATTTTTCTCCAATATCTAGAATCTGCAAAAAATTTTCTTCAGGATCTTTTTCCAGATATTTTAAAGCCTGTTTGAGCAGCTTATCAGCTGCATATTTTTTTGACAGTTCAAAATTAATACTCATATTAACTCCTCCTCTTGTTTTATTCTGAATTATCTCTTTAATACTTGCTCATTCGCAGTTTTTAATTTTTCTTTAAATTAGATTTGCCATTTTTAAGAGATAAGAAATATTCTTCTCCCGTTCTCCTGGAAATCTCCTGTCCAAAATCAATATCATAATAAGCAGTGCATAAACGCCGCGCTTTCTTTCTGCTTTAGCCCCCTTTTTTATCCCCTTTTTTTCTTTAAACTGTATTAATATCTGATCTACTATCTCTAATAAATCAGATCGCAGCCGGGTTACAATTTTTTTTTCTTTACTATTTATATTTTTTTTAATGACTTCATCTATTACACCTTTTGATTTATTAATTTCATCATAGAGATGGGTAATAAACATTTCCAGATCAAGTTCTTCTTTTTGCAAATATTTATCAAAAATTTTTTTATGATTTTTAATTTTTTCTTCAATAACTTTTATAAATAACTCCTCTTTATTGGTATAATAATTATATAATGTTCCAACAGCAATACCGGTTTCTTCAGCAACAATTTTCATACTAACAGCAGAATATCCTTTTTCAGAAAATAGCTGATATGCTGCTCTAGATATTTTACTCCGTAAATTATTAATGATTTTAGGCACAACATTCACCACCTATTTTTTAAATTTTACCTTATTTTAGTGAACTTATATTCATAAACCTTTATGAATATACATTCATTATACATTATAAAAATAAATATGTCAAATTTTTCTGAAACTTTAAAATATAGGGAGGACTGCAGCTTTAATAAGTTTATTTAAATTCTCTTTTTATCAATTTAAATTTACCGGTAGTACCTGCACCGTCTATATTTTTAACTTTTTTTATCCTAAAATTAACATTTTGCAGATTTTTACTCTGAAGTATCTTTGTTAATTCTTCTTTTATTTTCACTATTACATCTTCATTTTTACTTCCCTTTTTAATAACCGCCTTGAAAATAAAGGAAGTTTCACCCGTCTGTATCACCTGATATTTATTCAAACCTCTAATATATAACTCTACAAATATTATCGGATGAATAAACTCTTTTTTTTCAGCTTGATTTTTAAACCATAATATATCCTCCTGGCGTCCGATAATTTCTTTTACCCTGTTAAAAGGCCATCTATCTTCATTTTTTTGTTCATTTACCGATACCAGTAAATCAGACATTCGATATCGTATAAGTGGTTGGGTATAATTATAGAGATTTGTTAGGTAATAGCCCTCTTCCGCAGTTTCAATATAATTAGCATCATCAAAAATATATAAATGATTAAACTCCTCTTTTTTTACTCCGATCACCAGGGACTCTGAGGCAGCATAATAATTAATAAGAGAAGTATCCCAGGTCTTTTTAATAAATTTCCTGGCTGCTGCCGTCAGCGGTTCACCCCCGCAAATTACTACCTCTGGTGATATATCTATTTTGCCAGTTCTCTGCATTTCAGCTAGAACCTTGATCCCAAAAGGATAACCTGTAAGATTATGAGGACGGCATTCATTTAACCTTTGACAATAATCTTCTAGAGGATGATTAATATTAATGACCAGATACTGTTTATAGAAGTATTCTTCCAGAGCATTAACCGGGCTTAAAAAAAGGCTGATTCCAGCATAATGACCATCTGCTGCTCCAATAAAAGCATATCTTTTTCTCTTAAGACCAAAATTAGTAAATAATCTCAAAGAAAGAGCTTTGATAAAATCCCACTCCTTTGAATTATAAAGAAAATATCCAACTTCGCCTGAAGAACCAGAGCTATGAATAACGTGATATTTATTATTTAACTTGCTAACAGGAGAAGGGGAATTTTCAAGAAAAGAAGCAATCTTATCACAGCTGATATTTTTATCCGTTACTAATTTATCATAATTTTCCATCATTATATTTTTATCAAGAGCAGGAAGATCTGAGTGTTTAATCTCTGACAGGTCTTTTTCCTTAATTCCGTGGGCTGAATAAAAGTCATGATAAAAGGGAGAATTATTATAAGCATAATACAGCAGCTTTCTAAATTTATTTTCTCTCAGTTTTAATATTTCACTTCGACTTTTATTTAAATTTTTATCAAGCTTATATTTATAATATAGGATTCTTGGTATGCTCATAATTTTATCTCCTTGATATTAATTACTCGATTTAATTTAAGACCATCTAACCATCTTCAATTAATTCTATAAAATTTCTAACAGTATTTGGGGCTATTTCAGGGTACAATTCACCCTGATTTCTTCCCCCTTTTCCACTGTTATAGTTATTTCTGATTTTTTATCCATCTAAAACACCTATTATTTATTTTTCTGTTTCTTTTACTAATTACATTATATACAAATTGAACATAAAATTAAAGTTGTTATTTAAATTAGTTTTTTGCTTTGTACAGTTTTTTCTTAAAAAAGAATAAAAAATTGCAGTCTTCCGTTATCTCCGGATGAGTTTCATCAAGCTCATCTATTAGTTCATGAGCTGCCGGCTGCTCTGCATTTGAGGCTGGGGTTACTTTAAATGCTACCTGCAGTTCATATGCTGCATCCACTATCATCTTTTAATTCTTCTATCAATTTATTTTAATAAGTCGACCTTCGGCACCATTTAAATTTAATCAGATAATTCACCCCCAAGTTTTGCCTGGTAGCGCAGGTTTCTTGGGGGTTTTTTGATTTGAAATTTTAAAATTAATCTTTATTTTTTTCTAATTTAAATTTTTTGCTGTAAAGCCAGGCGGCAAAAATCGTAGTAATTGGTGCCACTATTATTAGGCCAATACTACCAACAAGAGTTCTTAATATTTCTGAAACAATAATTCTCAAATTAAAAATTCTTCTTAGAGTTGCTGTTCTAGTCATAAAAGCCATTATTAGTGTTAAATATCCACCTGCATAAGCCAAAAGCAGAGTTGTAGTCATAGTTCCAATTACATCACTTCCTACATTAAAACCAGATTTGATCAAATCTTTCATTTCCATATCAGGTCGCTGTTCTTTTAATTCTTTAATAGTTGTAGCCATATCCATAGCAATATCCATTGCCGCTCCAGAGGCCCCAATGACTACAGCTGCATAAAATATTTCTCTTATATTTAAATTAAAATAACCCGCAGCCATCATCTCTCCTACATAAGGAGAAGACATCCCATCAAGTGCAAGTTTATTTCCAAAAAAGATTGTTAAAGCAATAGTTATTAAAAGACTTGAGCTAGTACCAAAAAATGAAGCAAAACCCTTTTTAGTAAAACCAGCAATAGAAAATAAGATTAAAGCAGATAAAATTAGAAGCACAAAAGATGTAAAAATCAATGGATCTAAACCTTTTAGTAATCCGGGAATTAATATCTTCCAAATAACAAATATACTTCCTATAAAAGAAAACAGAGCTTTTAATCCTATATACCGAGCATAAAGTATTAATAATATAATAAAAAGTGCAATTAATATTAAAATCCAGCCCTGTCTATAAACATCTAAAGCAACTGCAGCTCTAATCTCATTATTTTCTGTTTCTGAAATTGCAACTAAAATTTCATCTCCTTCATTAAACCGATAATCCCAGCCCAAATTTCCAATTAAATGATTGGAAGCATTAATAATTTTTCCTTTGTATTTACCCTCTTTTATTTCAACTCTTACTATTTGTCGCCCAAATTTTTGAACTCCCGAACCACTGATCTCACTATCATCAACTTTTTTTACTACAGCTCTAAGTTCTCTGGTATCATTTTGAAAACTTAAATTATAAAACAAAAATAAAAGTGATGCCGTAATAATAATTATTAGAATAATTGCTTTAATTTTTTTGCCCTTCATATTTATTCCCCCACACTCCCCACACTAAAATTTAAAGAAAGGTGAGGAAAAATTCCCCACCAATCAATCAAAGATTAATTTATATATCTCTTCTAATTAAGTTCTACTTCTAATAGTTCTGCAGTGATTTTAGCTACATCAGTATTATCCATTGAGCCAGTATATCTAGCTGCACCAACACCATGGGTTCTAATAGGAATAATTTGTCCGGTGTGAGCAGAAGAAGTCCATCCAATTCTAGATCTTCTTGAAGTAATGTGAGCTATAGTTGACTGTACTGGGCTTATCCAGGTTGCCTGTGGCCAATAACCGTTAATTTCATCAACGTCTGCTCCGCGACCTTTTGCATCCTGAAGATCCATAGCATTTTCTAAAAGTTCTTTTTCTCTCTCAGTTAATTCTGCTATTCCAAAATCTTCTTTTAAATCAGTATATAATTGTTCTCTATCACCTGTGTACTCAAAGCCTTCCTCAATAGAAGCTTTTACCTCGCGAATAGGTGCTAGATCCATAAAGTAATCATATTCCATACCTTCACTGCTGTTTAAACCAAGACCACCAGTTTCATGGTCACCAGCAACAATTATTAAAGTTTCATTTGGATGTTCTAGATAAAACTTATAAGCTGTTTTAACAGCATCATCAAAGGCTAAAGTATCATGGATGGTTGTAGCAACATCATTATCGTGAGCTGCATGGTCAATTCTTCCACCCTCAATCATCATAAAGAATCCTTCATTATCCTGTTTTAATAATTCTATTCCTTTTGCTGTCATTTCTGCAATACTTGGAACTAATTTATTGTCTCTATCAATTTCGTAAGAAACATGACTCATAGTTGGTGTATAAATGACTTGATCTCCAGCCTGTGGAGTATAATCTCTAAATGCTGCTGTTTGATCACTAGATTCAAATACTTGATAACCTTTATCTGCAAATTCTTCAAATAGATTTCTGTTATCTTCACGCTTAGAGTTATCATTATTACCTGGTAAAAAATGTCTTGCTCCACCACCAACAAGATAATCAATTTCATTTTCTAAATACTGTACTGCTATCTCATTCTCCATTCCTCGATCAGGCACATTAGACCCAAAAGAAGCAGGTGTAGCATGAGTGATTCTAGCAGTTGAAACTAAGCCTGTAGCCATACCTTTATCTTTGGCTGCTATTAAAACAGACTTAAGCGGCTTATCATTAAGGTCCAAAGCAATAGTATCTCTATCAGTCTTAACACCAGTCGCTAATGCTGTTGCAGTTTGAGCAGAACCAGGTACTAAAGTAAATGATCCCGTAGTTCGTGTTGAACCTGCATGATCCAATCTATGCATCATTAATCTGTCACTATGTTCTTCTGCTTTAAGATCAATAAAGCTCTCTCCATACTCTTCATAATCATGATTAACTTCTTCTAAATTTTCAAATTGATTATAGTATTCTGCTAATGTTGCCTGAGAACTGGACATACCATCACCAATAAGAAAAAAAATATATTTTGGATTTTCTGCTTCAGTTCCAGCAGCTAAAACACTACCAGCTAAAAGCATTGCAATTAAAACAGTCATAATCATTCTAGAATAAATTTTTCTTTTTCTAATTTTTTTAAACATTTAATATCCCCCTAATATGATTTAATATTTTTCATTAACAAATAAATAACCAATAAATAAATTAATTTTTTATTAAAATACCCTTTTCTTATTCACCCCCAAAGCTAAAATAATTAATAACCAGGCATGCCACCTATATTTAATGCAATTTTCATACCAGAAAAGTAATATTTAATAAATTAAAATAAAAAATATATTTTTTGAAAATTATCAATAATAAATCTTATTTAAGAAAATAATTTATTGAAATTTATATCAATCTTTTTATATTTAATGCTTTATTTTTATTTTTAAATAAAAATACCAGTAAAAACTTTCCTTAAAAAAGAGTCTTTACTGGTTTAAATATTATAATATTCTTTATTTTGTGTATTCTTAGTAATCTTCACATTTTTGTTGTGTAATTACTCAACTAAGTCTGCAACTTCTTTGTCATCTTTATACTTTTTAATCCAGTTATATAAAGTCTTTCTAGAAATCCCTAAAATTTGAGCTGCTTTAGTTTTATTACCACTGCTTTTTGTTAAAGAATTAATAATTTTTTCTTTTTCACTTAATTTATTTTGATCAAAATTAACTTTTTCTATAATTTCCGGGGGCAAATCTTGAACAGTAATCTCCTTATTTTTAGAAGTAACAATTAACCTTTCTGTTAAATTTTCTAACTCTCTAATATTTCCAGGCCAGTTATATTTTTTTAATAAATCAACAGCCTTATCAGAAATACTTTTTCGAGCAACCCCTTCTCGGTCCGATATTTTTTTAATAAAATGATCTATTAAAATCTTAGTATCTGATTTTCTTTCTCTAAGAGGAGGAACATTTATGGGAATAACATTTAAGCGATAAAAAAGATCACTCCTAAACTCATTTTCTCTGACCATTTTCTTAATATCTCGATTAGTAGTTGCAATTACTCTCACATCGATATCTCTACTTATATTTTCACCAACTCTTTCAAATTTTTTCTCCTGTAATACCCGCAGTAGTTTAGATTGAGTATCAAGGCTAATTTCAGTAATTTCATCTAACATTATAGTCCCTTGATCTGCCAATTCGAACTTTCCTTTTTTATCTTTAATAGCCCCTGTAAATGAACCTTTTTTGTGTCCAAATAACTCAGATTCGATAATATTGTGATTAAGTGCTGCACAATTTACTGCAACAAATTTATTTTCTCGGCGCTGACTCTGATAGTGTAAAGCTTTTGCTACTAATTCTTTTCCAGACCCGCTTTCACCCTGAATTAAAACCGTCGAACTATAATCGGCTGCCATATTAATTGTTTCTAGCAAATTATAAACTGCTTTACTTTCCCCAATTATTCTCTTATATTTTTTCCTTATTTCATCTTTTTCATCAATTTTACATTGCCCAATTAAATTTCGAATCTTGATTTTTAACTCATCATAATCCAAGGGTTTAGTTAAAAATTCTGATGCACCTAATTTCATTGCTTTAACAGCCATCGGAATACTGCCATAAGCAGTCATAAAAATAAATTTACTTTTAATATTCTTTTTTAACATTGTTTCATAAAACTCAATTCCACTCATTTTTGGCATTCTTATATCCGATATAATTAGATCCGCATTCAAGCTTTTTGCTTTTCTAATTGCCTCATCTACATCATTTGCATAATCAACTATATAATTTTCAGCTTCCAATATTGCTTTTAGAACCTTAGATATATTTTCTTTGTCATCAACTATTAGTATCTTTTTCATTATTGCTATCATCCTTATAAATAGGTAATTTAATTTTAAAAACTGTATTATTATCAGTATTCGCTTCAATCTTTCCTTTGTGTTTTTCAATAATTTCTTTTGAGATACTTAAACCTATACCACTACCACTTTTTTTCGTTGTAAAAAATGGGTTAAAAATTTTATCAAGATCTTCGTTTTTGATTCCGCAGCCATTATCTTCAATATTAATCAAAATATAATTTTCATTATCGTCAACTTTTATTTTAATATAACCAGATTTTTTAATTGCTTCAATAGAATTTAAAATAATATTGGTAAAAACACTTTTCATTTTATTAATATCACCTTTAATATACTTATGTTTAGTGTTAAATTCTTTAATTAAAGTTATATTATTATTATCAGTCATTGCCTCTAATAATTTGGATATATCATTTAGAAGATTTATTATATCAATTTTTTTAAATTTATATGATTTAATCCTGGCAAAATTTAAAAATTCATCTAAAAAATTATTTAATGTATCAATTTCTTCATTTATTATTTTCAAAAACCCATTTTGAGAATTTAATTCTTTTTTTAATTTTATTACTTCGACAGCTCCAGAAATGGCTTCTAAAGGGTTACGTATTTCATGTGCTAGATAAGCTGACATTTTACCAAGAGTAGCCAGCTGTGTTTTTTCAATTAAACTTTTCCTGATGATCAGCATTTCTTCATACATCCAGATTACAGAATTATAAAGTTCTTTTAATTCCAGAGGAGGGTTTTTAGACTTTAATTTAGAAATATTAAAATCACTTTCTGGAATTTTGCGAACTATTTTAGCTAAATTAGTAATTGGTTTTAAAATATAATCAGCAGTAATATGAATTATAAATGCCAGCAGCAAAAAAGCTGCTGCTAAAATAATAATCATCATTCTAATCGAATAATTTATCTTATCCTTTAGAGTTTGTTGAGAAAGTGTAATTATTGTCCTGCCGATCACCTCCCCATCTATAATAATATCTTTGCTAGTTATTAACTTATCATCATCTAAATAACTCTGCTTTTCTTCAAAACTATTTTCAATAAATTTTCCCTCTAAATCTCTATTTAATGCTGCTAAAATTCTACCATTATTATTTATTATTTTCGCTTCAACAACATCTTGTTCGCTATTAAAAGAAGTCACATTTTTAGAAAGAGTGCTAAATTCATGCACCAGCAGTGCTTCTTTACTAATTTCTGCTAAAGTCCTTGCTAAAAGTACACCTCTTCTCTCAATTTCCTCCTGAAATATGTCCTTTTGCTGAACAATTAATACATAGGCTACTAAAATCATAATTATTAAAAATATTAACATTGTATAAGTAATCAATCTTTTTTTTAATGACAAAATTAATCATCCTTATTTTTAAAACTTCATTCAGCTGAAGTTCTATGAAGTTCTATTATAACTAATAATTATTTTGAATAATCTACTAAATATTCTCTAACAATGTCATACATTTGATCATTACTAACAGCAAAACCATCAAAACCAGATTTTTGCATTGCTTTTAAACCTTCCTGATCAGTATCAAGACTTAAAAAAGCTTTTCTGAGTTTATTTATTATATCTTTTTTTATATCTTCTCTGGCTGTAATAGAAGATGTTGGTAGATAAGAAGATTTAGCAATAATTCTAATTTGTGAACTATGTTCTTTATTAAGCTCATCTTCTAAAATGAATAACTTTATTGCTCCTGCATCAACTAATCCATAACTTACACTTTTTAAAACATTAATATGTTTGCCTGTGTATACAACATTTAAGTCATCTTTATAATTTATGTTATTTCTATTTAAAATAGCTATTGGTAAATAATAGCCTGAAGTAGAATCTCTTTTAGCTGTGAGGGCTAGTTTTTTACCTTTTAAATCAGTTAAATTTTTAATTTTAGAATTTTTATGTACAATAAAACCTCCTCGATAATAGGGACTACCCAGCCTTTTTTCTAAGACTATTGGCTTACAGTTTAATTCATTACGTGCTTTTACATAAAAGACTGGAGAAAAATAACCTAAATCAATTTTTTTGTTTCTCATTAAATCTATTAATGTTTGATGATCTTTTGCAACTACCAATTCAATATCTATTCCACTTCTTTTAGACACTTCATCCAGGATAGACTGCCAACTTTCTAATTTTGATAAAGCAATTTTTTTGGAAGTGACACCTAAGGTTATAAACTCCTCGGCCTGTATTGAAATTGTAAATATTATAAAAAATAAAATTAGCAGAACTAAATAAAGATATTTTTTTAAATATTTCATTGTCCATCTCCTTAACTTACTTTTATTCTATATATATTTAAATATTTAAAATTAATTAAATAATCTGAAATTTAGTCACCTATTTTTATTATATACAATTAAGAAACAAAAAACAAAAATATTTAAGAAAGGCTGACAGAATTATCTGCCAGCCAATTTTTATTATATATAATTTTTAATTTTAATACATTTTAAAGCTTTTCTGGAGACTTATATTCTACACCAAAAGTTTCTACCTCGACAGATTTCATTACCTGTTCTTCTTTCGGCATATCTCTAGCGCCTGTTTCTACTTCAGCTATTTGATCAACAGTTTCCATACCTTCAACAACCTCACCAAAAGCTGCATATTGGCCATCTAAGTGAGGAGAATCTTTGTGCATAATAAAGAACTGTGAACCTGCAGAATTAGGGCTCTGACTGCGGGCCATCGAAATAACTCCACGTCTGTGTTTTAAATCATTATCATAACCATTAGCAGAAAATTCACCTTTAATTGAATAACCGGGATTACCCATTCCTGTGCCATCAGGACAGCCACCTTGAATCATAAAACCTTTTATTACTCGATGAAAAATAAGACCATCATAATACCCATCTTCAGCCAGCTGAATAAAATTTTTAACTGTATTTTCAGCTTTTTCTGGGTAGAGTTCTAATTTGATTTGATTCCCACTTTCCATTATTATTGTTATTTCTGGATTTTTTGACATTTATAACACCTCAATTTAATTTTTAATCTTTCTTTCATTATTATATATAATTTAAGCTGATATTTAAAGCTGATATTTTAAAATCTTATTAATCAACACGACTTATTTTAAAATCTGATCTTCTTAATTTCAAAAAGTTAAAAATTGACAAGCTGAAGCTATTAATTATATAATTGATTTAAATAATTTGATTTTTCAAAAAGAAGGGAGTAGAAAAAAGTATGAAAAATATTTTAAAGAAAAGCTATTTATTAGTTTTAATTGTTCTATTAATATCTTCATTTTCAATGAATTTAGCAGCCCAGGAATATGAGATAGGAATTTCACAGTTTGTTGAGCATCCATCTTTAGATTTGGCCAGAGAGGGTTTTATTGATCAGCTGGCAGAAGAAGGTTTTGTTGATGGTGAAAATATTGAAATAGATTTGCAGAATGCTCAGGCTGATTTTGCCACTGCTCAGACGATTGCCCAAAGATTTAATCAAAATAAGGTTGATTTAGTTTTAGCAATTGCAACACCATCCGCTCAAACAGCAGCAAATGTTTTAAAAAATACGCCGGTATTAATTACAGCTGTTACTGATCCTGTAGAAGCTGGTATTGTTAAAAGCATGGAAAAGCCAGGAGCTAATATTACCGGAACAACAGATATGAATCCGGTGGCAAAACAGTTAGAATTAATAAGAAATTTTTTACCTGAGGTAAAAGATATAGGTATTTTATATAATCCAGGTGAGGTGAATTCAACTGTTCAGGTTAAATTAGCTAAAGAAAAAGCCAAGGAAATGGGAGTTAATCTGGAAGAAGCAACAGTTAGCAACAGCAGTGAAGTTAGTCTGGCAGTTTCTTCATTGGTAGATAATGTAGATGCAATTTATGTGCCAACTGATAATATTATCGTTTCTGCAATGCCAACTGTACTTCAAATAGCACATAATAGAAAGATTCCAGTATTTGCTTCTGAAAATAACTCAGTTGAGCAGGGTGCAGTTGCCACTTTAGGAATTGATTATTATCAGTTAGGCAGACAGACTGGATCTATGGCAGCCAGGATTCTTAATGGTAGTGACCCTGCGAAAATGCCTGTTGAATCTTCGAAAGAATTAAAGCTTTATATTAATCAAAAATCGACTGAAGAAATTGGTTTAGAAATTCCAGCAGAACTATTAGAATCTGCTGATACTATTTTTAAGTAAAGCGAAATTAAAAAAGAGTTCATTATTTAGTTAAAAATTATATATGCAAAAAAAGAAGCCAGGCATAATGCCTGGCTTTAATATTCTAAAAAAATGGTGGTGGAAGACAGAATTGAACTGTCGACACGTGGATTTTCAATCCACTGCTCTACCGACTGAGCTATTCCACCTAATATGTAATTAATTAAAAATGGTTGCGGGGACCGGATTCGAACCGATGACCTCCAGGTTATGAGCCTGACGAGCTACCAGACTGCTCTACCCCGCGCTATGAATGGTGAGCCATGGAGGATTCGAACCTCCGACAACCTGATTAAAAGTCAGGTGCTCTGCCAACTGAGCTAATGGCCCATTTCTCTTGCGACGCTTTTTATAATATCAATAAACCAGGTGGTTGTCAAGAAAAAAGTACAAAAAAGTTTAATATAAAGTAAAATTTAGAAAAAATAAAAGGCAGACAACAAATAGAGCTGCCCACCTTAAAATTTAAATCATCTCAAACTGCAGTGTCACATTATTAAACTAAGGTAAATAATTTTTAGGATTCAGCGGCTTTTCATTTTGTAAAACTCCAAAATGAAGGTGGGGCCCTGTGCTTAAACCTGTATTTCCTGATAAAGCTACCACTTGTCCCTTATTAACCATTGAACCTTTAGCAACACTTACCTTTGAGTTATGTGCATAAAGAGTTTCTATACCCCGACCATGATCAATAATAACTGTATATCCAAATCCGTTCATCCAGCCGCTATGTACAACTTTTCCTCCTGCTGCTGCTTTTACACGAGTACCTGATGGTACAGCAATATCCAAACCATTATGAAATAATCTTGTCTTTTTAATTGGATGAACTCTCCAGCCAAAATTAGAAGTGATCCTTCCGTTAACAGGCCAGATCAAAGAGCCTCGTTCCAAAGAAACCGGGCCTCTCTGATAATCAGTAATAATTAACTTATCACCGGCAAAAATTCGATCTCCACTTAAATTATTTGCCCGTCTAATTGCATCTACATTAGTCCCATACAGCCGAGCGATGCTGCTTAAAGCGTCTCCTCGCTGAACCTGATGTACAATCTGTTTAGAAGATGAATTAGCTTCTTTTATTTTAGCTGAACTATTATTTTTAACAGCCTTGGAATCAATTATCGGAAGCACCAGTTCCTGTCCTGCCTTAATAAAATCTGAATTTAGATTATTAGCATTCATTATTTCTTCAACAGGTAAGTTTCTGCGGGCTGCTATTGAAGATAAGGTGTCTCCGCGACGAACTGTGTAATATACCTGAGCATTTTCTGCTTTTGAAGCTGCAGAACCAGCTGTGCTCTTATTATTTGAAACAGTTTTTATTATTTTATCTCTTGGTATTTTTAAATCCTGTCCTGGCTTAATCTTAACAGAACTAAGATTATTAAATTCCATAATTTCTTTCACACTAGAATCCTTTGACCTCGCAATTCCTGACAGAGTATCTCCATTATCTACTAAGTATAGTTCATAAGATACTTTCTCAGAAATCATTTTTTTCAATAACTGGCGGGTATTATCACCAGCTATTCCATCAACCGATAAATTCTGGCTTCTTTGAAAATCCTTAATTGCATTTTCAGTACTTCGGCCAAAAATCCCATCAGGTGCTGCATTATATCCAAGAGTTTTTAAATATTTTTGAATTTCCATTACATCTCTTCCGCGATCATTCAGTTTGACCTGAAAAGCAGAAACTGTAATAGTTATTGACAAAAGAAAAACTAATAAAATTATTATCGTAGTTAGAAAGTTATTTTTTCCCATATCTCCCCTCCTTTCTTCCAATTTCTTCTACAATATATATTTCTAGATAAAAGTTAAATCTCCTCTTTATATTTTCCTTTTTTGTTTAAATTTATAAAATTATTCTGCCTCAGGGCTTCATAAATTATAATGGAAACTGAATTAGAGAGATTGAGGGACCTCAATTTGTCCAGCATCGGAATCCTGATACAGTGTTCTAAATTTGATTCTAATAAATCTTCCGGCAAACCAGCAGTTTCTTTTCCAAATAAAAAATAATCATTTTCTTGATACTCAAAATCTGAATAAGCTGCTGGAGCTTTTGTGGTTGCATAAAAAAAGCGCCCTTCTTTATTCTTTTCAAAAAAATGATCTAAATTATCATAATAACTGATATCTAATTTGTCCCAGTAATCAAGACCTGCTCTTTTTAAATATTTGTCTGAAGTCGAAAAACCTAAGGGCCTGACTAAGTGCAGTTTAGAATTAGTAACAGCACAGGTTCTAGCTATATTACCGGTATTTTGTGGTATTTCTGGCTCAACAAGTACAATATTCAATTCGATCACCTTATTGTAATTAATTTATGTTAGTTAATTTATATTACGTTATTTTAAATTTTTTGATCAGACATTTATAACCAAACCATCATAAGCAGGACTTACATGGTCCGGCAAATAATCATCTAATTGCTCGTGGTCTAATCTATGTGACAGATGAGTTAAATATCCATGTTTTAAAGATAATTTATCAATTAATTCGACAGCCTGATCAACAGACATATGAGTTGGATGGTCTTCAAATCTAAGCGCATCTACAGCAGCATACTCAATTCCCTCTAAAAGTTTTAATGAACTATCAGGAATATAGCTGCAGTCAGTTAAATAGGCAAAATTATTGATCCGATAAGCTAAAATTTGGTTATCTCCATGATAGATTGGAACAGCTTTAATTTGAAGATCTTTGAATGTGAATTCTCTCTCTACTTCTTTTATAATAACCTGAGGTATTCCTCCACCTGGATTATTATCTGAAAAAATATAAGGGAAAATCCTTTTAATATGATTTAAGGTTTTTAAATCTCCATAAACAGGCATTTCTTTACCCTGATACCAGTTAAGAGCCCTTATATCATCAAAGCCCATAATATGATCTGCATGAGCATGAGTCATTAAAACTGCATCAACATTCTTTATCTTATTATTTATCAGTTCCAGCCTCATCTCAGGTGGAGTATCTATCAATAAATTATATTCTTTACTTTTAATATGAATGGAAGTACGCATTCTTTTGTTTTTTGGATTATCAGACTGACAAACCTCACAATCACAGGCAATAACAGGTACCCCATGAGAGGTTCCTGTTCCTAAAAATGTTATCTGCAAAAAAACATCTCCTCTCATAAAAATTTTATCTTAAAATTGGGGTATTTGTCAAACTTATTCTTTTAGTTCTCCCCGTTTAATTAGGGATTTACTACGCATAAAGTTAGACAGTTTTTTATAAATTAAAACTGTAATCACAGAATTAATAATAGCTTTTGTTAAGTTAAAGGGTAAAATCCCTGGTAACATCATCTGTAAAACCTGTTCTCTAGGAATCCCATAAAATATAGGATTTAAAATCAAATTAGCTCCTGCCATTACAGCAGTCATTGCAATTGAACCAATAACCAGACCTTTGATAGCACCAAGCTTATTATGATGCTGCTGATAAAAATATCCGGCACACCCGGCAAATACACCGGTTGCTAAAAAATGCATAAAAGCTCCAAACGGACCTCCAAGACCTGTAAAAACAGCCATTAAAATTGATAAAATAAAAGTTGCTCCCAGTGCTGCGCCAGGGCCAAACAAAAATGCAATTATCAATATCGGAATATCTCCTGGTTCATAAATTAAAAATGGTAAAAAGATCGGAAAACGAATCAGCAGCATTAAAACTAAAGAAAAAGCTGCTAGAACTGCGGTTGTAGTTATTTTTTTAGTATCCATTCTCTGTCTCCTCGTATATTTATTTATTATCTTCAATTTTGGCAAAAAATTAACCCTGCTTAAAAAACAGGGCCTCTAAATAATTTAATCTTCTTTATTCCGGACTTTACCGTCGGTACTGGAATTTCACCAGTTCAGCTCAAGCTCGTGGACTATACCACCGGTTAGGATTTGCTAAAAGCTCACCATACCCTGAAGATAATATTTTATTGATATTTTAATTATAAGGAATAACTGCTGTAAAAGCAAATTATTTTTGTAAATTATAGTTAATTATTTCAACTCCGGGATAAAAATGCTGAATAATCTCCCGATAATCCCAATCAGCTGCAGCCATTCCAGCAGAAGCAGATTGATCAAGTCCTAAATTGTGGCCCCAGCCTGATCCAAAAACAAGTAGTTCTTTTAAATAGCCATCTTTATCATAATGGCTGTTAAAATAAAAACGGCTGCTTTTTAAACCACCAAGAACTCTTCTAATCTGGGATACACTGTAATTTTTTTCTGACTCTTCTCCATAAATTGTTAAAGAAGTTATTGTTCCACCTCGAGCCCGCTGATTAACTTCGATCCTTTTTATTTTATCTAAACCACTGCGGTATTCGATTATTTCTGCAGGAACTTTTAGCTGCCAGCGGTAATTACTGCTGCCATAATCTTTAGAATATGATTCTGGAGCAGAAAAAAGCCACTGCTGCAGTTCTAAAGGAGTTAAAGGAAAATCATAGTTATCTTCCTTCATCTGATTTGAGCCCCTAAGATAAGGTAAGTCTGCTGACCAAATTTGATCACTGCGCTCAGTATAACCGCCACTATTGCTGCTGAAAACCGCCTCAATAATTCGGCCTTCATAAACTGCAGTTTCTCCCTGGGTCTCCAATACAGCTTCAGTAGTCCGCTGATCCTCACTTATAATTCCATTATAAGCGGCACAGTGAACACTGGAACAGAGATCATATCCCTCTCTGCTGTGGCGTCCTAAATTATTTAAGGTATAACTTCTTGCTGCTATTGCCTGAGCTTTCAATGCTTCTTCAGGCCAGCTGGCATAAATTTCAGAAGGAACTACAGAAATCAAATATGAAGTTAATTCTACCTGATTTATTAAAGTAAAATTATCTCCTTCACCTTTAATAATCATATTACCTCTATATTGTCTATTACCACTTCCCTGCCAGAAATATCCCTGACCATAGTTGATATTATAAACATAAAATGAAGAGTTTTCCTGACTGCTGTAAAGCTGATATTCTAATTTCGAGTCACCAAGTTTAATTTTTTGATCACGACTGCTGATATAAATTGATTCATTATCAAGCTCCAATAAATAATTTTCTTTAGCCCTACCTTTAAATATTATTCTTCCCTGATAAATAATAGCAAAGGGATCCGAATACTGAAAAAGTAAGTGTTCATTAGCTTCCTGCAGCCCTATTCTTAACATCTCTATTTTTTTCTGATTTTTAAGTTTTTGCGGCTCCTGCCAGGAAGCTTCCAAACCAAAAGGGTCAACTTCTTCAGGCTGATCTAAATCTTCTGTTTTTTGTTTTAAGTTCGGATATTTTTCCTGATAAAAGTTAATTTTTTGATAGGCCAGCTCTTCAAACCACCCATAATTTAGTGCTCGCTGCCAGTGATTATAAGCTTTTATTTCTTCACCTGATTTTTCCAGCATTTGAGCCATGTCCTTATAGAGATAACTCTGGGATCTATTTGCCTGATATGCACTTTCATAATCATTAAAGGCTGCAGAATAATTTTTTTGAAGTTTATTTAATTCAGCCCTAAGCAGATAAAATTCTGAAGTACTCCCATTTAAATCACTAAGTTCTGCTAAATATTTTTGAACTTTCTCATAATTTTCTAGTTCTAAATTATTCTTGACTAGATAATAATATTTTTGAAAAATAAAATTATCAGATTCAGTTTCTGAATTTAGCTGCTTATTTTCATCATTTTTATTAATTTTGGTTTCTAAAATATAATTTGAGGCTAGATTATTATTTAACTCATAGAAATTAACAGCTAAATTTAAATAATCATGCTTATTTTGACTTAAAATAGAAGTCTCAAGTAAAACTCTATTTTCCTCTCTTAATTTATTTTGATCACTATAAACTACTGCTAAATTTCTCCTGCTTTCTAAATTATAGGGAGCAAGTTCAATTATCTGCTGATAATAATACTCTGCAGATTGATAATTAGCCTCATAAAAAGCTTCTTTTGCTAATTTGAAAAATTCTTCAATGTTCCTATCTCTGCTCTCCTGGGCCAGCATTATAGTCTTTTTGGTTCCTTCTTCATAAAAATAATCAAAAACTGGAATTAAAATCCCCAAAAGGAGAGCAGAAATAATTATTAATCTAAAAACTTTTTTCATTAAATACAACTCCTAGTTTAAAGAAGGTTACTAGCAATTTCAGCCAGCTCTGATCTTTCACCCTCTTTTAACATAATATGACCGGCAATTTTTTGGTCATGAAATTTATGAGCCAGATAATTCAAACCATTTTTATGGAAATTTAAATAAGGATTATCTATCTGGAAGGGGTCTCCCGTAAAAATTAATTTTGAACCCTCTCCAGCTCTGGTTACAATTGTTTTTACTTCATGTAAAGATAAATTTTGAGCCTCATCTATTACAATAAACTGATCAGGTACTGAACGACCTCTAATATAGGTCAGAGCTTCAACCTGAATTAAATCTTTATCCAATAATTTTTGATAAGCATACATTGCATCTTTATTACGATGGACTATAAAATCTAAATTATCAAAAATAGGTTTCATCCAGGGACCCATCTTCTCTTCTACATCTCCCGGCAGAAATCCAAGTTCTTTTCCCATTGGTTGAATTGGTCTGGCTACAAGCAGTTTTGAAAAAGACTGCTCATCAACTACTTTTGCAAGACCAGCAGCGAGTGCCAGTAAAGTTTTACCTGTCCCTGCTTTACCAGACATTGTCACTAATTTTATTTCATCATCAAGCAGCAGCTCCATAGCCATCTGCTGTTCTCTATTTCTGGCTCTAATTTTGGCAGGCTGACTCTTATTATAGCGAAGAGGTACCAGGTTTTCACCATCAAAACGGGCCAGAGCAGTATTTTTATTGCGGTCATCTGCTGTTAACTGAACAAATTCATTCGGATATAGAGAATCATCAAGTTGATTAAGCTCCGATAAAGAAATCTTTTCTTCTTCGTAAAATTTATTAATTAGATCTGCACCACACATTATTTCTTTAAAACCTGAATAAATTTCTTCTTCTTTTAGGCGGCTAGAACTATGCTCTTCAGCCTCTAAGCCATAGGCATCACAGATTAAACGCATATTAATATCATCAGAAATCATAATAACTTTACGGTCTGCATTTTCTTTTTTTATTTCGTTTTTTAGATGAATAGCAGTAGAAATAATCCGGTTATCCATCTTGCTGGAACTTAAACCGCGGGGAAGCTCTAATTTACCATTGATTATAATTTTAACTGTACCACCTGAGTCTAATTCCACACCATCATGAAGATTACCACTCTCTCTAATTTCTTCTAAAATCCTGGAACTTTCACGAGCATTGTAACCTAAATCAGAGCTTTTGGTTTTTAAATTATCAATTTCTTCTAAAACAGCGAGTGGAATAACAACATCATTATCCTCAAAACTATAAATAGCACGAGGGTCATTCAGAAGTACATTTGTATCTAAAACAAATATTTTTTTCATTTTGCTTCCTCCCTCAAATTAATTATTTTGATAATATCTGCAGATATGACTGGCAAAACAATTTTTACAATCTGGATTTTGTGCCTTACATATTGCTCGACCGTGATCAATTAACCAGTGATGGAAATCTATCCAATATTTTTTTGGAATTAATTTAGTTAATTCTTTTTCTGTCTGGTTAACATTTTTGCCGCTGCTTAAACCAAGACGCTCTGAAACTCTAAATACATGAGTATCCACCGGAAAAGCAGCCTTATAAAAAGCGTTGGCTAAAACTACATTAGCAGTCTTACGTCCAACACCTGCTAATTTAAGCAGTTCCTTTCTAGTTGATGGTACTTCTCCCCCAAAATCATCAATTAACATTCGGCAGGTCTTTAAAATATATTTAGTTTTATTCCTATAAAGACCGATACTATTAATTTTTTCTTCTAACTCTTTTTGACTAAGCTTTAACACCGCTTTAGGAGTATTATACTCTTTAAAAAGCTCTTTAGTAACTTTATTAACCTGAACATCTGTCGTTTGAGCTGATAAGATTGTTGCAATTAAAAGCTCAAAAGATGAGTTGTGTTCTAACGCCGTTCCCGGTTCAGGATAATGTTTAGAAAATAGTTCAACTAATTCTTCTACTTTTTCTCTTTTATTTATTTTTTTAGTCAAATTTCTACCTCCTCTAAGCACCATTCTTAATACCATTTTACTCTATATTTTAGCAAAAATAAAGCTAAACCAATAATTCTGATAAATGTTCATAGTATCTAGACATAGCAATTAATTAATGATAGTATAATAAAAAGTGTGGACAAAGTTTAGCTAATTAGGTTCATATAATTTTGTTGAAAATATAATGTTAAAAATATAATGTTAAAAAGTTTAATTTATAAATGAGGTGTTAATTATGAAATACAATTTTGGTATTGATATTGATGGAGTTTTAACTGATGAAGGACCGGATAATAACAGTATCTGGCAGCAAAAAATGAATGAATTTTTTGATCGCGAAATTACTCTAAAAGAATATACTTATGATCTAGCAGAGGCTTTTGCAATCAACAATCAGGAATTAAATGAGTTTATTCAGGCAAAAATAGAAGATGTATACAGCAGTGTTCAACCAGCGGCTGAGGCCAAAGAGATACTGAATGAACTATATCAGGAAGGTCACCGCTTAATCTTAATCACAGCCCGCCATGAAGAACATCGTCCTCTAACTGAAAAATGGTTAGCTAAACATGGGATTCCCTATCATGAGCTGCATCATGAGCATAATAAGGCTCCCTTAGCTGTTAAAAAAAATATTTCTTTATTTATTGATGATAAGAAAGAAAACGCACTAGAGATTGCAGCTAAGGATATTCCGGTTTTCCTGGTCAGTAAGTATCATAACTATGATTTTGATGGTAACAGTAAAATCACTAAGGTTAATAACTGGGATGAGATTAGAAAAAATATAAAGCTATTTCTCTCTAAAAACGCTCATGCCGGTAAACTCTCTTAAAATTGAGGTAAATGGAACTTCATTATCAGGTATAGCTTTAAAATTACTCAGAATTTCAAGCAGCCGTTGTGCCTGATGATAATTTTTATTTGTTTTATCTATCTGTTTTAATAAGGGCTCAACATAATTTTTTAAGACAGATAGTTCATAGATTAAAGCAGAATTAAACATCACATCTGCATTTTCCTGATAAGGAAAAATATTTTCTTCCTCACCCCGACGAACACTCTGCCATAAATTTAAAGTATCGGCAGCTGATAAACCTCGATATTGATTATCTCTTACAACTCTCCTAATTAAACGAGTATCTGTTGTTGGAATCCTATTATGACAGTCAATATTCAGCTGAGTTAGAGCACTAATATAAATTTTGAATTTTAAATCCTGAGGAATTACTTCGGTCATTATATCATTAAGACCATGAATCCCCTCAATTAAGATTGGCTGATCATCATCCAATTTTAAAAACTTACCGCTGTTTTCTCTAATTCCTTTTTCAAAATTAAATTTTGGCAGCTCAACCTCTTCTCCCTGGATCAGCTGTAAAAGATGGTTATTAAACAATTCTAAATTTATTGCTTCAATTGATTCAAAATCAGGTTCTCCATTTTCGTCAAGTGGAGTATTTTCTCGATTAACGAAGTAATCATCACCCGAAATTTGAACTGGTCTTAAACCATTAATTTTTAATTGAGTTGATAAACGATGAGTAAAGGTTGTTTTACCAGAGGAACTTGGTCCGGCAATTAAAATTATTTTATTTCTGGGCATCCCACTTTTAATTCGATCTGCTATTTCTGCAATTTTTTTCTCGTGTAAGGCTTCTGCAATTCTAATTAATTCATTGTATTCGTTGGCTTCAATACACTGATTTAATTCTGCAACATTATTAACACCTAAAATTTTCCCAAGCCGTTCATATTCTAAAAATACATTTGCAAGTTTTGGCTGTTCTTTAAATTTAGGAAGCTCTTTATTAGTAAAAAATTTTGGAAAAAGCAGTACAAATCCTGGAATCCTTAAATGTAAATCAAATTTTTTTAAATATGAAGTTGAAGGAACCATATTGTAGTAAAAATAGTCATAGTAACCATCTAATTCATATAAAGTATAATAATCCTTGTCCTGCTGCTCCAGCAGCTCTCGCCTGAAAGCACAGTTTTCCTGAGCAATTATTTCTAAAACTTTTTCTTTTTTTAATTTATGTTTTTTAATTTTATAATCAGCATCAATTATCTCCTGCATTCTTATTTTTAGCTTATTTAAATCACTTTTGCTCAAACTTGGCTTATTTTCCAGTTCACAATAAATCCCATTGCTAATTGAAATTTCAATTTTTAAAATAGTTTCTGGAAATAATTCATAAATTGCCTTTGCCATTACAAAATAGAGACTTCTTCTGTAAATTCTATTTCCTAATTCTGAGGCAATATTAACTGTTTTCAGTTCAGCGTCTCGATCAAGTTCTTCGGTTAAATCATAAACTTCATTTTCAATAATAACAGCCATTATATCTTTTTTGTTTTCAAGGCTGGTTTCAGCTATTATATTTTCGATACTGCTTTTTTCAATAACTTTCAGTTTTTCATTGTCCACTTTAAGATCCATTATTATCCTCCTCTGAAACTAAAATCTTCTTTATTTTATTTTTATATTCACTATTTTGTTCCTGATTGAGATATTCTTTTACAATCTTTTTCGCCTTTTTGAAATCAATTTTAAGCAGAGAATAAGCTGCATAATAACGAATTATCGGAGAATTATCATTTAATTTTTGTTTAATTTTATTAAAAAATCTTTTTTCTTTTAAATTAGCTGCTGCCAGCATTGCATTACGAAGTAAAATTCTGCTGCCCCTCCAAGTTACAGCTGTATTATCTAATTCTGCAGGCACTTCTTTGCTTTCTAAATTAAGAAAATATTCTAGATTTTTATTAAAAAATTGAAGTTTTTTGGCTGCAGAGGCTTTACTTTTCTTATTATAAGGACAGACATCTTTACAATCATCACAACCCCAGATATGGTGGCCAATTTTTTTAATTTCTGATTCTGTAAGTATTCCTTTTTTTTGAGTTAAATAAGCAGTACAATCCTCAGCAGCCAGCAGATTAGCTTCTTTAAGTGCCTGAACCTGACAGCTTTCAAGACAGAGTCTGCAGCTGCCGCAGTCAAGATCTAAAGGCTGATCTACTGCTATTTCTAAATCTGTAAAAATCTCTCCTAAAAATAAATTTGAGCCTAGCTTAGGGTTAATTAAAAGAGTGTTTTTGCCGATAAAACCAAGACCAGCTTTTTGGGCTAAAGCTTTTTCTAAAAATGGTGCCTGATCAACAAATATTTTATAGTTAAAACTGTAGTTTAATTTTTGCTGCAGTCGGGATGCCAGTTTTTCTAATTTATTTTCCAGATAGCTGTGATAATCCTCTACAGTTACATAATTAGATAAAAAAAGGTTAGCTTCATTATGATTATAACTAACTGCAGCTGCAATAATTGATTTTAAGTTAGGAAAGTGCAGAACCGGTGTTGTCAGTTCTTCAAGATTCTGATTAGCAAATGGTTGGGGCCAGAATTGACCCTGACTTCTTTCTTTTAAAATTTCAAACTCTGTTTCCAACTTTTGATTATCGGTAACCCTACAGATATCAATATTTAACTCAGCAGCACATTCTTTAACCAGTTTATTAATCTGCATCCAGTTTTAACTCCTTCTCCTTTTTAAATATATAGAGGCTGTAAATTATACCTGCAGCAGCTGAAACTAAAGCCCAAAAAAAATACATACTCTCTCCCCCAGATAGCTGATAAATCTTACCACCAATTAAACTACCTGAAATAGCACTTAAACCCATAAATACTCCTGCATAAAGGTTTTGTCCTGTCGCTCTAAACTTTTCTCCACTTATCTTATCAACATAGTCGACTCCAACTGCAAAAAACAGACCAAAGGTAATACTATGCAGCAGCTGGGAAAATAATATAATTGGAGTGAATGGAAAAAACGAAAGTAGAAGCCAGCGGATAATAAAACCAATACTAATAATAACTATTATACTGCTGAATTTATTTCCTTTAATGATTCTATCAGAAAAGAAAAATGCTAAAATTTCACTTGCAGAAGAAACCGTTAAAGCCACTCCAATTAAAAATTCTCCCCCGCCATGTGCCACAATATATAAAGGAAAATAACTATAATTTGCATTCATTGCTGTCTGCAGAATAAACACAAAGAATAAAAAGTAAAGCAGCCTTCTTTTTTTAAATATTTTTTTAAAGTCTCCCGGATTTAAAACTTCAATTTCTCTTTCACTTTTCGGAAGAAATTTTAATAAAAACATTGATAAAATTAAGATGACTGCATAAACATAAAATAAATTGGCAGAAGAAGTAGCTTCCAAAAAGTAGCCCATTACAGAAACCGAAAGCATATAACCAGCTGAACCCCACAGTCGAAACTTACCATAATGATTGGATTTATCACCAAGATAATCTAATAAAAGGCTGTCAGAAAGAGGAATGATTGGATTTTGAAATAATGTATAAAAAAACATCAGCAGCATTAAAATTTTAAATGAAGTTGTCTGAGGAAAAAAAATAACTGTCAATAAAGTCCCTGTTAAGGTAATAAACAGAACTTTTTTATTTTCATGAAAATAATCGGTTAAAAATCCCCAAAATGGCATCAAAAGCAGAGCAAAGATTCTAGGAATAGCATTTACCAAACCAATTTGAAAAGAATCAAGCCCTGCATCTTGAAAATAAATATTGAAATAGCCAAAAGCTGCCATTGTAATATAAAAAATAAAGTTATAAAGCTTAAAAGCCAAAAAAATCAGTCCTCATTTATAATTATTGATTCAACCATTAGATCTTTATTAAATATTTTATCTGAATAAGACAGTAATTCAGGAAGAGTGATGTTATCAATTATTGAAGCTAAATCGAAAATATCAATTCCCAAACGACGGTAATTAATAAATTCAGCCGCTAAATGATTAAAGTTATTGAATAATCTAATATAACTCCCCTGGTATTTTCTTTTAATCCGCTCAAAATTATCTCTGATTTCATCATGGTCAATATCAACCAATTTATCTTTAATTTTTCCCCGCATTAAATCTGGTCTGTTACTTTCCCCATGTAGATGTACATAAGCATAATCAGGTTTTTTATGATAAGTGCTGGAAAAACTGTTGTCAATAATACCCTGTTCTAAAAGCTGATTATAGTTTTTACTGCTGCGCCCAAAAACTATATCTAAAAGAAGATTAACAATATATTCTTTTTTTATTATTTCAACAGGTTCTTCACCTGTAACCGGGTCTTTAAAGGCGATCTGAACCATCGGTCGCGAAATATTCATTTTTTCTTCTACTAGTTTTTTGGCTACTGCAGATGGTTCTTCCTCAATAATTCTAACAGGATTTTTGAAATGAGGAAAATGCTTTTTTGCCTGATTTTCTTTGATTAAATTAATTATTTTCTGAGGCTCAAGATCCCCAATTAAAATCAAATCCATATTAGATGGCAGATAAAAATTATAATAACAAATATATAAATCCTCTGGAGTTATTGACATTACACTTTCTTCAGTCCCAGCTATATCGTTTTTAACCGGATGTTTGGAATATAGTGCTGATAAAAGATTAAAATATGATTTCCAATAGGGGTTATCCTGATACATTTTAATTTCCTGCACAATAATCCCCTGTTCTTTTTTTACATTTTCTTCACTAAAATAAGGATCCTGAACAAATTCAATTAAATTAATTAAGGAATCTTCGAAATTGCTGCTGCTTGAAAAAAGATAATTAGTACTGTCAAAATTAGTATAAGCATTAGCCGAAGCACCAAGATCAGCAAACTTATCAAAAATACTCTTTTCCTTATCTTCAAAAAGTTGATGCTCTAAAAAATGAGCAATTCCTAAAGGCATATTTCTTTTACGTCCATTTTTGACATCAATGAATTCAATATCATTTGAGCCAAAATTTACGGAAAGCATTGCGTATTGTTTAACATAATCCTTTTTAGGAAATATATATACATTTAGACCATTATCCAATTTAGTTTTCACTAATCTTTCATCCATTATCTTATTATAAATATTTTCCAAATTTATCAGCCCTCACTTTTCAATAAGTATACAGTGTCTAATTTCAACTTTTCAGCAGCATTAATTATGTCATCTATTTTGACTTTTTCTACCTCGGCAATAGTTTTTTTGATTGACTCTCTTTTGTTATTAACCAGGCTTAAAAGATAATGAGCAGAAAGAGCACGATTGCTGTCTAAATCCTGTTTCAAATGGTTGATAATACTCTTTTTAGAGCGTATAAAATCTTCCTGACTGAAGTCACCCTCAGCTGCTGAATTAATTTCTTTTTTAACCAGTTCTACAACTTCCGCCTGGTTTTCAGCATTGATACCACTGTTGATTAATAATAAACCTTTAGTAGTCTCAATAGATGAACTGACATAATAAGCTAAACTTCTCTTTTCTCTAATTTCTCTAAATAATTTAGAATGAGTTGAGCCTCCGATTAAACTATTGAAAACTAAAAGTGAGTAGTAATCTTGGTCTTTCCTAGTAATTCCAGTCCTAAAACCCATAGACAATCTGGCCTGATTAACTTTCATTTGCTGATCATAAAAGTCAACTTCCTTATCACGGTAAACCACTTCAGTGTTCTCATCAAAAATATCTGTTCCAGCACTCAGCTTAGTTTTAGTGAGTGTCTGCTCAACAAAAGCACTTTTAAAATCACCAATTAAAAACAGCGATCTTTTTGCTTCATTAATAATTTTTTGATAATGATTATAAAGTTCCTGATTTGTTATTTCTGCTAGAGCAGAGACTGAGCCCATTTTATAAATTCTATATTTTTCATTTCTGCACATTTTCTGCAGACAATTTTCAACTGTAAAATTATATTTATCATTGATCAATGACAAAATATCCTGCTTTAAAATTTCTTTTTCCTGCTCAAAATAATTTTGTTTAAACTTTCCAGCTTCAACTACAGGATTAAAAATTACATCATTTAGAAGCTCAAAGGCATTTTCTGTTAAATTGCTTTTATGAGTTAAAAACTTTTCGTTAACTATTTCTAAAGAAAATCTTAAAATTTGATTTTCTCCTCTTTTTAAAATATTGGAACTCATATTAGATCCGTATAAATTTTCTAGTTCAGTTTTTATTATCTGATTGTCCTTATATTTTTGGGAACCTCTCTCTAAAATATATGGGATCAAGGCATTCATGGCTGCCTCTTTTTCGCTTACAAGAGGCAGCATGAAATATATTTGAATTAGATTTGTTTTAAATTTATCTGTTGCTAAATGATGGGTATTGAATCTGTTCTCATATACTTTAAATTCTAAGTCATTCATAGACATTTACTCTCCTATTCTGCTTAATTGGTTTAAAACTTTCCCTAAATCAGTTATTATTTCACCATAAGCTGCAAAGTCACCATTTTGCAGAGCTTGCTGTGCCTGCTGATAAAGGTTGTTGGCTTCTTGAATCAGTTCAGAACTGTTGGTAGAAGTAATAGTTCCCATTCCCTGTTCTACTTGAGAAGGTTGTGTAGGTTCAGAAGCTGTTCCTGCTTGCCCTGGTTGACCTTTTTCTGTAAACTGCTGTACCTGCTCTATCTCTTCTTCTGGAACTGCTGAACTTTTATCACTTTTTAGTAATGCAGTTAGAGCCTCCTGTAAATTTTCCCGCATAATAATCTCGTTTTTATGAGCAACTATAACTCGAATCATTTCAGGAATACCTCCATTTTCAGCCTGCAAAAAGATCGGTTCAACATAGAGAACACTATTATTAATTGGAATTACAAGCAGATTACCTCTAATTACACTAGAACCCCTCTGACTCCATAAAGTAAGCATTCTTGAAATTTCTGATTCCTGATCAATTCTAGATTCAATCTGACTTGGTCCATATACAAGCTGGTCTTTAGGGAATCTATAGGTGAATAATTCTCCATAATTTTCTCTGTCATTACGAGCTGCCATCCAGGCAACCATATTATTTCTGTTGGCTGGGGTAAAAGGAGTCATTAAAGTAAATTCTGCTTCTTTTTCTCCAGGCAGCTGATTCATTAAATAATAAGGCTCTACCGGAATCGTTGAACCCTGGTAGTTTTCCTGAGGAATAGCCCAGACATCTTCGCGATTATAATAAACCACAGGGTCATTCATATGATAGGTACTATAAATATTAGACTGAATTTTAAATAAATCCTGGGGATAACGAATATGCTGTTTGAGTGACTCAGGCATCTGGTCAGCAGATTTAAATAAGTCATCAAAAATCTTGCTGTAGGTGACAGCAATAGGATCATTCTCATCCATTAAATAATAATCCAGGGTGCCATTGTAGGCATCTACCACAACTTTTATTGAATTCCGAATATAATTATCGCTCCTATTAAAAGGTTGAGAATAGGGATAAAGTCCAGTAGTCGTATAGGCATCATAAATCCAGTATAATTGACCCTCAGCGTGAACAAGATAGGGATCGCTATCATACTTTAAAAATGGGGCTGCTTTTCTTACCCGCTGATGAATATTACGTTCGTACATTATCTGACTTTGATCATTGATGTCATTCGATAAAATCATTTTCAGCGTACCAAATTTAAGTGCATAGATAGCTTCTCTGAATAAGTTTGTAATCTTTACTCCACCTGTACCCTCATATTGAGTAAATACATTTTGAGAACCCATTGGATAGTGAAATTCAGTTTGGTCTGTATTAACAATTACATAATTATTTGTTTTTTCTCCATAATAAATTGAATTGTTATCTAAAGTAATGTGTTCACTATTTGATATAGGAGGAATATCCTGAACTAAAAACTCAGGCAGACCGTTCTCTCTAACTTTACCAACAGGACTCATTGCAAATCCCAGTCCATGAGTATATTTTAATGTCTTATTAACCCAGGTTTGAGCCTGTGAAGCCAGTGCATTCTGATCTAATTCCCTTGCCCCCAGCATAACCTGAGTATAATTATCACCTAACTGATAGCGGTCAACATCAATATCTTCAAAAGTATAATACTGCCTCAAAGCCTGAATCTGGTTATAAGTGGTTTTTAAAGGACGATAATCCTGGAGCCTAATATTATTAACCACTGTTTCATATTCCATCAATTCAGCATAGGTTAATTCAGTCTGAGAAATTTCGAAATCTTTTGTCTGAACACTGTCAAGCTGATAAGCTTTCTGAGTCATTTCAATATTATTTTTAATATATTCTTTTTCTAAATTAATTTCATTTGGTTCGACCCTGTACTGCTGCATAAAAGCGGGGTATACTCCTGTAAAAACAATTGAAAGTATAATCCAGGCTCCAATACCCCAGACCAGAGGTTTATAATTATTTTTAAATAAACTGTATAGCACAGCGAGTGCCACAAAAATAACTGTTACAAATAAAATTTTATAGCCTAATAGGTCAGCATTGACATTTGTATAACCGGCTCCAAAGACTACTCCAGTAGGAGAAAATAAAATATCGTACATTTTCAACCTGTAATCCCAGGCTTTGAAAAGTAAAAAGACAAAGATTAGGATTGACATATGCTTTTTAGCTCTACTGCTTAATTTAGACGAAATTTCGCTAACTGAATGAATTCCGGTAAAAATCATATAAATAGTTCCAACCAAAATTAAAGAAATTACTACTACTACCATTCCCATTTCGCGCAAAAATGAATAAAACGGAAGTGAAAAAACATAAAATGAAATATCATTATTAAAGATTGGATCAAGTGTATTGAATTCTGTTTTGTTGAAAAACTTTAAAACCATCTTCCAGCTTTCACTAGAAATTGAAGAAAATAAAAATCCAAAAATCAAACTGGCAAATAGATAAGCTAAATTTAGTCTTTTTTTGTTAAGCCAATCAAAAATTTGATTTCTTTCCTCGCCAAAGAGATTTTCAACTTGGTTATTACTTCTAATCTTTATATAATTGATAATCGGTTTCTTAGTAAAATGTAAATTCAGATAAATTAAAGCTGCAAAAATCGCTCCAACTAGAACCCTTAGAATAAAATTGGATAAAAACATAATTGTAAATGTTTTTTCAAAATTTAGTTCTTTAAACCAAAGCCAATCCGTATAAATATTAGCCCCTGTGGTTAGAAAAAAGATTAATACAATTGCTGCTATAACAAAAATGGAGAGAAAAAACCTAATAGTTTTACTCATAATTTTCTCCTTTCAAATTTTTAAATTTAATTACAGTAACTAAGTAAAGATTCAACCTAATTAAAATTCGCTGCAATTTTTAATGCTCTTTTTTCGGCTTCATAGAATATTTTTTCCTGATCAAGTCTTTTAAGTTCTGAACTTTCCATTATTACTTTGCCATCTATAATTACTGTGTCAATACTGCGGCTGTCTGCTGCATAAAATAAATTTGATAAATTGTTATGATGGGGATAGAAAAAACTATCTTTTTTTGTGTCAATTAATAATAAATCAGCCAGCTGATTTTCCTCCAGCAGTCCAAGTTTTTTAATGCCCAATGCTTCTGCTCCATTTACAGTTAAAATTTTTAGCATAGATTTAGTATCAACTGCTGTCGGATCTTGATACTTTATTTTCTGCAGGTATGAAGCCATTTTTGCTTCTTTGAGCATAGCCAAAGAATTATTACTTGAAACACCATCAGTACCTAAAGCAACATTGATCCCATTTTTTAAATATTCTCGAACAGGTGCAATTCCATTTGCAAGCTTAGCATTACTCATTGGATTGTGAGCTACATGTACATTTTTTTCTTTTAAGATTTCCAAATCTCCTGCTTCTAAATGCACACAATGAGCTGCCAGTATATGATTATCATCAAAAAAATCTAAATCGGCTAAGTATTTAATGGGTGATTTTTGATACTGCTGCAGAAAATTATTAACCTCATTTTTGCTTTCTGAAAGATGAATATGCAGTCCTAAATTATTTTCTCGGGCCAGCTCCTTGATCTGCAGCAGATAGTCTCGACCACAGGTATAAGGTGCATGTGGAGCCATCATTGTTTTAATCCTACCTTCAGCACTATTATTATATTTTAAAGCATAATTCAAAGATTTCTTTAAACCCTCCTGCCCATCATTAGCTTCAATTAGACCTTCGGATAAAACAGCTCTCATCCCACTTTGATCAACTATTTCAGCAATTTTATCTACTGCAAAATACATATCTGAAAAAGTGGTTGTGCCGGTTTTAATCATTTCAACAACTGCTAATGCTGTTCCCCAGTATATATCATCAGGCTTTATTTTGCTTTCAAAAGGCCAGATTTTATTCTGAAGCCACTGATCCAGGGGCATATCGTCAGCATAAGCTCTCATCAGGGTCATAGCAGCATGAGTGTGGGTATTTATAAACCCGGGCAGAGCTATCATACCATCAGCATCAATAATCCGGTCATAATCACTTATTTCATCAATTTTTGTCATCTTATCTATTCTTTTTATTTTATTATCTTCTATTAAAATAAACTGCTCCTGCCTAACTTTAGTACCAGAGCTGTGTATTTCATCAATATTTTTTATTAAAATTCTCAAAGTGTACATCCTTTCAAAATTAATCAAAATTTATTTAAAAATTCTTTTGTAAGCTTTGATAGAATAATCTACAGCAGAATATATATTAATTGGTATCACAATATAAAATAACAAATTACCAAAATAATTTATATTTAATAATTTTAAAGCTATTGCCAAATATAAAAGAGCAATAGACAATTTGCCAATAAAACTTGGATTAATAAAGTTAAGACCATAAATATAAGTTATAATTCCGGATAAAAATATAAAAATTTCTCTTGCTAAAATTACATAGGAAAGCATTCTTGGTATAATATTTAAATAAATCAAAACCAGCAAAATACTAATAATTGTAATCTTATCAGCTAAAGGATCTAATAACTTGCCGACCTTAGATTCCAAATTATATTTTCGAGCAATAAAACCATCCACAAAATCTGTAATTGCTGAAAGAGCAAAAAAGAAAGCTGCTGCTGCCAAATTTCCCTGAATAAAATAATATAAATATACTGGAATTAATAATATTCTAGCAAGGGTAATATAGTTTGGTAGATTATGCAAGGTCATCACTCCAGAAATTGATTATTTTCAAACTCCGCTTTAGCTATAATCTTTCCTTGATCAACTTCCTGATTTATAATATTATATTGCTTATCAAATTCTAAATGAAGATCAATTTTATTATAACAACTATCGCAGACAACAACTTTTTTTACTTCATAGGCAGCTTCTCTATTATCTTCATAAACTTTTGGGATATCATAATTTTTTCTGAAGATAAGTTTCATCTGGTTTCCACATTTATCATCTTCAATGTAAATATCAATTAAATTAGATTGACTACCACCATTACCATTAAAAATTGATTTTATTTTATCAAATAAGCCCATTTCAAAACCCCCGTCATAATTAATAGATAGAGATATGCCTTATCTAATAGGCATATCTCTATATTATTAATTGCTATATTTAAATATTAATTACTCTACACTTTCTTCTGCAGCATTTGTTTTCTTTCTTTCAGCAAGTTTATCATCCATCATAAATAGACCCTGTGTAGAATCTCCAACCAATTTTAGTTTATCTACAATTTCTCCAACAGAATCTTCTTCTTCAACCTGTTCATCAACAAACCACTTTAAAAAAGATTTAGTTGCATAGTCTTTTTCTTCATCTGCTAATGAAACCAATTTATTAATCATTGCAGTAATCTTTTCTTCATGGGCCAAAGAATCTTCAAAAACTTCTAGGTTAGAATTCCATTCATTCTTAGGCTTTTCAATTCCACTTAAAATAACTCTGCCTCCTCTTTCATTTATAAAATCATAAATCTTTCGTGCATGAATCATCTCTTCATCAGCCTGCCGATCCATCCACTGGGCAAAACCAGCCAGGCTTTTATTTTCAAAATACGCTGCCATAGATTGGTACAAATATGCTGAATATAATTCAGCATTTATCTGTTCGTTTAATGCCTTTTCTACTTTTTCTTTTAACATAAATAATACCTCCTTAATATTTTATAAAAAATATACTTCTTCACTACTATATTTATTCAACAATGAGTACTAATATCCTGCTTTTAAACATGATTAAAATTTAATTAAATTCTCTAATTAAACATTTTCAGCTTCAAGCTCATTTATCTTTTCTATTATATTTTTCTTAACTAACAAATTTTTGTCCCTTCATCAAAATGAACATCAAGCTGAGGATAAGGAATCCCAATACCTGCTTCATCAAAGGCATCTTTAACATCTTCGTGCATATCAAAGTAAACATTCCAATAATCAGGTCCTTTAACCCAAACTTTACAAGCAATATTAATTGAACTGCCTGCATGTTCAGTTACCCTAATAATTGGCTCGGGATTATCCAGAATAAGTTCATGCTTAAAAACAAGGTCTTTTAATAATGAAATTGCTTCATGAAAATCATCATCATAGCCTATACCAAATGTTAAATCAACTCTTCTAGTATCCATAGCTGAATAATTTGTAATGCTGTCAGTTGCTACATTCCCATTAGGTATAAAGATTTTCTTGTTGTCAAAAGTAGTCATGATTGTATAAAGAATTTGAATTTCCTGTACTTTACCTTTGTAACCTGATACTTCAATAGTATCTCCTGCAGAAAACGGTCTAAAAATTAAAAGCATTACTCCGCCAGCAAAGTTAGACAAACTCCCCTGTAAAGCAAAACCTACAGCAAAGGAAGCTGCTCCTAAAACTGCAACAAAAGAAGCTACCTCAATTCCAATAGTTGAAGCAATAGAAATAAATAATAGAATTAAAAGTACTGCCCGAGTAATGGACATTAAAAAGCTTGTCAATGTCCTCTCAAATTTTCCCTGTATATTTTTTTCAATAAGTTTTACTACAAACTTGATCACCCATAAACCAACTAACAAAAGAATAATAGCTAATAAAAGCTTCATTCCATAATTAGCAATAATTGATTGTAAACCACCCGTAATTTGATCCATAAATTATTTGCCTCCCCTTTAAATTAAATATTGTGTTTAAGCTTATACTACTACTTACTATACTACTAATTTCTAGTTAATTCTTTACATTCCTGCAAACCATTAAAAGTTTTTTAACATTTGTTTTAAAATAATAAATTTTGATAAAAAAAGAAGAACCGGATATTCCGGTTCCCCCAAATAAGTAAAAAAAATATTAAACGTCAACTGTTTCTTTAAAAGATTTACCACTTCTAAATACAGGCACCTTACGTGCTGGAATCTGAATTTCTTCTCCAGTTTGAGGATTGCGTCCTTTTCTAGCACTTCTATCTTTAACTTCAAAAGTACCAAAACCTATTAATTGAACATTATCACGCTTATCTTCAGCTTTTTTAGCCTCAGACTTCAAGTGATTCATGATAGTATCAATAGCTTCATTAACAACTTCCCCTGTATCCTTTTTTGTGACACCAGTTTTTTCTGCAACGGCATCAATAAGTTCGTTCTTAGTCATAAAATTCACCCCCTTTTATAACTTTAACTTTTACTGTCATTATTCATTAATTCTCGCTATAACAGCGATTTCCTGCTTATTCATAGAAAAAATTTATAATTTTTCTAGATATTCCATAAAGAATTATCAACAACTGATTCCATTTCGTGTTTTTTACTCCGCAGCATTAGTTCTTCCACAGCCTGCTCAGGATCTTTATCTTCAAATAATACCTGATAAACCTCTTTAGTTATTGGCATTTCAAGCTCTCGATTTTTAGAATTCAACCATTTATAAATTGCTTTAGCTGTTTTAACTCCTTCTACAACCTGTTTTACCTTGTTTTTAGCTTCAACAAGAGTTTTACCTTTACCAATTTCGATTCCAAAACGTCTATTTCTGCTGTGCATACTCGTACAGGTAACAACAAGGTCTCCCATTCCCGACAGCCCGGATAGAGTCATGGTTTTGGCTCCGTGATAATTTATAAAATGACTCATTTCATTTAAAGCTCTTGTAATTAAAGCAGCTCTTGTATTATCACCATAATTTAAACCATCACAAATACCGCTGGCCACAGCAATAACATTTTTTAAGGCACCCCCTAGTTCAACTCCTTTTACATCAGGATTTGTATAAACTCTAAAGTATTTAGACATAAATAAATCCTGTACTTTTTCTGCATTTTCCTTACTCTCTGCAGCTGATACTATTGCAGTGGGTAATTTTTCCATAACCTCTTCTGCGTGAGTCGGTCCAGATAAAACAACTACATTTTGAAAACCAAATTCCTTAATCATTTCAGAATTAGTTTTAAAAGATTTTTCATCTATCCCTTTAGCGGTAGAAACAATAATAGTATCCTGATCAATTAAAGCTCCTGCATCATTTAAAACAGTTTTAAGAGCTGAAGTTGGCACAGAAATAACAATTACTTCAACGTTTTCTAAACAGGCCTCCAAATCATTAGAAGCCTTTAAATTTTTATTTAATTTATATCCTGAAAAGTATTTAAAATTATAATTCTCTTCATTAATTGAACCAACAACTTCAGCATCTCTGGCATATATTTTAACCTGATTTCCGTTTTCAGCTAATAAATTGGCCAGAGCCGTTCCCCAACTTCCAGCTCCAATTACTGCAATTTTTGCTGTCATTACTTTTTACCACTCTTTCCTAAATTTTCTGGATCCATTCTATTTTCCTCACCATTAAGCAGCCTTTTAATATTAGCTCTGTGAGTGTACATTACAAAAAGCCACAATAAAGCCGCAAAAATTACATGTTTGGTAGCAAATGAAGTAAAATAAAGTGTTAAAGGTAATGACATTGAGCCAATAATTGATCCTAAAGAAACATAACGAGTTGTTAAAACAAGTGCCAGCCAAATTAAAGCGTAAATTAAAAATGCTAAAGGATAAAGTCTTAAAATAACACCAAAAGTTGTTGCAACACCTTTCCCCCCCGAAAAACCTAAAAAGATAGACCAATCATGACCTGCAATAGCAGCAATAGCAACAAATAAAATAGCTGTACTTAAATTATCACCTAATATTGCCTGTCCAACCATCACTCCAAGATAACCCTTTAAAATATCAAATACGGCAACTAAAATACCAGATTTTAACCCCATTACTCTGGCTACATTAGTGGCTCCAATATTTCCACTTCCATACTGCCTAACATCTTTTTTCATAACATATTTAGTAAGAAGAAAACCAGATGGAATTGAACCGATCAAATAACTGATTAAAATAGCAATAAATATCCTCATAATAACCCCCTAATTGCGCTGCTTTAGTTTAAATTTCATAGGATTCCCAACATAACCAAAAGCTTCTCGAAGAACATTTTCTAAATATCTTTGATAAGCAAAGTGCATTAAGTTTGGATCATTAACAAAAAAGACAAATGTCGGAGCTTTAATTCCTACCTGACTTGCATAATAAATTTTAAGCCTTTTCCCTTTTCTACTAGGCGGCTCACGCAGTTGAACAGCTTCTGTGATTACCTCATTTAAAATACCTGTTTTAATTCTAAGAGTACTTTGATCAACTACAAATTCTAATAATGATAAAAGCTCATCAATTCTTTCTCCTGTTAAAGCAGAGATATAGGTTACAGGAACGTAATTCAAAAACTTAAGCTGATAGTATACTTCATCAGTATATCTTTCCATTGTTTTGGAATCTTTCTCCATTAAATCCCATTTGTTAATAGCTATAACCATTGCCTTACCCTCATCATGGGCATAACCAGCTATTTTTTTATCTTGATCTGTGACACCATGTTGGGCATCGATCATCATTAAAACAGCATCAGATCTATCAACTGATTTTAAAGCCCTTAAATTACTATAATATTCCACATCTTCTTTTACCTTAGATTTTCTTCTTAAACCGGCTGTATCAATAAAATTAAATTTAACATCTTTCCACTCAATCAATGTATCAACAGCATCTCTAGTTGTACCCGGCATATCACTTACAATAACTCTTTCTTTACCCAATAAATGATTAATCAAACTTGATTTACCAACATTAGGTTTCCCAATTACTGCAATATTAATTTTATCCTCATCTTTCTCAGTCTCTTCCTCTTCTGGAAGTTTTGCAGTAACTTGATCCAATAATTCACCTGTGTTTTTACCATGTTCAGCTGAAATAAGAATTGGATCCCCAAATCCAAGTGAATAAAACTCCCAACTTATTTCTTCCTGATTAGAAAAGTCTTCAACCTTGTTTACTACTAAAATAACCTCTTTGTTAGTTCGATACAGCAGCTGAGCAATATCCTGATCCACACCAGTCATCCCGGTTCTTGAATCGACTACAAATAATATGATATCTGCTTCTTCCATTGCTACTTCAGCCTGATATTTTATTTGATTTTTAATCTTGTCATTATCATGAAGGACAATTCCTCCAGTATCAATAACATTGAATTTTCTATTAAGCCATTCAGCTTCTCCATAGATTCTATCTCTAGTTACATTTGGCTCACCTTCTACTATAGCTCTGCGGCCGCCAACCAATCTATTAAAAAGTGTAGATTTTCCTACATTTGGTCTTCCTACAATTGCAGCTGTAGATTTAGCCATTTTTTATCACCTCCATTAGTTCTTTTAAATTACTTACAAATTTTATCTTATAATTAGATAATTCGGCAGTAAACTCTTCTTTAGTTTGTTCATCTAAAAATTTATTTTGATCATTTAAAACAATCTCTGATATAAAAATTTGGTCATATTCTATAGGATTGATTTTTTTTATATTCTTTTTCAAGTCTTGAGCAGTTAAAAGACCAGTAACAGTAACGGTCTCACCAAAAAATTCATTTTTAACAACTTTCAGCTCAAGCTTAAGCTTATCAATTTTTTTTATCTTTTCTGCAAATTCACTTAATGATTTCTTTCCTAAAACTGAAGTCATAACTGCAGTATTTTTAACTTTACTTAAAAATTCAGGTAGCTCAACTTTTTCTAATTCGTGATTCATTAAAGCTGTTAGACCAATTCCATTTTCCAACTGGGGAAAATCGTTATATTCCTGATAATTAGGCAGTTCAGAGTCTGTGTTCAAATAAAATTCATCAGCAGCATAAATGATGTTTTCCCCATACATTTTTTTTGATTTTTGCTGCCAGTATTCTATTTGTGCTAAAGAGTCCTGCATTTCTGCTGGAGTTAAAGTCCTAAGATCTGACAACCCCTCTCGATATTTGGTAATCCCAACCGGAACTATACCGATTGATAATATCTGGGGATAAAATGCTAATAAATCTTTTAGAGTTTTGTCCAATTCCTCCTGATCATTATACTCTGGACAGAGTACTATTTGAGTATGAAATTGAATATTATTTTTCTGAAAAAGTTTTAAGAGTCGATTAATATCTGCTGCTTTTGGATTTTTCATCATTTCAACCCTTAATTCAGGGTTTGTTGTATGTACAGAAATATTTATCGGACTTAAATTTTTATCAATAATCCTTTGAATTTCTTTGGCTTCAAGATTAGTTAAAGTAACAAAACTCCCCTGTAAAAAAGAAAAACGATAATCATCATCCATTTGATTTAAACTTGACCTCATATTTTGTGGCTGCTGTTTAACAAAACAAAAAATACAGTTATTTTTACACTGCTTAAGACCATCAAAAACAATTTCTTTAAATTCTATGCCCAATTCTTCTCCAAGTTTTCTTTCCAGTTCAATTTTTTTAATTTGATTATCCTTAGTTTTTAGTTTTAAACTAATAATTGGTTCTGAAATTTGGTACAAATAATCTATATAATCATTAATTTCCTGACCATTAATAGTGATAATTTTATCCTTTGAATTCAAACCTGCTTTTGCAGCGGTAGAATTTGGAATAACATTTTCAATTTTAACCATCTTCCAACTACCTCCTGTAAGCTTGATAATATCATATTTAAGAAAACTAAGCAATAATCTCCATTAAGCGTAAAAAAACCCGCCGCCCAGATTTTGGACAGCGGGTGCTTTTTTAATTATTCACCCTGATCAAAAATATCTCCAACAATTTCTCTAATAGTAGCTCCTCCAGATGATGAACTATCATCACTATCACTGCTGCTCTTAGATTTAGAGCTGCCGCTTTTACTTGAGCTTTGAGAACTTCTGCTGGATTCCTGCTTAGGTTCAGGCTTTTCTTCTAACTCTTTTAAGCTTAAACCTACTCTTTCCTGATCAGCATCAATATTAATAATCTTAGCTTCTCTTACATCACCAACATTAACTACTTCATCAGCAGTTTTAACGTGGCGGTGTGATAATTGGGAAATGTGAATTAGTCCTTCAATACCTTTTTCAACTTCCATAAAGGCACCAAAATCAACTAATTTAGTAATTTTACCTTCAATAACTTCTCCTTCATAGTGCTTATCAGCAAATTCTTCCCATGGATCAGGTAAAAGCTGCTTTAGGCCAAGAGAAATCCTTTCTTCTTCTTTATTAACTCCAAGAACTTTAACTTCAACTTCTTCACCTTCAGAAAGAACTTCAGCTGGACTCTCAATTCTACCCCATGACATTTCAGAAATGTGAAGCAGACCTTCAATGCCACCAAGGTCAATAAAGGCACCAAAATCAACTAATTTTGTTACTGTACCTGTAACTGTCTGTCCTTCTTCTAAAGCTTCTAAAGTTTCTTCTTTTTGAGCTGCTCTTTCTTTTTCTAGGACTTTTTTAGCAGAAAGAACTACATTGTTGTTATCTCTTTCAACTTCAATTACTTTTAGACGAAGAGTTTCTCCAACATAGTCACTTAAATTATCAACATAACCAATTGCTACATGAGAAGCAGGGATAAATCCTCTAACTCCTACATCTACAACAAGGCCACCTTTAACTTCTTTTGTAACTTCAGCTTCAATGATTTCATCATTTTCATATGCCTCAACGATTTTTTCCCAAGCCTGCTCATAATCTGCTTGCTTTTTAGATAAGATCATATTGCCCTCATCATCTTCTAAAGTTAAGATAACTACTTCAATTTCATCATCCATACTTACAATATCATGAGCATCTTCAACAGAACGATGGCTTAAATGGCGCAGTGGAATAAATCCATCTGTTTTATAATTAACATCTACATAAACACCATTATCGTTAATTTCAACTACAGTACCAGTTACTTTCTGTCCTTTTCTTAAATCAGCAATATCATTATCGCTATATTTAAATTCAGCTTCTGCTTCAGCTTCTTCAGCTTCTGCTGTTTCTTCTTCCTCAGCTTCTGCTGCCTCTTCACTGTCGTCAGCTTCCTTTTTCTCTGTAGTTTCTTCAGTAACTTCAGTTGTTTCTTCGACCTCTTCTACCTGCTCTTCTACCTCCTCTACCACTTGTTCTTCTTTTTCCTCATTGTTCTCTGTTGACTCAACATTTACTTCTTTGTTTTCTTCGTTCATTAACTGAACAACCTCCCTTATTAACCAGTCTGGAGTCGATGCTCCAGCTGTAATTCCAACTTTATTTTTTCCAGACAGCCACTCTTTTTCTATTTCAGCGGCTGTTTCTATATGATAAGTAGGGGTGTTTGTGGCTGTACAAATTTCTGCAAGCCTTGTAGTGTTAGCACTATTGTGACCCCCAATTACAAACATTATATCTACATCTTCTGCTAATTTTTTAGCTGAAGATTGTCGAACATCTGTAGTATTACAAATAGTGTTAAAAACTTTTAACTCTTTAACTTTAGTTACTACTAAATTAATAATTTCCCGAAAAGACTCAGGAGATTTTGTTGTTTGAGCTATAAATCCCACTCTAGATTTTAACTCAACAGACTCTAAGTCATCTTTGTCCCTGATTATAACTGCTTTTCCATCACTTGCACCATAAATGCCCTGAACTTCAGGATGATCTTCATCTCCATAAATAAATGTTTGATAACCCTCATCTATCAATTGTTTGGCATATTTTTGAGCATTTTTAACAAAGGGACAGGTAGCATCTATAATTTTCAGGTTCTTCGCTCTTGCCGCTGTTATAACTTCTGGTGCTACTCCATGAGAACGGATAATAACAATCCCAGAATCAATTTCGGCAAGTGAAGAGGCAACTTTCACATTTTTTGCTTCTAATTTTTCAACAACTTGTGGATTATGGATCAGCGGCCCCAGTGTATAGACTTCAAGTTCTTCATTTTCACCGGCAGCTTCCAGAACCATTTCAATAGCTCTTTCAACACCAAAACAAAATCCAGCCTCTTCTGCTGTAATAACCTCCAGAACCTTCACCTCCTTCCAGCACAACACCAACAAATTCAATCTACCCTGAAATAAACAAGGGTATCTTTTAAACTTTTTTCTCTATCAAAGTTGAAAATCCTGCTTGAAATTGAAAAAAATTTAAAAATCTTAATAAATCAGCTCTTATCAGTACCTATTATTTATAATTTAATTCTTTTTTTATTTTATCTTTAATAAATTTAGATGCTTTTTTTCTTTCTTCTTTGGATAATCTTTTTTTAGAAAACTTCTCCATAGTAAAAGGTTCACCAATATTGACAGTAATTACTCCATCTTTTTTTATATTTTTAATTCCAATCGGAACAATTGGAGCCCCACTTTTTATGGCCAGCATAACCGAGCCTGATTTAGGAGTACCTAATTTCCCTTCAGGCCTTCTTGTACCTTCAGGAAATATTCCTAACACCTCACCGTTTCTAATAACTGATAGAGCATTTTTAACAGCCGTAATATCATTTTTACTGCGGTCAACTGGAAAAGCATCTGCTAAATATAAGACAAATCTCATAATAGGATTTTTAAATAATTCTTTTTTAGCCATAAACCTTACTGGTCTAGAAAATATAGCTGCTAATAATGGTGGATCATAAGCACTTATGTGATTTGACATTAAAACAACTCCACCTTCAGCAGGTAAATTTTCCTTACCTCTGACTTTAATTCCAAAAAATATTTTAAAAACAGCTAAAAGAATTAACCTAATAGATTGATAGATAAAATTTTTCACTAGGATTCACCCTTAATAAGCGATATCATTTTTTTAAGAACCTCATCTATTGTAAGGTTAGTAGTATCAATTAAAACGGCATCTTCAGCCTGCTTTAGGGGAGAGTATTTCCGCTCACTATCTAATTTATCTCTGCGGGCTATGCTTTTTTTAATCTCCTCAAAATCAGCATTTTTACCCTTTGATTTGACTTCTTCATAACGCCTTTTGGCTCTTTCATTTAACGAAGCTGTTAAAAAGAATTTGTGTTCAGCTTCTGGTAAAACAACAGTTGTAATATCTCGCCCATCCATTACAACTTTATTATTACGAGCCAACTGCTGCTGTTTATTGACTAAGATATCTCTAACACCTTTGACTGCTGCTGTTTGAGAAACATGTTCATTTACCTTAGAACTTCTTATTTCTTCACTAACATTTTTGCTGTTTAGAAATATTTCACCATTTTCATTAAAACTAATGTTGACCTTTTTAGCTATTTTAGTAAGCAGTTTCTTGTTATTAAAATCAACATCTTCTTTTAAAGCAGCAAGAGTAATAGCCCTGTACATAGCACCTGTATCAAGATGAAGATAATTTAATTTTTTTGCCAAGAGCTTTGCAATTGTACTCTTACCAGCTCCACCCGGGCCATCAATTGCTATAACATTTTTCATCAACTTTGTCTCACCTTTTAATATATATTTATCCAACTTATTTGACTAAATCAGGCCTTAATTTTCTAGCTTTTTCCAAATATTGATGTTTTACTTCAGTTTTAGCTTTAGTCCCTTCAACATACACTAATAATCTTATCATTTTTTCACTACTATTTTCAACCTTCATTTCCTGCATACATAAAATAGGAGTTGAATTATAGCCCAATTCTCTAATAGCTTTACCGGGATAAAGTTTAGTCAAATCATCAGTTGCAGTAGTTATGATACTTATTAAATCCGCTTCTGCTAAATTGTTTTCCTGCATTAAAGATTTTGTTAACTTTTTTGTAGCTTCTGCTATATATTGCTCTTCATTAGCTTTAACACTAATTGCTCCTCTAACTGCATACATTCTCTAAGCCTCCAATTTGCTAATCTAATTTATTCAGTTTATCTAAAGCAACTTTTGCTGCTTCCTGTTCAGCTTCCTTTTTACTTGATCCCTGTCCAGAACCAAGACTATCTTCATTTAATTTTACAGCTACTACAAAGGTCTTATTGTGATCTGGACCTTCTTCGTCTACAACTTCATATTCAGGTCGGTCACTGCCATTTTCTTGAATTACTTCCTGCAGCATTGTCTTATAATCCTGGATATGATTACCTGCTGCTACATTTATAATATCAACCTTCAATAAATCTAGAATAAAATCTGCAGCTGCTGTAAAACCCTGATCAAGATATAAAGCACCAAAAATTGCTTCCATTGTATCTGCCAGTATAGAATCTCTTTCTCTACCACCTGTCATTTCTTCTCCCTTGCCTAAAAAGACATATTTCCCTAAATCAATTCTTTTAGCAACATCTGCTAAAATAGGTGCACTAACAATTACTGCTCTCATTTTTGCTAATTCACCTTCTGGAAAATCTGAAAACTTGTTAAAAATATAGGTGCTGACAGAAAGACTTAAGACCGAGTCTCCTAAAAATTCTAATCTTTCATTGTCCTTTAACTTCAAATTTCTGTTTTCATTCGGAAATGATTTGTGAGTCAAAGCTCTCTGGACCAAAATTTTATTGTTAAAATTTAAGTCTAAAGAATCCTCAAATTCGTTTATTATACTTTGATTAAACAACTGATTCATTTTATATATCACCATCCATAAAAATAATAAAAAGGGATGAAAACTCCACAGTGGGAGCCTCATCCGTCATTATTTATTAAAGAATATCTTCTAAATAACTTACAGCATCCTCAACTGTGCGAATATTTTCAGCATCCTCATCAGGAATTTCTACATCAAATTCTTCTTCAAATGCCATAACTAATTCTACAACATCTAAAGAATCTGCTCCAAGATCTTCTATAAATGAAGAGTCTTCAGTAACTTCATCTCTGTCAACTGCTAATTCTTCTGCTACAATATCAATAACTTTATCCAAAATATTATCCACTCCATTCACCTCCTTTCACTGAGTCTTCATTTTATAACGCAATGTTGACTCACAAATCTTTCTTTTTATATCGAATAGATAGATTTGCGTTAGCACATCGAGTGCGTCACAGCACTAGGGCATCGAGCCCGCCGCACTATATATTTTTGAAAATATTTATAACAAAGGGATTATTAATACATGCCTAACCAAAGTTAGAATAGTATCTAGGCTCCCATGCCGCCATCAATTTTAATTACTTCCCCATTTATGTAGTTTGCGTTATCTGAAGCTAAAAATGCTGTTAAATCAGCAACTTCTTCAGCCTGACCCAAACGAGCTAATGGTACTTGAGAAATAATATTAGCCTTAACTTTATCACTTAACTCTTCTGTCATTTCAGTATCAATAAAACCAGGTGCAATTGCATTAGAGCAGACACCTTTTGAAGCTAGTTCTTTAGCCATTGTTTTAGTAAATCCAACTATTCCAGCCTTAGCTGCAGAATAATTCGCCTGACCGGCATTACCATTAATACCAACTACAGATGATAAATTAATTAATTTCCCATTCTCAGCTTTAAGTAGATATCTAACTGCGTTTTTGGTGCAGTTAAAAACTCCTTTTAAATTAATATCTAAAACACTATCCCAGTCAGCTTCTTTCATTCTCAAAAGCAGCTTATCTCTGGTGATTCCGGCATTGTTAACTAATACATTTAAACCATCCATCTTGTTATAAGCAGTTTTTACTAATTCAGCTGCCTGATCAAAGTCACTTACATCAGCCTGAACTACATGAGCTGTGCCACCTGCTGCTTCAATCTCTCTTTTTACTGCTTCTGCTCGACTTTGAGAGTTAGCATAATTTATAGTTATTTCAGCACCTAAAGCAGCCATTTTTTTAGCTATTTCTGCTCCAATACCTCGTGAACTTCCTGTAATTAAGACTTTCTTGTTTTTAAGGTCTATCAAATTAGACACCTCTTTACTTAATGTTGAAATCTAAATTTAACTAAATAATAAAACTTAAAATATAATAATCTAATAATCTAAATTAAGTTATTGTGATTTAAAACTAAATTAATTTAATAAATTATAATTGCTTTTAATTGTTTCTTCTGCTTTTAACAATATTTCTTCAATTATTTCTTTGACAGATTTAATTTCAGAAATCATACCGGAAATTTGTCCGGCCATTACACTACCTTCTTTAACATTTCCATCAATAACAGCATCTCTAAGTTTACCTGAGCCAATTTCTTCAATCTTTTTGGGATCTACGCCCTGACTTTCTAATTTGTCCATTTCTTTAGTCAGCTTATTTTTTAAGTTTCTAACCGGATGACCGGTACTACGTCCAGTAACAACTGCATCTCTATCTCTAGCTCCTACAATTGCCTTTTTAAAGTTCAAAGATGCGGTGCATTCCTCAGAACAAACAAATCTAGTTCCAATTTGAACACCACTGGCTCCTAAGGCTAAAATAGCTGCTAAACCTCTGCCATCACCAACACCACCTGCTGCAATAACAGGGATATCCACGGCATCAACTACCTGTGGTACAAGGGCCATGGTTGTCAGCTCTCCTACATGACCTCCTGCCTCAGTTCCTTCTGCAATTACTGCATCAACATCCAATCTTGCCATTCTTTTAGCAAGAGCAACTGAAGGAACAACTGGTATTACCTTTGAACCAATCTCCTGAAATCTTTTTACATATTTACCAGGGTTACCAGCACCTGTAGTAATAACAGGAACTTCTTTTGCAATAGCCAAATCAATTATATCTTCAGCAAAAGGGGAAAGCAACATAATATTTAAACCAAATGGTTTATCAGTCAATTTCCTTACCTTATCAATTTCCTTTTCAATTACATCAGCTGGTGCACTTCCAGCACCAATTACACCCAGGCCTCCTGCATTAGACACTGCTGCTGCCAGTTCACCGGTAGCAACCCAGGCCATTCCTCCTTGAATAATTGGCTTTTCAATCTCCAATAAATCACAAAGCTCTGTTTTCAATGCCATTTATTCCAACTCCTCATTCTTTTCTAACTCAACTTTAATCAATTCTACTATATCTTCTTTTACAGTCTTTTTAGCAGTCTTGACCGCATTATAAATAGCTGTGCTGTCAGAACTGCCGTGACTAATAATCACAATACCATTTACTCCTAATAAAGGCGCTCCTCCATATTGTCTATAATCAATTTTTTTTAAAACTTTTTTCAAATATGGTTTTATTAAAAAAGCAGCAATTTTAGAACGTAAATTTGTTTTAAAACTCTCTTTAATTAAATCAAGAAAAAACGAAGCTGCTCCTTCTGTTGTTTTGAGAACTACATTTCCAACAAAGCCATCTGTTACAACAACATCAACTTTGTCACTAAAGATATCTCTACCTTCAACATTACCAATAAAATTTTTTATTCTTGGATCATCACTTAAAACTTGATAACTTTCTTTACTTAAATTATTACCCTTTGTCTTCTCTTCTCCAATATTTAAAAGAGCTACCTTAGGATTTTCTATTTTCATTACATTTTTTGCATAAAGCTGTCCCATTAAAGCAAACTGCTGTAAATTTTCAGGACTGCAGTCTGTATTAGCACCATTATCTAAAACTAAAGTGCTTCCTTCAGCAGCAGGAAATTGAATTGCGATAGGCGGGCGGGAAACTCCCTTAATCCTTCCAACTCTTAACAAACCAGCTGCCATTACTGAACCAGTATTACCTGGAGATATAAAAGCATCAACTTCCGATTTTTTTAAAAGAGCTGCCCCAACATTTACTGTGGCATTCTTTTTTTTGCGCAGGGCTTTAATTGGTGATTCATCCATTGTTATAATTTCATCTGCATTTTCAATTTTAAGCCTTTTCGAATCATAGTCAGTTTTTGCTAACTCTTCGCTTATAATATCATATTCACCAATCAGGGTCAATTCTATTTCTTTATCTTCTTTTAAAGCCTTTAAAGCTCCTGCAATTAATTCGGATTCATCTTTTTCTCCACTCATTATATCAACAGCTATTCTATACAATATTGCCGCCTCCCAGAGTCCAAAAAAACAAAAATTTATATCTTTATCATTTGCAAAACATTATATCTCAACCGTCGGTCAATTGCAAGTTTGTGGTAAGAAAAAAACAGAGAATCTCCAGCTCAGAGATCTCTGTTTATCTAAAATGATTTAATTTCCAGTCACCTTTTTTCCATCATAATGTCCACATTCTGGGCATACATGATGAGGTAAAATTTTCTCATGGCAGTTTGAACATTCTACAAGACTAGGTGCACTCAGTTTTTTGTGAGTACGTCTTTTGCGCTTACGTGTTTTAGAAGTCCGTTTTTTAGGTACAGCCATTCTATACACCTCCTTTAATTATTCTTGATCATTATAAAATTCTTTAAGTTTTGCCAGACGAGGATCTACTGTTTCTATCTCGCAATCACATTCTCCCTCATTTAAATCCTGACCACATTGAGGACAAATGCCCTTACAATCTTCTGAACAGAGAGGTTTCATTGGTAAGGATAGAATTATATTATCCACAATTATATCGTCTAGATATAGTTCTTCCTCATCTTCCATTTCACTTTTCATTACATCTTCAGAAATATCCAATTTTATTGTAGAACTATACTTTTGTAAACAACGACTGCAGCTTAAAATTAGTTCAGCTTCTAAAGTTCCTTGAACAAGAAAAGAATCCTCTGTATTATAAATTTCAAGTTCAAGCTGAACCTTATCTTTTATTTCAATTTCACGATCTACAAATTCTAAGTTGTGAAATTTCAGCTCCAGTGAGACATTTTTTCTGCCTCCGATTTCTTTTAAATCACTGAGGTTAATATCCAATTTATTTGATCACCCCTGTAAATAGCCACGTTTTATTATATAAAAAGCAGCCTGAACTGTCAAGCAAAAATTTACTGATTTACTAATTCCATTGTATCTTTTGCAATTACTAATTCCTCATTTGTTGGAACCACCATTGCCTTAACTTTAGAATCAGCAGTAGAAATAAATACTTCTTTTCCCCGGCAGTCATTAGCTTCCTGGTCGAGCTCAATACCTAAATATTCTAATCCTTCTAAAATCTCTGCACGAGTATCAATCGAATTTTCTCCGATGCCTGCAGTAAAGACAATTGCATCAACTCCACCCATTGCAGCTGAATAAGCTCCGATATATTTTTTAACTCTATAATTAAATAATTTTATTGCAATTTCTGCCTGATGATTACCTGCAGCTGCTGCATCTTCTACATCACGTGAGTCACTGCTGACTCCAGAAACTCCCAGCAGACCGCTTTTCTTATTTAAAATATCGTCCATCTCCGAAGCGGAAATGTTTTCTTTAGCCATAATAAATGGAATTATCGCTGGATCAATATCTCCACAACGGGTTCCCATAACTAATCCTTCAAGTGGAGTTAGGCCCATACTTGTATCTACTGATTTACCATTTTTAACTGCAGCTACACTAGCTCCATTACCAAGATGACAGGTTATAATTTTTAGTTCAGATAAATCTTGGTCCATCATTTCGGCAGCTCTTTTAGCTACATAACCGTGTGATGTACCATGAAAACCATATCTTCTAACTCCATATTCTTCATAATATTCGTAAGGAAGAGCATAAATATATGCTTTTTCTGGCATGCTCTGGTGGAAAGCTGTATCAAAAACTCCAACCTGTGGTTTGTCAGGCATTAATTCTTTACAAACCTTAACTCCCATAATATTAGGTGGATTATGCAGAGGAGCTAAATCTGAAACAGACTCTACTTTTTCAATGGTTTCTTCATCAATAATTGTTGAATGAGCAAAAGCTTCTCCACCATGAACAATTCGATGCCCTATTGCTTCAACTTCGTCCATATCTTTCAAAACTCCGTGATCTTCTGATAACAGAGTTTCGATTAATAATTCAATTCCTACTTTATGGTTAGGAATATCTTTTTCTATTACAATTTCATCTCCACTACCATTTTCATATTCTAAATATGAATCAGTGATTCCAATTCTTTGAATAAGTCCTTTTGCCAAGACAATTTCTGTCTCCATATTGAATAACTGATATTTTAGAGATGAGCTGCCGCTATTAATTACAAGTATTTTCATTCTTTTCCTCCTAAGTTTTATGTTATTTATTAATTTTGAGCTTGAACTGCTGTAATTGCAGTTAAATTAACAACATCATCAACTGAACAACCGCGAGAAAGGTCATTAATTGGTGCTGCAAGCCCCTGTAAAATTGGCCCAACAGCATCTGCACCTGCCAGTCTCTGAACTAATTTATAGCCGATATTACCGGACTGCAGGTCAGGGAAAATCAATACATTTGCTTTACCTGCTATTTCACTGCCAGGAGCTTTTCTGCTGCCAACACTTTCTACTAATGCTGCATCAGCCTGCATTTCTCCATCAATTTTTAAATGAGGAGCATTTTTATGAGCAATTCCAACTGCATTTCTAACATTATCTACATTCTCATGTTTGGCACTACCCATTGTTGAAAATGACAGCATAGCCACTCTTGGTTCAAAACCTAACAATCTTTTTGTTGTATCAGCTGTAGTTATTGCAATTTCAGCCAGCTGATCTGAGTTTGGAGCTGGATTTACGGCACAATCAGATACAACTAAGACTCCATCTTCCCCAAATGATTTATCTTTTAATACCATTATGATAGCACTTGAAACTGTTGAAATACCTTCAGCAGTCTTAACAATTTGGAAAGCAGGTCTTAATACATTACCAGTAGCATTTGCTGCTCCTGCAACCATTCCATCTGCCTTATTAGTATAAATCATCATAGTAGCAAAATACAAAGGGTCTTTTACAATTTTCTCAGCCTCTTCTTTTGCAATACCTTTATGTTTTCTTAGCTCATAAAATTCATCTGTAAATTCTGCTATGTATTCAGATTTCTCAGGATTAATAATTTCAATCCCACTTAAGTCAACACCATATTCTTCAGCCTGCTTTTGAATAGATTCTGCTTCAGCTAAAATAATAATTTTAGCAATTTTTTCTGCCTCTACTTCTGCTGCAGCTCTAATTATTCTTTCATCATCACCTTCAGCAAAAATAATTGTCTGTAGATTAGAAGCAGCTTTCTCTTTAAAATCTTTTAATACATCCATTTAAATTTCCTCCCCCGTGGTTTTAAAAATAAGTTATTTGTTCTTTCTTTATATATTTGCTATTATATATATAATACTATATTAAAGTTTCAAACCCTTTTTTATTAAAAGAAGTTCGAAAAATAAAACTTTTATTTAAATTGGAACAATATATTGAAAATATTAAATTAATAATTTGGAGTGTTACTAATGAAAACAACTGCCTTAATAGTTGAATATAATCCCTTCCACAATGGTCATCAGTATCATCTCCAAAAAAGCAGAGAAATTACCGGAAATGATGATTTGATTGTGATTATGAGTGGTAATTTTACTCAGCGTGGAGATGCAGCAATTCTTGACAAGTGGGCCAGAACTAAACAGGCTTTAAGCTGTGGTGTTGATCTGGTTTTGGAATTGCCCTTCGTCTATGATATCCGCAGTGCAGAATATTTTGCCCACTACTCTGTTTTAAGCCTTGAAAAAACTAATCTAGTTGACTCTATTGTCTTCGGTAGTGAAGCCGGTGATCTAGAACTCCTCTCTGCTGCTGCAGAAGCTCTAACAAAAGAAAGTCCCGCTTTCAAAAAATCATTACAAAATTATTTAAAAAATGGCTTAGACTTTCCAACTGCCAGAGCTAAGGCATTACTTAATACTTATCAAGATTTTAATGATTTAGCAAAATTTAATTCAAAAAAAATTGAAAAAGTCTTAGCAGCACCAAATAATATTCTGGCTATCGAATACCTGAAATCATTATTTAAATTAGATTCTAAGATAAAAGCATATACTATTAAAAGAATGGGCACCAATTATCACAGCCAGGAAATAAATAAAAACTATGCAAGTGCCTCTTTAATCAGAAATTTATTCAATAATCGAAATCAAAAAGAAGCTCTACAGGTTGTTAAAAAGTTAATGCCAGAACCAGCCTGGTCAATCTTAAAAAAGGAAGTTGAATTAGGGAGATATGTAAAAAATAGTTCCCAAAAGCAAATCATTGTAAAAACTATAGATCAAATCAGACGTCTGCAAGCTGAAGACTTAACAAAATATAATGGGATAAATAACGGTTTGGAAAATCGTTTTATCAATACAGCTGCAGCTGAATTTAAGGCTGAATCATTTTTAGAAGCCTTAAAAGCCAAAAATCTAACCGAAAGCAGAATTAAAAGGAAAATTCTACAGCTTTATTTTTCCTTAGATACTGCAAAAATTGAACTGGTAGAAAATAATGCCCCCCATTACCTGCGTGTTCTTGGGGTAAAAAAGGGTAAAGAATATCTACTTTCTAAACTGCAGGCTGAAGCAGAGGCAGAAGTCATTATTAACCCTGCTGAAAAAATTAATGAGATCAATATCCAGGCTGAAGCTGCTCTAGAACTTTCTTTAAGCTATGATCTGCTGGCCAGCGATCTTTATGCACTTTTATATGAAAACCAGAAACACAGTCAGTCCCACAGAGATTTCCACCAGCGTTTAATCAAAATATATTGACCCTCCTCGGGGCAAGCCCACGAGATTTGCAAGCAGACTTTCACTCTATCACTTTATAGCTTGAGATCTTTTTCTAAATGACTAATTATATCGGAAATTGTTTTTACCTTTAATAATTCTAAACCATCAGCATATTCAGCAGCTGTCTCATAATTTTCTTCAGGTACAATAAATAGATCTACTCCAACTTCTTTGGCCGCCATTATTTTATATTTAACCCCATCAATTCGACCAATTTCACCATCTAAACTTATTGTTCCGGTTCCAGCTATTTTTCTACCACCAGTAATATCTTCTGGAATCAGCTGGTTATAAATTTCCATTGTAAAAACACTGCCGGCTGAGGGTCCAATTATATTATCTGTCTTAAAGTTAACTTCACCCGGTATCTCATATTCTAAACCTTTGGAGCTAATTAAGACTCCAATTGAAGGGTTACCCTCATTTCCTTCAAGTTCTAATGTTTTTAAATTAAAAATCAGCTCTTTCTCATTTCTAATAACTTTGATTTCTACGGTATCGCCAATATTTCTATTTTTTATTATATTTACAGCATCTGCTGCCATTTCTACTTTTTTACCATCAACAGCAGTTATCAAATCTCCTTTTTTTAGATTATTATATGCTGATCCCTCTTTCATAACTTCAACTACTTCTGCTCCCTCTCCTGTTACTTGAACATTATACCCAGCCTGCCTAAAAGCTACAGCCTGTGCCTGGAGTTTGCTTTCTTCCATTAGCTCAGCCATTAAATCGATATATTCGTTCATATCCATATTTTCAGGCAGCTGATCAGCTATTGAAGTTAACTCTCGGTCATCAGGTGAAAATAGAGTCAAGTAAAAATAATCCCAGGCCATTGCTCTTCTGGTACTGACTGCAGTTAATAAGAACTCACCTTGATTATCATAACCATTTTTCACTTTTATCATTGGTGATAATTCTGCTGCTATTCCAGGCTCCATTATTTGATAAGGAACAGGAACAAAATTACTGATTATAAATACAATTAAAATTATTCCAATTAAGCGCGAATAAAACTTATTTATATAATTCTTTTTCATATCTATCTTCCTCTTTAGATAATTTTTTGAATGCCAAATTTATAAAAACCAACACTACTATTATATATGATAAATACTTCTAAATGCAAAGTTTTTTTTGCAGATTCCTTGACATCGATTATTTGCTAAGTTATAATCGATATAAATTAAATATCTGAGATTTGATTAGCAGTTTGACTAATCATAAAATACCTCATCCCTTTGGTGAGGTAGAGGTGCAGAAAAAATCAGTAACCTTTTATATTTCCCCCGAACCAGGATTATAAATTAAAGGTGAAAGGTTTTTCTGCCGAAGTGAATTTTTTTTGGTTCAAAAAATTTACTGGGGCTGTATATAAAATATACAGAACTGTCATAATAATTCATTTATTATGTTGTGCTATCTCAAGTAAGAATAAAGAAGATGAGGCGATTTTTGCTATTAACCCGGCATATCGCCGGGTATTTTTTATGCCTTTAAAATTAGTTACTAATCAAAACAAAAAAACAAGGAGGATTTATTATGGAAAGTTACGGTATTATATCTTTACTCCCACCTCTGCTGGCAATTATTTTAGCCTGGTGGAGTAAGCAGGTTGTATTATCTTTATTTTTAGGAGTTTTTGCAGGTGCATTAATTACCAATGCATATAATCCGCTTTTTGCTTTTATGCACACTTTAGATAATTATATTTTAGCATCACTTGCAGATTCCTGGAATGCTGGAATTATATTATTTTTATTAGCTATGGGTGGAATGATTGGAATTATTAACAAATCAGGTGGAATTATTGCAATTGGTGAATATGTTGCTGAAAGAGCAAATTCAGTTGTTAAAACACAGTTTGCCGCCTGGGTAATGGGTGTGCTTATCTTTTTTGATGACTATGCTAACACCTTAATTGTTGGAAATACAATGCGTCCAATTACCGATAAAATGAGAATTTCTAGAGAAAAATTAGCTTTTATAGTTGACTTAACTGCTGCTGCAGTTTCAAGTATAGTTCCAATTTCAACCTGGATTGCCTTTGAAGTTGGTGTAATTAGAGATGGTTTTGACTCTTTAGGATTAGAAATTAGTGCTTATGGAACTTTTGTGCAGACAATACCTTATCGTTTTTATAGTATTTTTGCCCTTGGTTTTGCTTTAATCATTATTTTTACAGCTAAAGATTTTGGCCCAATGTTAAAAGCAGAAAAGAGAGCCCGCTCTACAGGAGAAACTTTGAGACCTGGATCCACACCAATGGTTTCACAGGAAATGGAAGAAATTGAACAACCTGAAGGTGAAAGCTTTACTTTTGCAAACTCATTTTTACCCATAATTGGTGTTATTTTAGTTACTTTAGTAGGTCTCTGGTACAACGGTGGTGGTTTAGAAGCTGGAACCTCCATTAGAGATGCTTTTGGGAATGCAGATGCCAGTATTGTTCTTCTCTGGGCGGCAATTAGTGGTAGTTTTATTGCTGGAATTCTCGCTTTAGCAAAAGGGATTTTAACAATCGGTGAAACTGTAGACGGCTGGATTGATGGTGCAAAGTCAATGTTTATTGCCTGTCTAATCCTTATTTTAGCCTGGTCAATTGGAAGCATCACTGATGATTTAGGTACTGCAAATTATTTAGTTTCTATTTTAGAAGGTAATATAATTCCTGAAATTGTACCTGTAATGATTTTTGTTTTTTCGGCTTTTATAGCCTTTACAATTGGAAGTTCCTGGGGAACAGTTGCTATTGTAATGCCGCTGGCAATTCCTTTAGCTAATTCAATTGGAATCCCAATGCTGCCAACAATTGCTGCGGTTTTAACTGCAAGTGTTATGGGAGACCACTGCTCACCGATTTCCGATACAACAATTATGTCTTCTACCGCTTCGGCTGTCGACCATATGGATCATGTTACTACTCAAATGCCATATGCCCTAACAGTTGGTCTGGTTGCAGCTTTATTTGGCTTCTTACCAGCAGGTTTTGGTTTCTCTGCAGTATTTTTATTACCTCTTGGTTTAGTGGCTCTATATATTATAGTTAGCATCTTTGGTAAAAGAGCTGATGACCTAGTTTCATAAATAACAAAAGATTAAAACCGCTGTCTTAAGACAGCGGTTCTTTTATGAATATATAGCTTTTATTTCAGCTGCCGTCATTAGCTTAACAAAATCATATCCCTATCCCTTTTCCCAATAATTTTTCATTTTTTTAGTTAAAATTTGTTTATCCATCTCTGCCAGCCATAATTCTCTATTATTTTTTTCCCGCATTGCAGAAACTAAATTTGAGAACAATAAGTCATCTTCAAAAAATTTATTGAATTCTTTTCGTATTTCTGATCTTATAGTTCTGCCATCATATGGACAGGAGCTTTTAAGAACAGTAATATCTTTATTTTCAATTTCCTCTTCTATAATATCTTCACGAAGATAAATCAAAGGTCTAATTATTTCAATTTTATTTTTACTTAAATATCTTTTAGCCTGCAGGGTTTTTAGCTGACCGGAATAAAAGATACTCATCAGATACGTTTCTACTGCATCATCTAGATGATGACCAAAAGCTAATTTATTAAAATTATTATCTTTTAAATAATTAATAATTGCTCCTTTACGAAAATGAGCACATTTAGAGCAGGGATTATCTTCTTCTTTTGCTGCTATATAATCCGAAATATTTGTTTTTATAATTTTAATTTTAAGATCTAAAGCAGCTGTTATTTTTTTTAATTCTAAAGCTGTAGAATCATCAAAACCAGGATCCACATGCACAGCTTCTAAAATAAAATCATTTTTAAAATGCTGATTAAACAATTTTAAAATTAAAAGCAGAAATGTACTATCCTTGCCTCCAGAAAGGCCCACAGCAATTTTATCTCCATCATTAATTAAATCAAATTCGGCTATCGCTTTAACTACTTTAGCAGTAATACTGTTGTCAAAAGATAAATTCATAATTATTTATTAATCTCCTTTAGCCAGCTATTTAATGCATCTGATTGTGTTTCTGCTATTTTAAAAGCTGCAGCGCACATTTTTGAGTCTGCAATTTATAAATACATCTTAACTATATTTTCTAATATCTTTTCCAAAAGGCATTAATGATAAATAAGCAAGTTTTAAACTCTGCTTTGCAAAAGGAATTCCAATAATTGTCAAAGCAAATATCAGAGCAGAAATCAAGTTAGCTACTGCTAATTCCCACCCAAAAACAAGGACCCAAATAATATTGGCTATTAAACCCAAAGATGAACTATCTTTTTCAATCACCTCTTTACCAAAAGGGGCAATCTGCATTTTAGCCATTTTAAAACACTGTTTACCAATTGGAATTCCAATAATGGTTATTGATGATAAAACACCAGCAGCAAACCAAAATATTGCTTCAATTAAGCCTCCAAAAATAAACCAAATAATATTCCCGAGTAATGTCATAATAATTCTCCTTTTTAGATTAGAATAAAATAGCTAAAATCATAGTAACTGCTGTTGTATAATTGATGATCATAAAGTTATTAACCGCTAAAACAAATGTATCTTTTTTAGTCTGTTTTTTTTCGAATTTATTAATATTTTGTTGAACTTTAAAAATTGATAATAATGCCAGCAGAGCAATTAAAGGCAAAATATTAAAAATCACTGAAATTACGATACTTAAATAAGAAAAATAATATAAATATTTGAAAAGTTTCAGGCTCTTATTGCGAGATAAATAGATCGATAGTGTATAGCGATTATTTTCTAAATCATCTTCTATATCACAAATATTATTTGCCAGCATAATATTCGCAATCCCAAAAATTAAAGGTAATGAAAAAACAAATATTTTTAAAATTGCTGAGTACTGAAATTCCAGGATTAAGCTTTCAGATTCTAAAAAAATATTTATTAAATTTAAATTATGAATATAAACTGCCAGAAATGTAATAAAAAAACCCATAGTAAATCCTGAAAAAACTTCGCCTAATGGGGTTCTAGAAATTGGAACTGGACCTGATGTATATAAAATACCAATAATAAATGATATGATACCAATAAATAAAACTATAACATCAGTTTTTAAATAAAGCAGCAAACCAGTTACTACAGCTAAGGAAAAAAGAATGAATATAGTCTTCTTAACAGTTTTTTGACTTAAATTATAATTTACTACTGCATTATGCTGTTCATAATTGAAGCCCTCTTTTTTTTCAGCTTTCAAATAATCCTGATAGTTGTTAATAGCTGTCGTTCCCATATCAACAGAAAGCAGTGAAATAAACATTAAGATAAAATTAGTAATTTTAAAATTAGAATAATGATATAATAAATACAAGTTTCCCATTAAAAAAGGAGTAAAACTTGCAATTTTAGTCTGAATTTCTACAAGTTTCAAAAAAGCAGTTGCTGTCAAAACAGTCACCTCTATTTTTTAGTTGAAAGTTTAGCTTTTAATTTATGATAAACAAAATCAGGAACTAGTTCACTAATGTCTCCCTCAAAATAAGCAGCTTCTTTAATTACACTAGAACTTAAAAAGGCATATTTAGTATCTGTCATTAAAAAGATAGTTTCAATACTATCATCCAAGTGTTTATTCATTGATGCCATTTGAAACTCCCCTTCAAAATCAGACACAGCTCTTAACCCCCTCAGAATTGCCTCCCCCCCAATTGATTTCACATATTTAGTAGTTAAACCAGAAAAAGAGTCTACTTTTACATTATCTAAATCTTTAGCAGCTCTTTCTAACATTTCTACTCTCTCACCCATTGAAAAAACTGGCTCTTTATTTGGATTATGAAATACAGAAACAATAACTTCATCAAAAATATTTGCTGCCCTCTCTACAATATCAAGATGGCCATTTGTAATTGGATCAAAGCTTCCCGGATATACTATTTTTTTTGCCATTCTACCCTTTCCCCCTTATTATTATTTGAGTTGATAAATTGTAATTAATGAATTTCCATATTTTTTGTTTTTTATGATATTTAGTTCTGTAAATTCTTCAACCTCTTCTGCTTCAGATCTCTCACTAATAATCAAAGCTTTTTCCTTTAATAGTCCATTCTCAATTATTAATTTAACAGCCTCAGCACTCATATTTTTTTCATACGGAGGATCCATAAAAATAATATCATATTTCTGCTTACAGCTTTTTAGATATAAATAAACATCCCGCTTAAAAAGTTTAGCTAAATCAAAAAGCTTAGCTTTTTTCAAATTATCTTCAATAACTTTTAAATGTGTTTTATTAATCTCTACAAAATCTGCTTTTTTTGCCCCTCGACTGAGAGCTTCAATACCCAAACTACCAAAACCCGCAAATAAATCTAAAACTTCTGCTCCAGGTAAATCAAAAGCAATAATATTAAACATTGATTCTTTAACTCTATCTAAGGTAGGTCTTACATCTCTTCCTTTCAAACTTTTCAACTTTAAACCACCAGCTCTGCCGGCAATAATTCTCATTTTAAGTTCCTCCAAACATGCTTAGATCTTTAATTCTATTTGCGAAATTATTTCAGCTAAATTCTTATATTCTTGCTGCCAATTTTTATTTTTTACTATTAAAGCAGCTTCATCTCTAGCCTTCACTAAAAGATTTTGGTCGTCAATTAAACTAGCTGCTTTTAAGTCATCAATTCCATGCTGTTTAGTTCCGAAAAACTCTCCCGGCCCCCGCATTTTTAAATCTTCTTCAGCAATTAAAAATCCATTATTACTTTTACACATGATTTCTAATCTATGAGCTGAATCTTCACCGGAGGGATCAGAGATTAAAATACAATATGACTGATGTTTTCCGCGACCAACTCGTCCTCTTAATTGATGGAGTTGAGCCAGACCAAACCTTTCCGCATTTTCTATAATCATGATGCTGGCATTACTGACATCTACTCCAACCTCTATTACTGTAGTTGCAATTAAAATATCTACTCCACCATCTCTGAACTTTTCCATTATTTCCTTTTTCTCATCAGCTGCAATCGAACTGTGCAGTAAGGCCAGATTATAATCTGCAAAAAAACCTGAATTAAGATCCTGATATAATTCTTCAGCTGAAATTAATTTAGGCATTTCTTCTGATTTTTCAATTAAAGGACAAACAATGTAGGCCTGTCTTCCTGTGTTGACCTTTTCTTTCAGAAATTGATAAATTTGCTTTCTTCTATTTTCTCTCCTCCAAAAGGTCGCAATTTTTTTTCTTCCCGGAGGCATCTCATCAATTACAGATAGATCTAAATCGCCATAAATTAACATAGCCATTGATCTAGGAATTGGGGTTGCTGTCATAATCAGCAAATCAGGATTGTCTCCTTTTTCTTTTAAACTGTGCCGCTGCTCAACTCCAAAACGATGCTGTTCATCGATTACTATCAAACCTGGATTATCATAATTTAAGCTTTCCTGAAAAAGAGCATGAGTTCCAATTATTAAGTCACTATTACCTTTTTCAATTTTGGCTTCAATATCTTTGCGTTCAGCTTGTTTAACACTTCCTGTTAAAAGCTCAATGTTGTAGTTAAATTCACTTAAAAGCTCCTTAAAATTTAAATAGTGCTGTTCTGCTAAAATTTCTGTAGGTGCCATAAAAACACCCTGATAACCATTAGCCATTGTTTCCAGCAGAGCTAATGCTGCTACCACAGTTTTACCGGATCCAACATCCCCCTGTAATAACCTGGACATTGTCTGAGGGGATTCCATATCCTTTCTTATTTCTGACCAAACTCTATTTTGAGCAGAGGTTAAATCAAAATCAAGTTTTTCTAAAAATTTTCTATTTTCAGCTTTAATAAACTGATGTTTAATTCCTTTTAAATCATTATATTTTTTCTTCTCTTCTAAAGCATAAAGCTGCAGATAGAAAAATTCTTCAAAGGCTAAACGTCTTCGTGAATATTTTTGATGTTTTTCATTTTTTGGAAAGTGCATTCCAAGAATAGAGGTTTTTAAATTAAGAAAACTATATTTTTTTAGAATAAATTGTGGGAGCTGATCTTTAAGTAATGGTGCGTGACTTTTTAAAGCATTAGCAATAATTCGACGCAGACGTCGCTGAGTTAAGCCTTCTGTTAATGAATAAACCGGAACAATGCGCCCGGTATTTAAAACTGAGGCTTCAGAATCTAATTTTTCATAGACTGGATTGTTAATTTCTTTTCTATTATATTTTCTCCAGTTTTTTTCACTTATTTTACCACTAATTAAATACTTATCACCTTTATTAAATTGTTCACGAAGATATGACTGATTATACCAAATCCCGTTAACCACACCACTACCATCTGAAAAAGAAACTCTTAACAGATCAAGGTTATTACGTATTCGTTGATAATTTATCTTTAAGACTTCAACCTTAAAATTTGCTTTTTCACCAACAGCAGTATATTTGATTTGACTTATTTGGCTGCGGTCTTCATATTCACGGGGAAAATAATATAAGAGATCTTTAACAGTTTTTATCTCTAATTTTGAAAGGCGCTCGGCCCATCTGGGCCCAACACCTTTAATAAATTGAACTTTATCTGAAAGTTTTAATTTCATTCTCCCAATAATTCTCCTCTATAAATAACTATTCCATAAACAAGCGGACCTGTATGAGAACTTAGTACAGTTCCAATTTTATTTTCTAAAATATTGTACTTATATTGATTTTGTTTTTGAAGCTCAGCTGTAAATAATTCTTTAAACTGCAAAAAGTTATCACTTTCTTCACCATAAACATAAGCAAAGTTTACCTGATCACTATTTCCAGCTGCCTCTAATGCCAGCTCAATCATTTTTTGATTGGTTTTTTTATAACCTCTAATTTTTTCTTTAGGGGTTATTTCACCTACTTCAGTAGAAAGTTCTAGAATTGGGTTAAAATTAAAAATACTCCCCAAAAATGCCTGAGCTTTTCCAATTCTACCCCCTTTTTCTAAATAAGTTAACTCATTAACCGTAAAATAAATTGTTAGCTTTTCTCTTTCTACTGACAGAGTTTCCTTAATTTCTTCAACGCTTTTTCCTGACTCTATCATTTCTGCTGCAAGTAAAACTAAAAATCCGAGCCCACTGCTTGTAGATTTAGAATCAATTACTTCAACCGCGATATCCTCCACCTGCTGAGCCGCTAACCTGGCTGACTCAAGAGTTCCACTTAAAGCAGAAGATATATGGATAGAAATAATCTGATCGTATTCAGCAGCTAGTTTTTGATATTTTTCTATAAAAAGGCCCACAGATGGCTGTGAAGTTGTAGGTAGTTCATCAGAATTCTCCATCATAGAAAATAATTTATCACTATCAAGATCAATTTTATCGTAATAGGTATCTTCTTTAAAATGAACAATTAAGGGTACAAATTCTATTGAATATTTTTCCATAAATTCTGCTGGTAAATCACAGGTGCTGTCAGTCACTATGGCAATCATATTAACACATCCTATTCTAATGAAATTATAAAGGGGTATAGGGGCTGTCCACCGAGATAAACTTCAATTTCATCAAAATCAAAGTTATTCTCCATAACTTGCTTAATTGCTTCTGCTTCAGCCTCTGTTATTCCTTCACCATAATAGATAGTCGCTAATTCTTCATCTTCAGCAACTTCATCTAATAATTTTTTCACTGTTTCTTTTTCATTATCTGCACTAACTAAAATATCTCCATTTTTTAAACCAATATAATGATCTTTTTTTATTTCAAGACCATTAACTTTAGAATCTTTAACTGCTTGAGTGATTTCAAGAGTTTTTACATATTTAATTTCAGCTTCCATTTCTTCTTTTAGCTTTTCTAGCTCCAGCTGATCATCAAAAACCATAAGCGCACTTATAGCTTGTGGAATGGACCTAGTTTCAATAATAGCAATCTCTTTTTCACTCAGCTCTGATACCTGTTTAGCTGCAGAAATGATGTTTTTATTATTAGGTAGTATAATAATTTTTTCAGTATCCATCCGTTCTACAACTTCTAGAAAATCATTAGTAGAAGGATTCATAGACTGACCACCTTTAATCACATGATCAACACCTAATTCTTTTAGAATATTAATGATCCCTTCACCATTTGCAACAGAAATAATTCCAATGTTTTTAGCAGCTTTAATTACTGCATCAGCTTCAGCAGTTTCATTATCTTGATTTATTTCCTGCTGGCCGCTGTTTTTTATTTCAGCTTCTTTAACATCAACATCATCTTTAAGCTCGGTATCTAAACTTTCAGCAGCGGCTTCATTATGATTTGGATGGAATTGAGAATGATCAAAATCATCACTTTCCCGCTTTACTTTTTCTTCATTCTGTTTTCGCATATTATCAATCTTAATATCAAAAACTTTTCCTTTTTTTAGGCCGTACTCCAGCAGTACTCCTGGATGATTGCTGTGAATATGAATTTTAATTACATCGTCACTACCAACAACCATAATCGAGTCCCCATAACTCTGCATATCTTTTCTTATTTTATCAATTAATCTATCTATATTAGATTTAAAGTTGTCAATTTGAATTAACATCTGAGTGCAATAGGTAAATTTTATATCCTCTGCAGCCTTAGGTTTTTTAGCTGGCTTTTCTACAGCAGCTGCAGCTTGATATTCTACTTTCTCACCTTTTAAGCCTTTTAACATCCCTTCGAGAATAGTTAAATAGCCCTGTCCACCTGCATCAACAACCTCTGCTTCTTTTAAAGCATCAAGCAGCTCAGGTGTCCGCTCTAAGGATTCCTCCGCAGCTTTAATAGTGATCTCTAATAATTCTAGTATATCTTCAGTTGAATCCACCTCTACAGCGGCTTTTTCAGCTGCTTCCCGAGAAACAGTTAAAATAGTACCCTCAACAGGTTTTAAAACACCATGATATGCTACCTCAGAAGCCTTTGTTAAAGCATTAGCTAAGTCTTTTGCTTTCATTTTTTTCTTGTTTTTTAGTGCCTGAGCAAAACCTCTAACCAGCTGAGATAAAATAACACCTGAATTACCTCTAGCTCCCATTAAAGCACCTTTAGAAAGCTCAGCAGACAGTTCTGAAACACTATTAGATTTACTATTCTCAAGATTGGATACTGCCTCTTTAAAGGTTAAATACATATTTGTTCCCGTATCACCATCTGGGACCGGGAAAACATTTAATGAATCGATAAAAGATTTTTGTTTTTTTAACCAGTATAATGATGTAAACATCATATTTTTAAATTCTTCTGCATCAACTGCAGTTATTTTCTGATTATTAATTGGCATCGCCAACCCTCACTCCCCTTACATTAACATCTATAGTAACAACTTCAATTCCAACTTTCTTTTCAAGGGTATAGCGAACTCGTTCCATAACATTATGAGCTACCTCATGAATATTAGTTCCATATTCAACAATAATATTTAAATCTAGATAAACTTTATCCTCACTAATATCAACACCAACACCCTTACTAATATTGTCCCAACCTAAAAGATCTGCAAGACCATCCTGCACACTTCTAGAAGACATTCCAACAAGGCCATAGCATTCCATAACAGCAATTCCTGCTGTTTTAGCTATTACCTCTTCGTCAATTACAATTCTACCTAGTTCATTTTTTAATTCTTTTTCCATTCTTTACACCTCTTTTCATACATAATTATTCTATCTTATCTAAAGCCTCTATGCAAGAATAAAATTATTTAGACATTTTTAATTATCTACTCATTTATATATTAATTCAAGATAAATTTATACTTTCCTGCAAATAAAAACTTATATTTTTCTCTAAACAGCACTAATAAACTTGCTAAAGAGTCTTTATCTATGTTAAAATGTAATCTGACAGAGATTTTATTTTTAGATAGGAGGTGTTTTTCTATGTCCAGAGTCTGCGAGATTTGTGGTAAAGGTGGAAATACAGCCAACAGCATACAAAGACGTGGTAAAGCTAAGAAAAAAGGAGGAGTTGGACGTAATATTACTAGTTCTACAAAAAGAACTCAGCGTCCAAATCTAAAAAAAGTTAAAGCAATTGTTGATGGATCACCAAAAAGAATTAAGGTGTGTACTCAATGTCTTAAATCAGGTAAAGTTGAAAGAGCTTACTAATTTAGATTTAGATAAAAAGGGAGCAGAATTTATTAATAAATTCTGCTCCCTTTAGTACTTTTATCTTAGTTTAAACTTTTAGCAATTTTTTCTTTTATCTCTTGCTCACTTATTTCCAGACCTGCTAAGTTATTTTCAACTGCACTTTTAGCAACTGCAAAAGCAACTGCTGGTACTACACGTTGATCAAAGGGATCTGGAATAATATATTCATAATCAAGTTTATCCCCAACCAGAGATGCTATAGCTTCTGCAGCAGCAATTTTCATCTCTTCACTAATTTCTACTGCTCTTAAATCCAGCGCTCCTCTAAAAATACCGGGAAATGCCAGTACATTATTGATTTGATTTGGATAGTCGGATCGTCCAGTGGCAATAACAGCTGCTCCAGCTTCTAATGCCAATTCTGGTTTTATTTCCGGGGTTGGATTTGCCATTGCAAAAACTAAAGGTTCGGCCGCCATTTTTTTAACCATTTCAGCTTTTAAGATATTACCAACAGAAAGACCAATAAACAAATCAGCATTTGCAACAGCTTCTTCAAGACCACCACTTAAATTTTGAGGATTTGTTCTCTCAATTAGTTTCTGTCTTAAAGGATCATATTGTTCAAGATTATTTTTATTTAAAATTCCTATTTTATCATTTATGATTAAATTTTTTGCTCCAGCATCTAACAAAAGTTTAGACACAGCTGTTGCTGCAGCGCCTGCACCGTTAACAATAATTTTTATTTCTTCTAATTTTTTATCTACTAATTTCAAGGCATTAATCACTGCTGCCAGAACAACTACTGCTGTTCCGTGCTGATCATCATGAAATACTGCCATATTAGTTTCTTCTTTTAATTTTTTTTCAATTTCAAAACACTTAGGTGCAGAAATATCTTCCAAATTTATACCAGCAAAGGTTGGTTCCAATAATTTAACAAACTGAACTATTTCATCTACCTCTCTGCTGCCTACGCAAAGCGGAAAGGCATCAACATTCGCAAATTCTTTAAATAAAACGGCCTTCCCTTCCATAACCGGCAGAGCAGCCTCTGGCCCAATATCTCCTAATCCTAGAACTGCTGTACCAGAAGAGACAACTGCTACCTGATTTCCACGAGCTGTATATTCATAAGCTTTATCTCTGTCTTTTGCTATTTCCCGACAGGGCTCTGCAACTCCTGGAGAATAAGCAAGGCTTAATTCTTCTCTGTTTCTAACTCTGACTTTAGACTTAACCTCAATTTTACCACGATTTTCACTATGTAATTTTAAAGCTTTTTGATAAATATCCATTATAACCTCCACTTACTTACTGCTCTCTAATCTAAATTTTCTAAAACATAAAATAACACACCATTTTCTATAATAACTTCAGCTTTCTCCTCTTCAATTAAATTACTAATACCTCTACTTTTAGATCTTTTTATATCCTGATTTTCCAAATTATATTTGCAGCCTTTGATAGTTACCCCTTCAACTTTTTTGCTCTGAGGAATCAGAGAAAGTCTATAACCCTTTTTATGCTCAAATTGATGATTATTTTTAATTAGAGCAATTTCTATTTTTTGAGAAATTATTTTAGCTTCCAAATTTATTTCATCAATATATTCTAAAAGATTTAAATTAGCCAGCTGTTGATCGATTCGCCCCCCGAGAGCAGCAAATAAATATATTTTATTTATTCCATATTCCAGGCAGTAATCTACCGCGATTTCGCTATCAGTCTGATCTTTTTCCACAGGATATTTTAATAAGTCGATATTCTTTCGGCTGTAATAATCTTTATTTTGTTTAGTTATTGAATCAAGATCTCCTAAAATCAGATCTGGCAAAACTTCTAATTCTCGAATATTATTAGCCCCACCATCAACTGCTATAATTTTATCTATCTGATAATTTTTTATTTTTTCTGCAAATTCATCTTTGTCTAAATCCAATACGCCATTTAAAATTAAAGCTGCTGTTTTATCAGACATCAGCTGCTATACTCCTCATTTCAGACAGGGCAGCTGCAGGTTTTTTTGCACCAAAAATTGCAGAACCAGCAACAATAATATCTGCTCCAGCCTCAACAATTTCTTTCAGATTAAAAGTCTTTATACCTCCATCTACTTCAATTTTACAGTCATAATTATTAGCCTCAATGATTTTATTTAATTTAGCAATCTTTTCAGTCATCTGAGGAATATATGATTGACCACCAAAACCAGGATTAACAGACATAATTAATACCTGATCCAGTTCTGGTAAAAGATATTCCAGAGTTTCAATAGGAGTTGCGGGGTTAAGGGAAACACCGGCTTTAATTCCCTCAGCTTTTATCAGCTGAATAACTCGATGAATATGATCTGTTGCTTCTAAGTGAACTGTTAAAATATCAGAACCGGCCTCAGCAAAGTCTTTAATGTATCTCTCTGGTTTAGTAATCATTAAATGGGTATCAAAAGGAAGAGCAGTATGTTTTTTTATAGCTTTTATTAAACCAGGGCCAAAAGTAATATTAGGAACAAAAACTCCATCCATTACATCTAAATGTAAATAGTCGGCTTCCTTAATTAATTGAATCTGATCTTTTAATTGGCTAAAATCTGATGCAAGCAGTGAAGGTGCAAATTCTGTTTTCATTAGTATCTTCTCTCCTTTTTTTCTAGTTCATTATATATTTGTTTATAACTTTTATATCTTCTCTCAGATATTTCTCCGTTTTTAACTTTCTTTTGAACCACACATCCAGGTTCATGCAAATGGCTGCATCTATTGAATTTGCAGTCATTATTATATTGTGCTATTTCAGGGAAATACCAGGATAAATCTTCGGGTTCAATCTCAAAATTAATCTTAGTCATTGAAGAAAAACCAGGAGTATCTGCAACCCAGCCCTGATTTGGTAAAGATAACAATTCTACCATTCTGGTTGTATGAACTCCTTTTTTTAGCTTTTTACTCACTGCAGCAGTTCTCAAATCTGCATTCTCAATTACTTTATTTAAAAATGATGATTTACCAGCTCCAGAAGGACCAGTTAAAACATTAATTTTATCATTCAATCTCTCAAATAATTTATCTAAATTAATATTTTCTTTAACACTGATAAAATGAAGTTCATAACCAGCTTCTTTATATTCTTCAAAATCAGCTTCAAAGCCTACTTCAGCCTGATCAATTTTGTTAATAACAATTAGCGGTTCGAAACCAGAACTTTCAACAAGCAGTAAAAATCTATCTAATAATGATGGTGTGAATTCCGGATCTTTAATAGAATGCATAATTACTACCTGATCAACATTAGCAACTTTTGGTCTTTTAAGCAAATTATTTCTGGGATAATAATCTTCAAGTATTTTATTTTCTTTATCAATCTCTACATAATCACCTGGATATATTTTTTCTCTAATCTTTCCTCTAATTCTGCACTGATATATCTCTTTAGAACGAGAAGCTACAAAGAAAAAACCTCCAATCGACTTAATCAAAATGCCCTTCATCTAGACTATCATCCCCCAAAACTCTCTGATTTAATTAATTGATCATCAAAATAAATTCTCAGTTCTGTTTCACCCTGACTTTGAATATCCCTGACAATATTATCTCCAGGCTCATGGACTGCCTGATAAACCTGTTCTTCACCATTATCATCTTCAATCACAATTCTTACCTCTCTCCGCTCAGAACCCGTAACATTAATAGAAATTCGATTTGAATGAAAATCCTCCGCTGAAGAATTTGTAGAACCTCTGCTGATTACAAAATCGACTGCAATTCCTCTTGGTAAATATTCCCCCGCTTTTATACTTTGAGAAATAACCTGTCCATCAATAAAACGATTAGAACTTTCAACACTAATCTGACCAACATTAAGTCCTTTTTCTCTAATTAAGTTAACAGCTTCTGCTTGTTCTAAACCAGTTAAATCCGGCATTCTGACTGAAATATTTCTTTCACCCCGGCTGACAAATAGAGTAACTTCACTGTTTTTTTCAACCTCTGCTCCAGCAGCAGGTATTTGATTAATTACAGTTCCTGGTTCTTCAGATAATCTAAAAATATACTGGATATCTCCACTTTTGAGTGAAAGATTATCAAGTTCAATTAAGGCCTCCCTTAAAGAACTACCAATAAAATCAGGAATTTTAATTAGCTGTGGACCTTTACTTACAGTAATATTTATGGACCGGCTCTGTTTTATCCTTTCCCCAGGTCTCGGCTGCTGATTGACAATATAATTTTCAGCTAATTCTTCGCTAAATACTCGCTCTTCATTTTCTAATAAACTTAAGCCAACTTCAGAAGCCATATTTCTTGCTTCACTTAAACTTTTACCTTCAATATCTGGCACCTGAACAATTGGTACATTAGTGTATTGGTTAAAAAAGAATAAGACTCCTCCAATTGAAACTAGAAAAAATAATAATATACCTGCAATGATAAATAACGGCTTTTTATATTTATTATTGTTTTCACCTTTAGAATCTGAATTTTCTGCTCCTGCTTTGCTTTCATTTTTATTTTTCTGGAGTTTATCAGTATTTTTATGATTAGTATTATTTTGCTTATGATCAGAATTATTTAAAAAAGAAAAGTCGGGTTTTTTCATTACCTTAGTTTCATCAGCATTAAATTTTTCTTTTTTAGTTTGCTTTTTGCCTTTGTTTTTAAGATTTTTGAGACAATATGTTATCTGCTGCCTCATTTCATAAGCATCTTGATAACGATCAGCAGGATCTTTAGCAATTGCTTTCATGATCAGTTTATTAACCTCTTCTGGAATATCACTATTTATATGTGAAGGCTCAACTGGTTTTTGCTGGATATGTTTCAGAGCAACTGAAATAGGACTTTCTCCCTGAAAAGGGAGCTCACCTGTTGTCATTTCATATAATACTACTCCTAAAGAATAGACATCAGAATAAGCCTTGATTTCTCCACCTTTAGCCTGTTCAGGTGAAAAATAATGAGCACTTCCGACAACAGTTTCTGTTACTTTTACAGTTGAATTACTTAGAGCCCTTGCAATTCCAAAATCAGTAACTTTAACTTCCATATCGTCATTTAAAATAATATTGTGTGGTTTAATATCACAATGAACAATTTGGTTACCATGAGCAACTGACAAAGCAGCAGCAATTTGTCTTGCTATCTCTAACGATTCTGCAATAGAAAGTTTATTTCTTTCTTTTATAATATCTTTTAAAGTTTTTCCTTCAACAATTTCCATTACAAGATAAATTCTTTCATCATCTACCACAATATCATAAATACTGACCACATTAGGATGAGATAATCTTGCTACAGCTCGTGCTTCCTGTCTGAACTTATCTATAAATTCAGCATCTGATTTATATTCCGGACGCAGCATTTTCAAAGCAACTGTTCTTTCCAACAGAGTATCTCGAGCGGAATAGACAATTGCCATTCCACCTCGGCCAATTTCTTTTATTATCTTATAACGGTTATTTAAAATCTTACCCTGCATAAATTCACCTCAATTATCATCAAAAAATATTTGTTATTCTTCACTGTAACCAACTACTATCAAAGTTATATTATCAAAGCCACCACTAGTTAGAGATTCCTGCAGCAGCTGCTCAGCTATTGCTTCAGTTTGATTGTTTTTAAAAAAGATTTCTTCAATTTTACTTTTTTTAATCATATCTGACAAACCATCAGTACATAATAATAGATAATCATCTTTAGCTACTTTAATCTCACCTATATCTAAATCTAAATCATCATCCAAACCTAAAGCCTGAGTAACAATATTTTTTTGAGGATGATTGAAGGCCTCTGCTTCTGTAATTTTATTTTCTCGCAGCAGCTTTCCGACCAATGAATGGTCTTTAGATATTTTTTTCAATTCTCTATTATTTCGATTATAAAGATAAATTCTGCTGTCTCCTAAGTTAACATAATAGATTTTACTATCCTGAATTATTACAGCAGCAAAGGTTGTACCCATTCCCATATATTCTTGATTTGAATTACTTTTTCTAATAATCTCACGATTAATTGAAAAAGTTAAACTGCTCAAACTAGCCAGAGGATTAGATAAATCAAAGTCAAAATCAGCGGCAAAGCTTGCTGCAATCTGACTTGCTACTTCGCCAGCAGCATGTCCTCCCATACCATCAGCAACCATAAAAAAATTAATTTCTTCATCTATATAAAAATTATCTTCGTTTGTACTGCGTTTATTTCCTTTATCAGTTAGAGCTTTAAACCGCATCTTTTTCCTCCCTCTTTATATTAAGATTATCTCTTTAATACTAGCTTATGTTATTTTTAATTTTTATTTCTTTTTAGTTGACCACAGGCCGCATCAATTTGAGTACCCATTTCTTTTCTAAGTGTTACCTGAATTCCATTCCGATCCAAAGTTTCATAAAAACTATCTATTACTTTCTGTACTGGTCTTTCGATACCTAATTCAGGAACTGGATTAGCGGGGATTAAATTTACATGACAGTTTATCCCACGCAACAATTCAGCCAGCTGTACTGACAATTCAGGGCTATCATTTACACTATCCATTAAAACATATTCAAAAGTAACCCTTCTACCTGTCTTTTCAATATATTTAATAACAGCAGTTAAAAGTTGATTTAAATTATATTTTTTGTTGATAGGCATAATCTTATTTCTTAAACGGTCATTAGGAGCATGTAGAGAAACTGCAAGTCCTATTTGATCATTAGTTCGGGCCAGTTTTTTAATTTCTGGCACCAACCCAGCTGTAGAAATAGTCATTTTTCTCATGCCAATATTAAGTCCCTGGTCAGCATTAATTATTTCTACTGCTTTCATCAAGTTATCAAAATTAGCCAATGGTTCTCCCATTCCCATAAAAACAACATTGCTTAATCTTGGCTCGGCAAAATTTGAGCCGCTAATATCTTTTTGAATTTTTATTACCTGATCAACTATCTCACCTGTAGTTAAATTTCTCTGTAGTCCATCAATTCCTGTTGCACAAAATGAACATCCAAGTCCACAGCCAACCTGAGTTGAAATACAGGTGCTGTGACGTCCTGATTTTGGGAAAGGAAGGTATACCCCCTCAATATTTTCTCCATCATTTAGTTCCCACAAATATTTAACAGTGCCGTCAACTGCTGTACTTCTGTTTATTTCTTTTAGATCACTAAGCTCATAATTTTCATCTATAAACTGACGCATCTTTTTAGGAATATTTTTCATTTCTTCTACAGCAGAAACACCATTCTTATATAACCAGTTAAACACCTGTTCTCCTCTATATGAGGGAAATCCAGCCTTTTCAAATTCGTCTATTAACTCACTTCGATTAAGTTCTTTTAAATCCTTCATCTTAAAATTAATCACTCTCCACTTTTTTTAATAACGCATAGAAAAAGCCTTCAGAATCCACTTCTCCAGGTAAAAGCTCTAAATATTTATTTTCATTTTTTAAATTCAAAGCACTGACTTCTTCTAATATTTTATTAATATTTACTAATTCAAAATTATTATTTTCTGTTAGAATTCTATTAATTAAATCCTGGTTTTCTTCTTGACTTAAAGTACATGTTGAATAAAGCAATTTACCACCCGGCTTCAGTTTTGACAGATTATTACTCAGAATATCATACTGCAGTGAAGCCATTTGTTTAATAACTGATTCGCTTTTTTCCCATTTGATCTCAGGCTTAGAGGCAATAAGCCCCAATCCTGAACAGGGTAAATCGGCAAGTATTCTATCATATTTTTTGCTATCTTGATATTTAACTGCATCTTCCATTTTTAAAACTACATTTTTTACCCCTAATCGTTCTATATTTTCTCTGATTAAATTAAGTCTGCTCTGGCTGACATCTAAAGCTGTGATTTGTCCTGAATTCTTCATTAAAACAGCTAAATGTGTTGTTTTACCACCTGGAGCAGCAGCTAAATCTAGAACACTCATATTTTCTTTGGGATCTAATAGTAAAGAAGCCAAACCAGCAGAAGTACCCTGAATATAAGCAGCTCCGTTTTTGAAAACCTGAGTTTCAGCCGGATTATTTACCTCCTTTAATCTATAAAAAGAATCTAAAAAAGTATTCTCATATTTTATACCATCTTGATCCATTAATCTTTCAAATTCATTCTTTTCCATTTTTAAAGGATTAAAACGGTAAATAACCTCAGCTCTTTTATTTCCAGCTTTTAAGATTTTTTCTGTCTTTTTAAATCCATATTGATCTAAAAAGCGTTTGATAATCCAGATAGGGTAGGAATATTTAACTGATAAATATTCTTTTTTGGACTCAGTTTTAGTGGGTAAAGTTAACTCGTTTCCTTTTCTGTTAATATTCCTCAAAACTCCATTTGTAAACGAAACTGCACCTTTTCTACTGGCGGGAAGTATTAGTTTAACAGCTTCTACACTTTCATAAATTGCTGCTCTTGCTGGTATTTTATCAAGAAAAAAGAGCTGATAAACCCCTATTCTCAGCCCCGTTAATACTTCTTTATCCATTTTATGCAGTGGAGTTTTAGAAAAACTCTCTATTACATAATCTAAATATAATTTATTTCTGATAACACCATAAAATATTTCAGTAAAAAGATTTTTATCTCTTTGATCTTTAATCTTTTTTAATTCGGAATCTAATAAAAGATTTGAATAACTTCCACTTTCTACCCGCAGTAATGCTTTTAAAATTTTAGAACGTAAGTTTTTCAATTAATCATCACCCAAACCAGCTAAGAGCAGTATTCTTAACATATTTGCCAGTGCAACAAGTGTAGTAGCGACATAGGTAAAGGCTGCAGCTTTTAATACTTTTTTTGCACCTTTAATTTCTTGATCTGTTAACAAATTAGTCCTTTTAAGATTGCTTATAGCTCTATTGCTGGCATTAAATTCTACCGGTAAGGTTACCAGATGGAATAAAAATGCAGCAGAAAAAAGTACAAAACCTGTCATAATCAAGAAATCGGCTCTAATAAAAAAACCAAAAATAGCTAAAGGAAGCCCAAAACTAGATCCAATATTAGCTGCTGGAACAAGTGAGGCTCTCAAAGAAAGTGGTCTGTAATCTTCTTTATCCTGAATTGCATGTCCAACTTCGTGAGCAGCAACTCCTACTGCAGAAATTGAACTATTATTATATACTTCAGATGATAAGTTAAGGGTTTTATTTTTAGGATCATAATGATCACTTAACTTGCCATCAGTTCTTCTAATTTCAACATTATCCAAATTATTATTCAAAAGTATCTTTCTAGCAGCTTCTGCTCCGCTTAAATTATTATTAACCTGTATTTCATCATATTTATTAAAAGTATTTTTCACCTTATATTGTGCATAAAAAGCAATCATTAAGGCAGGAATGATCACAATCATTGTTGGATCAAAGAAAAATGGATACATAAATCTACCTCCTTAATAATTAATTAGTACCTAATTTTTCCTCAGAGCTAAGCTGATAACCGTTAAGAAAATCTTCAGCTTCAATTTTTTTGGAACCTGGAAGCTGTAATTTTTCAATTGCTAATATGCCATCACCTGTTTGTACTAATATACCATCTTTTATATTTGCTTTGACTATAGTACCTGGTTCGAAATCGGTGTTTTCTAATTTACTAACACTGCTCTCCCAAAGCTTTAATCTTTTTCCCTTTAAAAATGAATAAGCCCCAGGCCAAGGGTTTACACCTCTAATTAAATTATGAATTTCCTGTGCGCTCTGCTTCCAATCAATTTCGCCCAAACTTTTATCAATTTTGTAAGCAAATGTTGCTTTAGAATCATCCTGTTCAATTCGTGGTGCCTGACCTGCTTCTATATCCTTCAAAGTCTTAAGTAGAAGCTCTGCTCCTGCTTCAGCTAATTTATCATGTAAGATACCGACTGTATCATCTTCAGCAATCTCAATCTCCTGTTGATAGATAATGTCGCCATCATCCCAACCCTCATCCATATACATCGTAGTGTTTCCAGTAACTTTTTTACCATCAATAATTGCCTTATGAATTGGACTAGAGCCTCGATATTCAGGCAGTAAAGATGCATGAAGATTTATACATCCATATTTAGGTATTTCTAATAATTCAGGACTTAACTTCTGGCCAAAAGCAACAACTACAATAAAATCTGGTTCAATTTTAACTAATTTATCTAAAAATCCTTTTTGGTTAACATTTTTACTCTGCATAACTTCCAAATCATTTTCTAAGGCTTTTTCTTTAATATCTGAGTAATGAACTTTCTGGCCGCGTCCGCTTTTTCGATCAGGTTGAGTTACAACTGCCTCAACTTCAATTTCTTGATCATTATTTAATTTTAGTAGTGAGGGTACTGCAAATTCAGGTGTTCCCATAAATACTATTTTCATCAAATCACTCCACAAGTTTTACAATTTTATCGACAAATAAGACTCCATCTAAATGATCCATCTCATGTTGGATTGCTCTGGCTTCAAAACCTTCTGCTTCAAATTCAATTTGCTTACCTTCACGATTTAAGCTTCTAACTTTAATTTTTTGTGATCTTATTACATCACCGGTCTCACCTGGAATACTAAGGCAACCTTCTTCCATTATTGCCTTTCCTTCTTCTTCGATTATTTCCGGATTTATTAAAACCACCTTATTATCTTCCCTAATATCTACAACTGCAATTCTTTTTAAAATTCCAACCTGTGGTGCTGCCAAGCCAACACCATCTTCTTCATACATTGTATCAAACATATTATCTATTAAATCATTTGTTTTTTTAGTTACTTTATCTATTTTTTTTGATTTACTTCTTAATACTGGGTCACCAATTTCTCTAATTTGTAACAAAGCCATAAATATCTACCTCCTAAATTATATTATAACATTCTATAGGGATCCACATCAATACGAATTTCTACTGAATCATCATTATTTTCTTCTATGAATTTTTTTTCAATTAGCTGAATTATATATTCTCGATTACGAATCGAGCTAAACTTTAAAATGATCTGCCGCCTGTATTTTTTCCTAATTTTACTCAGCGGAGCAGGAGCTTCTCCTAATTTTTCTAAGTATTTAGCTTTAAATTGATCTAAAAAATTAGATAACTTTTTGCTTTCAGCAGCAGCCTTATTTTCACTTTGGCTGCTTATTATAATATTTAATAGACGACAAAATGGGGGATAATTTCTCTTTTTTCTAATTTGACCTTCCTGTTCATAAAAAGAATTATCTGTTTGATCAAGAGCAGCTTTAATACTGTAATGTTCTGGCTGAAAACTTTGAACCAAAAATTTGCTCTGATCGGTATTTTTTAACAGTGATTTTAATTCTTTTAAAATAAAATAATTTGTCTCTGCTGATCTAAAATTAGAACTATTAAGTGCTGTATCTGCAGAAATCACAGCTATCAATTTAAGTTCTTCATAAAACTGCTTCTTTATTAAAATAGAGGTGCCTACTAAAATATCAATTTTATTATTCTTAAAGTCATTTAACCTCTTTTTTACTTCTTTTTCTTTTAAGTCACTATCAACTCTTTTAATTCTGGCTGCTGAATATATTTTTTTTAGCTCTTCAATTATTTTTTCAGTTCCAACCCCAGCCTGGGAAATAAAAGCACTACCACAGTCGGGACATTTTTGGGGCATTTCTTTTTTTAAACCACAATAGTGACATCGTAATTCCTGTTCTTGCTGATGATAATTCAAAGAAATATCACAGTTTTCACATTTGAGAACATGCCCACATTTTCTACAAATTATATAATTAGACATCCCCAGACGATTTAAAAATAATATCACTTTATTTCCTGCAGACAGCTGATTTTTAATTTCAGCTTTTAATTTACTACTTAAGTCACCCAAATTTCCTCTTTCAACTTCTTTTTTCATATCAATAATTTCACTGCTTATTTTATTTTCTTCAGCAGCTAAATTAATCTGTTGATATTCACCTTTATCGGCTAAAGTTTTGCTTTCTAAAGAAGGTGCAGGGGATTCTAATATTAAAAGTGACTTTTTATTTTTTAATCTCTTAACAGCAATTTGTCTGGCGTGATATAAAGGATGCTCCTGTTCTTTATAGTTTTCGTTATTTTCTTCCATTAAGATGACGGCATCGAGACTTGAAAATGGAGCAAAAATTGCTGATCTTGCTCCAACAACAATCTGCACTTCTCCCTTTCTAATCTGCTGCCACTGATCAAAGCGCTCAGCTTGAGAAAGCTGGCTGTGCAAAAAGGCTATTTTATCAGAAAAATAGTTTGCTAGCTGCTCTAAAAATATATAATCTTTTTCAATTTCAGGAATTAATAAAATAATATTTTTCTGCTGAACTGCTAATTTTTCTAAAAGCTTTATAATAAAATTATATCTCTTTGAACTATTTTTTGTTGTTAAAAGGTAACTATTTTTTCCAGAATTAAAATCAACAATTTGCTCCAGCAATTCTGCATCAGTTTGAGAAATGGTAATTTCTTTGTTCATTGAACTCTTTAAATTACTATTAATTATTGGTCTTCGATTTTCATACTTATTATATAAAATAATCAAATCTTTGTCTATTAAACGGTAAACAGTCTGCCGAGAAGTATCTGCAGCTGCTAACACAGTTTCCAATTTATTCCTTTGATCATTTTTTTCTAATAAGTAATTTAGAATTAAGTATTGTTTTGGAGCTCTTTTTTCTAATTTTTCTAGTTCAGATTTATAATTATTTATCTGATCATTTAGTTTTAGATATTCTACTTCTTTTTTTTTGATTTTTTGATCAACTATACCTGGTGGTAGAGCTGATTTAATTACTTGAGCCAGATAAGCATGGTAATATGCTGCAGTCCAATAGAAAAGGTCTAATAATTTCTGCTCAAAAAAACTTTCCGAATAAAATATAGAATCAATTTCTTTAAGTTTTGATTTTTCCAAATCAGATTTTACATCAAGTTGAGTCACAAAAGCAGATATTTTCCTTCTGCCAAAAGGAACTTTAACAATTTGACCTATTTTAATCGAATTTTTAAATTTATCTGGAAGCAGATAATCAAATTCTTTATTCAATTTTCTTAAAGGTAAATCAACAACTACTTTTATTATTTGCTGCATAAAAATCCCTTCCAAATAATTATTTCATTAATTTAAAATTATACTTAAATCATATATTAAATATTAAAAGCCGAAGGTAAAAACCTTCGGCAGCATATCAAATAATCATAAATTATTATTTATTCTAAACCAGCTTTCTTTCTTAAACTATCCACTCTATCGATTTTTTCCCAGGGAAGGTCTAAATCATGACGACCAAAATGACCATAAGCGGCTACCTGTTTGTAAATAGGCTTTCTTAAATTTAGATTTTTAATTATTTGAGCTGGTCTTAAATCAAATTCATTTTTAACAATTTTTTCTAATTTGTTTTCATCAATAACTGCAGTACCAAAAGTATCGATCATAACAGATAAAGGTTTTGCAACTCCAATGGCATAAGCCATCTGCACCTCACACCTTGCTGCAAGATCTGCTGCAACAATATTTTTAGCAATATAACGGGCAGCATAAGAAGCAGAGCGATCAACTTTTGTCGGATCTTTACCGGAAAAAGCTCCTCCTCCATGATGTGCGGTTCCACCATAGGTGTCAACTATGATTTTCCTACCTGTTAAACCTGTATCTCCATTTGGTCCACCAATTACAAAACGACCTGTTGGGTTGACGAAAATTTCAGTATCTTCTCTAAATAATTTTTCATCAATTATTTCTTTAATTACATGTTTTGTGATATCTTCTTTAATTTGTTTTTGAGTAACTTTAGGATGGTGTTGAGAAGATATTAAAATTTTATCAACATAAATAGGTTTATTATCCTTATAAGCAATTGTAACTTGAGTTTTTCCATCAGGACGGAGATACTTCAAGGGCCCATTTTTTCTGACTTCAGCCAATCTGCGGGCCAATTTATGTGATAACATAATTGGCAGCGGCATTAATTCTTCAGTTTCATTAGAAGCATATCCAAACATTAAACCCTGATCACCAGCTCCTAAATCTGAATTTGATGACCCCTCTTTTTCTTCTAAAGAATGATCAACTCCTAATGCAATATCTCCAGATTGTTCGTCAATTGCTGTTAAAACAGCACAAGTTTCTCCATCAAAACCATATTTAGCTCTGGTATATCCAATATCCTTGACTGTTTCTCTTGCAATCTTTTTTAAATCAACATAACAGGAAGTTGTTATTTCTCCTGCAATTAATATTAATCCTGTTGTTACCATGGTTTCACAAGCAACTCTCGCCTCAGGATCTTTTGCAAGAATTGCATCTAAAACAGCATCAGAAATTTGATCAGCAACTTTATCTGGATGTCCTTCAGTCACTGATTCTGAGCTAAATAAATATTTACGTGTCATAATATCACCTTTCATCTATCAGCATCTTCTTAACTTAAAATTAAAATCTATTCATTCACTAACTTAATAAATTTAGTTTAGCACATTAAGCTTATACTGTCAATTTACTCTACTTTTTTAAAATCTCTTCTTTTTCTAATATAGTATAGTAATAAACAACCTGCAATTATCATCAAAACACTGACCAGTTTAGCCACCTGTATTTCTCCACTAATTAGTAAACTATCTGTCCTCTGCTCTTCAATAAAGAACCTAAAAATTGAATAAAATATTAAATAAAGAGAAAATATTTCTCCATCTTTTTTCTGCTTAGAATTTAGATAAAAAACTAAGATAATAAAGAGAAGAAAATTAAGAACTGACTCATATAAAAAAGCAGCTTCTCGATAAGAACCATCAATCCACATCTGATTTTTTATAAATTCAGGAAAAAAATTATAATAACTCTCATTTACTATTTGTCCATAGGCTTCTTGATTCATAAAATTACCCCAACGACCTACAGCCTGAGCAAAAGCTGTTATCGGTGCCAAATAATCAAGAGCTTTTAGAAATTTTTTGTTTCTTTTTCTAGTCAGAAAAAAAAGAACTGCTATTCCCATCAGCAGCCCTCCATGTATTGCAAGTCCACCTTCATTAATAGCTAAAATTTTCAAAGGTTCTTCAAGATAATAATCTAAATTAAAAATTACATAATACAGTCTTGCTGATATTATACCTAAAGGCAGAGCTATAATAATATAATCTAAAAAAAATTCAAAGTCAAACTCATCCTCACCCTGCAGAAGATAATTTAAAATAATCAGTGAAATAATAATTCCAGAAACTATTATAACACCATACCATCTTATAGGTAGAGAAAATATTTCTATCATTACTGGATCAATAATTTTAATCACCCTACTTTAAACGTTCTTCATTTTTGGATCTAGTGCATCGCGCAGGCCGTCACCTAGAAGGTTAAAACCTAAAACACCAAAAATAATTGCTAAACCTGGAAAAGTTGCAACCCAGGGAGCTCTCTGCAGTGAAGATCTGGCATCACTCAGCATGGCACCCCACTCTGGAGAAGGTGGTTGAGCACCTAAACCTAAAAAACTTAATGCTGCTGCTTCTAAAATAGCTGTCGCAATACTTAAAGTAGTTTGTACAATCAGTGGTGCCATAGCATTAGGTAATAAATGTTTAAAAATTATTCTAAAATCTCCAGCACCCAAAGCTCTAGCTGCACTAATATACTCACTTTCTTTAATTGATAAAACAGAGGATCTTACAATTCTCGCAAACCGAGGTACATTAATTATCCCGATTGCCAGCATGGCATTTTTTAGCTGGGGTCCTAAAATTGCAACTATACCTATCGCTAATAAGATACTTGGAAAAGCAAGCATGATATCCATAAAACGCATAATCAGCATATCAAGTTTGCCCCCATAAAAACCTGCCAGCAGGCCAAAACTAACACCAAAAATTAAAGCAAAACCTACTGATACTAAACCAACCTGGATTGAAATTCTCGATCCATAAATAATTCTGCTTAAAATATCTCTTCCCATCTCATCTGTTCCTAATAAATGCTCTGATGAAGGAGCTTTATATCTAGCTAAAATGTTTTGTTTAAAAGGGTCATGTGGTGCCAATACCGGGGCCAGCAATGCTACCAATATTAAAAATATAATAATTCCTAAACCCGCCACACCTATTTTACTTTTTAATAATCGCCGCCAGGCTTCAAACCAGGGGTTTGTGTTTTTTTGCATATTTTTTTCATTTTTACTTTCTGACATCTGCTGCACTCCTCTCCTACTCATATTGAATCCGTGGATCAACTAAAGCATATGATAAATCGACAATTAAATTAACTATTACAAAAACACCTGCAAAAAATAAGATTCCTCCCTGAACTATCGGAAAATCTCTAGCATAAATAGCATCTACTAAATATTTACCAAGTCCGGGCCAGGAAAAAATTGTTTCGGTCATAACCGCTCCACCTAATAAGACTCCAAACTGCAGCCCAACTACAGTGATTATTGGTACCATTGCGTTTTTTAAAGCATGTTTGAAGATCACAATTTTTCTTTTTAGGCCCTTAGCATAAGCAGTTCTAATATAATCTTTTTTCAAAACCTCCAGCATCGATGAACGTGTCATTCTTGCAATGATTGCCATAGGTATTGTACCAAGTGCAACCGCTGGTAGAACTAAATGATGTAAAACATTTTTTAAAGCAGTAAAATTAAACTGTAAAATACTATCAATAACATATAAATTCGTTATTGGAGTAAATTCTAAGCCAACACCGATTCTGGATGATGGTGGAAACCATCCTAATTCAACAGCAAAAAGCCAGATAAACATTAGCCCAAGCCAAAAAATAGGCATTGAAACCCCGATTAAAGCTATCAGCATACTTAAATTATCAAACCAGGAGTTTTGATTCATTGAAGCAAATATTCCTGCCGGTACCCCCACAAAAACTGCAAATATTATTGCAAAAAATGATAATTCTAAGGTTGCAGGAAACCGCTGCATCAATTCTGCACTAACCGGGTTGTTGCTCATTATTGATCGACCTAAATCGCCTCTTAATAAATCTTTAACATAACGCCAAAACTGTACTGGTAACGAGTCATTAAGCCCCATTTGTTCTCTTAGTCTTTCCAGGGCCTGGTCAGTTGCTCTTTCGCCAAGCATGGTTTGGGCTGGATCACCCGGAATCAGATGAACAATTAGAAATACTATAATGGCAACTCCAATTAAAATAGGAATTAAAGCCAGTAATCTTTTAATAATATAGTTAAACATTTCTTCATTACATCCTCCTATCCAAAATTAATCTGCGGCCAATCTTGGCCGCAGATTAAGATAATTATTAAACTATACTTACTTTATTCTGATAACCAAACTCTGTGTAATTTTTCTGTTCCAGTTGGGTTAGGAATATAATTTTCAACCATTGATTTTAAAGCAATTGGTGGTGTTGAGTGAACTAAAGGAACCCAAGGTGCATCCTGATGAATAATTTCCTGAGCTTCCATATACAATTCTACTCTTTTATCCTGATCCATAGTCTTTTGTGCTTCAACTAATACTTCATGCAGTTCATCACTTTCGTATGCATTATTACTATTATCTTTATCTAAAAGCACATATAAGAAGTTATCTGGGTCACCATTATCTCCAGTCCATCCCAGCATATATGTCGGAGCTTCTTGATGGTCTGTTTTATCAAGATAGGTACTCCAATCATAAGTTACTAAATTAGCTGTTACACCAATTTCGCTTAAATAACTCTGAATAGCCTGACCAATAAATTTACCCTGTGGGATATAAGGTCTTGGTACAGGTAAATACCAGAGGTCAAATTCAAATCCATCTTCATAACCAGCTTCAGCTAATAATTCTTTAGCTTTTTCTGGATTATATTCGTAAGGTTCGATTTCATCATTATAACCCCAAATAGAAGGCGGCATTGGATTCTTAGCTGGTTCTGCTAAACCTGCATAGAAAGCATCAATTATTGCCTGCTTATCAATGGCATGGTTAAAAGCTCTTCTGACTCTAACATCATCAAAAGGCTCAAATTTAAAGTTCATAGCAAAGTAACCAACATTCATACTAGGTCTTAATGAGAGTTTCAGTGTATCTGATTCTTCTATCGCTTCAACATCTTCAGGACTTACACCATCCATCATATCAATTGATCCGGACTGTAATTCCATAAAACGAGCTGAGTTATCAGGAATTGAGCGGAAAACAATTTCATCAAGATAAGCTCTTTCTCTCCAATAATTTTCATTTGCTTTTAAAATAACTCTGTCTCCCTGACGCCATTCTTCTAAAACAAAAGCCCCAGTTCCTACAGGATTTTTAAAGTAATCTTCTCCATATTTTTTAACAGCCTCTGGGCTGGCAATTCCAAAAGGAACCATAGCCAAATTATTTAAGAAAGGAGCCTGTTTTTCAGAAAGAACAAATTCTACTGTATATTCATCTACTACATTAACTTCCTGAATGATTCCTGGGAAACCCTGGAACATATAACTATAATAGGTAAATTCTCCACCGATATGATAAGGATGATCTTCTAAACGCCAGCGATCAAAATTCCATTTTACTGCTTCTGCATTAAAAGGGTTTCCATCGTGGAATTCTACACCTTCACGCAAGTGGAAAGTCCAGGTCAAACCAGCTTCAGATACTTCCCAGTCTGTCGCCAGAGCCGGTTCTACTTCGGTTGTGCCGGGTGTGTAATCAACAAGAGTATCATAAATTTGCTGAGTAACCTTAAATGATTCCCCATCAGTAACTTGTATTGGATCTAAGCCTACTGTATCGCCTCCACGGCCAAAAACTAAGGTTCCACCCTGCTCTTGAGCCATAACTCCTGTAACAAACATCGACATAATCACTGCTAAAATAATAAAAGTTGTTAAAGTTATTTTTCTCATACTATACTTCTTCCTCCTCTTTTTTTGTTTGGATTATTTAATTTTCTGTTTTTTGTTTTAAAATCACCTCCAAAAAATAAATTAATATTATCAAAATTTGATTAAACTTAATATAATTATAGTTTATTTTTTATACTAAGTCAATAAAATTTAACTTCTATAAAATTAAGGTGAATTGTATAATTAACCCTGATTTTTTTGACCGCTTAAGATATAATTTAATATTTGATGAGCCAATTTTTCTTTATCTGCAGTTGGCAGTTTCACTATACCTTCTTTACTTAAAATACTGACCTGATTTTTATCACTACCAAAGCCAATACTTTGATTACTAATATCATTAGCAATAATATAATCTGCCTGTTTTTTGCTTAACTTCTTTTGAGCATTTTCTAATAAATTTTCGCTTTCAGCAGCAAAACCAACTAAAAGCTGAGAGTTCTTTTTGTTTTTACCCAGTTCAGCTAAAATATCAGTGGTTCTTTCTAACTTTAAGACCAAATTTTCACCTGATTTTTTTATTTTTTCAGTCATAATCTCCTGCGGTCTGTAATCAGAAACTGCAGCTGCCATTATAACAAGATCAGCATTTTTATATTCAGCAAAGACAGCTTCTTTCATCTCTTCAGCTGTTTCAATTTGAGCCAGTTCCACTCCTAAAGGTACTTCTACCGCACTCGGACCAGAAATCAACTTTACTTCTGCCCCTCGGTATGAAGCAGCTTTTGCAAGTGCATAACCCATTTTACCACTGGAATAATTTGATAAAAATCTTACAGGATCTAAAGATTCTCGAGTTGGGCCAGCTGTAATTACTACTTTTTTGTTTTTGAGATCTTTTTTCGAAAGCTTACGCTTAACCTCTTCGACTAATCTCTCTGGCTCAGGAAGCCTACCTTTACCAGTATAACCACAGGCTAAATAACCGGAATCTGGTGTGATGATGTTAAAACCCAAATCAGCTAAAGTTTTCATGTTTTTCTGTACAATAGGATTTTCAAACATATGTACATTCATAGATGGTGCAATCATAATTGGAGCCTGAGTTGCCAGCAATACTGTAGTTAAAAGATCATCTGCAATACCAGCAGCAGCTTTAGCAATGAAATTAGCAGTTGCAGGTGCAATTAAAAATAAATCTGCTTTATCTGCTAAATCTATATGTTTAACTTCTTCACCGCTGGAAGTAAAAAGATCATTTTCTACTGGTAAATGTGTAATAGAATGAAAGGTCAGTGGGCTGACAAATTCAACCGCAGATTCAGTCATAATAGTATATACATTATGATTCAATTTAGTTAAATTACTGGCTATTTGAACACTTTTATAAGCTGCTATTCCACCTGTCACACCTAAAACAATATTTGCAGACATTTTTTTAGCTCCTTTGTATAATTAATATTCTTCTAAACTATTAAATTCCTATCCTTTAAATTCCTATCCTTATTTTTAATTTCACTTTGAAGTTTCTATTTTCTTTTCATAGGTTATTTTATCTTTTTCAATCTCTTCTAAACTTCTAGAAACCAATTTGTGGCTGCGGTATTCTTCTAATAACTCGGCTCCATTTTGATTAAGATGTCTTGCCCTTTTTGAAGCTAAAATAATTACTGTAAATAAACTATCAGCTTTATCACCCAATTGCTCTGCAGATGGTTCGGTAATCATTAAGAATCTCTCCTTTGCTGTTCTTTGATAATAATTTTTTTAATTTTTCTAACTGTATCAGCCAAACTATCATTAGTTACTTCATAATCATAATTATGTACTTCTTTTAATTCCTGTCTTGCATTTTTTAATCTGATTTTTTTGCTTTTGCTGTTTTCAGACCCTCTTTTATCAAGTCTATTTTCTAACTCTTCTAAAGATGGAGGCAGCAGAAAAATATAAACCGCTTCCGGATATTTTTCTCTAACCTGTTTTGCTCCTTGTGTATCAATTTCTAATATTATATCTTCACCATTTTTTAATTTTCTATCAACAAATTTTTTAGGGGTTCCGTAGTGATGGCCGTGAACTACTGCACTCTCAATAAAACCATCATCTTCCTTGATTTTTTTAAATTCAGCTTCAGACATAAAGAAATAATCCTCTCCCTCAACTTCTCCAGCTCTCTTTTTTCTGGTAGTTGCAGAAACAGAATATGAAACTCCATCAAAAGTTTTAAATAGTTCATCTAAAACTGTGTTTTTCCCCACACCTGATGGCCCGGATAATACAAATAATAAACCCTTAGTCATTATAAATTACCCCCAATTTTATTTATCATCTTCTAATCGGTGTGAGACAGTTTCCGGTTGAATTGCAGATAATACAACATGATCACTATCTGTAATTATAACCGCTCTAGTACGACGTCCATAAGTAGCGTCTATTAACATGCCTCTCTCTCTCGCTTCTTGAATAATTCTCTTTATAGGTGCTGATTCTGGACTTACTACTGCAATCACCCTATTTGCTGCAATAATATTACCAAAACCAATATTAATTAAGTTGACATCCATTATTTATACCTCCCAAAATCTTATTTATCTAAAATCAAGTTCGCTCCTTATCTTTATTAATGATACCACAGCAGCACTTTTTTGACAAGGGAAGAGAGTCTTCTTTGTCCTAAACAATTATTTAATTAATTGACTCAAAGCTTTGTTTCTTTTATACTTAATTTAGATGACTAATCCAACAAATAGAGAATGGAGTGATAATTATGGCCTTTGATGGAATAATGTTAGCTGCACTTAAAGATAATTTAGAGGATAAGATTTTAGGTGCCAGAATCGAAAAGGCTTATCAAATAGAAAAAAAACATTTAATTATTCGGTTAAGAAATAACAATCAAAATTCAAAACTTTTAATTTCAACTGATCCTCAGGGAGCCCGGATAAATTTAACTGAACTAGATTTTGACTTTCCCTCTTTTCCTCCTGATTTTTGTATGATGCTCAGAAAATATTTAAAAAACTCATATATCCAGGAAATAATTCAGCCTGAATTTGAAAGAATGGTTAGGATTAATATTGAAAAACGAGGAAAAAAATATAGTTTAATCGCAGAACTAATGGGGAAATACAGTAATGTAATTCTTTTAGATGATAATGAAGTTGTTTTAGATGCAATGAAAAGAATTACTGAAAAGCAAAATCCTGAAAGGCAGCTCTATCCGGGGATTAAGTATCAGAAACCACCGGGACAGGATAAATTAAATCCACTTGAGCTTCAAAGCAAAGAAGAATTTCGACAGATAATAGATGAAAATTTTTCACAGGCGGCTTTTAGAGCTGTAATGTATAATTTTAGAGGGATTGGACCCTATTCAGCTCGTGAAATTGTTTATCGAGCCGGAGTAGATCCAGCTGAAAATTATAATAATCTGACCAACTCTGATAAGAATTCCATTGCTGAATCAATGCTTAAATTGTTTTCTCAATTCAAAGACAAACAGTATAAACCTGTACTTGCTGTAGAAAATGGAAAAGTAGATTATATTTCTGCTTTTATTTTAAAACACAGAAGCCCAGAAAACTTAAAAGAGTTTGAAGACCTTGATCAAATGATGGATTATTATTTCAAAGAATTTCTAAAAGACAAAGAACTAAAACGCTCTATTAGAGAGTTAAATAAAGTAGTTAATACCTATTTAGATAAAAATATTAAAAAACAAAAAAAATTAAAAAGACAGCTGGAAGAAAGTAAAGAGGCAGAGAAATATAAGAAAAAAGGCGAATTGATCACTGCCAATATCTATCAAATCAACAGGGGAGATAAAAAGGCAGTAGTTAAAGATTATTATAGTGATGATCAGCAGGAGATTGAAATTAAACTTGATCCTTCTAAATCACCATCAGATAATGCTCAAAAATACTTTAAAAAATATAATAAGTTGAAAAAAAGTGTTAAACACTTAAAAAGAGAAATTGCTAAACTTAGACATGAAGAAAAATATTTGAAGCAGGTTAGCATGAATATTGAACAGGCTGAAACCCTGGATGATCTAGAGGAAATTAAGGAAGAGTTAAAAGAAGAAAATTACATTAAAAAGCAAAAACAAAAGAAAAGAAATAAAAGTAATAAAAAATTACCACCACGTAAATTTATTTCAAGTGATGGCTATCAAATTTTAGTTGGCAGAAATAACAAACAAAATGACCGATTAACCAAAAAAATGGCTAATAATGGTGATATCTGGCTGCATACGAAAGTAATAGCAGGTTCACATGTGATTATAAAAAGAGATACGGAAGCAGAAGTTCCGGAACAAACTTTAACCGAGGCAGCTGCAATTGCAGCTTATTTCAGCAAAGCTAGAGAATCAACAAATGTACCAATAGATTATACTCCTGTTGAAAATGTAAACAAACCTAAAGGGGCAAAACCAGGACTTGTCTACTATGATAAATATCAAACAATTTATATTGACCCTGCTAAAAAAGAATTATTAAAAAAACTAGCAGCAGATTAATTTCTGCTGCTTAAATTTTTTCTCAGCTTAATCATAATTTTTACAAAAGCGATTACAGTAAAGATAATTAAAATAATATTTATTATTTTAGTTGGATTCTTTTGATAATAACTCTCTCCCTGATATAGAGTTAAATTAAAACTCTTTAGATCATTTTTCAATTTTTCTTTTACCAGTATTTTCCCTTGGTAATCAATTACTGCACTATAGCCGCCACTCACAGCCCTAATTAAAGCTGTATTGCTCTCTGCAGCTCTATATACTGCTGCTGCAAGGGCCAAATTATTATAGACTTTAGAATTAATTTTCTCTTCTGCAGCTGCATTTATTATTAAATTTATATTTCCAGCATAGTTGTTTTTCCGGCTGATAACTGGAATAAATATTTCTTCTGCAATTAAATTTATAAATTTAAGTTCATTTATTTCAATAATTTCAGTACTTTTAGATTTTTTAATCATTCCCTGATTAAATCTTAAATAACCCTCAAAAAAATCAATTATTTTTTCTTTATTTTTTAAATTAATCCCGGCTAAAAAATTCAACTCCTGATTACTGCGGTTAATAACTTCTAAGTTTTCAGATAATAAAAATAAAGAGTTTAAAATCCTGGCATTATAATTAGCTGCTGCAGCAGCATGACTCCCCAGCTGTAAATATGAGCCGTTAAGCTCAGCTTTTATTTGTGAAAAAAGTTTTTCTCGATAGTAACTATTCCGGATTAAATCAAAACTTAAACTATCTTCAGCTGTTAAAATATATTTATTCTTTTTTTTTCCAAGTAAAGAAGCAAAGTTATCAATTTCATTTTCAATTTCTTCAAAAGTACTGCTCTTAGCCTGAGAATTGTTAATTAATAAATCAAATTTCAGCTGCTTTAATTCTACATCTGATTGAGGACCAATAAATATTGGAATGATGGCCAAAATAATTAAAAACACTGCTAAGGGTACTCCCTTTTTCCATTTGGGTTCTAAAAATAATTTAACCAAATAAGAAGCAATCAAAACTGAAATAAAGGACACCAAAAACATGCCTCCATAAGCAGCATATCGAGCAATAAAATTAAAAGAACTTTGGCTGTAGGCAAAATAATTAAATGGATTTAGATTTAAAAATTCAAAACGGAGATATTCTAAGACACTCCAGCTTAAAGCTGCTGTAAAGGGACTATATGAATTTTGAGGCTGCAAAAACTTATTAATAAGCACCCAGACTCCCAGTGGTAAAGCCGAAAATAAAAAAAACAAAAATAAAATAAATATATTAAAAGAAAATGGCATTTTAAGAGTCGAATTTAAAGGCTGATAAAGCCAGTAAAATGAAAAAGTAGAATTTAAAAAGCCTACTAAAACTGCAATTATAAATGAATGACTGTAGTCATAATCTTTTATTAAATAAATTAAAGGTATAAAAGCAAACCAACTTAAGAAAAATAAAGAAGGAAAGTAATTAGGTATTGTAAATAATAGAGATGATAAAATCATAAAAATAAATTCCATATTTCTGCCTCCAGAATTTATTATATACTATAAGCTAGAAAAAGGCCAGCTAGAGCTGACCTTTTCAATTACTTAATTAGCTTAAATTTGAGATTAATAATTTTACTTAAGCAGTTTGATTATTAACTCTTTCTATAATTTTTGCACTAATATCAGATGGAACTTTATCATAATGGGAAAACTTCATGTCAAATGAACCATAACCACCGGTTATTGATTTCAATTCGACAGCATAATTAAACATTTCTGCCTGAGGAACTTTAGCTTTAATAATCTGCTTACCATTTTGAGGATCCATTCCTTCTATTCTACCACGTCTGGAGTTAAAATCTCCCATTATATCTCCCATAAAATCTTGAGGTACTGTAACATCAACTGACATAATTGGTTCAAGCAAAACAGATTTGGCCTGAGCTAAAGCATTTCTGAAAGCTTTAGAAGCTGCAATTTTAAAAGCCATTTCGGAAGAGTCAACATCATGATAAGAACCATCATATAAAACAACCTTAAAGTCAACAACAGGATAACCCGCAAGTGCTCCTTTTTCTTTTGCTTCAATAATTCCCTTTTCGACTGCAGGAATATACTGACCAGGAATTGCTCCACCAAATATTTCTTCCTCAAATTCAAAACCTCTACCTCTTGGAAGTGGTTCAACCTTCATGACAACATGACCATATTGGCCTCGTCCTCCTGATTGTTTTTTATATTTTTCTTCAACATCTGTTTTTCGCTGAATTGTTTCTCTATAAGCAACTTTAGGCTCCTGAATTATAAAATCTACATCATATTTTTGCTGGCATTCTTCCTTAATCATAATAAAGTGAATTGTACCCATTCCATCACAAATTAATTCTTTTGTTTCTTTATTATAGTTAACTTTAAATGTTGGATCTGAATCACTATAGCGCTGTAAAGCAGAAGCCATTTTTTCTTCATCTATGCCATCAGCTGGATAAGCTGCCCTGCTGTACATTGGCTTTGGAAATTTCAGTTCGTGATAATAAATATCTGTTTCGGGATCACGCATAGTAAAAGAAGTTTCCAGTTCATCTAATTTTGCAACTGCCCCAATTTCTCCGGCAGTTAATTTATCAACATTTTTTTGATCTTTACCATTTAATTTATATAATTTTGTTACCTTTATCTCTTCTTCAATATTTGGTATAGAAACTAAATCATCTCTTTCTAATTCACCGGAAAAAACTCTAAAAATAGACAATTTACCGATATAAGGATCTACCATTGTTTTACAAACCTGAGCACTAAATTTGCTACCTGGTTCAGGTTTTAAAACCTCTCCTGATTCAACTAAATGATCAGAATGGACTTCAGAAGCTGAAGGGAAAATTTTAGTTAAATCATCTAAAAATTTACTAACTCCACAGTTTCTTAAAGCTGAACCTGCAAAAACGGGCACTAACTGCTCTCCGGCAACCTCTTCTTCAAAAGCTTTGGTTAATTCTTTAATAGTTATTTTTTCTCCATCAAGATATTTAATCATTAAATCTTCTTTTAATTCCACAATTTCTTCAGTCAGCTTTAATTCGTAATCTTCTACCCTTTCTCTTTCTGTTTCAGGAATAGGGTATGCTTCTGGTTTTCCGTCAGCAGATTTATACAGTTTCTCATCAAGCAGATCAATTATTCCCACAAACTTTCCACCTTCATAATAAGGAATAGTTACAATTGCAAAACTATCATTATATGTAGCTCGCAGCTCATCTACAACTTTGTCAAAATCTGCTTCCTCTTTATCAATTTTATTTATAAATACAGCCTTGGCCAGATCATTTTCCTTTGCTAGGTTCCAGACATAGCCGGTATTAACTTCTATACCAGCTGTTGCGTCAACCAGCAGTACTGCACTTTCTACCATTCTCAAAGCACTAATTACTTCACTGCGGAAATCTGCATAGCCGGGAGTATCAATAAAATGAAATAATTTATTATGCCATTCAAAATTAAAATAACTATTATGAACTGAATGTTCATGTTTTTTTTCTACAGCACTAAAATCAGATTGCGAATTTCCTTTATCAACACTACCTGGTTGTTCTATAACACCTGCATTATAGAGCAGCATCTCAGTCAGTGTTGATTTACCCGCACCTCCATGTGATATAAAGCAAAAATTTCTAATGTCTTTACTAGTAATTTTACTCAATTTTTCCACCAGCCTCTCATTTTATTAATGTTTATTTTTTACTGTCAATATAGTCAAATTTCTGACACTATTCTTAAAATTTTCTGTATATTATTACTTCTACAATAGTTATTTAAATTCCTTTAATTTTTTGAATATTATTTTTAATAAAATAATCTACTCACTTGATTATTTCTTTAGCTGCATTTAAATTAATCAAAAGTGAGTAGATATTCTATTACTTTATAAGTTTCAACTTTTTATTTGCAATTTTTTTTAACCTGTTCTGCAGTGTTTTTTCCTAAAAGATAACATTTTTCTAATATATCGCTACCTGGAGCATACTGTGTCTCGATTTGAGGTTCAACCAGGTTACAGCTAACCGTTTCACTAAATTCTTCTAATCTATCTAAAGCTCCACCACTCCAACTGTAAGAGCCAAAAATACCCAGTACTCTGTCTCTTAAGTTTCTGCTTTCTAAACTCTTCAACAAATATTCCATTGGCGGGAAAATCTCATTGTTGTAAGTACAGCTGCCTAAAACTATACCTTTATACTTCCAAATATCATTGATAATAAACGAAATATCTTTGCGGGCTGCGTCAAATAATTTGATTTGCTCGATTCCATTTTCTGATAACGAACGAGCTACTGCTTCAGCCATCACTTTAGTGTTTCCATACATCGAACCATAAACAACAACTACCCCTTCTTGTGTTTGCTGCTGGCTCCACTTATCATATTCCTGAATAATATGAGCTGGATCTTCACGCCAAACAAGACCGTGAGTAGCTGCTATCATTCCAATTTCTTCAATTTCTTCACTGAGCCTAGAAATTGTTTTGTGAACTACCGGCCCATATTTACCCACTATGTTAGAGAAATATCTTCTAATTTCATCTTCAAAATGATCAACATTTACTTCATCATCAAATAGGTATCCATTTAAAGAACCAAAACCACCAAAAGCATCCCCGGAAAATAATATCTTTTCTTTTTGATCAAAAGTCATCATAGTTTCAGGCCAGTGAATCATTGGAGTCAAATAAAATTTTAAAGTTCTAGAACCTAAATCCAGCTCATCACCATCTTTAATAACCTTTGTTCCCTCTGTAATACCATAAAAACCCTCTAAAAAGTTCATGGTTTTAGCATTACCCACAATTTCCATCTCTGGAAAAGCTTCACGCATTGACTTGATTGAACCAGAATGATCTGGCTCCATATGATTAATAATTAAATAATCAACTTTTTTATCCCCAATAACATCTTTTATTTTTTCTAAATATGTATCTGTATAATTAATCTTAACTGTATCAATCAGAGCAACCTTATCATCATTAATAATATACGAGTTATAAGCGATTCCCTCTGGTAAAGGCCATAGAGATTCGAATATATCTGTTTCTTTGTCATTTACTCCGACCCAATAAACATCTTCTGTTAATTTAATTGAGTTATACATAATAATCTCCTCCTATAATTTTTGAATAATATTTATTTTAAATTTTTTGTTCTCTAAGTTTAGCTAAAATTCCTTTAAAATCTTCTTTTAACTCTGCTTCAAACTTCATTTTTTCACCTGTAGCCGGATGTTTAATAATCAATTTTTTGGCATGTAAAAGCTGTCTTTGAGCATTTAAATCATTTTTAGCCCCATATTTTTGATCCCCTACTACCGGGTGACCTAGATAAGAAAAATGAACTCTAATTTGATGAGTACGACCGGTTTCAATTTTTACTTGAATTAGGGTATGATTTTTAAACTCTTCAATTATTTTAAAACGGCTAACCGCTCTTTTACTTCTGCGCTTTCTAACCGCCATTTTTTTGCGGTTATTAGGGTCTCTTCCAATTGGGGCGTCTATTTTTCCTTTTTCATAAGCTAAATTTCCTTCAATTAAAGCATAATAATATTTTTCTACAGATCTACTTTTAAACTGCTGAGCCAGACTTTTGTGGCTCTTATCATTTTTAGCAGCAATTAATAAACCTGAGGTATCCTTGTCCAACCTGTGAACGATCCCTGGTCTTTTAACTCCATTAATTGCAGATAAATTATCAACATGGGCCAACAAGGCATTAACTATAGTGTCATTGTGATGGCCCGGGGCTGGATGAACAACTCGATCAGCTTCTTTATTAATCACAATTATATCCTGATCTTCATAAACAATATCTAAGGCCATCTCCACAGCTTTAATTTCACTTTCTTTTTCTTCAATAATAATTTTGATAAAATCATTTTTTGTTATTTTATAGCTTTTATCAACTGTATTTTCATTAACAGTAATCTTTTTGTTTTCAATTAAAGTTTGAATAAATGAGCGGGATAAATCCTGATATTCAGAAGCTAAAAATTTATCTATTCTAATCCCCTGATCTTTCGCTTCCACTTTAAGACTATGTTCTTCCATTTAAGCACCTCAATCTGATAAAAAAAGTAGTTGATGAATTAAAATAATAATACCAAAAAATATAAATATATCCGCAATATTTATTACTGGCAATTTATAAAAATCTAATAAATCAAAAGCAAGAAAATCAGTCACATAATGAAATATTACTCTATCAATAAGATTGGCAATACTTCCCCCAAACAAAAAAATTATTGAAATTTTTGTTGTAATATTCTGAGGCAGTTCTTTAAAATACAGGTAAATAATAAAAATTAAAAATATAATAGTTATTATAATAAAAAAACTGCGATGACCTCTAAAAATACCAAAAGCAGCACCTCTGTTTTTAACAAAGGTTAGATAAAAATAATCATCAATAAGTGATATCTTTTCAAATTGAACTAGACTGCTTCGAATTAAATGCTTACTCATTTGATCTATCAAAATAATTATTACAGTAAACAAAGCAATATACATTGTCTCAACTCCATATATAATTTTAACATATTGAAATAAATTAGACAATTAATTATTCCTCTTTTATATTATTTTGTTCTATGCTAAGATAGAAGAGATGATTTAAATAAATCATCTCTCAAATCCAAATAAACAGATAAAGGATGAAAATTATGGAACTAAAATTAACTAAAAATAGTTATCAAAGAACAAAAAATATTTTTCTGCTTGCTCTCCCAGCAGTGCTTGAAATGTCATTAAATACCTTGGTTGGTATGGCAGATACTATTATGATCAGCCGCTTTATAGGTAAGGAAGCTCTGGCAGCAGTTGGCTTTGCCAATCAAATCATTTTCACTTTGATTTTTGTTTTTTCTGCTTTTAATGCAGGTGCCACGGCTATGGTTTCCCGCAGTTATGGTGAGGGCAATAAACAAAGAATGAATAAAATTATGAATGAAAATTTAACTTTAAACCTAATTTTAGGAATAACAGTTACTTTATTCACTTTCTTTTTTGCCGACCTTATTTTAAATGTTTATGATATTACAGCTATTGTTAAAGATTATGGAACAACATATTTAAAATATATTGCTATTGGACAGTTATTTATGTTTATTTCCTTTGCCGCAGCAGCAGCTTTAAGGGGTGCTGGTGATACTAAAACACCGATGTATATTACAGGTATTGCCAACATATTAAATATAATTGGTAACTATATTCTTATTACTGGTTTTTGGATTTTTCCCGAATTAGGTATTGCAGGAGCAGCTATTTCAACAACTTTTGCCCGATTTATAGCAGCTGCCCTTTATTTAGCTTTATTTACAAGTAATAAAGGTATTTTAAAACTTCATCCCAGCTGGATGAAAATTAGCAGCAAAATATTTAAACCCTTAATTAATTTGAGTTATGCAGCGGGAATTGAGCAGTTATTTATGCAGGCAGCCTTCTTTGTCAACGGTATATTTATATCACAGCTTGATACAACAGCAGAAGCTTCATTTAGAATTTTATTGAATATAGAATCACTGTCTTTTATGCCGGCAATCGGAATTGCTATTGCTGCCACAACTTTAGTCGGTAAACATTTAGGAGAAAATAATGCAGAAGAGTCACTTAAAAGTGGATTAACAGCTGCAGTTATGGGAGCAATAATTGGAACTACCCTTGCTTTAGTCTATCTTATTTTTCCAGTTTTTGCCTTGAAAATTTTCACAACTGAAATAGGAGTTATTAATTATTCTGTACCAATCTTAAAAATAGTTGCTTTAAATCAAGCTCTTTTAGCTTTTGTCATAATCATGGTTGGTGCTTTAAGGGGGGCTGGTGATACTAAAGGTGCAATGTATATTACAATTATTAGACTCTGGCTGATCTTTATTCCCCTTTCCTATTATTTAATTGTTGTCTCAGATTATGGAGTAGCAGGAGTCTGGATTGCCGAGATAATTTCATTTTTAATTGTGGCTTTAATTGTAGTTAGAAGGTTCATTAAAATGGAATGGGCAGAGATAGAGTTTTTTGTGGAATCTGAACACAATTAAAAAAAGCAGCCCCGTTTATTTGGGACTGCTTCTAAATAAATGTACACTAATTATTTAATTAATTTTTTCTGCTTCTATTACATCTGCACAGCGCTGGCAGATATCTTCATGATTTTCAATTTCGCCAACTGTTTCATCATACTTCCAGCAGCGGTCACATTTATCTCCCTTAGCCTCTTTAACTCTCACTAAAACAGAACTTTCCTCACCCTGATGAACATTTTCGGGATTTAAGTCACTGTTTAATTCAGCTTGAGAGACAATAAATAAGTCAGCTAACTGGCCAATTTCTGATTCTAATAGCTGCTGCTGTTCTTCATCAGCACTATTAAGTTCTACCATTGCTTCTAAAGAATTACCTATTTTTTTATCCGCTCTTGCTAATTCTAATGCTTTAGAAACATCTTTTCTAATAGCAAGCAGTTTATCCCACTTAGCTGTTAGCTTCTGATCATAGTAATCTTCTTTTACCTCAGGCCAATCTGTTAAAAATACGCTTTCCTCAGACTTCATTTTCTCAGGTAAGAACTGCCACACCTCTTCAGAAGTATGTGGAGTTATAGGAGCGAGAGTTACTACAAGAGCCATCATTATATCATAAAGGGTACTCTGTGCAGAACGTCTGCTTAAAGAGTCAGTTCCATCTGTATAAAGACGATCTTTAGTAATATCCATATAAAGTGAGCTCATCTCTACAGTACAGAAATTATGAACATCATGGTAAACCCGGTGATATTCATATTTTTCAAAAGCTAAAGTAACTTTTTTAACTAATTCCTGCAGACGAATCATAATCCAGCGGTCTAATTCTCTACGGTCTTGATATTCAACATAATTTTCTTCACTATCAAAGTCGCTGATATTACCTAGAATAAAGCGATAAGTATTTCTAATCCTTCTATAGGCTTCAGAACTCTGCTTTAAAATATCATCTGATACTCTAACATCATTTTTGAAGTCAGAGGAGGCAACCCATAATCTTAAAATATCAGCACCATACTGATCTATTACTTTATGGGGAGAAACTACATTTCCTTTGGACTTAGACATCTTATTACCCTTTTTATCTACAGTAAAACCATTGGTAATTACTTCTTTATAGGGAGCTGTACCCTCAGTTGCAACTGCAGTTAGAAGAGAAGAGTTAAACCAACCGCGATACTGATCTGTACCTTCCAGATAAACCTGAGCCGGCCAGCTCAAATAATCTCTGGCTTCTAAAACAGCTTTATGGCTGGATCCGGAATCAAACCAAACATCCATAATATCTTCTTCTTTTGTGAAATGCTTACCACCACAGTGTGGACAGCTATAATTTTCCGGTAACAATTCTGCAGCAGATTTTTCATACCAGGAAGATGATCCTTCATCTGCAAAAATAGTTTTAACTGAATCTAAGGTATCATCATTAATAACTGCTTCTCCACAATCACCACAGAAGAAAATAGGAATTGGAACACCCCATTTTTTCTGACGGGAAATACACCAGTCTGAGCGCTCAGAAATCATATTGCTCATTCTCTCTTCTCCCCAGTCTGGATACCAGTCAACATCAGCAATTGCAGCCAGAGTTTCTTCTTTAATTGCATCAATAGACGCAAACCATTGATCTGTAGCTCTAAAAATCAAGTTGCTCTTACAGCGCCAGCAGTGGGGATAACGATGGTCAATAAAGCTTAGATCCATCAGCAGATTTTTTTCCTTCAATTTATCAGTAACCATTATATTTGCTTCCTCATAATGTTTTCCTGCAAAATCTCCAGCCTCTTCGGTAAAGTAACCTTTATTATCCATTGGAGCATAAACTTCTAAACCATATTCTTGGCCGACAACAAAGTCATCATGACCATGCCCTGGTGCAGTATGAATACAACCAGAACCCTGATCTAAAGTAACATGATCTCCAAGAATCAAAAGAGATTCTCTATCAAAAAATGGATGTTTAGCTCTCTTATTTTCAAGTTCTTTGCCGCTGAACTCTTCACTAATAATCTCATAATCTTCAATATCAGTCTGATCCATTACAGAATCAACTAATTCTTCAGCCATCACTAATTTTTCTCCATCTACTTCTACAACAACATATGGATATTCTGGATGAAAGGCAATTGCCATATTTGAAGGGATTGTCCAGGGAGTTGTTGTCCAAATAACTATATAACTGTCTTTACTGCTTAAAGTAACTCCACCAACTTCAACCTCATCAAGCATCGGAAATTTAACAAAAATGGATGGTGCTCGGTCATCATCATATTCAACTTCTGCTTCAGCTAGAGCTGTTTCACAGTTCGGACACCAATGAACCGGCTTTTTACCACGATAAAATAAATCTTTTTTAGCCATTTCACCAAATACTTCAATCTGTTTTACTTCATAATTTGTGTTTAAAGTCAAATAAGGATTATCCCATTCTCCCCAAACACCAAGTCTTTTAAACTGATCACGCTGACGATCAATATAATTTAAAGCATAATTAGTACATTTTTCTCTTAACTGACTAACTGTAAGCTCAGCTCTTTCTTCATCACTCATCTCACTTGTAACCTGATGTTCGATTGGCAGGCCATGAGTATCCCAACCAGGCACATAAGGAGAATAATAACCTTTAAGTGTTGAAAAACGAGTAATAAAATCTTTTAAAACCTTATTTAATGCATGACCAATATGGATATCACCATTTGCATATGGAGGGCCATCGTGTAAAATAAAAGCTTCATTTCCTTCTCTATTTTCAACTGCTTTTTTATAAATCTCATTTTCTTCCCAAAATTTCTCAAAGTCAACTTCTCTTTCACTCAAATTTGCCCGCATCGGAAAATCTGTATTAGGCAAATTAATTGTCTCTTTATAGCTCATTTGCTTTAATAACCTCCTAAAATATATTAAAACTAAAAAAAGTCTCTTGCCCTGAAAGGGACGAGAGACCGCGGTACCACCCTAATTAAAATCAGTAAATAAAAATTTAATTAAACTTAAATTACTAATTTTATCTTAGCATCTTTAACGCAGAAATACGGATATACTAATAAATTCATATATCAACTCCAGGGTGATCTTCTCAATCTTTTTGTTTCCCGGCTTCCACCAGACCCGGTTCGCTGTAAACTATTAAAAATTGATACTGTCCCCTTCAACATCACTTTTTTATATAACATTTTTTTCAATTATAAACTATCATTCAAAATAAGTCAAATTTTACTCTAAATATCAGAGATTCTTTATTTTTTAAAACAGCAAAAACCCTAATTATTTTGACTTGATTCATCGTTATTAGCAAAATCATTTTCTAATTTATAATTATTATCTGCTTCCTTATCTAAATCTAATTCAAAATCAGAAGCATCATTAAAATCGTCTAAATCAGTTCCCAAATACTGCTGATCATCTTCTTTCAGCATTTCCAGATGGCTTTCTAAAAGTGTTTGAAAACGGATTTTAAAAAAGTTCCTCTGTTCTCGAAGCTGTTCTAATTTTCTTTTTTCTGAAAGAACCTCATCGTGAGCATTCTCTTTAATTTTTTTAGCTTTCAATCTTGCTTCTTTAACAATCATTCTGGCCTCATTGTCAGCCTGCTCAATTCGATCAGATATTGTATTCTGCATCGAATTTAAAGTATTCTGCAGCTGATCTTCCATCGCTTCAAAATCTTCAATTTTTTCTTTTAAAGCCCTATTTTCATCCTGTAAATTGTTTAAATCTTTGAGCAGCCTTTCATAAGCAACACCAACATCATCTAAAAATTCATCTACCTGAGTTGTATTATAACCAAAAGTAGATTTTTTAAATTCTTTATTATAAATATCTAGTGGGTTTAATTTCAAAGTACCCCTCCTTTTAGCTTAAGTTAATCTTTTTAGAGTTAACTTAATCCTACCTTTATTTGAAATGCCCCTTTGTGCCTCAACTTTAACTCTGCCTCTACCTTTAACTGAAATTAGATCACCAATTTCTACTTCTGCTGCAGGATCAGACTCTATTTTCCAGTTTAATTTAACTTTTTCACTCTCAATATCTCTTGCCATTTTACTGCGGGAATCTCCAAAACCAGAACTTGCTACTGAATCCAATCGCATCGAAGCAACAGTTGTCATTATTTCTTTTTCATGCTTTACAGGTTTTACAAGTTCAGATTCTTCAATTTCTTTAACCTCAACCGGGACCTGGTGCACCTGATCCAACTTTAATTCAATAATATCCTGAATCTCAGCCGCCGTAATTATTTGAGCAAAGTCTGAGTGGACAAGAATATCACCAATCATTTTCCTCTGCAGACCTAAGCCCATTAAAGCTCCCAGAAAATCTCTGTGAGTCAATCTTTGAAAGGCAAAGTTACCATCAAGCTGATATATTTTAATTTGCTTTTCCACTAAATCAGGAAAAAGATATTCTGGAAAAATCACCAATCTTTTTCTTTCAGCTCGAGGATAACCTCCCTCTTTTTTATAATTAATTTCTGCAATTTGTTTAATCAAAGGAACTGCTAATTCTAGCTGGTAGGGATTTAAAAAATCTGTAGCTTGAGTTTTATGATATTTTAATACCTGTTCACATTTATCTAAAATATGTGAACCCAGGATTCTATCTTCTTCTCTGTGCAAATGATTTAATAATTTATCTTCATCAAACATAAATTCCCACCTTAAATTATAATATTAATTAAAAAGTTTCTAATTATTGATAGAGCAAACAGAGCGATTAATGGCGAAAGATCCAATCCCAAAATTCCACCACTTGGTAAAAGTTCTCTAATTGGCCCTATAATTGGTTCTGTTATATCATATATATATGTTATTACCTTCCGCCAGCGTACATCACTTGGATTAGGTCTAACCCAAGAAATTATAACTCTGGCAATAATTAATAAATTCAAAATTTCAAAAATAGCGCTAATTGTTCTTGCTAAAATAAACATTAAATTTCCTCCAAATAATTAGTATTCTCTCTCACCAAAAATTGCTGTTCCAACTCTTACAATAGTTGCACCTTCTTCTATAGCTATCTGATAATCATTTGTCATCCCCATTGAAAGCTCATCTAATGGAATTACATTTGCTGAAAGTTTATCAAATAAATTCTTCATATCTTTGAAATAAGAGCGAAGTTTTTCTGAATCATCTAAATACGGTAAAATTGTCATTAAACCTTCTATCTGTAAAAATTCTAAATTAGTAATTTTTTTCAAAAATTCCTCAGCCTTGGCTGGAGTTATGCCAAATTTATTTTCATCACCTGAAATATTAATTTCTACTAAAACAGGTATTTTCCTATCATTTTTTTTAGCTCTTTTATTAACTTCCTTAGCCAACCTCAAACTATCGAGAGACTGAATCATCCGACAATTTTCCATTCTCATTAAATATTTTACTTTATTTCTCTGTAAATGTCCAATAAAATGCCAGTCAAGCTCTATCCCTTCAGAAAGTAATTTTTCATTTTTTTCTTCCAGTTCCTGAACTCTATTTTCTCCAAAAAAGTTTAGCCCGGCTTGTTTAAGCGTTTTTATTTCATCAATACTATGTTTTTTACTAACAGCAAGCAGTTTTATCTCTTTATAGTCTCGATTAGCTTTTGCTGCAGCCGCTTTTATGTTTTTCTGTACTTTCTTTAAATTAGAAATAAGTTTTTCATTCTTCATTAAAACTATGCCTCCCTGCCATAATCAAAGTCTTCTGGATTTGTGATAATTTCTTCACCAATCTTTAAACCACTGACTATTACATATTCTTCATTTCCATTTAAAATAAAAACTTCCTGAAATTCATATTTATTGTATCCCGTTACCTTAAGTACTCCCTGGCCTGATAACTGATTAAACACAGCTTTCCTTGGAATTTTTATTCCTCTGTAAATATTTTTTATAATGTTTAATTCAATTCTTCTCCTATTAATCCACTGAGGAATGAACTGTTCAACTTTTATTTGAAAAAATGTTTTTTCTAAATTATGTCTAATATTAGTAATTCTTGCTTCATATAATTTTTTTGTATTTTTTTCTTCTAAAAATATTAGTTCCCCAATATTAAATCTATCTGATTGAGATTCCGGAACCTCTGCCAGCAAATATAATTTGAAATTATTAATGATCCTGTATAATGATTCTTCTTTTTTTATTCTATCTCCAGAAAGTAGATGTTTATAATTTCCTTGAAGTTCATCAAAATTATTTAAGTTAATTTGATTTAAACTATTAGGATTAAGCCTTGATTCTAAACCGTCAACAGCAAAACTTACAATCCCTGCCTTCTTATTAAATATTTTTTGGCTTTGAGCAGAAGATTTTATTACTGCCAACTTTTCACCTGAAGCAAGTCGATCACCTTCACCAACTAATAATTCAACTCTTCCTGTTATTGGAGAATTAATAAGAATTTCATCTCTAACAATCAAAACATCTGACCAAAATCCATCTATCACTTCTCCTTGGGCAGCCAAAACACTTTCAAATCTAGCAGCACCAAATATTTGAATTCCTATAATCAAAGTAATTATTAAAATGAAAATTAATACAAAAGGCTTAAAACTAATATTTTTCTTTTTTGCCATTCAAATCACCTTCAAAAGAAAAAGATAATTTAAATCCTGATGTTTAATTGCACCAGGATTAAACTATTATTATCCTTTTTTATTTCTTAAAAAAGCTGGTATATCAAGATCATCACCAGAGAAACTTTCCATTTCAAATTCTTCTTCCGGCATTTCATTTTCAGTATCTTTCTTTTTAACTTCCCTTTTTGGAGCAACATCAAAACCAGTTGCAATAACAGTAACTTTAACTTCATCTTCTAAATTCTCATCGATTACAGCTCCCAGAATAATATTTGCATCTGGGTCAGCAACTTCTTGAATTACTCGTGCAGCTTCATTTGCCTCGTGAATTCCTAAATCCATTCCTCCGGTAATATTTAATAAAACACCGCGAGCACCATCAATAGAAGCTTCTAATAGTGGTGAAGCAATTGCAAATTTAGCAGCCTCAGTTGCTCTATTTTCACCATCAGCTGTACCAATTCCCATTAAAGCTGAACCGGCATCTGTCATAATAGTTTTGACATCAGCAAAATCAAGGTTAATAATACCTGTGATAGTAATCAAATCAGATATTCCCTGAACTCCTTGTCTTAAAACATTATCAGCAATTTTAAAGGCATCCATCAAGCTTGTCTGCTTTTCAGCAACTTCTAATAAACGATCGTTAGGAATTACAATTAAAGTATCAACTTTACTTTTTAATTCTTCAATACCAGTTATGGCATTGTTCATTCTTTTCTTACCTTCCACAGTTAATGGTTTAGTTACAACACCAACAGTTAAGGCTCCCTGGTTTTTTGCAGCCTCAGCAACTACTGGAGCAGCTCCAGTGCCAGTTCCACCCCCCATTCCAGCAGTAATAAATACCATATCAGCACCATCAATCGCCTGGGCTATTTCTTCTTTATTTTCATCTGCTGCCTGATAACCAATTTCTGGATCAGAACCAGCACCAAGACCTCTAGTTATTCTTTCCCCGATTCTAATTGTTACACCAGCGTTTGAAGACATTAACGCTTGAGCATCTGTATTAATAGCTACAAATTCAACTCCATCAAGACCTTCTTCAATCATTCTATTGACGGCATTATTACCGCCACCACCAACACCAATTACTTTTATATTTGCAAACTGTTCAATTTCTGTTCCAATATCAAACACTAATTTTCCCTCCCCGTTAAGGATATTAAGTAAGTTTAATTTTTTTTAGAAAAACTCACTAAACCAGTTTTTTAATCTATTAAAAAATCCACTTACAATTTCTTTGCTATTATTACTGCTGTTACTGCTAACATTACTATTTTTGGCATCTCCATTTTCTAAAGCAAATTCAATCAAACCAACTGCTGTAGAAAAGATTGCCCGTGGTATAGTATCACCCTTTTTTATATATACGGGATTATCTATAACATTTGACAGTCCACTGACATAATCAGGTTCTCCAATTCTTACTGGTAATTCAGTTATATCTGAAGCCAATCTTTCCGAGCCTTCTAACAAAGAGGCCCCTCCAGTTAATATTAACCCAGCTGGTGTTAAATCTGCAGAACCAGCACTATCAATTTCTTTTTTAACAAGATTAAACATTTCATTCATTCTGGGTTCAATTACCTGACACAGCATTTTACGAGAAAGTTTTTTCCTTTCTTTCCCACTTGCTGCTAATACCTCGATCTTTTCAGACTCATCAATTTCATCAGGTAGGACAGAACCATGCATGATTTTAATTTTTTCAGCCTCAGAAACAGGTGTTCTTAAACCTACTGCAATATCATTACTTACATGATTACCTCCAACAGGCAAAACTGAAGTATGAGCTATACTTCCCTCATGAAAAACTATTACATCTGTTGTTCCTCCACCAATATCAACTAAAACAGCTCCTAATTCTTTTTCGTCCTCAGATAAAACTGCCTGACTGGAAGCAAGAGGTTCTAAAACTACCTCATCAACACTTAAACCAGCTCTCAAGACACTTTTAACTAAATTTTGAATTGATGTTGATGCTCCCTTTATGATATGAGTTTCAACTTCAAGTCTAACACCTGACATTCCAAGAGGATCTTGAATTCCTGGACTGCCATCAATAATAAACTCTCTAGGAAGAACATGTAAAATATCCTCCTCAGCTGATACAGGAATAATTCTTGCTGCATCAATGACTCTTTTTATATCACTTTCTTTAATTTCTTTCTCATCTCCAGTAACTGCAACAACTCCATGACTGTTGATAGACTTAATATGTGATCCAGCAATACCAACATAAGCAGAATCAACCTTTTGGCCGGCCATTCTTTCTGCTTTTTGAATAGCGCTTTTTATTGCATGACTGGTTTTATCTATATCAACAACAATTCCCTTACGGAGGCCGTTAGATGGAGCTAAACCAATTCCAATAATTTCAACATTATTTTCTCCACCTATCTCTGCTATTAAAGCGCAAATCTTGGTAGTACCAATATCAAGTCCAGTAACTATTTTTCTTTTTTTCACAACAGTCTACCTCCTTTCTCACCAAAATATTTATTAATTTCATTTAAATATTATCTACTTTGGGCTTACTTAAATCAATTCAATATAAATACTTATTTACCTTCATATTTAAAAAAATAATTTTATTTGAATTTTACAACAGGATGTTTAACAACCTGTAAATTAATATAATCAATCTCTGTCTCCTGATTATTATCCAAAATAGAATTTAAGATAGCAAATTTTTCTGCTAACTGCTCATTTCTGCCAAAATTTACTCCAATACCTGACTTTAAATATAATTTATAAACATTATTTTGGAATAATATTTTATTAATTTTAGCTAAAAATTCAGCTTCTAAATCATTTAAAACTTTTAACATATCTTCAGTTACTGATGGTAAAACAATTTTTCCCTGTTTAAAGTAATAAGGAAAACCCTCAATCTGTGGTGATTTAAGCTCAGTATCTAAACTTTTTTCATTTAAGATAATACCATCAGCTGAAAAAATCAGTTTTTTATTATTATTTTTTAACCAGGCTACTGCTCTTCTTTCTTCAATAACAACATGGACTGTTGAAGGAAAAGCCTTTTCGATTTGAACAGAAGAAATTAAATTATGTTTTAATAAGCTGCTTCTTAAATCATCCTCATTTAAAAATAACAAATTGTCTCCATAAAATTGATTAATATTTGTTCTTAGTTCATTTTTGTTAATTTCATTTCTTGAATGAAAAACAAAATCTCTAATATGAAAAAAAGGAGAAAAAAGAAATGATAAAAAAGTCAAAAATATAAAAAACAAAATCATTAAAACAATTTGATATTTTTTCTCCATTTATTATCCCTCACATACCTGAGTTTATAAATAATTAATCGGACTCTAATAAAAGTTTAGAGAACTCAGTAATATTTCCAGCCCCTACAGTTAAAATTATATCACCAGCTTCCACTTCAGATAATAATTTAGCTGCTATTTTATTAAAATCTGAAACATATTTACATTCAACTTCAGAGTTAGCTGCAATTTTTTTGGCAAAATCTTTAACAGAAATATTATAAGTATTTTTTTCAGAGGCAGCAAAAATATCTGTCAAATAAACTTGATCTGCATTAATAAAAGAATAACTAAAATCTTCTAGAAAAGTGTTGGTTCTGCTGTATCGATGTGGTTGAAAGACTACTCGAATTTTATTATAATCAAGATTTTTTACAGTTTTTAAAAGCTCTTTGATTTCAGTTGGATGATGAGCATAATCATCTACAATATCTACTTTGGAATTTAGAATTTTACCTTTGAAATCAAATCTGCGGCCAACCCCACTGAATTTTTTTAAAGCAGCTTGAATGTGCTTTGTTTTAATATTTAATTTATAGGCTGCTGCAGCTGCAGCTAAAGCATTATACAAATTATATTCCCCAGGAACTGAAAGTTTTATTTGAATAATAAATTTTTCTTGATGATAAAAATCAAAGCTGCTTTCAAAATTATTATATTCTATATTTTTAGCTGTATATTCTCCATTATGTAAAGAAAAGGTGCTGCTTTTTGCTCTGCTTCCAAATAAAGAATTTAGGTTCACATTGTCTTTATTATATAATAGAATAGCTTTTTTGTCATTCTTATCTGCAAATCTTTTAAAAATATTCATAAATTCATTCAAATTTTGGTAAAAATCGGGATGATCTAACTCCAAATTATTTAATAAAAGCAAATAAGGATTAAAATAGAGAAAAGAGCCATCACTTTCATCTGCTTCAGTAATGAAATATTCCCCAGCTCCATCTGCCATGTTGCCCTGCAGTTCTTCTAAATATCCTCCAACCATAACTGCAGGATCCTTTTGAGCTTTTTTAAATATTGCTGCCAGCATAGCTGTAACAGTAGTTTTTCCATGAGTACCTGCAACAGCAATTGTTTTTTTATCCCTCATTAGATAAGAAAGCATTTCTGCTCTTTTTAAAATTTTAATATTTTTTTGTCTAGCTGCTTTAAGCTCTGAATTATCATCAGGAATAGCGCTGGTCTTAACTATTAAATCAGCCCCTCTAATATTATCAGCATCATGACCAATAAAAATTTTTATCTTATATTTTTTTAATAAATCAAGATATTTACTTTGATTTAAATCAGAACCACTAACTTTATAACCTCTTTCAGCAAGAATTTCTGCTATACCACTCATTGAAACTCCACCAATACCAATTAAATGTATATGAGAATTTTTATTTAACAATTATGATCACCCTAAATTTTCAATGTTTTGTCATATAATTAATTATTTTTTTTATTCAAATTTTCAATAGCTTTAATAATATTTTTTAAAGCATTTTTCTGTGACATTGATTCTGCAGCTGCAGCCATAGACTGCAGTTTTTGTTCATCTTCAATAATATCAATAACTTTTTTTAGTAAAAGCTCACCACTTAATTCAGATTCTTCAATAACTGCTGCAGCTCCTTTTTTTGCAAGGGTTTTAGCATTTACAGCTTGATGATTTTCGGCAGCTGCAGCAAATGGTATCAAAATAGAAGCTTTAGCACAGCTAGTTATTTCAGCTAAAGCAGTTGCCCCTGCCCTGGAAATTATTAAATCTGCTGCAGCAAGTGCAAATTCCATTTCATCTAAATAATCAATTACTTTAATTAACGGATTTTCTAAATTCAAATTGCTGCTTTTTAAATTGTTTTTAACTTTTTCATAATTTTTTCTACCTGTTAAATGGATTATTTGAATCTCATTTTCAAGAGCATATTGATAAAGCTCTTTTATATTCTGATTTATTATCTCTGCTCCTAAACTTCCGCCTGTAATTAAAATTGTTTTTAATTCAGGATTTAAATTTAGACTTTGATATGCTTTTTTTCGATCAGTATTGATTATTTTAGGCCGCACCGGGTTACCTGTTATCTCAACTTTTTGAGTATTAACTTTTAAATAATCAGCTGATTCAGCAAAGTTTAAACAAACTTTATTAACAAAACGGGCCAGCAGTTTATTCGTTATTCCGGGATATGCATTCTGCTCATGAATTATAGTTTTGCGTCCAAGCATTACCCCTGCTAAAACTACAGGACCTGCAACAAATCCTCCAGTCCCGATAACAAAATCAGCCTTAAAACTCTTTATTATTTTTAAGGCCTTCAAAAAAGCCTTGAGGTTATAAAATAAAGAAGAAAATAATTTAAAAGAAATATTTCGAGGTAATGGTCTAACAGAAAGCCCAATAAAATCATAGCCTGTCTTTGGTACTATTTCAGCTTCCATTCGCTGCTTGGAACCCAAATATAAAATTTCCCAACCTCTTTTTTTTAATTCTTCTGCTATGGCTAAAGCTGGATAGATATGTCCTCCAGTTCCTCCACCAGTAATTACTGCTTTCATAAATTTATCATCCTTTAACATAACAAGAAATATTGAGTAATAAAGCTAATGCTGTTAAATTAATAACCAGTGAAGAACCTCCATAACTAATCAACGGTAAAGTGATTCCTGTTACCGGCATTAATGATGTAACTACCGCCATATTAATTAAAGCCTGAATAACAATCATTGAAGTTATTCCAACCGCCAGCATTGAAGCAAATGGATCATCAACTCGAGCCGCAATTCTAAGCCCCCGCCAGGTGAGTACAAAGTAAAGACTAATAACAAAAAGAGTACCAATTAATCCAAACTCTTCCCCCAGTACTGCAAAAATAAAATCTGTACCAGGCTCGGGCAAATATAAAAACTTTTGATGGCTGTTTCCAGCCCCAACTCCAAAAAGTCCTCCTGACCCCAGGGCAAGCAGTGATTGAATAATATGATAACCGCTGTCTAAAGGATCCTGCCAAGGATTTAAAAAGGTCAATAAGCGCTCCCGGCGATATGCTTCAGAAAATATAGCAGCAAATGAAATCAGGGTAGCTGAAACTCCTAAAATAAGGAATAAAGAAATTTTAATTCCTCCGACAAAAATCATTGCTGCTGCAACTGCAGATAAGGTAACAGCAGTTCCTAAATCAGGCTCCATTAAAATTAAAAATGCCATTAAAGCGATCACAATTATCGGAGGCAAAATTCCTTCTTTAAATTTTTTCATCTGTTCTTTATTTTTAGCAATATAGGCAGCTAAATAAATCACCAGAGTAAATTTAGCGAATTCAGATGGCTGAAAACTAATAGGCCCTAAAGGCAGCCACCTTCTCGAACCACCTGCCATCCTTCCAACTCCAGGTATTAGAACTAAGATTAAGGAGCCCAGCGCAATTAAAAGTAAATAAGGTGCCAAATTTTTTAGCTTTTCATACTTAAATTTATAGATTACTAATGAAATAATAACAGCAACAACTAAATATTTAAGCTGATTATTAAAAAAATAATAACTGTTAGAAAAGAGCTGTTCTGCTTTAATAGAACTGGCAGATAAAATCATAATCAAACCACTCAAAACTAAAGCTAATATTGTAAATAATAAGATAAAATCAGGCCGCTTTTTGCGCATAATTACTCCTTAATCAATATATTTTAAAACTGTTTTTCGAAAAATTTCTCCCCGCTCTTTATAACTGCTGAACATATCCCAGCTGGGACAGGCAGGAGATAATAATAATGCTCGATCCTGTCTTAATCTCTTGGCCCCTAACTCAGCCGCAGCTTCCATTGTTTTTACTTTAATTATCTCTATTTCATTTTCTTTAAATAAAGAAGCTAGTTTATCAGCAGCTTCACCAAGCAAAATCAGAATTTTTACCCTATCATTAACAACCTGCTTCAATTTCGAAAAATCAGCATTTCTGTCCTGACCACCTGCAATCAAGATAATATCTTTATCTAAACTTGACAGAGCTTTCAAAGTAGAGTCCGGGTTAGTAGCTTTAGAATCATCAACAATCAGATAACCACTACTATTATTGATGATTTCCATCCGATGTGACTGAAGCTTATAATTTTCAGCTGCCTGCTGAATTTTTTCAATACTTTGTCCTACAGTATAAGCTGCAAGAGCAGCAAAAGCAGCATTTTTTTGATTATGTTTCCCCGGTAAGTTAATCGTACTAAAATCAAGTAAATTTATTTTATCTTTTTTATAATAAGCCTGATTATTTTTAATAATCAAATCGGCTTCTTTTCTTTTAAAACTCAGCCCAATAACTTCAGACTGCAGCTGATCTTTTAATTGATAAAGGTATGGATCATCAAAGTTTAGCAGAGCATAATCAGCGGAATTTTGATTGCTAAAAATATTTTTTTTAGCATTTTTATAATTAAGCTCAGTCTGATGTCGATCTAAATGATCAGGACTGTAATTTAAATAAATTGCAATTTTTGCTTTAAAGTCTTTAACTGCTTCTAATTGAAATGAACTTAATTCAAGAATAACCTTTTCTCCCTCTTCTAAATCTTTGATGATAGATATAAATGGTAAACCAATATTTCCGGCTGCTTTAATTTTCTGCCCATTTAAGTCAAATAACATAGCGGCCAGCAATTCTGTTGTTGTTGTTTTCCCATTTGTTCCGGTAACTGCAATTATTTCTGCCTTAGACTGCCTGAAAGCAAACTCAATTTCACTAATAGTTTCAATACCCTGCTCTCTGGCTTTTTTTAGAATTTCTAAGTCATAGGGGACTCCGGGACTCAAAATAATTAGCTCACTCTCTAAAATTTTGCTTCCTTTTGAACCCAGATCATATTCTATCTTTTCATCATCTAGCTGGGATATCAAGTCTTTTAATTCTGTTTTTGGCTTAGCATCAGAAACTATAATATTTACATCAAAATTCAACAAATATTTTACAACTTCCAAACCAGTTCTTGGACTAAAACCCAAAACTGCTATTTTTTTATAATCTAAAGTCAATTAAATCTAACTCCTTTAAATTTAAGTTATTAATATATAAGAATGCTATTAATAGATAAGAGAAGTTAAGGCAAATAAAGATAATAAAATAGTAATTATCGAGAATCTAAATACTATTTTATTTTCTGCCAAACCGCTTAATTCAAAATGATGATGTATCGGGGTCATCTTAAAGACTCTCTTACCACCTGTGATTTTATAATATGGAACCTGAATCATAACTGATAAAGTTTCTACAACATATATTCCTCCAATTATCAATAAATATATTTCTGTTGCAGTCAAAACTGCTGTTGCTCCTAAAAAAGCTCCTATTGCAAGTGAACCAACATCGCCCATAAAAACTGAAGCCGGATTTGCGTTAAACCACAGAAAAGCAGTACTGCTCCCCGCCATAATTAACATGAGCAGCGAACATTCGGGTATTTCTAGAAAGTAAAATAAAACTGCAAATGCTAAAGTAACAATAGTAGTTATCCCAGCGGCTAAACCATCTAAACCATCAGTTAGATTTACAGCATTTGAACTACCGATCACAACTAAAAAAGCTAAAAATAATTTAGCTGAAGCTCCTATTTGATATTCTCCTAAAAAGGGAATTATCAAATTATGCTGTTCTAAAATATAAACCGCAATTAAAGCAGTAACGCCAGCTGCAGCTATCTGCATGATAATTTTTTGCCAGGCTTTTAAGCCTAAAGACCGCTTAAATTTAATCTTCAAAAAATCATCTAAAAATCCAGTTAAAGCCATTATTATAGTAGTAAATAAAATTGTAATAACCTCAATTTTTAAAGGCAGTACTATTAAAGATACAATTAAAAAAACTGATATTATTAATAAGCCTCCCATTGTTGGAACACCAGCTTTTTCTAAATGACTTTCAGGTCCATAGTCCCTAACTTGCTGACCAAAATTTAACCTTTTTATGTAATTAATGAAATAATTTCCACTTAAAATAATGATTATTAAGGGTAAAATATACGCTATAATATACTGCATCATAATGCTCCTCAATTATTTTCCACCTGTAATTCAGCTACAATTTCTTCCAATCTATTTGCACGTGAACCTTTTATTAAAATTAAATCTCCATTTTTCATTTCCTGTTTTAAAAAATTTATACATTGATTATTATTATCTAAACTAAAAATATTATTGCTATCCATTACTTCCTCTGCCCCTACAGCAATCTCTGCTGCTTCTTGACCAATGGTTATCAAAACATCTAAACCTTTAGCTGCAGCATATTTCCCAATTTCCTGATGCTTTTCAATACTGCTTTTACCTAATTCCAGCATTGAAGCTAAAACAGCTATTTTTCTCTCAGCTTTTTTATCAATTAAAACATCAACAGCTGCTTTGACAGCAAATGGATTTGCATTATAACTGTCATTAATTATTTCTACTCCGTTATTCAACTTTATAAACTCCATCCTTAATGATGAAAATTCAGATTCTAATAAGCCCTTCTGAATCTCTGAGGTATTGAGATTTAATCTAAATGCAATTAAAACAGCAGCCATTGCATTATAAATATTGTGCTTACCAGCTTTATTAAATTTAAAATTAAATTTTTTGTTTTGATAACTTAAACTGAAATTCATCATTTCAGCACTCGAATCATAGCGATAAGATAGAGCTTGTAAATCAGAACCGCTTTCAAAACCAAAATAAAATACATCAGCGATGATTTCTTCTCCCATTTTTTTTGTATAAAAGTTATCATAATTCAATACCGCTGTATCAGATTCAGTTAGGTTATCTATTAATTCTTTTTTTGCCTTTGCAATATTTTCCAAACTGCCTAGCTGTTTTAAATGAGCAGCAGCAACATTTGTTACTACACCAAAATCAGGCACTGCAATTTTACTTAATAAATCAATTTCACCTAAATTACTCATTCCCAGCTCAACAACTGCAATTTCTACAGCACCTGTTAATCTTAATAAAGTAAGCGGCAGACCTATATGATTATTGTAATTACCCTCAGTTTTTAAACAATTATATTTTTGGGATAAAACTGAATAAATCAAATCTTTAGTTGTTGTTTTTCCGGCACTACCAGTAACCGCAATTACCTTTAAATCTTTAAAACTCATTCGGTAATTATGGGCCAAAGTCTGCAGTGCTTTAGTGGTATCCTCAACTTTTAAAACAGCGACATTACTTTCAGCAATAAAATCACTTTCAAGTTCACGGTCTACTATTAAAGCTGATGCTCCATTTTTAACAGCATCTTCAAGATATTGATGACCATCTTGATTTTCACCAATTATTGCAACAAATAGATAATCTGATTCTACTTCTCTGCTGTCAATTACTATTTCTTCAATAATTAAATCATCACTTCCCCGAATTAGTTCAGCTTTTGAAAAGTTGATGATCTCTTTTATTTTTAAATTTTGCATTTAACTTCCCTTCACTTTTTCAGCTGCTTGATAAGCAACTTTTCGGTCATCAAGTTCAATTTTACCGTCTTTTAAAACTTGATATTTTTCGTGTCCTCTTCCAAGAAGCATGACTAAATCATCTTTTTTAGCAATTTTAATGGCTTTTTCAATAGCTTTTTGGCGGTCAGCTATAATTTCATAAGCACTAAATTTTTTAGAAAAACCTTTTTTGATCTCAGAAAATATTTGTTGGGGATTCTCACTACGGGGGTTGTCATTACTTACAATTATATAATCCGCATATTTTTCAGCCAGTTCAGCCATTGCAGGTCGCTTGCTGCGGTCTCTGTCTCCACCACAACCAAATAAAACAATTAACTTGTTTTTTTCCATAGCTGCAGCAGTTTCCAAAACATTTTTCATGCCATCTGGTGTGTGTGCATAATCAACTACTATTTGAAAATCCTGACCGGCATTAATAATTTCAAACCTTCCAGGCACAGAATTAATTTTAGTTAATGCTTTTTTGATAACTGTTTTGTTAATACCTAATAGATAAGCTGTTAAAATAGCTGCAAGTGAGTTATAAATATTGAAAATACCACCTAAATTTAGCAGAAATTTAGAATTTACTTTACCACCAGTCTTATATTCCATTCCCTGCGAGTGAAGTTTAAACTGGGTAGTATATAAATCTGCTGTTTCAGAGTCCAAACTGTAGGTATAATTTTTTCCTTGAGATTTAGCTTTTATATAATCACTATTTTGATCATCATTATTTATAACAGCAAAATTATTACTTTTTAACTGTGAAAATAATTTTGATTTTACTTCTCTATAATTTTCTAGATTTTCATGATAATCAAGGTGCTCCTGACTAATATTAGTAAAAACTGCAGCTTTAAAATCCATCCCATAAACGCGATATAAATCCAAAGCATGGGAAGAAACTTCCATTACACCATACTTTATATTTTTCTCTCTCATTTGAGCAAAGTATCTATACAAATCAACTGATTCAGCCGTAGTCCTCTTTGAACCTAGTTCCTGCTCACCAATAATATTTTTAATGGTTCCAAATAGTGCTGCTTTACTTTTATATTCCTTTAAAATATTATACAAAAGATAGGATGTTGTTGTTTTACCATTAGTTCCCGTAATTCCAATCAAATTAATATCTTTTAGTGGATCACTAAAAAAATTCTTAGCAATTTCAGCCATTATTTTGCGGCTGTTCTTTACCTTTATATAAGTCACACCTTTTTCGTATTTCTCTCTATCTTTTTCTAAAACAACTGCAGCTGCTCCTTTATCTAGAGCCTGATCAATATACTGATGTCCATCTGTTTCAAAACCACTAATTGCTACAAATAAATTATCTTTTTCAATCTCTCGAGAATCATATTTGAGTTCTGTAATATTTTTAGTCAAATCACCTGACTTCAATTCATAATCTATATTATTTAGTAATTTTTTTAACTCCACTTTTAACTAACCTCCAGCATTTTAGATAATAAGCTATTTAAATAAATTAACGGAGTTTTAAATTGATTTTCTTTGAGCTTTTTATTCTTTTTCCAGGATAAACAGACTGTCCAATAACCTTACCCGAGCCATCTAACACGACATTTAAACCCTTTTGTTTGGCTAATTTTACAGCTGCTGCAGCTTCCATTCCTCTAAAATCTGGAACTGCTAATAAAAGCTCTTCTTTGAACTGTTCATTACTAAACAACCAAACTGTTGAATTATAATTTGTTAGTGTTTCAGGATCTGGAAGTTGAGCCCTTACTAATTCTCCGTCTCCAATTAGTTTAACATTAAATCCTTGATCTCTCAAATCACTTTCAGCCTTTAAAAAACTTTTGCCAATTAGATTTGGAACTTCAAGCTCAGTCTCATTTGTTTCATAACCATTTTTTTTACTAGTATCTGGCTTAACATTTAAGTAATTTAAAATATTAGAAGTTAAATTCCTAAAAACTGGAGCTGCAGTCTGACTTCCGTAATAAGTTTCTCCTTTTATATCATATAAAATAGTTAAGATAACTAAGTCTCTTTCAGCAGCCTCTACAATTCCAATAAATGAAGAATCATATATATCTTCATTGTAATGTTTTGCAGTACCAGTTTTACCACCTATTTGGTAGCCTTCAATTGCAGCTTGAGTTCCAGTACCTGTTTCAACTACCTGCTTTAATAATTCCTTGGTCTTATCTGCCGTGCTTTTTGATATCACCTGTCTTACTACTTCAGGATCATTAATAATATTCTCCGAACTATTTCCCGTATCAACTTTTTTCACAAGTCTTGGGCGCATCAATTTGCCACCATTAGCAACTGCGGAAATAGCTGTTGCAAGCTGAATTGGTGTAACAGATAAACCGTGCCCAAAAGTAAAAGTTGCTAGTTCAATAAGACCAATTTGTTCATATTCAGGAATAATTCCCCGCGCTTCAGCTGGTAATCTGATCCCAGTTTGTTCTCCAAAACCAAAAGCTTTAATATATGAATAAAAAGTTTCTTTATTCATTTTAAGTCCAACCTCTACAAAGCCAGGGTTACAGGAGTTTTTTATAACTTCAGCAAAGCTCTGTTTGCCGTGACCATACCTGCTCCAACAATTTATTTCCTCTCCAGCTACATAGATATGAGCAGGATCAGTTAAAATATCATTCTCAGTAATTACACCTTCTTCTAGAGCAGAAGCGGCAGTTATTATTTTAAAGGTAGAACCAGGCTCGAAAACATCATTAATTGCCCTATTTCTCCAATTTCGATCTGGATATTTCCCAAATTCATTCGGGTTAAAAGTTGGAGTATTCGCCATCGCTAAAATATCACCATTAGAAGAATCCATAACAATAATTGATCCACCAGAAAAATCAAATTTTTCCTCCGCATTTTCCAGCTCTTTTTCAGCCATATATTGAATTACTTCATCAATGGTTAAGTAAATATTATAACCATCTCTTCCTGGCACAGTCTCTCTAATCCCATTTGGAATTGTTTTCCCTTCAGCATCTCTTTCAATAATCATTTTACCTGCTTTTCCGCTCAATTGATTATTATATGAGAGTTCAAGACCGTTTAGACCATTATTATCTATTCCTGTAAAACCAAGGATATGAGAAGCTAATTCCCCTTCCGGATAATACCTTTTACTTTCTTCTGTAAATGTAATTCCCTTTAAATTTTTAGCTTCAATTTTTTGATATAATTCATCTTCAATTTTACGCTGTAAAAATATAGCCGCAGCATCAGAAGTTATCCTCCTATAAATTGTATTATAATTAATATCTAATAAAGGATCCAGTTCCGATGCCGTTTTTTGGGGATTAATAATATTATCCGGCAGAGCAACTACAGTCTTAGCCGGTAAGCTGACTGCAATTTTCCTGCCGGTATTGTCATAAATCATTCCTCTTTCTGAATCAATAACAAATTCTTTTACACGCTGGCTAAATGCTTTATGTTCATATTCAGCACTATTAATAACTTGAATCCACACAAGTCTTAGGGTAAGTAATATAAAAACGAAAAAAACCACTGCAAAATAAAACATTACTCTATTTTTTACTTGCTCATTAAAATCCCGCAAATTTAATCCTCCTATTCAAGTGATTCCGCCTGAACAGTCACTACTTCTTTAATTATTTTATCATAAATTTGCACTAAGAAAAACTTTTCTTTTGGGATATCTGCCATATATCTTTCTTTTTTTCTAAATTGATTATTGTAGACCAACGTTTCTTTAGTTTTGGCTTCAACCATATTTAATTCATGTTTTGCAATATTTTCTATTTCTGCCAAAGAGGTTTTGCTTGCTAATTTAACTTCTAATCTTTCATTTTTAGCTTGAATAGTCTCCAATTTATTTTCTAAGTTTAATAATTTTGCACTTTTCTTATTAATATTTAAAATTTGAGAAACATATAATAAAATTGAAACACTAATAAAAACTAACATAAATATATATATAATTGTAAAGGCTTGTTTTTTTACATTAGTAAAATTATAAGATGATTCATTTAAAAAATCACTTTGTGTATCTAGATTAGCATAATTTTGACTATGATACATCTCCTTCCCCCCTTAAAAATTAAATCTTCTCAGCTACTCTCATTTTTGCACTTCTAGATCTTGGATTAAATTCTTTTTCTGAATCAGAAGCCTGAATTGGGCTACTAGTTATTACTTTAACTTCGGCTTTTTTATCACAGACACAAATGGGAAAATCTGGTGGACAGGTACAATCTTTTGCTAAATCTCTAAATTTATGTTTCACAATTCGATCCTCTAATGAGTGAAAAGTAATAATTACAATCCGTCCCTCTGGATTTAAAAATGATACTGCCTTATCAATTAAGTTTTTTAGCTGTTCTAACTCATTATTTGTTTCAATTCTCAAAGCTTGAAAGGTTCGTCTAGCTGGATGACCACCACTTCTCCTGACAGCTTTTGGGATAGCTGCCTTAATAACTTCAACCAAATCATTTGTTGTCTCAATTGCTTTTTCTTTTCTCATCTTCACAATAAATTCAGCAATTCTAGCCGCCCAGTTTTCTTCTCCATATTCAGTAATAATTCTTTCCAGTTCAGCTTGAGAATAATTATTTACTATATCTTGTGCTGTTAATTTTTGTTCTGGATTCATCCGCATATCTAAAGGACCATCATTTTGATAACTAAAACCTCTTTCAGGGTTATCTAATTGAGGAGAAGAAACTCCTAAGTCAAACAACATCCCATCAACACCTTCAATACCCAGCTTAGCCAAAACTTGATCAATTTCTTGAAAATTTGCATGTTCTAAAATTAATGATTCATTATCTATAAATTTCTCTCGTACAGCTTTTATTGCAGCAGTATCACGATCAACCGCAATTAATTTACCTGCTGCTGACAATTTTTTTAAAATTTCTGAACTATGTCCAGCTCTACCTAAAGTACCATCTAAATAGATTCCATCTTCTTTTATATTTAAATATTCGATTGCTTCTTCTAATAAAACCGCTTGATGTTTATATTCCATTATAATCCTTTCTAGATTCCTAATTCTTCCATTGCATCAGCAAAATCTTCATAGGAATCTTCTACATTATCCATGTAGCTGTCCCAATTTTCTTTAGCCCACAACTCAATTCTATTTGCTAGACCAATTATTACAATTTCATGTTCAAAGTCTGCATAATCTCTCAAATTTATTGGTAAGGAAACTCTTCCCTGTTTATCTAATTCACATTCATTAGCACCTGAGAAAAAAAAGCGGACAAAATTACGGGCATTTTTGCTGGTCATTGGTAAAGAAGTTAATTTTTTCTCTAACTCTTTCCACTCATCCATTGGATATAAAAACAAACAATTATCAAGACCTCGTGTAATCACAAACTCTTCACTTAATTCTTCTCTAAGCTTTGAAGGTATGATTAAACGGCCTTTTTTATCCATATTATGAGTATATTCTCCCATAAACATAATACCACTTCCCACTTTCCACCCTTTTACTCCACTTTTCACCACTTAATGATTTTATTCTACATATAGTGAGAAAGTCCTTTATATTTTTAGAAAAAAATTATTATTTTTTAAAGATAAATTATTTAAAATCTATAAAAGCCCACCTTTGAAGGTGGGCTTTGTTCTAATCATCATTTAAATATAATTTTCTGGCTCTTGAAATTTTATTAAATCCATATTTTCTTTTTAATTTATCTATTGTTTGATCAAGCTGATCATCTGCTTCTGCAAATAAATTTAATTGCTCTTGACCCTCCTGACATAAATTAGAGACTCCAACCCCTAATAAGCGTAGTGGTTTTTTCAATAAATTATCATTAGCTAAAAGTTTTTTTGCTGTTTGATAGATTTCTTCACTGCTGTTAACTGCAACTTTTAAGGATTTTTGTCTGCTGAAAGTACTAAAATCTGCATAGCGAACTTTAATAAAAATGGTAGTTCCCTTTAGAGAATTACTGTGAAGCCGAAAAGACACCTTTTCACTCATTTTAAATAAATAAGCAAATAATTTATCCTGATTACTTATATTATCAACAAAAGTTTCTTCATGACTTACTGATTTTATTTCACTTTGGCTCTTTACTTCTCGATTATCCATTCCCCGAGAAAGAAAAAACAGTTTAACTCCTGCTTTACCAAATTTATCTTTAAGCTCTTCTAAAGAGTAAGGCCAGATATCTCTTGCTTTATAAACTCCCTCTTCTGCAAGTTTAGCAGCAAAAACATCTCCCACACCCCAGATTTTATTAATATCTAAACTGTACATGAATGATTTTATATCATCTGCCCTAATTACTGTTAACCCATCAGGCTTTTCAAAATCCGATGCTAATTTAGCCAGAAATTTATTAACTGAAACCCCAACAGAAATAGTTAATTCAGTTTTTCGTTTTACTTCTTCTTTTATTTGGGCAGCAATTTCAACTGCATCACCATATAATCTCTCACAGCCATTTACATCTAAAAAAGCTTCATCAATTGATAATTTTTCTACCAAAGGTGTATATTTTTTTAATATCTTAAATATATCTTGAGAAGTTTCTTTATATAGTGAGTGTCTTGCAGGTAAATAAACACCCTTTGGACATAATTTTTTTGCTTGAGCAATCGGCATTGCAGAATGTACTCCAAATTTTCTAGCTTCGTAAGAAGCGGTTGAAACAACACCTCGATTGCTTAAATTCACTCCACCAATAATTACAGCTTTTCCTTTTAATTCAGAATTTTCTCGCTGTTCAACTGCTGAAAAAAAAGCATCCATATCTGCATGTAAAATATGAAGTTTAACCATTCTTATTTAGCCTCTGCTAAAGCAATGTTTACTAATTCATCTAAAAGTTCCATATAAGAAATTCCTACTTCTTTAAATAAAAGTGGATACATACTAAATTGAGTAAACCCCGGCATTGTATTAATTTCATTAATTAAAATAATATTTTCTTTTTCATTAACGAAAAAATCTAGTCTGGAAATACCAGCAGCTCCTATTGCTTTAAAAGCCCTAATTGATAATTCTTTAATTTTTTCTTTGTTTGCTTCAGAAATTTCGGCAGGGATTATTAATTCCGTACTTTGGTCTTTATATTTAGCTTGATAATCATAAAAATCATGAGTAGATATAATTTCTCCAGCTGCAGAAACCTGAATTTGATCTCCACTTCCAAGAACTGCAGACTCTATTTCTCTGCCCTCAACACTGCTTTCAATAATCAGCTTATTATCATACTTAAATGCCTCTTTTAAAGCAGCTTTAAAAGAGCTTAATTCTTTAACCTTACTGATTCCAATACTAGAACCCATATTAGCAGGTTTAATGAAAAACGGCCTTTTCAAATCGTCAGCTAATTTTTGAAAAAGTTTTGGGAGCTTCTGCTTATTTACATCTTCTTTTTTTAATATCCTAAATTCACTCTGAGGAATATTATAATAACTAAATATTTCTTTCATGACCGCTTTATCCATACCAACTGCTGAAGCAAGCAGATCACAACCAACATATTTAATATTTAAGGTGTCTAAAAATCCCTGAATTTTACCATCTTCTCCATAGGGACCGTGTAAAACCGGAAAGACTAAATCTATTTTATTTTCCAAAATATTAAGTATTTCTTGATCTAAAATATTTTTTCTATTTATTTCAGAAACCTTTTTCTGCTCTCCAAATAAAATAGCTTCTGATTCTGCAGGAGATATAAAATATCCCTGTTTAGAAATTGCGATCGGATATATTTTGTATTTTTCCTTACTAAAAGCATTATAGATAGAGCGTGCTGATAAGATAGAAACTTCATGTTCTGCTGAACGACCACCAAAAAATAAAGCAATATTAATCTTTGAATTAGACAATAGAATCCCTCTTTCCAATCTTAATTATTAAAATAATCTATTTTCATTACTTTGCGAACCATTTTCATTGTTTCTGCTGCTTCTTCTCTAGCCTTAGCAGTACCTTCCATTAATATTTGATCAACTAGTTCTGGATTTTTAAGATATTTTTTTCTTCTCTCCCTCATTGGATCTAAAAATGCATTTAATTTTTCAGTCAGACGCTTTTTACAGGCAACACAGCCAATTGTACCTGCTCTACATTTTTCTGCAATTTCATCAGATTCTTCTAAATTAAAAGCTTTGTGATAATGATATACTGTACATACCTCAGGATGTCCGAGATCATCTTTGTGAATTCTGGCAGGATCAGTTTTAGCCTGCATTATTTTTTGGGCAACTTCATCTCTGCTGTCACTTAAATAGATAGCATTATTCAAACTTTTACTCATCTTATTTTTGCCATCAAGCCCCATTAATCTAGGAAAATCACTAATTAAGGCTTCGGGTTCTGGGAAAACCTCTCCGTACATATTATTGAATTTGCGAACTATTTTTCTTGTCTGTTCTATATGTGGAATTTGATCTTCTCCAACTGGGACTAGATTTGCCCTACAGAAAGTAATATCTGCTGCCTGACTAACTGGATAACCAAGAAAACCATATGACATTTCTTTATATCCATACTGTTCCGCCTCTGATTTAATAGTAGGGTTATGGCGCAGCTGGTTTACTGTAACGATCATTGAATAAAAAACTGTTAATTCTGCTATTTCCGGCACAAGTGACTGCACAAAAATTGTTGTTTTTTCTGGATCAATACCAGCAGCAAGATAATCTCTAGCTACCTGTCTAACATCTTCACTTAATTTATCAGGTTGATCAAAATTAGTTGTTAAAGCCTGAACATCAGCAATAATCAAAAAGGTATTATATTCATCCTGAAGTTCAACTCGATTTTGTAAACTACCAACATAATGACCAAGATGAAGTTTACCTGTCGGCCTATCACCTGTTAAAATTCTCTTTTCTTTTTTATTTGACAAAATCATCACCCTTTTTCTTATTTAATAGATTACACTTGAATATTTAAATGATTTCTGCTAAAATTAAACTAAGAATAATAATTGTTATTAATTAGTTGGGAGGATTATAATGGCTAAAAAGACTAGAATGACTAAACAGCGCAAGGCAATTTTGAGAGTTTTAAGAAGTACTAAATCTCATCCTACCGCTGATTGGATATATGAAAAAGTTCGGGAAGAAATACCAAATATTAGTCTTGGAACAGTTTATCGTAATCTTAATGTTTTAGCCAAACACGGCAAAATTAATGTTTTAGACTACGGAAGCAACCACAGCCGTTATGATGGTAATCCAGATCATCATTATCATTTTCGCTGTAAAAAATGTGGTGGTGTTTTTGATCTAAATATTGACCTAACTGCAGATTTAAATAAAAAAATAAATAATGAAACTGAGTTTATAGTTCACTCACATCGGTTAGAATTCAATGGTATTTGCCCAAATTGTCAGCAGAAAAATTAAATTTTTTCTGCTTCTTTTTTTGCCAAATTATCTACCTCTTCATTATAAAAATCTCCACTATGACCCTTAACTTTTTGATAACTTATGTCAAAATTAGAAGTTAATTTATCTAATTCTTGCCACAAATCTTGGTTTGCCACTTCTTTTTTGGAAGAAGTCTTCCAACCATTCCTTTTCCATCCTGCTATCCAACTAGAAAGTCCATTCAGAACATAACTGGAATCACTATAAATCTCTATTTTACTATCTTTAGGTAGTAATTTCAAAGCTTCAATTACAGCTTTTAATTCCATTCTATTATTTGTTGAATTTCTTTCAGATCCGGCAACTGTTTTCAGTTTTTGAGAATCAGAATTTAAGATTACAGCTGCGTAACCACCAGGACCAGGATTACCGAGGCAGGCTCCATCAGTATAGATTTTAAATTCAGCATATTCTTCAATGTTTTTTTCAGCGTCCTCAAAAGCAGGGTCAGCATCTTCTAGTTCTAATTCTTCTAAAAGTTCAGCTGCTCTCCTCATATGTGGAATTACTATTGAACCACCAACAATTAAAGCCACATTCATTGCCTCATAAATTTCCTCTTTAGTCCAGCCAGCTTTATATGCTTCTAAAATATGATATGTAATACAATCGTCACATCTAAGAACCAGGGAGGAAACAAGTCCCAGCAGTTCTTTAGTTTTAGCTGAGAGTTTGCCATCTTTATATACCTTATTATCTAAATTAAAAAACCTTTTTGTATTTAAATTTCCCTCTTCTAAAATTATATCATTCATTTTTTGACGAAAGTTATTAAATTCTTTCTTTTTTTCGCTCATAAAAACACTCCCAATTCAAAATCTATTCTCGGTCTTGAATTTCAAAAGAAACCGGACAGCAAGGTGCCGTCCGGATATCTTCTAATATTTATATTTTTTAATTTACTTAGCTATTTTACTTAAATATTCCTTTACTTCAGCAGCTGTTCCCAATTCTAAGACTTTTTTGCTTTCTGCTTCTGCCTCAGCTAAAGTCCATTTTGTCAGTATTTCTTTTATTTTTAGAATTGAAACCGCACTCATACTGAATTCATTTAAGCCAGCACCTAATAAGAATGGAAGCAATAATTCTTCTCCGGCAGCTTCTCCACACATACCAACCCAAATATCTTCTGCATGACCAGCATCAATAGTCTTTTTAATCAATCTCAATACTGCTGGATGATAAGGTGTATGCATTTCTGCAATTGTTTCATTCATTCTATCTACAGCAACTGTGTATTGAATCAAATCATTAGTACCAATGCTGAAAAAGTCCACTTCCTTTGCTAATTGATCTGCAATCATTACTGCAGAAGGAACTTCGATCATCATTCCTACATCAATATCTTCATTATATTCTATTCCCTCTTCTTTTAATTCAGCTTTTACTTCTTCTACCTTTGCTTTAGCTGCTAACAATTCATCTAAAGAAGAAATCATAGGAAACATAATTTTTATATTACCATAAACACCAGCTCTTAATAGTGCCCGAAGCTGTGGTTTAAATATATCATCTCTTTCTAAACAAACTCTAATAGCTCTATAACCTAGAAATGGATTCATCTCATCTGGAAAATCTAAATATGGAAGTTCTTTATCTCCACCAACATCTAAAGTTCTAATAACTAAAGGTTTATCTCCCATTTTTTGAGCAGCTTTTTTATATACTTCAAATTGTTCTTCTTCTGTTGGTAATTCACTGCGGTCCATATATAAAAACTCACTGCGGAAAAGACCAACTCCTTCACCACCATTAGCTAATATTGGATCGACATCTTTTAAGTTACCCATATTACCAGCCACTTCTACCTGATGACCATCTTTAGTTTGAGCTTTTTTATCTTTAAATGCTAATAAACGTTTCTGTTCAGCTTTATATTTTTCAAGTTTTTCTTTATATTCTTCTAGAGTAGACTGGTCAGGCGCAAAGAATACTTTCCCCTGATTTCCATCTACAATAATAGTAGTATCATCTTCTGCTTTTTCAATTAATTCACTACCTAAGCCAACTACAGACGGAATCCCTAATGAACGGGCCATAATTGCTGAATGAGAAGTTCTGGAGCCATCTCTGGTTACAAAGGCAAGCACTTTATCAGTATCCAATTGAGCAGTGTCTGATGGAGTTAAATCCTCAGCTACAATTACTACATCACTTTCCATCTTATCTGAAATATCTTCAACACCCAATAAATTTTTAATAACTCTCATTCCAACATCTTTAATATCTGAACCACGTTCTCTTAAATATTCATCATCCATAGCAGCAAACATAGCTGCAAATTCATCAATAACTTCTTTTACTGCAGCTGCTGCATTCAGCTTATTATCTCTTATCTTATTTTCAAATGCAGGTATAACTTCGGGATCATCTAAAATCATCAGATGAGCAGCAAAAATTTCTGCTTTTTCTTCCCCAAGTTTTTCAGCAGTTTCTTCCTTTAATTCCTGTAAAGATTTTTTTGATTCTTCTAAAGCAGAATGCAATTTTTCAATTTCCTCATCTACTTCATCCTCTGAAATATTTTGTTTATCAATCTCAATTTCATCTTCCTGTTTTAATAATGACTTACCAATAGCAATACCAGGAGACGCAGCGATTCCTTCTATTAAAATCACTATTCGTCCTCCTTCTTCATTTCAACCTCAATGAAATCAACAAGTTCTTCGACTGCTGATTCTGCATCATCGCCATCTGCTCTTATGATAATCTCATTTCCTTTTCCTACTCCCAGGCTCATGACACCCATAATACTTTTAGCATTAACTTCTTTTTCTTCAAAAACTATTTCAATTTTTGAATCATATTTACCTGCTTTCTGTACGAATTGGGCTGCAGGGCGGGCGTGCAGACCGGTCTTATTAGTGATCATAACTTTTTTTTCTTTTACCAATCTGATCATCCTTTCAAATTTTTGTGATAACATTACTTATCTATATATTTTAACATAAATGTTACACTAATTTCATCCTTTTTCAGAAATTTTTTTATTTATTTTTAATATTCTTCTTTAAATAACCGTTAATAACGGTTTTTAGCATCAAATAAGAGGAATTCGCTCCAGAATCCTGCTGATCAATGCTTTTTTCACCTAACTTGCCTTCCCTTAGTTGCCTTCATTTCAATAGTACGTTACGTCAAAATTCTAATTATATTTCCATAACTGATGGTCACTTGTTGAAACTGCAAAGATATTCTGCTTTTTTAAGTCATCCACTTCACTCTTACTCTTAATTAAGCCTCCAGCAATTACTGGATATTTATGTTTGCTGTTATTTTGCCTTTCAATAAAATAAGGTGCGGCCAATCCAGGTAAAATTTCTACCGCATCAACATTATTTGAATTAAATGATTTTTCAGCACTAATTAAAGAAGCTGAATCCAATAAAAACACCCGCTGAATTGTCATTAAGTCATTATTTGATGCTTCTTTAATTAAATAACCTTTAGTAGAAATAATCCCATCACATAAATCTTTTTCAGCTAAATATCTAATCCCTTCTTTATCATGAGCAATTCCCTTAACTAAATCAATATTAACCATTAAAATTTTATCATATTTATGAGCTAATTCCATAGCTTCTTCTAAATTAAAAATTGATCCTGTCAATAAAAAAATTAGTACTGACTCCTTAATCCTCATTGCCTTTTCTAAATTTTTAATATCTCTAACAGCTGGAATAATTGGATAACTGTTAAAGTAGCCTGCTAAATGTTTCAAATTTTTACCTCCTCCTATCAAACTTTCAAACTAAAAAGAACAAAAGTAAATAAATTTAGTATAAATATTTATTATGCCTATTATTATATACTTTTGTCTAGATAGTTAAAATCCTGCTTATATCTTAAAAAATTATTATAAACCAGAAAAATACCAGGAGATTAGCTAATCTCCTGGTATTTATAAATTAATATGCTTTTATCATTTATTGTTTCTTTTTTAGTATTTCTCTAGTTGTTACAATATTAACTCCTGTATCTAAGATATTTTCTATAACAATATCTCCTAATTTTATAGGTGCTTCTAATTCGACCTTAGCTATCTCCGTCATAGCCTCTTCTAATATTTCTTTAGGAAGTGGGTCTTTGCTCTTTACTGGTACTAAAGGTAACACACCGTTTTTAACTCTAGCTGTAGTTGGTAATATTCTTGTCGGATTATAATACTCATTTCTTACATATTTTTCTCCTGCCTTACAATTGTTACCTTCCATACATTCAATCTGATTATTATCATCTATTTCTAATTCTACATCACAACCCATGGGACAGCTTATACAGGTTATTTCTACTTTTTTCCCCATTATTTTTCCTCCTTTACAATGTCAACTTTTAAACTGCTTATATCATTTGAAGAGAACATCTTTTCTGGAACTGGGAAAGTTATCATTTCTCCAGGCTCAACTCGACGAGCTTTCTTATCTAATAACTTCTTATCTCCTGCATATAGATTGATTTTAACATCTGCCATTGGCTGCTTAGCTCTCATATATAAATTAACTAATTTTCGATCATCTACTTTATTTGTAATTTTATGAGGAACTATGTAACCTACATTTTCCCCTGGGTTTACATCTATTGCTTTTGATCTTTTAGCTATTCCACCCTTTAAATAATCTGCTGCAGTCTTGCCAGCAATTAAACTTTCTTCGGTTACCCAATCTACAAGATCATGAACATGCAGTACATTACCACAGGCAAAGATTCCTTCAATATTTGTTTCTCTGCCTTCATTTACAATAGGTCCTCCTGTAATACTGCTCATCTCTACCCCGGCTTCTTCTGATAATTCATTTTCTGGAATCAAACCAACTGATAATAATAAAGTATCACATTCAATTTCATATTCTGTACCTTTTATTGGTTTAAAATTATCATCAACTTCAGCTACTACCACACTTTCGAGTCTATCCTGTCCTTTTATTTCTACTACTGTCTGCTGCATTCTCAGCGGTATATCAAAATCTTCTAAACACTGAACAATATTTCTTGTCAGCCCACCAGAAAAAGGCAGTAACTCTAAAACTGCTTCTACTTCAGCACCTTCTAAATGCATTCTTCGAGCCATAATTAAACCAATGTCTCCTGAACCTAAAATAACTACTTTCTCTCCAGGAATCCACTGTTCCATATTGATATATCTTTGGGCAGTCCCAGCACTATAAACTCCTGCCGGCCTAGAGCCCGGTATATCAATAGCCTCTCTTGTTCTTTCACGGCAGCCCATTGCTAAAATAACTGCTCCAGCATCAATCTCTATCATACCTTCATCAGAATTAATGGCAAAAACCTTTTTATCAGGAGTGACTTCTAAAACCATTGTATCTAATTTAATATCTATACCACGTTCTCTAATATTTTTGATAAACTGATGTGCATATTCAGGACCAGTTAATTCTTCTCCAAAATAATGAAGTCCAAAACCGTTATGAATACACTGCTGTAAAATACCGCCTAACTCAAAATCTCTTTCTATAATTAATATATCTCTAATTCCTTGATCATAAGCCTCTTGTGCTGCTGCTAATCCAGCAGGTCCTCCACCAACTACTACTAATTCATATTTTTGATTATTCATTATTTTGCCACCTCTTTTAATAATGGTGCTTTAGTCTTTTCTTTTAAAAGTTTAGATTTTGCACTCTCTAAACAGACTTCATTTTCCTCTATCCCTAATTCTTCTGCCAAGATGCTTACTACCTTTGGTTCACAAAATCCACCCTGACATCTTCCAGCACCTGGTCTGGCTCTTCTCTTAACCGCATTAACTGTTCTAGCACCTACTGGTTCACGAATTATATCTAAAATTTCACCTTTAGTTACTGTTTCACAGCGGCAAATAATCTGACCATAATCTGGATTTTCTTCTACTAATTTTGCCTGTTCTGCATGAGTCATGTGCCTAAACTTTGGTGGACCTTGATAATTAGGATCAAAATCAGATTTTTCGTTCAGATCTCCTAGTTCTTCTTTTACAATACCTACTACCATTTCTGCAATTGCTGGTGATGATGCTAATCCTGGAGATTGAATACCTGCAACATTGATAAATCCTGATACTTCATCACTGGCTTCTATTAAAAAATCTCCTGTTTCTTTAATGGCTGGCCGTAAACCCACAAACTCTCTAATAATCCCTTTTTTACTAAGACCGGGTACTGTTTTGTTTGCACCTTCCATTACTTTATCTAATCCTTTACGAGTAGTAGATTTATTCTCTACATTATCTATTTCTTCTGCATTTGGTCCGATCAATACATTTCTTTCATCTGTTGGAGTTACTACAATCCCCTTACTTACCTCTGTTGGTACAGGGAAAATTGTTTTTTGTAAATTTAATTCCATTTTTTTATCATACAAATAATATTCTCCACGTCTTGGAGTAATCTTAAATTTATCAATACCTACCATGTTCGCAATTTTATCAGCGTATAAACCAGCAGCATTAATTACTAATCCCGCTTCCATTTCTCCTTTAACAGTTTTAACTAATTTATGATCACCTATATCTTCTATATCTTCTACTTCAGCTTCTAAAAATACATCTACTCCGTTTCTAGCAGCATTATTAGCCAAAGCGACAGTTAGTTCAAATGGATTTACAATTCCAGCCGTAGGTGCATATAAAGCAGCAACAGCATCTTCACTTAAATGAGGCTCTAATTCGTATAACCGGTCTCCTTTTACAATTTCTAAATCTGGCACATCATTTTTTTGGCCATTTTCTAAAATAGCTTCTAATTTTGGAATATCTGCTTCATCTTCTGCAACTACCATTGCTCCCAGCCATTCGATTGGGACATCTAATTCATGCTGTACTCGTTCATGATATAATTTATTTCCTCTTACATTTAATCTTCCTTTTAGCTTATTAGAATCAGCATTAAAACCAGCATGAATTAAAGCAGTGTTAGCTTTACTGGTCCCAGTACAGACATCAGGTTCTTTTTCTACTAAAGCAATATTTAAATCATAACGTGATAATTCACGAGCAATGAAACATCCTGTCACTCCGCCACCTATTATAATTACATCATATTTTTTGTTCAATTATTTTTCCTCCTATAATTATTTAAGATTGAGATATATAATTTTTTAAAATAAAAATTACCGATAATATTAGATAAGACTAAATATAACCCCGTAAAATAAATGTTTGCCCACTTCCTACTTAATTATCGCTGATTTAATTAATCACTCCCTATAATTAATATTTCTTAATACTCAAATGCTTTAATTTTAATAAAATAAATTAATTAATTTAAATTTTTAAATACAAAAAAACCTTATTGTGATTTAGAAATTTGGGCATAGTAGCCCTCCAAATTACAATAAGGTTTTCTCTTCAGCTCAACCTAATATTTTATTGTTTGAATAAAGTATAGCATTGATAATTTAATTTGTCAACTACTTAACAAAAAATATAATCTAGTTTTTAATAGTTTAAATATAAAATATTTTCTGATAATTTAGGTTAAAAAAAGGACCGGCAGCGACCTACTCTCCCACATCGTTACCAATGCAGTACCATAGGCGCTGGAGGACTTAACTTTTGTGTTCGAGATGGGAACA
>NZ_SOEF01000002.1 GCF_004366375.1 Halanaerobium congolense
TAATCTTTCTAATGCTATATAATACTAAAAAATAAACAAAACTAAACCTGTGAACAGAAAAGTAGGAATTTTAGTGGAGTTAGCGAATCGAGGATGGTGAGAGCTCGAGCGAAACTTAATTCTGAAGCGCGTCTGGGAGGCTTTTTTCTGAAATTAATTAGGAAAAAACGTAGAACTGCGTTAAATTAACTGAAAGTGGATAAAATTTTATCAATCAGAGTGGTACCACGGATCTTAACCTGTCTCTATATTATAGAGGTGGGTTTTTGTTATTAGCTAGGAAATTATACCTGATGGTTTGTTGGGGATAACATTTATAGTTTCATAATTTCCGCTATCAACAAAATTTAACCTTACTATATTACAGATTGTCCGAAGGCCATTTTGTTCTTTTTAGCGGTTTTTTGCTAAAATATATATTTTCAAATTATTTAAATTATGTTAACTGATGTTAAAAAAGGGAGTAGAAATCTAAGGAGGAAATTTTAAAATGGCAGAAAAAGAAATTAAGAAGATTTTGTTGGCGTATTCAGGTGGTCTTGATACTTCGGTAGCAATTAAATGGCTGCAGGATAAGTATGATGCAGAAATAATTACTTATACAGCTCATTTAGGACAGCCTCAGGACTGGGATGCAGTAGAAGAAAAAGCTCTGGCAACCGGAGCAAGCAAAGCTTACATTGATGATATTAGAGAAGAGTTTATTACAGAATATGTTTATCCTGCTCTAAAAGTTAATGCGATGTATCAGGAAAAATATCCTTTAGCAACAGCACTTGCTAGACCTTTAATTTCTAAAAGAATGGTTGAAATTGCAAAAAAAGAAGGTGTAGATGCTTTAGCTCATGGCTGTACTGGAAAGGGTAATGATCAGGTTCGCTTTGAGGTGTCTTTTAAAGCTCTGGCTCCAGAAATGGAAATTATTGCACCTTTAAGAGACTGGGAATTTGTTTCTAGAGATGCAGAAATTGAGTATGCAGAAGCAAATAATATTCCTGTTAAGGCAACAAAAGATAGTCCTTATAGTATTGATCAAAATCTCTGGGGAATCAGTATTGAATGCGGAATTTTAGAAGATCCTTGGGCTGAGCCACCTGCAGATGCATATCAGTGGACAAAAGATGTGGATGATACTCCAGATCAGCCTAAATACCTTACAATAGATTTTGAAAAAGGAATCCCAACAGCTATTGATGGAAAAGAGATGGATCCAATTACAATGGTTGAAAAATTAAATGAAATAGGATCTGAATATGGAGTGGGCAGAATTGATATGTTAGAAGATAGATTAGTAGGGATTAAATCTAGGGAAATTTATGAGGCACCAGCCGGAGAAATTTTAATAACTGCTCATAAGGCTTTAGAAGATTTAACCCTTGATCGAGATACTAAAAATTATAAAGCAGCTATGTCAGCCAAATATGCAGAATTAACATATAATGGCCTCTGGTTCTCACCTTTAAGAGATGCCTTAGATGCATTTGTTGATAAATCACAGCAAACTGTAACTGGAACTGTAAAAGTTAAACTGTATAAGGCAAAATGTACTTTAGCAGGTAGAAAATCTGAGTACTCACTATATGATCATGGTCTTGCTACTTATGATGAAAGTGATAATTTTGACCATAAGGCAGCTCCTGGATTTATTAATCTCTGGGCTTTACCTGTGCAGGTAGCAAATCAGAAAAAGAGAGAAGAATAAGTCATGGCAAAGAGCAAATTATGGGGAGGAAGATTTGAAGCCAACACATCGAAATTAATGGATCAGTTTAATGCTTCACTCCCTTTTGATATTAATTTAATGCAGTATGATATAGAAGGCAGCTTAGCTCATGTTAAGATGCTGGGCAGACAGGATATTTTAACTGCCGCTGAAGTCAAAAAGATTATTGAGGGATTAAAATCTGTCAAAAAAGACCTCGAAGCTGAATTAGAAACCGACAGTTTTGACTTTAATGAAGCCGAAGATATTCACAGTCTGGTTGAAGCCAGATTAACTGCTAAAATTGGAGCTGTTGGTGGTAAGCTGCATACAGGCCGCAGTCGTAATGACCAGGTAGCTGTTGATTTGAGATTATATCTTAGAGATCAGACTGAGCAGATTATGGAGCTGATTCTCAGCTTTATGCAGGTTATTTTGGATCTGGCTGAAGAACATATAGAAACTGTGATGCCGGGTTATACTCATCTGCAGCGGGCTCAGGCGTTAACCTTTGGCCATCATCTGCTGGCTTATTACTTTAAATTAAAAAGAGATCATGAGCGTTTTGCAGATGCTCTAAAGCGGATCAATGTTTCACCCTTAGGTTCGGGAGCTCTTGCCGGCAGTTCTTTTGCTTTAGATCGGGATTTTACTGCTAAAGAACTTGGTTTTAGTAGGGCCTGTGAAAATTCTATGGATGGTGTCAGCGATCGAGATTTCGTTTTAGAATTCCTTGCTGTTGCTTCAAACTTAATGCTGCATTTAAGCCGTTTAAGTGAAGAAATAATTTTATGGAACTCTAAAGAATATTCATTTATTGAATTAGCAGACCAGTATACAACAGGCAGTTCAATTATGCCCCAGAAGAAAAACCCTGATTTAGCAGAATTGGTTCGGGGAAAAACCGGCCGAGTTATTGGCAGTTTAAATCAGTTAATGATCACAATCAAGGGTCTACCTCTGGCCTATAATAAAGACCTGCAGGAGGATAAAGAAGGCCTTTTTGATAGTGTTAAGACTGTAAAAGTGATTTTAGAATTATACCCGGAGATGCTGAAAACTATGAAGGTAAAAAAAGCTAAGATGAAAGAGGCAGCTTCTAGCGGTTTCCTTAATGCAACAGAATTAGCTGATTATCTTGCAGCTAATAATATACCTTTCCGCCAAGCACATCAGATTGTTGGAGAAGCAGTTTTATTTGCCTCTAAAAAAGAAAAAGAACTTGATCAACTGCAGCAGTCAGACTGGGATCAAATCTTAGGCGAATATTTAGATGTTGAGGCTGAAGAACTGAAAGCAAAACTATCAGTTGAAGCAGCCGTTAACTCCCATTCTACAAAAGGTGGCCCGGCATTTAAGGAAAGCAAAAATATTATTGAAAAAGAAAAAGAATTTTTAGCAGTTCAATAACTAAAAATAATAAATAATAAATAGAAAATAATAAATTAAATAGCAGCCCCTTTTTTAGTTGATAATAATTCTAAATTAGGGGTTTTATTTTTATCGAAAAAGTATTACAATAAATATATAGCAAAATACTAAAGATTGGAGGAATAAATTTGGATAAAAATAATTTTGTTTCAAGAAACATATTTTCAATAACTATTATCTTAATTTTGCTTTTAGTTATAAGTTCTGCTTCAGGTTTAGCTTTTTCTGATTATGAAAAAAATGTTGCAGAACAATTGTATAATGACTTAGATCAGAAATATGTAATTACAGAGTTTAAGCCCGAAACAACTGAATATCAAACCCTTAAGAGACTGGAAGCTAATATTATAAATAAAAAATTCAGAAATGAAAAATTCAAACTTCATCATATTGATGATAAGCTGATTAATGCTTATTATATTGGCAATGGTAATATTATGATATTTGAGGGACTGCTGCAGCAATTAAAGACAGAGGATCAGTTAGCTGCGTTAATTGCTCATGAAATGGGACATGCAGTTAAAGAACATTTAACAGAAGATCTGCAGAGAAATATGAGTCTTTCAATTTTAAACTTATTATTTAATCATTTTACAGAAAATGAATATCAGACGATGACTAATATTGCTCAAAATTTAATTGCAAATGGTTATTCCCGCGAGCAGGAGCAGGAGTCTGATATTTATGCAGTCGATTTAATGATGAGAAGCATCTATGATCCAGAAGGATTAATTGAATTAATGAAAATATTTAAGGAAAATAGTCATAATCTTAAATTATTAGAATTTACCCAAACTCATCCGATACCAGAGAGCAGGATTAAATATCTGAATGAATATATAGCGAAAAAGAAAAGTCAAGAAACTGCCGAAAATGTAGAAGATTCAGGAGCTAATTCAAAAACTGAACTTAGTCAGAATAAGCCCGCTGAAAATGCTGGGACTGAAAGAAAAGCTGTTAATTTAAACCAGAATTTTCAAGGAAAGAAAATTAAATTTTCTTATCCTAAAAGCTGGACCTTGAAAAAAGTTGATGCTGTTAAAAAAGAGGTTAAACTAAAATATCAAATTGAAGCTGCAGAGCTGCAGGGAGGATTTGTGCTGGAGGATTTAAGCCAGAAATCTTTTATGGAGACAGCCAGGAAACAATTTATATATGCATCGATTGCAGCAGAAGAAGCAGGAGCTGAAGTTAAAAAGAATACTATCGAAGACAATAGACTTGATATCTATCAATTAGAAGTTATTGAAGATGATCAGCTCAGGCTTGAATATTTTATCAGCCAGAAAAATGAGCAGCAGCTGCTTCATTTTACTTTTGAACTAAATAATAAAAATCAAGCTGAGACTAGAAATTTAATTAGAAAGCTTCTTAAAACGATTAAATTTTTATAAAAACAGATTCAAATAATAGTTAAATAATTGGAGTGAGCACTTTGAAAAATGAAACCAGTTATGCAGGGAGCATTGGTTATGGGAATTCCTGGAATGGTAATTCAATTATTAATAATTCCACCGATTATAAAGAAAATTAAACCTGTTAAAAAGTTTTCAGATTTAAATAGACAGTTAAATTAAGCTTTTATAATTCTTAATTAAGGCTGCAAAAACTTTAACTTAAATTATAAAAAATAAGGTTTTAAGGAGGACTATTATGAATTATGATATATTTGTTGTAGGAGATAATATAGCAGATTATTATCAGGAAGAAAAGAAGATTTATGCAGGGGGAGGAGCCTATAATACAGCCGTTATTGCGAAGAGGTTGGGAGCTAAATCTGCTTATTATGGTGTTTTTGGGACTGATGAAAATGCTAAATTTTTATACAATACCTTAAAAAAAGAAGGTGTTGCTTATCCAGTCAATGATATTCGCAAAGGCAGAAACGCTGTCGCTATAATCAGCAGAGAAGGAGCAAAAGCATTGGTTGAGGCAGTAGATAAAGGTGTATATAAAAATCTGAGCATCAACAAAAATGTGCTGGAAATAATTAAAAACTCTAAAATTGTGCACAGCAATATTTATGCCTATTTTGAAGATTACCTGCCTAAACTTCATTATAAAACAAGACTATCTTTTGATTTTTCATATCTGAGGAATAAAGAATACATCAAAGATATTATTCCAAAGGTAGACATTGCCTTTTTCTCTGAAAGCAAAGAAGAGGAAGATCCAAATGAATTTTTAAACTGGGTTTCTAAATTAGGGGTTGAAATTGCTGTTTTGACTCAGGGAGCAGATGGAGTTTTAATGAAAGTTGGAGATCAAATAATAGCAAAAGAAGCCCATCCTGCAGATGTCGTTGATACTTTAGGTGTTGGAGATGCATTTATTGCTGCATTTTTGAATAGTTTAATTAAAAATGAACAAAATTACAGATTAGCTTTAGATGAAGGTTTGAAATCTTCAGCAAAATACTGTAAAGTTAAAGGAGGGCTTGGCATTTTTCAAAAAAGAGATAAAGCGCCTAAAATATATAATAATGTACACAGTTAATTTTTAAAATTAGTTGAGGAAAGGGTAGAATATATGCGATTAATTTTAACAAAAAATATAAAAGAAGATATGGAATTAGCTAGAGCAATCTATGAAAATGAAAATATATTATTAAATAAAGGTGTAAAAGATTTGTATAAATATAAAGATAAACTACTTGAATTGGGAATTAAGCATCTTTATGTTAAAGATAAATACTCATATGATATTGAAGTTAATGAAACTATAAAATCTAGTACAAGGCGTAAAGGAAAAAAGATTATCAAAAAAACCTTTGATAAAATAAAAAGAGGGTTTTTAGATCTTGATACTAAAGAGTTAAAAGATGTTGTTCAAAATATAACAGATGATTTAATTTTTAATGAAGATGTGTTATTAAATTTAGTCAGTTTAAAAAGTACAAGTGATTACACTTATGAGCATTCTGTTAATGTTAGTGTAATTTGTATTGCTTTAGGAAAGATGCTTGGTTATAACAAAGATGAGCTATTTAAACTGGGTATGGGTGCAATGCTGCATGACATAGGTAAAACTTTAATCCCTGAAGAAATTATTAATAAACCGGGCAGCTTAACTGAATATGAATATGAGATAATTAAAAATCATCCCCAATTGGGTTTTAATTATTTACAGAAAATTAATTCTATTAGTTCACTCTCCAGGATTATTGTCTATTCTCACCATGAGCGGATTGATGGTTCAGGATATCCGCGTGGGCTTAAAGGAAGTAGAATTCACGAATTTGCCAGATTAGCAGCTATTGCTGATGTTTTTGATGCGTTGACCAGTGATAGGGTGTATAGAGATAAATGGCCGACATATAAAGCAGCAGAATATATTACAGCTAGTTCTGAAAAACTATTTGATTACCATCTAGTTAAAAAAATTCTGCCCAAAGTTTCATTTTATCCTAATGGAACAGAGGTTATTTTAAGTATTGGTTATCGAGGAATCGTAAAAAAACAAAATATTGGTTTTCCTACCAGGCCTGTAATTAAGTTGATTGAAGATGATGATGGCGAAGAGATCAATAGTACACTAGACCTTTTAAAGTATTTAAATATAACAATAACTAAAGTAATAACTTAATTAGGTGTTTAATGTCTTAAATGGTTAAAATTCACAAAATAATATTTGATTATTAAGCTGTTCTTACTTAATATAAGGAAGAATAGCTTTTCTAAGGTTTGTCTGGCATAAATATTTGCTAAAGGGAAATAACCAATTATTTTCTTCCTGCTCGATAACAACACTATAATTAAGATTTTTAAAGGGATATTATCTTTAATATAGAATATTAATAGCAGGTAGAAAAATAATAAAAATTTGTGAGTATAGACATTTATAGGGGCATTTATTATGCTCGAGAAGATTACTTTTGCATTGAATATTGATATAGGAACAATTAGGTTTAACGTAAAAAAATACAGAGATTGCAGGAGGAAAATAATGTTTTATCCATTAAAATTTGATCATAAATATATAGAAAAAATTTGGGGAGGAAGAAAATTAGAAAATTATCGAGAAGAACTTCCTCAGGGAAAAATTGGTGAAAGTTGGGATATATCTGCTCAAGATTCTGAAATGAGTATTGCTGTAAATGGTAAACTGGCAGGCAAAAGTTTAAAAGAATTAACAGAGATGTATCCTCAACAAATTCTCGGAAAAGCTATTGAAGCTGAAGAATTTCCATTATTACTTAAAATTATAGATGCTCGATCACAGCTTTCAATCCAGGTCCATCCAGATGATGAATATGCAAAAAAATATCCAGGTGAATCAGGCAAAACTGAAGCCTGGTATGTGATAGATGCAGATGCAGATTCTTATTTGATTATTGGAACTGAGGATTGTACAGAGAGTGAGTTTAAAAAAGCTGTTCAAAATGATCAAATTAATCAGTATGTCCACAAAGTAAAAGTAAAAAAGGGAGATATCTTTTTTATTAAGGCCGGATTGCTTCACGCTATTGGAGCAGGAATAATGCTGGCAGAAGTACAGCAGAGTAGTGATACAACTTATCGGGTCTATGATTATGGTCGGGACAGAGAGCTTCATTTATCTAAGGCTTTGGATGTTATTGACTTCCAGCTGCAGTCTGATAAAAGAAAGGGCCTTCAGGTTTGTGGTGAAGATTATGATTACAGCTATTACTGTTTGAATGATAAATTTGCTGTTGATATTATAAAGATTAAGAATAAGTTTGAAGCCGAGGGTGAAGAAGACCGCTTTTATATTTTAACTGCTGTTGCAGGTCAGGGCAAAATAAGCTGGGATAGTGAAGAATTAGAGTTAAAGGAAACAGAAAGTGTTTTAATTCCTGCTTATTGTGAGAGTTTTAAAATTGAAGGTGATTTAAAATTAATGAAAAGTTATGTTCCTAATTTAGAAAAGATCAGAAAAGATATTTTAGCAGTTGTTGAATAATATTAGCAGTTGAAATATATATTTGAATTTTAAGAAAAATAATGTATATAATGGGAAAGGATTTTTTATGGATCAAGAAAAGATACAGCTTTATATAACAAGATTTTTTCTATTTTTACTGCTGGCTGCAGTTATCGGTAATTTTATAGCCCAAAATTGGCTTAACTTATTTACATCGATATTAGCAATAATTTTGATCTATTTACCAGCTTATTTAACAGATAAAAATTATCTCCACATTCCCAATGGACTGCAGTTTTTTATTATAGTCTTTATCTTTGGCTCAATGTATTTAGGTGAGCAGAGAGAGTTTTATTACCGTTTTTGGTGGTGGGACAGCATGCTGCATTTGATCTATGGAATGGGTATGGGTTTTATTGGTTTTGTAATGGTCTATGTGCTTAATAAAAATGAGAATATTGATGTGGGTTTAAGTCCAATATTTGTTGCGGTTTTTGCCTTTTCTTTTGCAGTAACAATCGGAGTCTTCTGGGAAATATTTGAGTTTTGGATGGATAATATTTTTGGACTTAATATGCAGAAGTCAGGTTTGATAGATACCATGTTTGATTTAATGGAAGACTGTGTTGGCGCTTTTATCACCTCAATAATCGGTTATTTTTATATAAAGAATAAAAAACCTTCACGCTTTCAAAGATACTTAAGTGAGGTATTAGAAAAAAATAGAAAGTTTTTAAAAAAATAAAATTTATAATATGAGGTAGGAATTTATAATGGACTCTAAAAAACCAAATCAGCTAATTAAATCTTTAGATAGAGCTTTAAATATACTTGAAGTAATTGTTGAAAGTGAAAATGGAATGGGTGTTACAGAAATAAGCAGAGAATTAGATGTTCATAAAAGTACTGTTTATCGTCTGCTTGATACACTAAAATACCGGGGTTATTTGGAAAAAAACAAAGATAACCATAAATATCTTGCCGGAATAAAGTTATTCGAACTCAGTTCAAAAGTAATAAATGAGATTGACAGCAGAATGCGGGTTCGACCATATTTAGAGGAGTTAATGGAAAAAACAAAAGAAACAGTTCATTTAGGTATCTTAGATGACGGCGAAATAATTTATCTTGATAAAGTTGAAAGTACAGCCACTATCCGGATGTATTCTCAGGTTGGTAAACGTGCTCCTGTTCATTCTACCAGTCTTGGTAAAACAATTTTAGCTCAACTTTCAGAGTCTGAGGTTTGCAAAATATTAGAAGAAAAAGGAATGGTAGCTAAAACCAAAAATACAATTACTGATGTTGATAAGTTTTTAGAACATTTAAAAGAGGTAAAAAAACAGGGTTATGCAGTCGATAATGAAGAACAGGAAAAAGATATTCGCTGTATTGCGGGGCCAATTTTTAATCATCGAGGTGAAGTGGTTGCCGCTTTTAGTATTTCTGCTCCAATCAGCAGGATGAATCAAAAAAGAATGGGAAAATTAGCTGAGTTGGTAGTTCAATATTCTGAAAAAATGTCAAGGTCACTTGGCTACAGCGGCTAATTTTTTGCAATTTTATTAATTATACTATAAAATATTTATAAATTAGTAATAAATATAAAAGTTGTGGAGGCACTGATATATGAGAAAAAAGAGTATAGGCATTCCAAGGGCCCTGCTGTATTATTATTATTTTCCTTTTTGGCTTAAACTTTTCTCAGAACTTAATTTGAAAACAGTAATTTCTGATAATACCTCCCGTGATCTGCTTGATCAGGGAGTTAAAAAATCATTATCCGAGATTTGTGTACCAATTAAAGTTATAATTGGTCATATCTTAAATTTAGATCAAAAAGATGTTGATTATATTTTTCTTCCACGTTTTCGTTCGCTGAGAAAAAATGTTGTTTTATGTCCTAAATTTTTAGGACTGCCGGATATGGTCAGCCATTCTCTACCTTCACTTAAGGCAGAAATAATTGCTGATCAGATAGATGCCAAAAGTGATGATATTGCTCAGTATTTTAATCATCAAAAATTAGCAAAAACATTTAATATTCCTAAAAGAGAAATGAAAAAGGCTTTAAATAAAGCATCTTCTTTTTGGCAGCGATACCGCAATTTGCTTTTTGAGGGGTATTTAATTGATGATTTTTCTAATATAGAAGAAATTGAAATATTGGAAAAATTGATTTCTAAATTTGAAAACAGCTCAAAGCCGCCTTCCAGTAAAAAGGAAGAATTAAAAATTGCTGAAAAAGGAGAGGTTTTAGATATTGCTTTAATCGGTTATGTTTATAATGTCTTTGATCAATACATAAATATGGATATTATTAACAAACTCAAAGAAATGGGAGTTAGGGTTCATACATTTTCAATGGCAGCTGAAGAAATAGTAGAGAAAGAGCTGTCAAAGTTGAGAAAACCTATGTTTTGGGAGTTTACAAATAAACTATACGGAGCAGCTGAGCATTACTTAAAAAATGATAAAATTGATGGTCTAATTCATCTGACTGCCTTTGGCTGTGGTCCTGATTCTATGCTGGGTCAAATTTTAGAAGTTGATGCCAAAGAATATGAAAAAACATTTATGACATTAAGGATTGATGAACAAACAGGTGAAAGCCATATTATGACTAGAATTGAAGCCTTTATAGATTTGCTCAGATTAAAAAAGGAGAAAAAATAAAAATGAGACTATCCTTTCCTTATATGGGACCAACAATAGTATATAAAAAACTTTTTGAATTATTAGGTCATGATGTTGTTATGCCGCCAAGGCCCAACAAAGAAATTATTGATTTAGGAGTTAAATATAGCCCAGAATTTGCCTGTTTTCCGTTTAAAGTGATAACAGGTATTTATTTAAAATTGATGGAAGAAAATGTTGAGACTCTAGTAACTAGTGGTGGTCACGGCCCCTGTCGAGCTGGCTATTATGGTGAAGTACATAAAAAAATACTGAAAGATTTAGGTTATGAGGTAGAGATAATAGTTATTGATTCACCTCATGATGATTATAAATATTTTTATGATGTTATAAAAAAACTAAAGGGTGATAGTTCCTGGCTTAAAGTGGCCCAGGTTATTAAGACTATCTATGAAATGACAAAGGCTATGGATGAAATTGAAAAAAAGGTTGAAACTCTAAGAGCCTATAATGACAATGGGATTATTAATCAAATTTGGATGGAAGCTCAAACAGATTTTTATCAAATCAAGTCTATCAACGAAATAAAAAGAATTAAGAATAAATACTTAAATAAACTGCTTCAGTATAAGGAGTCAATACCTGAGGTAGACCAGCGGTATAAAATTGGAATCATTGGCGAGATTTATGTTGTTTTAGAGCAGTCGATAAATAATCAAATTGAAGAAAAAGTTAATTATTTTGGTTTTGAAGTTGAGCGCTCACAATATTTAGCAGATTGGATTAGAGAAAATGCTTTTCCCTTTATAGGCAGAGATTTAGAAGAAATTAAAGTTAAGGGAGAAGAATTTATAGAAATTGAAATAGGTGGTCATGCTCAAGCTAATATTGGACATGCGATAGATTTTAAAGAAAAAGGTTTTGATGGGATTATTCATCTTAAACCATTTGGCTGTTTACCAGAATTGGTATCCCAGAGTGTTATGGATGATTTATCCGAAAAATATGAAATTCCTGTTTTAACTATTTCTATAGATGAGCAGACAGCTGACGCGAATGTCTTAACCAGAGTTGAAGCATTTTTGGATATGATCAAAGAGAAAGATTTAAGGGAGGTTATGTAGATGAAAAATCTATATTTGGGTGTAGATATTGGCTCAGTCAGTATCAATATTATTGCAATTGATGAAGAAAATAAACTGCAGTTTAAACTCTATACCCGTAACTCAGGTAATCCTATTGAACTAGTTAAAAAAGGATTGGTCAAATTTAAAAATGAGATGAATCCAAAAGATTATAAAATTAAAGGGGTTGGGGTGACCGGTAGTGGTAGACAGCTGATTGGCTATGTTTTGGGTGCAGATACTGTTAAGAACGAAATTACGGCTCACGCTAGAGCTTCTACTTACTATCATCCTGAAGCAGGCACTATTTTTGAAATTGGCGGCCAGGACTCTAAATTAATTATAGTAGAAGATGGGATTGCAGTTGATTTCGCAATGAATACTGTTTGTGCAGCCGGAACAGGCTCTTTTCTTGATCATCAGGCAGAAAGATTGGGAATTCCAATTGAAGATTTTGGTGGATTAGCTTTAGAAGCCGAAAGAGATGTCCGGATTGCCGGACGCTGTACTGTTTTTGCTGAATCTGATATGATTTCTAAACAGCAGTATGGATTTACTAAAGCCGAGATTATTAAAGGTTTATCAGAGGCCCTGGTTAGAAATTATATGAACAACCTGGTCCGGAATCGTGTTTTAGAGGGTGAATACATTTTTCAGGGTGGTGTAGCTGCAAATATCGGCATTAAGGCTGCTTTTGAGGAAGAGATTGATTCTGAAGTTATTGTGCCCAAACATCACGAGGTGATGGGAGCAATAGGAATTGCGATGCTGGCTAAGCGGGATATAAAAAGGAATAATCAGGAAAGTAGTTTTAGAGGTTTTGATCTGACAGAAGAAGAGTTTGAGACTAACAGCTTTGAATGCGGAGACTGTGCAAATAACTGTGAGGTTATTAAAGTAGTTGCAGATGGAAGAGTAATTGCAGTTACCGGGGACCGCTGTGGTAAATGGGCGGCTTCGTTGATTACTGACAGTTCGACAGCTGCAGCGCTAAGCTTTAATAAAAAAGCTGATCAAAAACCAGAATTAGCTGAGAGTGATATTAATAAGTCTGAAGATATAGAAGTTGAACTTTATAAGGTTGACCTTGAAAAAGAAAAAAAGGTAATGCAAGAATTAAAAGAATTAGAAGAACTTGAGGAAGAAAAGCTGGATGAATCAGATAAAGATGAAAAAGAAGATAATGTTTATGTTTAATAATATGATTAGATTAGATGATTTAAATAAATCAACTGCAGAAAAGAGGTTTTAGATGAACTATCGTATTGAAAAAGATAGCTTAGGTGAGGTCAAGGTTCCGGCAGATATGTTGTATGGAGCTCAGACAGCTAGAGCAGTTGAAAATTTTCCTATTGGAGCAGAAAAAATGCCTTTAGAAATAATTAGGGCCTATGGTATTGTTAAAAAAGCAGCTGTACTGGCCAACTATGAGCAGGGCTTAATAAGTATTGAAAAAAAGGATTATATTTCTAAAGCTGCTGGAGAATTAATTTCAGGTGAACTTGACGAGCATTTTCCTATTTCTCTCTGGCAGACAGGTTCTGGAACTCAAACAAATATGAATGTTAATGAAGTTTTGGCTAATAGAATTTCCCAGTTAGCTGGTGTGGAGATGGGGAGTAAAAAACCAGTACATCCTAATGATGATGTTAATATGTCTCAGTCTTCTAATGACACTTTTCCAACGGTGATGGCCCTGGCAGCTGTAATTGAAGTTGAAGACTTTTTGCTGCCGGTATTTGATGATTTAAAAAAAGAATTGGCTAAAAAAGCAGAAAAATATCAGGACCTCGTTAAAGTAGGAAGAACCCATTTAATGGATGCTACACCAATTACTTTGGGCCAGGAATTTTCAGCTTTTAGAGCTCAAATAACTGATATTATTGAAATGCTAAAAGACAGCCTAAAGTATTTAAAAAAATTACCCCTGGGAGGAACAGCTGTTGGCACCGGTTTAAATACAAAAGCGGGCTTTGCAGAAAAAGCGGTTAAATTTATAAATTTAGAAACAAACAGAGGATTTAAAGCAGCTAAAAATAAGTCTGCTGGTATAGCAGCACATGATAGTTTTGTCAACCTGAGTGGAGTCTTAAAAACAGCAGCTTCTTTTTTAATGAAACTGGCAAATGATACCAGATGGCTTGCCTCTGGACCAAGATGTGGAATTGGAGAAATTAGAATTCCTAAAAATGAGCCAGGCAGTTCAATTATGCCGGGCAAAGTTAATCCAACTCAAGCAGAGGCATTGTTCCAGGCGGCAGCACAGGTGATGGCCAATGATACAGCAGTTAACATTGGTGGTGGCAGTGGTAATTTTCAATTGAATGTTGCTAAACCGCTAATTATCTATAATATTCTGCAGTCAATCAGACTTCTTGGTGATTCTACAGCTTCTTATAATAAAAGATGTTTAAGCGGTATTGAGGCCGATCAGCAGCAGATAGCTAAGTATCTAGAAAACTCATTAATGCTGGTTACAGCGTTAAATCCTGTTATTGGTTATGATAAATCAGCTGAAATTGCTCAAAAAGCTTTTAAAGGAAAAATAAGTTTAAAAGAAGCAGCACTTGAACTTGGTTATTTAACTGAAGCAGAATTTGAAAAATATGTTGACCCTAAAAAAATGACTCAAGCAAATATTGATTAAATTTTATAAATTCCCCAAGGAGGAGTTTTAAATGTTTAGAAAGATTAAAGATGATATCTATAGTGTTGGGGTTATTGATTGGCACCGCAAATTATTTGATGAGCTAATTCCTCTACCTGATGGTACAAGTTATAACTCTTATTTTATTCAAGGTCAGGAAAAAAATGCGATAATTGATACTGTTGAGCCCGACTTTGACCAGGACTTTTTAGATAATTTAGAGCAGGCCGGGGTAGAAAAAGTGGATTATATTATCTCTAACCATGCAGAACAGGATCATTCCGGAACAATTCCTGTTTTATTAGAGAAATATCCAGAGGCTGAAGTTTTATGTTCTGCTAAAGCAAAATCAATGCTTTTAGACTTATTAGAGCTTAAAGAAGAACAAATTAGAGTAGTCGAAGATGGTGAGACATTAGAGTTAGGTGGCAAAACCCTTGAATTTATAGATACACCTTGGGTCCACTGGCCGGAAACCATGTCTACTTATCTGCAGGAAGAAAATATTTTATTTCCCTGTGATTTAGCAATTTCACTGGTTGATGCTTCCACTGTAGTCTTTGGTTCGCCAACCGTTTTAACAGGTCCACATCCAGCAGCAGTATATGCAGCCTATGTAGCAAATATCTTAAAACCTAAAACAAGATATGCTTCAATTATTGGTTCATATGGTTGGGCAGGTCGAATGACTGACAAACTGCTTGATTTGATGCCAAATCTTAAAGTAGAGCTTTATGATCCAGTTGTTGCTAAAGGTCATGGTTCTGATGAAGATTATCAAGAAATTGATAGACTTGTAGATGAAATTAAAATAGATTTAGAAAATCTCTAAAGATAAAATATAATAAAATGATCTCCTTTATGACTCCTGTTTAAAAGCAGGAGTTTTTCATTTATGTTCACCTACCGGGTAGGTAAACATAAATGAACATTTTCCTTAAAAAAATAAAGGTTTTTAGTTTTCTAAAAAGAATTAATTATATAAGAAGAAATTTATTAGATGGGGGTTTAATTAATGATATATTTTAATAATGCTGCTACCAGCTGGCCCAAACCAGATATAGTTTATCAGGCAGCCGATGAGTTTTTTCGAAGCTCTGGGATTAATCCTGGACGAAGTGGTACTAGTGGAGAACAAGATGCTGCCCAGATAATTTTTGAAACTAGAGAAAAGATTGCTGATTTTTTTTCTATCAGTAATTCTGCTCAATTGGTATTTAATTCAGGTTCTACAGAATCTTTAAATACGGTCATCAAAGGCGTTTTAGAAAAGGGAGATCATGTAATAACTTCTAAACTGGAACATAATTCTGTGCTTAGACCGCTTGAGCGCTTAAAAACTGAGAAAGAGATAACAGTTGATTATATTGAATTTAATCCTAAAACAGCAGAAATCGAATATCAGAGTTTAAAGAATGCTGTTAAAAATAATACAAAATTAATTATTATTTCTCATGCTTCAAATGTTTTAGGAACAGTCAATAATCTGCAGCGGATTGGAGAAATTGCGGCAGCAGAAGATATATTATTTTTGGTTGATGCAGCTCAAACAGCCGGCGTTATTCCAATAGATGTAGATAAAATGAAAATAGATTTTTTGGCAGTTCCTGGGCATAAATCTCTCTTTGGACCACCAGGTATTGGTGCTCTGTATGTCAGAGATCATGAGCTGATCAGACCTCTAAAAGAAGGGGGAACCGGCACAAATTCTTTAAGTGTTCAGCAGCCAAAAATAATGCCTGATTATCTAGAAGCCGGTACACTTAATACTCCGGGAATTATTGGGCTGGGAGCAGGGATAGAGTTTATTCAAACTGAGGGCTTAAAATTAATTCACCAGCAAGAAATGAGATTACTAAAAAAGTTAATCAATGGTTTGAAAATACTGCCTGAGATAAAGATTTACGGAAAAAAAGATATTGATAATAGAACTGCTGTAACAGCTTTTAATCTGGCAGCTTTAAGTTCTAATCAGCTTGCTTTTAAATTACAGCATGAGTATAATATTCAGCTTCGGGGTGGACTGCACTGTGCACCATTATTACATAAATTTTTAGGGACAGATAATCAGGGAATGCTGCGCCTCAGCCCCGGTTATTTTAACACTGAAGCTGAAGTAGACGAATTTTTAAATATATTAGAGACAATTATTTGATTGGCCATTTGCTCGATAAGGCAGTTAAAGGTGAAAAAGGAGTTAAAATAGAATGGAAATAAACAATGAAGAAAAAGAAAAATTAATTTTGTTTCAGTCAACTCATCATTCAATTAAAGCAAAAAATATATTTTCCAAGCACAAAATTGAATTCAGAATGCAGGCTGTTCCTCCAGTGATTTCAAGTGATTGTGGCTCAGCAATTATGACTAAAATGGAGCTTGATGCTTTAAAAGCATTATTTGATAAAAACAATATTTTGGTTGAAGCTATCTATAGTTTGAGCAGCCAAAGTGAAAAAAAAGAATATAAAAAAATTTATAGTTCAGATTGGGAGGTAGAATAAATGTATGATGTCAGTATTATAGGGGCTGGAGTTGTTGGTTCAGCAATTGCTAGAGAGCTGTCTAAATATAATTTAGATATTGCTCTAATTGAAAAAGAATCTGATGTTTCTACAGGTGCCTCAAAGGCAAATACAGGAATTGTTCACGGAGGTTATGTTGGCAAGGCCGGGACCTTAAAAGGAGAACTATGCATTAAAGGAAATGAGCTTTATCAGGATTTGAACGACAAATTACATTTTGGTTATAAAAAAACTGGTGGAGTTGTACTCGCTTTTGATGATGAAGATGAAAAAACCTTAGAAAAATTATATGAAAATGCTTTAAAAGTTGGTCAGTCAGAAGATGACATTGAAATAATCTATGGTGATCAAATTAAAGAAATTGAACCACATGTTAGTGACGAAGCACAGGCAGCTTTTTATTGTAAAAGTATTGGTGTAACTTCACCATTTGAATTTACTATTGCTCTGGCAGAAAATGCTGTTGATAATGGAGTAGATTTAAAGTTAGAATCAGAGGTTATAAATATTGAAAAGTACAGTGATTATTTTGAAATAGAAACAGTAAAAGAGAAAGTTAAAAGCCGCTATGTAGTAAATGCAGCTGGAATTTATGCTGATAAAATAGCTTCTATGCTTGATGCTGATGATTTTGAAATCTATCCAATGCGGGGAGAATATGTGGTATTTAGTAAAAGTCAGGGTCATTTAGTTAATACCGTAATCTTTCAGGCACCAAATCCTAAAACTAAGGGTGTTGTCACAACTACAACCACCCACGGTAATTTTATGATTGGCCCGAATGCAGAAGAAATAGATAAGAAAAATGATGTCAGCACAACTTTTAAAGAAATCAAATATATTATCGACCAATCTCGAAAATCAATTCCGGATTTTGATACAAATCGAATGCTGAGAACTTTTGCCGGTTTGAGACCTAAAAGTACCAGAGGAGATTTTATTATTGAAGAAAGCAGTGTTAAAGGCTTTATCCAAGCAGCAGGTATCGACTCTCCTGGAATTACATCATCACCTGCTGTCGCCAAAAAAGTAGTGAACATATTGAATGAATCCGGACTTGAGCTGAATCAAAACAAGGATTTTAATCCTTATCGCCTAGGAATAACTGTAAAAAAAGATGAAAATTTTGCTGGTGAGATAGACCATCAAGATCCAGAAAAAAATATTATCTGCCGCTGTGAAACTGTGACTGAAGCTGAAATTTTAGATGCATTAAGCCGTTCAATTCCAATTAAAACAACTGATGCAGTTAAAAGAAGAACAAGAGCTAAAACTGGGGAATGTCAGGCTAATTTCTGCGGCAGCCGCATTAAAAATCTTTTGAGTCGTGAGTTAGATATACCTGTGGAGCAGATAAAAGATAGAGATGAGGATTATGTGCCCGAAAGGCTGGATGTTTTTGAGCTTAAAAAGAAGTTGAATTCATAAATACTCATTTAATGGCTGTCTATTTTTTTGGTTCGATGCAGGGAATTATTGAATATGCTTTAACTGAACCGGAAATGGAGCTTTTAGAGTCTGCACCAGATTTTATTTTAGCCAGAATTAATAATATTTTTATGTAATTTACTCAAACTTCCACTTGCGAAAGGGTTATTTATGTGCGAAGTTTGAGTAAATTAAATTTGTGTGAGCTGTATCACGGCAGTAAGCAAAGTAAAGTGCTATACTGCAACTAGTGAATGAGTAATCATTCATATTAGCTATTTATAATATAGTAATTAAAAATATTTATTAAAATGAAAGGAATGATTTTTGTGGAAATTATTAAATTAAGTGAGTTAGAAGGAAATAAGAATAAGAGAGGTGTTATTGCTAAGGCAGTACTAAAACATGATAATGCTCAGGTTATGAACCTTATTTTATCTGAAGGTGATGTTGTTCCAGCTCATCAGGTACCTGTAGATGTATTTTTCTACATTAAAGAAGGGAAAGGAACTTTAAGAATTGGTGACGAATCAAGTGTAGTTGAAGCAGGAACAATTGTAACCTGTCCTCCAAATACTGAAATGGAATTAAAAGCTGACCAGGGAGAAAAATTTGAAGTCTTAAATGTTAAAACTCCATCGTTATAAATAAAATTGTACTTAAGCACCAGAATTTTTAAAGAGAAGTTGATTTATAAAAATATAACAAGATATTTTGAAAAGAAAAATTCACCCCTAAAAATAGGAAACACAAAAAACCCGGCCCGATTAAAGGCTGGGTTTAATAATTTTAATCAAAATTTGGGTAACCGGGATCAATTAAGCGGTTATTTTGATCCAATAGCTCCATTTCTCGAGCTGCATCAATTGGGAAGTCCCAGTCGAAGATCTCTAAGTTATTTTTAAGATGAGCTTTAGAACTTGCTTTAGGAATAACTGCAATATTTTTCTCAACCAGCCACCTTAAAGCCAGCTGTGCAGGAGATTTATCGTATTTTTCTCCCAGTGATTTTAAGACGCTATTTTCAAATACTTCTCCCTGGGCCAGCGGAGCATAAGCAGTTAGAATAATATCATTTTTGAAAGCAAAGTCTAAAAGTTCTTTTTGATAAAGAGTCGGGTGAAATTCTACCTGATTAACAGTTATTAAATCAGGATAAGCAGCTAAGGCTTTTTTGAGAAGTGGAATAGTAAAATTGCTGACTCCGATATTTTTAGCTTTACCAGCTTCTTTTAATTCTTTCATTGCTTTTAAAGATTCTTCAACCGGAACTTCTGGACTGGGCCAGTGAATTAAAAGCAGGTCAAAATATTTTAGATCAAGTTCATTTAAGAGGCGAGAGGCAGTCTTTTTTAGCTGTCTATATTCTAAATCTTCACTCTGGATTTTAGAAGTAATAAACAAATCTTCACGCCTTACATCAGATTCATTTAATGCTTCAGCAATCGCTCTGTGATTTCCATACATGTCAGCAGTGTCTACCTGTCGGTAGCCCAGCTCGAGAGCTTCTTTTACTACTTGAGTACATTCTTTACCTCGTAAACCTGAGGTCCCTAATCCCAGTGCAGGCATTTTATTTCCATTTTTCAGTTCAAATTTTTTCATTTAAATCACCCTTTCTAATTAATATTTCTCATCAACATTATATAGGATCCAATAAGATGCAGCCATTAATTATTTAACATCAAAAGGCAAATTAATTTTTTTAATCAGTTAAATAGCTTGATTCAAATACTTTAATGCGATAAAATAAGCCAAAGATATCATTTGTTTATAACTTTTATTTTAGTTTAAAAAATTTATTTTAGTTTAAAAAAATAGGAGTTTGAAATAAGACAATTTTGTGAAGTAGAGGAGTGAGCAGATGAAAAAAGTTAGTATAATTGGAGCTACCGGTTATGTTGGGATAGAGCTAATGCGGCTTCTGCATCAGCACTCAGAAGTTAAAATTAAGGATTTGATCTCTAAGAGCAGTGCCGGTCAGAGATTAACTGATTTATACCCACAGTTTAGAGGTTCAGAACTAAATAATTATCAATTAAAGGCGATGGAAGATTTTCAAGCTGAAGCAAGTGATTTAATTTTTACAGCTCTGCCCCATGGAGTTTCGCAGAATATTGTAGGCGAGCTTTCTGGTAAAGGTGCAAAAATAATTGATTTGAGTGGAGATTTTCGCTACCATGATTTAGATATTTATGAAGAATGGTATGGAGTTAAGCATAAACACCCTGAGCTGGCAGCAGAAGCTGCTTATGGGCTGGTGGAATTAAACCGTGAACAGATAAAAAAAGCAGATTTAGTGGCCAATCCTGGCTGTTATGTAACTGCATCACTGCTGGGGATTTTACCAATGCTGAGTTTTTCTAAAGCAGATTTAAGCTCGATAATTATTGATGCTAAATCAGGTGTTAGCGGAGCCGGACGCAGTTTAAAAGAAAATCTGCTGTTTACAGAAACTCATAACAGCATGAAGGCCTACAGCCCTGCTGTTCATAGACATAGCTCGGAGATCGAATATATTGCAAATCAGTTTTTAAAGGGAGAGTATGATTCTGATTTAAAGACTTTTAATCCAGCAGATATTTCAACTGGTGCAGACAGAGCTCAAATTTTATTTACACCTCACTTGGTTCCGATTAAAAGAGGAATTTTAGCAACTATTTATTTTAATTTGAAGGAGTCAAGTTCAGAAGCAGAGATCATAGAACTGTTTCAGCAGGCTTATAATGAAGAAGAATTTGTCCAGGTGCTGGCAGATCAGCTGCCGGAAATTAAAAATGTTGCCGGTTCAAACTTTGCCCAAATTGGTTTTAAATATGATCAGCGTACAGCAAGATTAATTATTGTTTCTGTTATTGATAACATGCTCAAGGGAGCAGCAGGTCAGGCAGTACAGAATATGAATTTGATTTTTGGTTATCCAGAAAACACAGGACTTAAAGCAACAGCTTTATTTCCCTAAATTTAACATTATTTTCTAAGTAGTGAGGAGGAGAGTAAAATAGAGAAATTAATCGAAAAAGCAAATGTTTTAATTGAAGCTTTACCTTATTTTAAAGACTTTTTTGGTAAGACTTTTGTGATCAAATATGGCGGCAGTATTATGGCTGATGCGGAATTGAAAGAAAAATTAATTGAAGATATTACCCTGCTTAAATATGTGGGAATCAATCCTGTGGTTGTCCACGGTGGTGGCCAGGCAATTAATAAAACTCTGGACCGTTTAAATATTGAATCTAATTTTATTGATGGACTCAGAGTTACAGATAAAGATACTATGGAAATTGTCGAAATGGTGCTTTCAGCCCAAATTAATAAAGAAATTGTCGCTTTGATGAATAAAATGCAGGCTAAGGCAGTAGGTATTTCAGGTAAAGATGGCAGTTTAATTAGAGCCAAAAAGAAAGAATTTAGTGACCCGGCAAAAGATTTAGGTTTTGTAGGAGAAGTTGATCAGATCAATCCTGAATTAGTAGAAAAATTGATTGAAGACGGTTATATTCCTGTAATTGCTCCGGTGGGAGTTAATGAAAAAGGGGAAACTTTAAACATTAATGCAGATAGTGTTGCCGGCGAATTAGCAGCAGCTTTAAAAGCAGAAAAGTTAATTTATCTGACAGATGTTGATGGAATCCGTTATGATGCAGCAGATGAGAGCACCAGAGTTTCTCAGCTGACATTCAGTGAAATCAAAGAATGGATTGCAGATGGAAAAATTAAAGGTGGTATGCTGCCCAAGGTTGAAGGCTGTATGCAGGCGGTAGAGAGTGGTGTTATTAGAACTCACATTTTAAATGGACTTGTAGCTCATCCGCTTTTATTAGAGATTTTTACTGATCAGGGAGTAGGAACAATGATTTTAAAAGATTAGTTCAGTTCAGATTGAATTTAGGTTGAAATAATATTCTTAATTAAATATTTTAAGAAAAGAAGGGAGCAGATAAAAGATGGAAATAAATGAAATTGTAGAAATGGATCAAAAACATTTTATGAATGTTTACAGCGGCAGATACCCGCTTTATGTGGAAAAAGCTGAGGGAATAAAAATATACAGTAAAGATGGTAAAGTCTATCGGGATTTTTTAGCTGGGATTGGTGTTAATGCATTAGGTTACAGCAACCAGCGTTTTAAAGATGCTTTAAAAGATCAGATTGATAAAATTATTCACTGTTCAAACCTCTATTACATAGAACCTCAGGCTGAATTGGAGAAAAAGCTCTGTCAAAATTCATGTTTTGACCGTATATTTTTTGCTAACAGCGGTTCAGAGGCAAATGAAGGTGCTTTAAAGCTGGCCCGTAAATATTTTAAGAAAAAAGGGAGTAATAAGTTTGAAACAATAACAGCTGATAATTCTTTTCATGGTAGAACAATGACAACAGTTACCGCAACTGGACAGGATAAGTATAAAGAACCATTTACCCCACTGCCGGAGGGTTTTTATACTGTTCCTTTTAATGATCTGGAAGCATTAAAAGAGGCAGTAACTGACAAAACAGCAGCTATTATGCTGGAGCCAATCCAGGGAGAAGGTGGAATTTACCCAGCAGAACAGAAATATTTAGAAGGAGTGCGCAAGCTCTGTGATCAAAAAGATATTCTTTTAATTTTTGACGAGGTTCAGTGCGGGATGGGCAGAACTGGTGAACTTTTTGCCTATCAAAACTACGGTGTTGAGGCAGATATTATTTCTCTGGCCAAAGCCTTAGGTGGTGGAGTTCCGATTGGTGCTTTTATGGCTAAAGAAGAGGTGGCTTCTGCTTTTGAGCCCGGTGATCATGGTACAACTTTTGGCGGTAATCCGCTGGCCACCAGAGCTGCTTCCGAAGTTATTGATATTATGCTGGAAGCCGGGTTTTTAGAGGCTGTCAGAGAAAAGGGATCCTATCTGAAATCAGAATTAGATAAATTGGTTGCTGAAAATGATAATTTAATCGAGACAAGAGGTAAAGGTTTAATGCTGGCTATAGAGCTCAGTGATGATTTATCAGCAAAGGAAATAACTGATGAGCTTTTCGAAAGAGGTTTTTTAGTTAATGCCGTTAAAGAGCATACCTTACGTTTTTTGCCACCTTTAGTAGTAGAAAAAGAAGATATGGATTTGCTGGTTAAAAATATTAGAGAAATAATTACAGAAAATTAGAGTTAAATTAACTTTAAATAAATTGTTTATTCTGCTATAATTAAAAAGATGAAAATAAATTTAAATAGAAAATGATTGAGCTCCGGAAGCTTTTTAGCTTGATGGAGCTTTATCATTTCATATTTCTAGTTTGATAAAGAAAGGTTGGTTAAAAAGATGAATAAGAGATTGAAAGGTTTAAAAGATATTGTAGCCAAAAGAAGAGATAAAGATACGGTTCGTTCTTACAGTATCGGCAGGAACGAAGCCTGTCCCTGCGGCAGCGGCAAAAAATTTAAAAAATGCTGTGCCCGCAATAATCCGGATAAAAGTATTGAAGAATATTTTGAAGCAGTGCAAGCCGCTGAAGAGGAAAAAGAAGTTTTAAAACTTTTAAAAGAGGCGGTGAAAAACTATCCATTAGAACACAGATTTTTACTGCCGCTAATAGTTTATACACTGCAGAACAATAATTATCAGCAGGCGGGAAAATATCTTAAACATGCCTGGCAGCTGATGGGAACAGAACTAGATGAGGCCTTTATTTCTCCTCTAGTCAATATTATGCTGGAACAGGAGGAAATTGATGAAGCTGAGGCACTTGTCCGGAAAGCATTAGAAGCTAAAGGAGAAAACATTCCGCTTTTAATTGCCTTAGCCGAAGTCTATAAAAAGGGGCAGAACTTTCAGCGTGTTAATGATATTATTGATCGGGCAATGCAGATTGATTCTGATAATTTACAGCTGATTATTTTCCGCCTGGAAACATTAATGGATTTAGATGATGTGGTAAGTGCGCTCAGCCTCTTTAAAAAACATTATGAGCAGTTAAAAGAGTATAAGCAGATGCGGGTAATTTCATTCTTAGATGATTTTATAACAAAAAGATTTAATCTAGCTGAAAATAAAGAACTTGAACAAAAAGAAGCTTTAGCTCAGGCAGCAGAAATTTTCAATGTTTTTCAGCAGCTCGATAACCTCAAAATGAGTTCTGCTGAATCTGAGGGGAGAGAGTTATTAAATGAGATTAAAGATCTACCACCTAAAAATTCTCAGATTGCTCTTGATATCCTGGCCCGCTATTTAGCAGCTGAATTATATGATGATTTCAGGAATTTTGCAGAAGAACTGGAAGCTGATCATTTAAGAAATCCAGACTTTTTAAGACTCTTATTTTTAGCAGATTATCAGCAGGGTAATTTAAATGAAGCTGAAGAAAAAATAAAAACTGCCTTCACCATTGAAAAAAATAGAAAAGATGGACATTTTCATAACTGGCAGGTGGCTTCTGATTATCTAAGATTTTTGGTAGAGTATGGGGAGAAGCAGAAGTTAGCTAAATTTGTTAAAGACTTCGCTGATCTGCTGGGAGAAGATGATAATCTCTTAGCAAGTTTAATGATGTTAGTTGAAAGCGAAGAGGCCAGAAATCACCAAAAGAATCTTTTAGAAAGTCTGCTGGAACTAATCGAGACTGATTTAATAGATCAGATTCAGACAAAAGATATTTACAATAATCGTCTCTTTATTAGTTTATCTGCCCTTGATGGAGAAGAAACAATTTATGATAAGGGAAGAGATATTACAACTCAGGAATTAAGGGATGTTATCGCTGAAGTAGAAGCAGAAGATATTGATAGTCCGGTTTTAAGTTATGCAAAGTTAAGACTTTTGAAATATCAGTCCAATCTTGAAGCTGATCAAAAAGAAAAATTACTGCAGGAAGTTAAAAAAGCAGCTGTAGAAAGTTATTTTGATACTGTTGCTTATTACGAAACAATACTGAGATTTGACGATCCAGCACCTATTTTAACAGAAATTCCTTATGGTAAGTTTTTAGATGATGAGTATTTAGATTTTTATAGGCTGGTAGCAGCTTTAAAATTAAATTATTACGAAATGGGAACTGAGCTTTTTCACCGTCAGCTTTTAAAAGAAAGCAAGCGTAACAAGGTTATGAGTTATCTTGTTAGGCTGCTGCGTTACTTTAAGCAGGATAGCTTAATTGAACACTTCAGAGCAATGGAAGTAGATGAAGTAATAATTAACTATTTAAAGAAGCTTTCTGAAAGAAGATAATTATGATTTTGGAGATTTAGAAAATAATTTAAGAAAATTTTCCTAAAATCCTTGTTATTTAAGTTGATAATTATTATAATATAGCTATAACAGTTGGGACAGAAACTTTTTTAGAGATCTGTACCCGTTATTAAAACTGTTAAATACAATAAGTTTAGTCCACCTGGATCAATGGACTGGGATGGGAGGAAAAGAAAATAAAACTCAAAACAAGACAGATCGTAATTGCTGGTATGCTGGGGGCTATTTCTATCATTTTAGGTGCTACAGGATTAGGATTAATACCCTGGCCGAGTGCAGCTGGACATGCAACAATAATGCATCTGCCTGCTATTTTAGGGGGAATTATCGAAGGACCTATAGTTGGTTTGTTAATTGGATTAATATTTGGAGTCTTTAGTTTTCTCAGAGCAACAAATCCAATTTTTGCTGATCCAATTATAGCCATCCTGCCGAGACTCTTTATTGGGATAGCTGCTTATTATGCTTACCGCTCAACTAAAAATATTAGTCAGAGCACTTCTCTGATTTTAGCAGGAGCAGTAGGAACTATAGTCAATACTGCAGGAGTTCTAACTTTAGCTGTTGTAAGAGGGTATCTACCCTTAAGTGCAGCTCTAGCAGTAGCAGCAACAAATGGTATTCCAGAAATAATTGTAGCTGCTGTATTTTCTTTAATTATCGGTAAGGCGTTAATTAATTTTCAACAAAATAATTAGAATAAAAAACACTGAGGTTAAATAAATTTAGCTTCAGTGTTTTTTAGATTTTTGGCCAGTTATAGGCAGGATTTATAACTAAATTAAAGGATTCTCATAGACTTTTGACTTAGACTCTCTTTTTAATGTATAATATAATATATAGATAAGATTAATATACTCCATTTGGGCTTGAGAGGAGGAGTTAAAAATGAAAGATAAGCAGAGAATTAAAGAAGTACTGGAAAACACAGAGATTTTGCTTGAACCAGATGATTTAATTTCTACTGATCATGATACAACTCTCCACTATTATGTGCTCAGCAAGCCATATTATTTAGATGAATTTCCGGATGAGGGTCCAGAAACTAAGGTTAGAGAAGGAAAAATAACCTGGGAGAAGCCCAAGCTTTTAACTCCGGATTATATGATAAATATGAGCGGCTTTAGTGGTGAAGCAAAGGACGCAATGCAGATGATTGCACGTGATAATCCTGATCTGGCTGGACTGCTTTATAAAATGAATTATCGCAAAGAATCAATCAGCACTTTTACTATCAGCAGAGAATTCGAAAAGGCTGAAGCTGAAATAAGAGACAAAATTGATCAAAATGATGATAAAGATAATAATTTAACTGTAATTATTAAGGGAGTAGATGAACTTTGGGATGTTTCATTAATGAAGTTTATTCAGAACCTGGTGCTGAAAAGTGCTTATAAATCACAGCTTCCTGATTATGAGGAAAAAGGATTTTTAAGTACTGATGATCAGGGATATTCCGTAGTTACCAGAAATCTTGAAGGACTGCCAATTGCAGCCAGTGAAGAGATCGAAAAAATGTTTGAGATGGTTAAAAATGGTGATGAAGCTCCTTCAAGATTAAAAAAGGAGCTTGATCGCTGGGGAGTTTTTAATGCATATCAAGATAGATTTTTTGATCTGTTTAAGGAGGACTGATAATTATGAAAAGCGCTTATGAAAAAGCTATGGAAAGAGCAGATGAAGTTTATGGAGCTAAGGCTGATGATGTTAATTCTTTAGAGATTAGAGAAAATTTAAAGGAAATTATGGCACCATTTTTTAAAGAAGAGATGGATGCTGAGGCTTTGTGGCATGAATTAAAAGATAAAGATGAAGCTTATTTAAAAGAAGCTCAGCTGATGTTAATTGAATCAATTGGACTTCGCAATTCTTCGGAACAAATTAAAAGACGAAAAGAAGCAGTTGTTGCTGTTGAATCACTTAAAGAAAGTGGAAACAGTACCTTTTTTGAAAAACAGTTTACCCAGGCTCAGAGTCTGCAGCAGCAGTATCAAACTCAGAAGAAACAGCTTGATGAACAGGTAAAACAGCATTTAGAACAAGCACAGTCTCAGGGCCAGGGTCAGAACCCTTTAGCTGCTGCTCAAAATAGAAATGCTGATAGCCAAAATGGAATGAATGCTCAAATGAGACAGCAGCTGGCCCAGAAAGTATCAGAGTTTCAGGAAGGCTATAATAAGCGATTCAATCAACTAATTGAAAAAATGAAAGCGGAAATTGAATAAGAAAAAATATTAAATATTATATTTAACAGTTGATGCAGTTGATGCAGTAAACTGAACTTAATATTGTTATACTTGATATCTAAATCCGACCACTTTGTGTCGGATTTTTTGCTTTAAAAGTCAAAATAAAAAGGGAAAATTTGATTAAGCGAGAATAGTATATATAAGTAATAGGAGCAGAGGAGTGTGGAATTTTGATTAAAAATATTATTTTTGATCTGGGAAATGTGCTTTTAGATTTTGATCCTGAGCAATATTTAATAGATTTGAATTATCAGGGAAAAATAAAAGAAAAATTAAAATCAGAAATTTTTCAAACTGAAGAATGGTTAATGTTAGATCGGGGAACTATTAATCAAAAAGAAGCAGTTAAAATCTGGCAGCAGAGAAATCCTAATTTAAAAGCTGAAATTGCAGATGTAATGGCTGAATGGGAAAAAATATTGACAGTAAAAAAAGACAGCCTTAAAATTTTAAAATCGCTTGCTGCTAAAAATTATAATTTATATATTTTATCAAATTTTCATAAAAAAGCCTTTGATTATGTAAGTAATAAATATGATTTTTTTAATTATTTTGATGGTCGAGTGATTTCGGCTGCTGTGAAAATGATCAAACCGGAAGCTGAAATATATGATTATTTACTTAAAAAATTTGATTTAGAGGCTGAAGAAACAGTATTTATTGATGATTCCAGAAAAAACATTGAGGCAGCTTCAGCAAAGGGAATAAGAGTTATTCATTTTAAAGATGCTTCCTCTTTAGCGGAGGAGTTAAAACTATATTTAAAGGAGTGACAGTGATGCCCCACATATTATTTGGTCGTTCAAAAGAATTGGAAATAGAGATTAAGGAGTATCTAGATCTTGTTAACCAGGGGTCTTTAACTTTTAAACGAGATTTAAGCAGATATATTAAAAAGAATTTTGAACTTTTTGAAGAGTCTTTGACAGATATTAAAGAAATAGAGAACAATGCTGATGAACACCAAAAAGATATAAAATATAAGCTTTATAAATATATGCTGATACCTGAATCTAGAGCTGATGTTCTGGGTATTATCGAAGAAATTGACACCATTACTGATTTAGCTAAAGAAGTAATATATGAAATTTCTATCGAAAAGCCATTTATTCCAGAAGAATTAGAAAATGAGTTTTTAGAATTAGTAGAAAACAGCACAGAAGCTGTGGATATGCTGGTCAAAGTCGTCAGGGCATTTTTCGAAGAGATTTCGCAGGTCAATGATTATGTAAATAAAGTTCATTTTTTTGAACATCAGGCAGATAAAAATGAAGAGAGGCTCAAAAGAAAGATATTTTCTGAGCAGTTTGAAAAAATTGATATAGCTCATAAATTACAGCTGAGATATTTTATCGAAGAGATTGCAGCTTTATCTGATCAGGCAGAAAGTGTTAGTGAAGATGTTTCGGTAGCAGCAATTAAAAGAAGAATTTAAAAATAAGATTGGATGGTGTGTGAGAAATGATTGAAATAATGATTTATCTCTCCAGCGGTTTATTTTTGGGTTGGTCATTGGGAGCAAATGATGCAGCTAATATCTTTGGTACTGCTGTTGGAAGTAGGATGGTTAAGTTTTCTACGGCAGCTTTGATTATGACGATTTTTGTGATTTTAGGAGCTGTAGTCAGTGGAGCTGGAGCCTCACATACACTGGGAGCTTTAGGGCAGGTAGGAACTCTACCAGCAGCCTTTGTTGTTGCTTTTTCAGCAGCAGTTGCTGTTTCCTGGATGACTAAATTAAGTCTTCCTGTTTCCACATCACATTCAATTGTTGGGGGAATTATTGGTTGGAATCTTTATTCCGGTTTTGCGACAGATTTAGATGTTTTAAGAGAAATTGTTGGTGCCTGGATATTTTCACCTATTTTGTCAGGCTTTTTTGCAGTAATCTTATATTTTATTTTTAAGAAACGCCTAAATAAAGCTAAAATACACTTGCTGCATCTTGATTTTTATACACGCTGGGGGCTTTTAATTGTTGGTGCTTTTGGTGCTTACTCACTGGGGGCGAATAATATTGCAAATGTAATGGGAGTTTTTACCGGGATCATGGAGATTCCAAATTATGATTTAGGCTTCCTAACCTTTACAGGAGCACAGCAGTTATTTCTTTTAGGAGGAATTGCTATTTCAGTGGGAGTTGTTACTTACTCAAAAAGAGTTATGCTTACAGTTGGATCCAACATCATGGACATTTCACCAATTGGAGCTTTTATTGTTGTTTTAGCAAGCTCTACAACACTTTTTGTCTTTGCTTCTTCAACTTTGAAAGATTTTTTAATAATGTTAAATCTGCCTTCTTTACCGCTGGTACCAGTTTCCAGTTCACAAGCAGTAGTGGGAGCAGTTTTAGGTTTGGGTCTTGCCAAAGGTGGGCGGAATATTAATTTTAAATTACTGGGTAAAATTGGAGTTGGCTGGATATTAACACCAATCACAGCAGCTTTGATTTCATTTATACTGCTTTTTTTCATGCAGAATGTTTTTATTCGTTCAGTTATTTAAAAACTAAAGAGTCACAGCTGGTGTTAAAAATATTAAAAAGCAAATAATTAAGATATGATATGAGATAATAGTGAGGTGCTATAATGCTTGAAGATATAAAAATAGAAGAATATGGACAGCTTATTATAGATAAGGTTGAAAATTATCTGTTTGTATGGAGTAATTTAATTGAATTAGTAATTTTTATTTTTATGATAGCTGCTGCTTATTTTTTATCTAAAATTTTATATAAACATGTTGATGAATTATTAGATAAAATTAAAGTTTTAAAAGAACGAAAAAAGATTAGAATAATTGATCAATTATTATTTCCTTTGATTTTAATGATTTTAATTGGGGTTTATTATGTAACTGCTGTCGCCTTTAATTTACCAGTTGTAATTATAAGTATTTTTGGGAACTTAGTATCAGCCTGGTTGGTAGTAAAAACTATTACTCTATTTTTTCCGAGAAATAAAATGTTTAGATTTTTATCAGCATTAATCTGGATAATAGCAGCATTAAGAATCTTAAATATATACCAGGAGACTGTAAATTTTTTAGAAAGTTTAGCGTTTAACAGCGGTAACTTAAGAATTTCATTATTATTAATAATGAAGGCAGTAATCATATTTAGTATTTTATTTTGGCTTGCTGGGAAGCTGAGTCGATTGGTAACAGGTCGAATAGATAAAAGTAATGATTTAACTCCTTCAGTTAAAGTATTATTAAACAAAATAGCTAAATTTTTAATTTTTACTTCAGCAATTTTATTTACACTCAGTGCTGTTGGAATTAACCTTAGTGCTTTTGCATTTCTTGGTGGTGCTATTGGTGTTGGTTTAGGTTTTGGTTTACAGAAGATAGTATCTAATTTTATTAGTGGGATTATTATTCTAGCTGATAAATCAATTAAACCTGGGGATGTAGTTGAAATTGGAGATGTTTATGGTTGGGTTAGAAAATTAGATACTCGCTTTGTTTCGGTTGTAACTCGTTCAGGTAAAGAATTTTTAATTCCAAATGAAGATTTTATTACAAAAGAAGTAATTAACTGGTCTTATAGTGATGAACTAGTTAGAGTAGATGCAGAAGTTGGGGTTTCCTATGATAGTGATTTAAGGCTGGTCCAGGAATTAATGATGAAAGCTATTGAGGAAAAGGATAGAATTTTAAATGAACCTGAATCAAATGTGCTTTTAATGGGATTTGGTGACAGCTCAGTTAATTTTGAAATCCGTTTTTGGATTAGTGATCCCAGGAATGGAATCCAGAATATTCGTAGTCAGGTTTTATTATCTATCTGGGATTATTTTAAAGAACATGAGATTGAAATTCCATTTCCACAAAGAGATTATCATTTAAAATCATTACCAGATGATTTAACAAAATATTTAAATAAAACTAAGACGATGGAAAAGAAAGAAGTTAAAGGTGAAGATAAAAAAGAGAGAGAAGACTCAAAAGAGAATTAAAGGAGGCTAATTTATGGCAAAGATTTTAATTCCGTTGGCTGAAGGATTTGAAGAAATTGAAGCAGTTACCAATATTGATGTTTTAAGACGAGCAGGACTTGATGTTATAACTGCAGGTATTGGAAGCAAAAAGATAGAAGGTGATCACGGAATAAAGGTTGAAGCTGATACTGTGATTTCTGAGATTGATGCTGCTGATTTAGGGGCTGTAGTTTTACCTGGTGGAATGCCTGGTGCTGCTAATTTACGTGACAGTAATAAACTGCGTAACATTATAAAAAAATTGAATGAAGAAAATAAATTATGTGCAGCAATTTGTGCGGCCCCAATTGTTTTTGAAGCAGCAGGAATCTTAGATGGAAGAAAAGCAACCAGTTATCCTGGTTATGATAAGGATATGACATCCTGTAACTACCAGGAGGATAGAGTTGTAATTGATGGTAATTTGATTACTGGTAGAGGAGCAGGTGTTGCCGTGGAATTTGCAATGACATTAGTTGAATATTTATTGGACAAGGAAACAAAAGAGGAGTTACAAAAATCAATGCTGGTTAAAAGTAATTAGCAATTTAGTCGAAATAGCCTAAAAGCAGATAAAATTAAGAAAAGCCTACCCGTTGTTTGGCTCACTGAGCTTTCATTTTATAACGAATAGTCAGCTCAGCATTAGGACATCGAGTCCGTCAGACAAGTTCGGGTAGGCCTTAATTTTAATGTTTCTAAATAAATATAAATAAAAAAAGAATTGGCATTTTAACCTAAATAGACTTAAATCTAAATAATAAGCGATGGTAGTTCCCATGTTTGAGCGAAGCGAGTTAGGAACTACAGCTTATTATTTATTAATGAAAGTCGTTATGAAGGTTATAGCCAATTCTTTTTATTATTTATTTATTATACATTTCAGCATAATATCTTTCTAACATTCTTTTAGCAGAGAATCTTTCATAAGTTGTAGCAATACTTTCCATCATCATATCTTTCCAGCGATCTTTATTGCCGTAGAAAGTAGGAACAACTTCATTTAATAAGACTCTGTAGAGTGCGTAAAGATCACTTTCATCCTGACCTTCACCTACATAACCGTCTCCAAACTGCCAACCATTAATTCCGTGCTCACAGCCTTCAACCCACCAGCCATCAAGAATACTCAGGTTCAGACCGCCGTTCATAGCAGCTTTCATACCGGAAGTACCGCTTGCTTCAAGTGGTTTGCGGGGATTGTTTAACCAAATATCAACACCGCGGGTCATGTAGCGGGCAATTTCCATGTTATAATCTTCTAAGAAAACTACACTATTTGGGAATTCTTTCGCTTTTTTAACCAGCTTAGCTACGATTTCTTTACCATTATCATCTGTTGGATGAGCTTTACCAGAAAAGACTATCTGAACATCACCTGATTCTAAATAAGGGTCAATCAGATCTGATTTCTTAAAGATTAAATTAGGACGCTTATAGGCTGTTGCCCTTCTGGCAAAACCGATAATTAACTTATCTGGATCAAGCTTAGCCCCATTTCTTTTCTTGATAAAATCAACCAACTCTTTTTTCATAGTCTGATGTGTTTTATAAATAGCTTCAGTGTCTCCCATATTTTCTACAATTCTATCATCAACCCAGGTGCCTCTATGAACACCATTGGTAATTGAGATGATTGGAGATTTACCAGCAACATTTTTCCACATTTCTCGTGAAGTTTGACCATGTAATTTAGCAACACCATTAGACACTCTAGAGAGGCGTAAACCTGCTACTGTCATGCTGAAAGGACTGTCGCCAATTTCTTTCATTTGTTTTCTAGTTAAAGTATTAAAAGCACTCATTTTTTTAAGACTATCTAAACTATGAGACTCATTTCCTTCTTTAACAGGTGTATGAGTTGTAAAGACAATTTCATCTTTAACATCATTCCAGGCTGTATGGAAGTCCATGCCAGTTTCAATTTTTTCTCTAATTAATTCAGTTCCTGCTAGAGCGGCATGTCCTTCATTGAAATGATAAATATCGATATTAAGGCCAAGCTTGCGGATAGCCCTAACTCCACCAATACCTAATGCAATTTCCTGGGCAATTCTTTTTTCATTAAATCCATCATAAAGGCCATCGGTAATTGTCTGATACTTTCTGTTTTCCGGCAGATTGGCATCCAAGAGATATAAAGTGGCATTGTTAAACTTGTCTAGCTTCCATATTTTAAGCTTAACTTCTTGCTCTCTAATTGTGACAGATACTGTTTCACCAGTGTCTACTGCATGTTTATAAATTTCTTTATTTACAGGATGCTGGTCTTCTGGTCTGCCTTCTGCATTGATTACCTGTTTTGAGTAACCTTTGCGCCATAAAAGTCCAATTCCTGTTACAGGATAAGAAAATTCTTTTGCCGCTTTGAGAATATCTCCTGCTAAAATACCTAGTCCACCTGCATAGATACGCATATTTTCATCTAATCCGTATTCCATACAGAAATAAGCTGTATGTGGCTTATTGTTGTTCATTAACAAATCACTCCCTAATATTAACTAAAATTTTTCTGTTTTTTTCTAATAATAGTTATTCCTATCTATTCATTATATCAAATTATTAGCAAATGTCTATTTTTTGAAAACATTTTCTTTAAATTTTTCTAATAATTTATGCTCATTATCACTATCAGGCAGAAAATAGTAGGCTGGAATTTTGTTATGAACTACTGGTACTTTAATGCTTAAACCCTTTTCCATTGCTTTAAGATAGCGTTTTGCAGTCTGCTCCCAGGTATATTTACTTTCTACTCGTTTTTTAGCTTTTAATTGATATTCTCTCCAAATTGAACTTTCACCTACAATTTTTTTGAGCCCTCTTGCTATATCAGCAGGATCTTCGGGATCAATTAAAATTCCAAATTCATCATCAGCCATAATCTCACTTTGACCACCATTTTTAGTCACAACTGCAGGTAAACCAGCTGCCATTGCTTCTACCGGTGCTAAACCAAAAGGCTCATAGAAAGAAGTGAGTGAAAAAACTGATTCTCTTTCTGCAAGATAACCATAACATTCTGCCAGTTCTTTTTGACTGCTCAAAGGGAACATAGAAACTTTGCCTTCTAAATCATATTCTTCAATAACTTTCATTATTTGATCTAAGATTTCTTTTTCTTCTCCTGCTGCAGAGCTGTAATCTTCAAATGGATTTTCAATACCACGGAGGGTAATCACTAAATTTGCTTTTTGCTGCAGTTCTTGATCTTCAGCAAAGGCTTTAACCAGTGCTAAATGGTTTTTCTTTTGATCAAGACGGCTGGCACAAATTACTGCCGGTTTTTCAAGTCCTGCAGGGTCTAAATCTCTATTTAAATACTTTTCAATCATTTCAGCAGCTGCTTTAGAATAATTTCCGTCAAAAACATCAGTATTAACTCCAGGTGGGATGACAGAAAATTTATTATCATTATCTACATCCACAGCTCCTTTATAATATGGATGAGAATATTGTTCCATTCTTTCCTGAGTAGTACTGACTATAATTTGGTTAGAAAATTTCATTGTTAATCTTTCTGCTATAATGCGGCTGTGAAATTTGAATCTATCTATTAACTGATTAAAATTAGCTTTAGAAAAATTTAATTTGTCCATTTTTTGGGCTCCAAGTGAATGGCCTGTAAATGAAAATGGAGTCTCCATTTTTTCTTTCAATAAAACTCCTGCCAGCCCACCATCACCATAATGGGTGGTAAAAAAGTCTGGGAAAGCAGCTTCCTCATCATAAAATTCGGCGATTGCATCAATATATTCCTTTAAGTGAGGCCATAACTTTTCTTTAGGCAGAAATTGATCTCCACCAAAGGGTAAGCGAATTATTCGTAAATTATCACAATTTGGATAGCTGTCATAAAGGCTGCTGAACTCAGGCCAGTCAGGATCATTTATTTGCCGGGTTATTATATCGACTTTAATTCCCATGTTAGCTAAAGCTTTACTAACTTCTTTAACATAAACCAGCTGGCCTCCAAAATCTGGATGCTCAGTCCAATAGCTGTCGTTAGGATCAAAGTTTCCCTGTGGATTTAAAAATGCTGCATGTTTAATTTCACGCATTAAAATTACCTCCCTCAATTGGCTGAATATCATAGTAAGATATAATTTCCATTAATGGTGGAACAGAAGATAGGGCACCAACACCTTGAATTTTAAAAGCTGCAACTGCATTTCCTAATTTGGCAGCTTCAACAATTGGAAGTCCTTTAAGAATTCCAGTTAAAAATCCGGACCAAAAAGAGTCACCGGCACCAGTAACATCAACAACTTTTTCTGAAAAAACCGGGATGTGTACCGGTTCATTTTTCCCATCAGAAAGTAGAACTCCATCTTTGCCTAAGGTTAAAATAACAATTTTAGCTCCATCATTATGATATTTTTTTAGATAATTTTCAGGATGATCCTGGCCATAGAGATGATAGGCATCATCTAAAGAGGGTTTAATAAAATCCGCTTGAGCTAAGAGTTCCCGGATTATTTCACTACCCTTATTACCTTCCGGCCACAGAATAGCTCTAAAACTTGGATCAAAAGCAAAAACTTTATTTTTTTCAACTGCATGTTCTACAGCTTTAACAGCATTTGTCCTCGCAGGATTTTTGGAGAGTATGAAACTTCCAGTAAAAAAGATTGAAGAATTATCTATTTTATTGTATATCTTTTCAGTTATCTTTATGTTAATATCTGCTCCCCTGTAAGCAAGCCAGGAAGGTGTTTTTTTACTTTTATTGACAAAAATAATTGGTGTTCCTTCTTCCTGATCATGCTGCAGACAGTCGAGATTAACACCCTCTTTTTTCAAAATTTCTGTCAAATATTCGCCAAATTCATCTTTACCGACTCGACTAATAAAGGCTGTTTTATTTTCTAAGCGCTGCATATTGACTAAGACATTGGCTGGAGAACCACCAAAATAGCGGGTAAAATTAGCACATTCTTTAAGTGGTGCTTCTTCTCTAGAAATCATATCTAGTAAAACTTCTCCATAAGCAGTTATATCGAAATCATTTTTTTCGAAAGTTAAACTGTCATGAATTGTTAACAATACTCTCACCTCACATTTTAATTTTTAAGCTGTTCTTAAATATATTATTTCTACATAAATTTTAAATAACCTGTTTTTTAAAAGAATTAATCCAAAAAACTGGCAGGAATAGCTAATAAGATAAAGAATAAATAATAGTATAGACAATAAATTACAATTAATTTCTTTAAAAATAATGCTAATTTTAAATAAAATTACATTAGTAGTGGAGATGATTTTATGTTTGAAAAAAAGCTGAATACAAAGCCGGCAAAATTATACTATGCAGGCGATGACTTAGGTTTAACGTTTTCTGAAGATAAGATACAGTATAAAATTTGGTCACCTCCTGCCCAGGCAGCAGCTATTGAAATTTATGCTGATGATCAGGGGTGTAAGAAGTCAGCTGAATTTGAGTTAGAAGCTTCAATTAGTGATACCTGGCAGATTGAATTTTCAAAAGAATATTACGGAAAATATTATCAGTTGAGATTAAAACTACCCCGTAAAGAATATACATTTGTTGATCCCTGGACCAAGGCAGTTGGAACAAATAGTAACTATGGTTTAATTGTTGATCCAGATAAAATTCATCCTCCGACTTGGACTCATGACCAGAAAGTGAAACTTGAAGATCCGGTTGATGCTGTAATTTATGAACTGCATGTTAAAGATTTTTCTGCATCAAAAGAAAGTGGGATTCGACATAAGGGTAAATATAGTGCCTTTACGGAAAGACATAGTGTAAATAAAGAGGGTATGTTGACCGGAATTGCCCATCTAAAAGAATTAGGAGTAACCCATGTCCATTTACTTCCTGTTTATGACTTTGCCTCAGTTGATGACACTGATCCTGATGATTATAATTGGGGCTATGACCCCTTATATTATATGGTTCCAGAAGGATCCTATGCTTCCAACCCGTCTAATGAGAGCAGAATTTATGAGTTTAAGAAAATGGTAAAAACGCTTCATGCTTATGGAATTGGTGTGATTATGGATGTAGTCTATAACCACACTTATCACACTCAGAATTCACCTTTTCAGAAGCTCTTTCCCAATTATTTTTACCGCTTTACTGAAGATGGAAAGTTTGCTAATGCATCTGGCTGTGGAAACGAAATCGCAACTGAACGAGAGATGATGCGTAAATATATTGTTGATTCCCTGCTGTATTGGAGTCGAGAATATCATATAGATGGTTTTAGGTTTGATTTAATGGCCGCTGTTGATCGTGAAACTATGCTTTTAGCTGAACATAAGCTGCGCAAAGAAAATTCTTCAGTTTTAGTTTATGGTGAACCGTGGACAGCGATTGAGCCGCAGCTGCACCGCTATCAGCAGATTAGAAAAAGTGATCAAAAAGGGACGGGAATTTCAGTTTTTAATGATAATTATCGAAATGCGCTTAAAGGAAATAGTGATGGCACGGAAAAAGGTTTTATTCAGGGAACGATTGGTTTAGAAAGAGAAATTAATGAAGGAATAATTGGCTCAATTGGATTAGAAGAAAGACGTTTATATGGTTTTACCCTTCATCCGGGAGAGAGTATTAATTATTTAGAAGCTCATGATAATCTGACACTTTGGGATAAGCTGGCCCGCTCCTGTCCTGGAGCTGATGAGGAGCAGCGAAAGAAGATGCACAAGCTGGGCCAGACAATTTTATTAACTTCTCAGGGAGTTCCTTTTATGCTGGCTGGAACTGAATTTTTGAGAACTAAATTTGGTGATAAAAACAGTTTTGCCTCTGATATTTCAGTAAATGAATTGAAATGGGAAAGAAAGACCACTTATAGAGATCATTTCAGCTATATCAAAGGTTTAATCAACCTCCGCAGCCATCATCCTGCTTTTAGGATGAGAAAAAGATCAGATATTAAAGAACATTTACATTTTATAAATTCTCCATTTGGAACTGTAGGTTATGGTATTTTCAATAATGCCAATGAGGATTCCTGGAGTACAATTTTAGTTTTGTTAAACCCTTCTAAAGAATGGAATCAGTTTCATCTTCCGGAAAATAGGACCTGGGCTATTGTTGTTGATGACAAAGAAGCAGGAACTGAACCAATTAGATTTTTTCATTCAGATGAAGTTTTAGTGCCCCCAATAACAGGTATGGTAATTTATGCTGCAGATCTAGTTACAGGCTATTAAAAGCTTGTAGCTTTTCTGCTCTTATGATAAAATAAATAACAAGTAACTGAGCAGTGAGTATTTTAATTTATTTTAAATTGTGGAAATCTTAATTTGTTTTAAGATAAGATTAAGAAGGGAGAAGATAGCAGCTTATGGTTAAAGTTAAGAGTTTAGAAAGAGATAAGGATTTAGAAAATGTTGAACTACCGGAAGAGGTTGAAGAATTGCTTGCAGCCTGTCCTAAATATATTGTTGCTCATAATGAACAGCAATTGGAAGATCTTTCTGTAAGAGACGCAAAAAATGGATGTCAGGAAGTGAAATATGATATTCCTGGACGAGGAGAAGTTGTAGAAGCAGTCGTCTGTAAAGTGAGGAATGGTATTTCTGCAAATTATCCTGAACCATATATGAGGCGGCGTGATCCTAACTGTATGCTGATTGCAGATGAAAAGGCTACAGATAAGGAAAAATATGAAAATCGTTTTGGTGAAAAGTTTGAAGATGGAATGCGTGCAGAAACCTTTGCTTGGTTAAAAAAGCAAGAACTTGCACTTTTCTTTTTTGAAACTGGGCCAAAAGGCTTAGGTGTTAAAGCACTAGCTGTTGTACCAGCAAATGCTGCCTTTTTTGCTTTTGGTCTTTCATTACTGCAGGGGATTGTTGATACTCGCAAGCTGGAAGAAGTATTTAAACCTACCTCTCATATTTATATTGCACCTCCTTTTAGACACACTCATTTTAATGGTGAGCAGGTTGTGGTTCACCGCAGGCTGAATACTAAATATGAAATGTTTGCTTATAATTTATATCCAGGTCCCAGTGCTAAAAAGGGAGTTTATGGAATGCTGATTAATCAAGGTGAAAAAGAGGAATGGGTAACTTTACACTGCTCAGCTGTTCAGGTAGTAACACCTTATGGTAATACAGTTAACATTTCACATGAAGGTGCCAGCGGTGGTGGTAAAAGTGAAATGTTAGAGGACATGCATCGTGAAAGAAGTGGGCGATTACTTTTTGGAAAAAATTTAATGACAGAGGAAAAATTTCATATAACTTTACCACAGGGTTGTGGTTTGCGGCCGATGACTGATGATATGGCAATCTGTCATAATTCACTTCAAAAAGATAATGGAAAATTAACTTTAATGGATGCTGAGAATTCTTGGTTTGTAAGGGTAGATCATATTGATAAGTATGGTACAGAACCAAACCTGGAGGCAATTACAGCTGATCCAGATAAACCTTTATTGTTTCTAAATATTGATGCTGCACCAAATAGTACAGCTTTAATCTGGGAGCATATAGAAGATGAGCCGGATAAACCATGTCCTAACCCTCGAGTTACTATTCCTAGAGATATTATACCTGATGTTCTAAAAGAACCGTTATCAATTGATGTCCGCAGTTTTGGGGTGAGAGTTCCTCCCTGTACTAAGGAAAATCCTACTTATGGAATTTTAGGATTATTTCATGTTTTACCACCAGCTCTAGCCTGGCTCTGGCGTTTAGTTGCTCCGAGAGGGTATGGAAATCCAAGTATTATTACTGGAGATGGAATGAGCTCTGAAGGAGTTGGCTCTTACTGGCCTTTTGCAACGGGGAAGAAAGTTGATCAGGCTAATTTATTATTAGAACAGATCATGGACACTCCAAAAGTAAAATATATTTTAATTCCAAACCAGCACATCGGTGCCTGGAAAGTTGGATTTATGCCCGAATGGATAACTAGAGAATATTTAGCTCGTCGGGGTGGAGCTTGGTTTACAGAAGATCAGCTGAGGCCGGCTCGAATGCCGCTGCTTGGATATTCACTGCAGGAACTGCTGGTTGAAGGCCAAAATATTGAAAGAGAATTTCTGCAGGTTCACCGTCAGGCAGAAGTAGGCGAAAAGGCCTATGATATTGGAGGTAAGATTCTCTCTGATTTCTTTAAAAAATGTTTAAGAGATTTTTTAGAACCTGGTTTACATCCTGTGGGCCGTAAAATAATCGAAACAGCTCTTAATGATGGGACTGTAGATGATTACGGTGACCTGATTGAAGGTGAACCAATAATTAGGGAAATTTAATAAAATTTGCCGAAGCAGAGCTGGGAGTTAAGTTTAAAGAAAAAGCTGGAGCGGTTCTGGCAGCTGATCAATTTATAGAATTTATTAAGGCATGTAGAAAAAATCTACATGCCTTTTTACACGTTATTAGACTATTGTATTTTTGGAAATAATCATTGGGAGGTTCGTATCTCCTTTTAATGATTTATCAGCAGTAATTTGAACTCCCTTATCTAAAATAACATTTTCTAGATAGGCATTGGCTCCAATCACTGATTTCTGCATAATAATAGAATTTTTGATTGTTGCTCCTGGATGAATTTTTACTCCTCGAAAGAGCACACTATTTTTTACCTCACCTTTAATCAAACATCCATTAGCAGTCAGAATGTTTTTAGCATTAACTCCATTTTTATAAGCAGTAGGTGCCTCGTCTTTTGGTTTAGTATAGATCGGGCCATTTTTTAAAAACAAATCCTGCCAGACAGTTGGTTTTAATAGTTCCAGGTTGCTTTTGTAATAGCCGTTAATTGAGTTGATAACTGCAGCATAAGAATGGAAAGGGTAACCGTAGATTTTTAAATTATCCAGGTTACCAATAATTGCATTTTTAATAAAATCCCATTCGCCTTTTGAAATACAGTCATCAATAATATCTAAAAGCAGATCTTTTTTCATTATATATTTCTGCATAGAAATTTTTTTATAATAATTCTTTTTTGGGTTAACTTTCATATCAATAATTCGGTCATTATCATCAGTGTTAATTACCGTATAAGTTGTGTCTCGACGAAAAACATTCAGCTCCCGATAAATTATTGTAATGTCATTTTCATTTTCTAAATGGTATTTAAAAGCATCTCTGTAATCAATATTTGCTACCACATTGGGGCTGTCGATGATTACATATTCCTGAGTGCTTCTTTTAATATAATCTATATTACTGGCAAAGTTCTGGAGATCCCCCTTATAGGCTCTATTTGCCTGATAAATATGGGCAGGCGGTAAAATAAAAAGTCCATTTCGTTTTCGATCTAAATCCCAGGCCTTACCAAATCCAATATGATCCATTAATGATCTGTACTTGGTCTGAAGTAAAAGTCCTACATTGGTGATACCAGAATTAACCAGATTAGATAGAGGAAAGTCAATCAAGCGATAGCGGGCTCCAAAAGGAACAGAAGCTAAAGAGCGGTGGCCCGTTAGTTTATCTAAAAATGATTCATCCAGAGCATTATTTATGATAGCCATTACATTATTCATACTTGCTCCGCCTTTTTTATAGATAGGTGTCATCATTTTATCCCACCACCATTCCTGCTTTAATATTTGAAGCCTCTGGGATTACTTCATCATCACCGATTACTGTGATTTTTAAATCCTGATCTTCATTTTCTATACCTATTTGAGAATCTTTTTCTATAATTACATTTCTGCCAACAATAGAATTTTTAATTTTTGCACCACTGCTGATTCGAGTATTTGGCAGAATAACTGAATTTTCAACTACAGCATTACGGGCAACTTTAACCCCAAAGAAAAGAACCGAGTTTTTGACAGTTCCCATGATTTGAGTTCCCTTATTGATCATGGAATTATCTACTACTGCATCTTCCGAAAGGTATTGAGGTGGACGATTTGGATTTACACTGTAAATAATCCAATTTCTATCCTGTAGATCTAATTCAGGATTTTCACCTAAAAGATCCATATGGGCCTGCCAGTAACTTTCAACAGTACCAACATCCTTCCAATAATCTTTGAAAGTAAAGGCATAGAAATTAAGTTGATCGGCCATCATTTGTGGAATAATATCATGACCAAAATCACCTGCTGAATCATCATTTGCTTCAGCTTCAGCTTTTAAATATTTTTTTAGATATTCCCAGTTGAAAATGTAAATTCCCATTGAAGCCAGATTGTTTTTGGCATTTTTTGGTTTTTCCTGGAATTCAATAATTTTTTGATCTTGATTGGTGTTCATAATACCAAAACGATGTGTCTCTTCCCAGGGTACTTCTAAAACTCCAATTGTAACATCTGCATTTTTATTTTTATGATAATTTAGCATTTCTGAGTAATCCATTTTGTAGATATGATCACCTGATAAAACCAGCACATATTCCGGATCATGAATATCTATAAACTCTATATTTTGATAAATTGCATCAGCAGTCCCCTTATACCAGGAACCCCCACCTTCTTTGACATAAGGAGGAAGTACAGTGACACCTCCGTTGTGTCGATCAAGATCCCAGGAGCTGCCGCTGCCTATATAGCTGTTTAAAATCAGGGGTTTATATTGGGTTAAAACTCCTACAGTAGTGATGCCTGAGTTTGAACAGTTGCTTAAGGGAAAATCAATTAAACGGTATTCAGCGCCAAAAGGAACTGCAGGTTTAGCAATATTCCTTGTTAATACTCCAAGTCTGGTACCTTTACCACCAGCCAGCAGCATAGCTATCATTTCTTCCTTAGGCATTTTAATACCTCCTTTAAAGCAGATAGAATCAGTTTAAAAATTTAATTATTATTGGTTACTTTTTTATTTGTATTTTCATTTATTTTTTTGTTTTTAACTTCAGCTTTAGTTTTTTCTTTTTTATCTATTTTTGCCGGCTTATATTTTAGGTAAATTCCGGCCAGTGGCGGTAGATTGATACTAATCGAATAGTCAAAACCATGGAAAGGCTTTGCTTCTGCTTTGACTCGAGCAGCAGTTTCGTAGTTTGAACCACCAAATACTTTTTGATCACTATTTAAAATCAGTTCATAACTTCCAGGTCCGGGAACCCCAATTCGATAATTATCTCTTGGATTTGGGGTGAAGTTTAGGAGAATAATTAATTTTTGAGATCCATTTTCAGAACTTCTTATAAAGCTGATTACACTTTGTTCATTATCATCTGCTTCAATCCAGCGGAAACCCTCTGCTTCATGGTCTAATTCCCAAAGCGCCTTTTCTTTCAGATAAACCTGATTTAGTTCCTGCATGAAATCCTGAGTTAATTGATGCTGATCATAATCAAGCAGAAGCCAGTCTAAACTCTGTTTGTAATTCCATTCGATAAATTGGCCAAATTCTCCCCCCATAAAAAGCAGTTTTTTGCCGGGATGAGCATACATGTAGCTGAAAAGAAGTCGTAAATTTGCAAATTTACGCCAGTAATCTCCCGGCATTTTATTTACAAGAGATTTTTTACCGTGAACTACCTCATCATGAGAAAGCGGCAGCACATAATTTTCGCTTTGACTGTACATGCTGGAAAATGTCAACTTGTTATGTTCCCATTTTCTATAAACAGGATCTTTTTCCATGTAGTCAAGAGTATCATTCATCCAACCCATATTCCATTTGAAATTAAAGCCCAAACCACCTTCATGGGCAGGGGTAGTTACTAGCGGCCAGGCACTTGATTCCTCAGCTATCATAAGAATTCCAGGATAGCGTTCAAACATCTCGGTATTTAATTCTTTGATAAATTCAATTGCTTCTAAATTCTCAAAACCTCCATATTCATTAGCAGCCCACTGACCATCTTCTTTCTCATAATTTAAATAAAGCATATTACTGACAGCATCAACTCTCAAACCATCAATGTGGAACTTTGCTGCCCAATAATTAGCACTAGAAATCAAAAAACTCCAAATTTCATTTTGAGCAAAATCAAAATTCAAAGTATCCCACTGAATATTTTCTGCCCTTCTGGGGTCAGAACTTTCATAAAGCTGTGAACCATCAAATAATCTTAAACCATGGTCATCTTTGCAGAAATGACTTGGCACCCAGTCCATAATTACTCCAATATCATTCTGGTGGAGCTGATCAACAAAATACATAAAATCCTCAGGGGTGCCGTAACGAGAAGTTAGGGCAAAATAACCTGTAGTTTGATAACCCCAGGAACCCGGAAACGGATATTCTGTTAAAGGCATTAGCTCAACATGAGTAAAACCCATCTTATTTATATAAGGTACAAGTTCATCTGCAATATCTCTATAGTTCATTAATTCCCCATCATCTTGTTTCCACGAGCCAAGATGCATCTCATAAATACTTATAGGCTCTCTAAGATGATTAGATTTTTTTCTTTTCTTAAGCCATTTTTTATCATTCCAGCTGTAATCTTTTGCTTCATAAATTTGTGAGGCAGTTTTTGGAGCTTTTTCCTGTCTGCGGGCATAGGGATCTGTTTTAATTCTAATTACACCTCTATAACCTCGAATCCAATATTTATAATACATTTTATTTTCTGCACCTTCGACAAAGGTAGTCCAAATTCCGGAGTCTTTAATTTTTTGCATCGGATTTTTACGTTTATTCCAATCATTGAAGTCACCAATTACACTAATTTCTTCAGCATTTGGAGCCCAGACGGTAAAGCGCACCCCTTTTTTTTCATTTTCTTCAGTAAGATGTGCTCCTAGAAAATTATAGCTTTCATAATGTCTTCCTTGATGAAAAAGATAACGATCATAGTCACCAGGATAATTTTTATTTGGCATTAAACTCCCCCCTAAAACTTGATTCGAAATTTATTTTAATAAACCTAATGAAGTAAATAAAGATAAATCTGCTGTTGTATTATATTTATTCTCTATTTAATTTAATTTCCCTTTAATTAATCATTATAGTTGAACTGTTTTTCTGCAGGCAGCCATCCAGAAAATATAATTAGTTGACATTGAACTGCAATTTTAATAAACTAAATGTATAGATCATAAAAATTTAGTTGATTTTGTAAATTATTAGGCAGTAGATAGAGATTGAGTGTATAATTATAGGAGGTGGCTCCATGAAAAAAGAAAAAAAGAAAATTTTATTTGTAGCTTCAGAGGCGGACCCATTTATTAAAACAGGGGGATTAGCTGATGTAGCTGGTTCATTACCACAGGCATTAATAGAAGAGGGTCATGATGTAAGATTGGTGATTCCACAGTACCGACAGATTCCAAAAAAATATAAGGATAGAATGGAATCAGTTTGTCATTTCAGAACAAAATTAGCTTGGCGGGATACATATTTAGGTGTAAATAAATTAGTAGAAGACGGAGTTCCAGTTTATTTCATAGACAATCAATATTACTTTGATCGTGATTCAATTTATGAGAATGAAGATAAGCATGAACAATTTGCTTTCTTTTCCCAAGCTGTATTAGATATGCTGCCTGTAATTGGATTTAAACCAGATGTTATTCATGCAAATGATTGGCAGACAGGTCCTTTACCACTGCTTTTTGCAGATCGTTACCGTCAGCAGAGTTATTACCAGGATATTAAAACAGTATTTACAATCCATAATCTTCGCTATCAGGGACAGTTCGATGGTCATGCTGCTGGAGATGTTTTAGGAGTAGCTCCACATCACTGGGCAAGTGGTAATATTAGACATAACGGCTTACTTAATTATATGAAAGCAGGGATTATGTATGCTGATCATATAACTACAGTGAGTGAAAGTTATGCAAATGAGATCCAGACTTCATATTTTGGTGAAGGTCTGGATTATGCTCTTAGATTAAGGGCTGATGACTTAAGCGGTATTTTAAATGGTATTAGCTATGACAAATTTGATCCAGAAACAAACAAAAACCTTGCAGTTCGTTTTTCAAAAGGGGAAGTTGATAAAAAAATTGCAAATAAGGTTCATATTCAGCAAAAAATGGGTCTGGAAGTAAATGGTGATAAACCACTGATTGGCTTTATTTCTCGATTGGTCGAGCAGAAAGGCTTAGATCTGGTACAAGCTGTTTTTGATGAAATAATGGCAACCGGAGCTCAGTTTTTAATTTTGGGTACCGGCCAAAGAGAATATGAAGAATTCTTTAAGGCAAAACAGCTTGAATATCCAGATGACCTATCAGTTAATATTAAATATGATGCCCAGCTTGCTGATCAGATTTATGCAGGAAGCGATATGTTTTTAATGCCTTCCCGCTTTGAGCCCTGTGGCTTAAGTCAGCTGATTAGTTTCCGCTATGGAACTATTCCGGTAGTTAGAGAAACTGGTGGTTTAAATGATACTGTGGTTGCTTATAATGAAGAAACCGGTGAGGGTACTGGTTTTAGTTTTGCAAATTATAATGCCCACGACATGCTGCATACAATTGAAAGAGCAGTTTCCTTTTATGATCAGAAAGGAATCTGGAATAAGCTGGTCACTCGAGTAATGAATCTTGATTACAGCTGGCATAATTCAGCTCAAAAATATTCCGAACTCTACCGTCAGTTAAACGGAGATGAGGGACAGAAACTTCTACAAAAAGGTGATGAATCAGAAGTTCAAATTAAGGTTTATGAGCCTGATGTGAAGCCAAAGCCTGAGGTGAAGCCAAAGAAAACTAAGGCATCTAAAAAAATAAGCATTAATCAGGCTGCAGCTTCTGAATTAGCTGAATTACCTGGTATTGGTGATGCATATGCAGAACGAATAGTAAATTATAGAGAGCAAAATGGTAACTTTACTAAAAAATCTGATTTAATTAAGGTTAAAGGTATAGGTAAGAAAAAGTATCAAAAAATTTCAAAATTACTTACATTATAACAGTTAAGTCTATTTTATAACTGAGTTTTAGACCGTCTTAATCGGCGGTCTTTTACTTGTTAATATTGATAAAAATGTCACAATTAAATAAAATACACTTTTGTTTGCTAATATGCAGGAGATTAAATATAATAGAAATAGAGAAAACTAAGTTTGAAGTTTTAATATAGTTTGCTGTTTAGATTAGTAAATTAATTTAGGTAATTAAAATATAAAACTGATTGTGATAATCTGGAGGTTAGATAATGAAAATAGCATTAGTTTCATTTGTATCTGAAGTACATGATGAAAAAAAGGTAGATCAAAGTTTGGATTCTCAAATTACAATTTTAGAGGATAATTTTGAAATTGAAGAAGTTCCGGCAGATGAAATTCCTTTTACCAATTTTAATGAATATGATTTGACAATTAATTTTATTAAAACAGGTGGTTCGGAAGCTGCTTTTGCTGAAAATGTGGAGTATCTGCCGCAGCCAGCATATCTTCTGGCAGCAGAGCTTAATAATTCTTTACCAGCAGCTTTAGAAATCTTAAGTTTTTTAAATGCTGAAGGTCTTGCTGGAAAAATACTGCATGGAGATATGAAAGAAGTTACAGCAGAAATAGAAGAGCTGGCAGTCTATAAAAAAGTAAGAAATAAGATAGCTGCTGCTAAGTTTGGAATTATTGGTCAGCCATCTGATTGGTTAATTGGAAGTAAGGTGGATTATGAACATGCAGCTCATCACTGGGGCAGTGAATTTGTAGATATCGAGCTTGATCAGATTTATCAGGCATTAAAGCAGGTTGATTCTGCAAAAGCTAAAAGAATTGCAGCTGATTTTTTAGAAAATGCCGCTGATATTGTTGAAAGCAGTAAGGCTGATCTGGTTGAGGCAGCAAAAATTTATCTGGCACTAAGAGATGTTATTGCCAAAAATGATTTAGATGTAATTACCATTCGCTGTTTTGATATTGTTAAGAAATTAAATACTACAGGCTGTCTGGCACTTTCACTTTTAAATAATGAAGGCCTGATTGCAGGTTGTGAGGGTGATGTTCCAGCTGCTTTTACAATGTTTTTAGCTTATCAACTTACAGGTGTTATGCCTTTTATGGCAAATCCAGCTGCCATAGATAAAAAGAATGATGAAATTTTATTTGCCCACTGTACTGTAGCAACCGAAATCAGTGATGATTATATTATTCGTTCACATTTTGAAACAGGTATTGGAGTTGGAATTCAGGGAATATTGGAAGCAGGACCGGTAACTGTCTTTAAAATTGGTGGTGCTGGTTTAGAGCAGTATTTTGTGGCTGAGGGGGAGATTATAGAGAATTTAAATTCTCCTAATGCCTGCAGAACGCAGCTTAAAATTTCCTTACCCCAGAGTTCAGATTATTTTTTAAATGATAGTATTGGAAATCACCATATAATTATTCCCGGCTATCATGCAGATATAATAAATGAATTTCTTGGTATGGAATAGATTAAATAAATTTACAGGAGGAATATAATGTCAAAATTATTAGAAGTAAAAAATCTGCATCTTAAAATTGAAGATACAGAAATCTTAAAGGGAATTGAATTTTCCTTAGAAAAAGGTGAAGTTTTTGCACTTATTGGGCCAAACGGCTGTGGGAAATCAACTTTAGCCTATACTTTGATGGGAATTAACAAATATCATCCTCAAAAAGGTGAAATGTATTTTAAAGGTGAAAAAATTAATGATTTAAAAATTACCGAAAGGGCCAAAAAAGGTATCACTTTAGCCTGGCAGGAGCCGGCTCGTTATCAGGGGGTAACTGTTCGAGAATTTTTGGCCTTAGGTCTTAAGAGCAAAGGCGAAGAAGTTACAGAAGAAAAGTTGAGAGATGCTTTAAATAAAGTAGCTATTAATCCCTACCAATATCTTAATCGTTTTGTTGATAAAAGTTTAAGTGGTGGTGAAAGAAAAAGGATTGAATTAGCATCTTTAATTTTGATGCATCCAGAATTAATAATCTTAGATGAACCTGATTCTGGTGTAGATGTTGTTGCCTTAAATAATATTGCTGAGATGATAAATTATTTTAAAGAATCAGGCAGTGGTATTTTATTGATTACTCACTCAGAGGAAATGCTTAAATATGCTGATCAGGCCGCCTTAGTTTGTGAAGGAGAAATTATACGCCAGGGTAACCCAGCAGATATTAGTGAATACTTTAAATCTTTCTGCTATCCATGTGCTAAGGAAGAAGAATGTGAGACGGAGGTGGCCAGTTAATGAATGATTATGAAATGATGATTAATGCCTATAAAGATGCTGGTGGAGATGATATTTTTGCCGATAGTGAAGTAGCTCATCTAGTTTTAGAAAGAGATAAAATTTTAGGAATGCATGCTGTTGAAGGCTTAGAAGTTGAAGCTGATAAAATCAGTGAAGATACTGTTAAAGTTAAAGTGCTTGTTAAAGCGGGTTATCAAATCAAAAACCCTGTTCATATGTGTTTTGGAGTTTTACCAAAAGAAGGCCGCCAAAAAATAGATATGAATGTTGAAGTACAAAAAAATGCTAAGGTTGAAGTAGTAGCGGACTGTGTTTTTCCTAATGCAGTTAAGGTAGAGCATATTATGGATGCTGTAATAAATATTGATGACGGGGGCAATTACATATATAAAGAACATCATTTTCATGGGGATAATGGTGGAGTAGAAGTAATTGCTAAGTCAGATATTAATGTAGAAGCAAACGGTAAATTGGTGACTAAATTTGACCTTTTAGAGGGTCGGGTTGGTAAAATTGATTTTGATTATAAAGCAAATATTGCTGAACATGGAACAGTAGAAATGCTGGCCCGGATTAGTGGTCAAAAAAATGATTTAATTAAAATCAGGGAAGCTGCACATTTAAATGGTGAATCTGCTCGAGGAATATTAGATTCCAAAATTGCTTTGAAAGATCAAGCAGAGGCAGAAATTTATAATGAATTAACTGCAGATGCTGCTGAAGCGATGGGTCATGTTGATTGTACTGAAATTATTAAAGATCAGGCGATAGCACGAGCTATTCCGATTGTAGATGTTCGTCATCCAGAAGCTAAGGTAACTCACGAGGCTGCAATTGGTAGTGTTGACAGCACCCAACTGCAGACATTAATGTCCCGTGGACTTGATGAAGAAGAGGCTTCAGATGTAATTATCCAGGGTCTGCTTAATGATTAACCTATAAAATTACAGCTTACAGCTACCGTTTACTGGACCAATATTTACCAAATGATAAATGTTAAAAATCCATATAATATATTTTATGGATATAATTGGGTCGGTAAACGGTTGCTGTATTGCTGTACACCCGTACAAAAAGGAGGGATTTTATGTTTAAGAAAAATAACTTATTTACAGTAATTTTCCTATTTATTTTTCTTTTAGCTGCAGCAGTTCCTGTTTCTGCACTTGAAGTTAATGTTCAGGCACCAACTGTACCGGGAGCCTTACCATTTTTGTGGATGCAGGAAAAAATTGAACTGCCAGCAGCATTAGAGATTAAGCTTAATTTATCATCAGATCATCAGCGCGGAATGTCATTGCTTGCTCAAAATGATATTGATCTTTTAATTACTGGTTCTAATGTTGGAGCTAATGCTTATAACCGCGGTATAAATCTTAAAATGATGAATGTTAATACTTGGGGAATTGATTATTTGCTGACAAATGGTTTTAAAACAGAATCTTGGGCTGACCTTAGAGGAAAAAATTTAGCTTTACCTCTGCAGGGAGGACCACTAGACTTTTTGGCAAGGTACTTAGCTCAGAAAAATGGTCTTGATCCAGAAAAAGACTTAAATTTAATCTATAGAGCCCTGCCGGGTGGGGCCCAATTATTTATGGCAGGAGAATTAGAAGCCATTATTTTGCCAGAGCCATTAGTGACAATTAGTCTTGCAAATCGAGAAGAAGCTGTATTATCGATGGACTTACAGGAGGAATGGGCTAAGCTAAATGGGGATAATAGAATTCCTTTTGTAGCTCTTTTTGTTAACGGAGAATTTAGCAGCAAATATCCTCAGTTTACAGATATAATAAATGCCTATTATGCTAAAGGTGTTGAATGGATAAATAATAATCCTGAAGCAGCAGCTGAACTTGCTGCAGAACATTTTGAAATACCAGCACCTATTTTTAAAAAATCTCTAAATAGAGTTAATTTAAATATTTATTCTGAGATGGAGAGCAGAAAATTAACAGAATTATATTTTGGTGAAATGTTAAAAATATATCCAGAACTTTTAGGTGGATCTTTACCCGATGAAGAATTCTATTATTAAACCGTTTTGGATTTTGTTATTTTTTATTTTTCTAATCTGGGAAAGGAGTGCGGCTGGTCTAAACAGCCTTATTCTGCCCTCGATTGGAGAAAGTTATCAGGCTTTAAAAGAAATTGCTCTATCCGGAATATTACTTGAAAGTTTTATAATCACTTTAAGAAGAACTCTAATTGCTTATGGGCTGGCTGTTATTTTAGGTATTATTACAGCACTTTTGCTCTATCGTTTTAAGTTTTTGCAGAGAACATTTAGACCTTTAATTACTGTGATTCAGGCAACTCCACCAGTAGTCTGGGTTTCTCTGGCAGTGGTTTGGTTTGGAGTTGCAGATGATTTGACACCGATATTCTTGATATTTATAGTCTCATTACCAGTGATTTTTGTTAATATTTTTCAGGGCTTAGAAGATATGAATGTAGAATTAGTTGAGATGGCCCAGGCCTATTCCACACCAAGATATAGAATTTTAAAAGAAATTTATCTTCCATCATTATTACCAGCCTTAGTTTCTGCTTTAAGTATAGCTTTTGCCTTTGCCTGGAAATCATCAGTTTTTGCAGAATTTATAGCTTCTTCGAGCGGTATTGGTTATCAGTTGAGCCGAGCTAATTCAATGATGGCAACCGATAGGCTTTTTGCCTGGACCATAGTTTTAATACTATTTATGCTGTTTGTTGAATATTATTTATTAGAGAAATTAAAAAAACATGTCAGCAGGTGGAAAAATGACTAAAGAGCAAATAATGTTGAAGCTTAAGAATATAAATAAGTCATTTCAAGATTTAACAGTACTTAAAAATTTAGATTTAGAAATTAATCAGGGGGAAATATGCTGTTTGCTTGGACCTTCAGGTAGTGGTAAAACAACACTATTTAGAATTGCAGCCGGGCTGGAAAAAGCTGATTCCGGTGAAATAACTAAAAATAGTGATCCTCGTTTTGCTTATGTATTTCAATCTCCAAGACTTCTGCCCTGGAAAAATGCTGAAGAAAATTTGATTTTTGTCCAGAAAAATTACGGTTTAGAATCTGAAAAATCTTTAAGAGATTTACTTTTTCGATTGGCAAAGCTAGAAAATTTTAAAACAGCATATCCAGATGAACTATCAGGAGGTATGCAGCAGAGATTGGAGTTAATAAGAGCTTTTGCAGTTAAACCTGATTTAGTATTTTTGGATGAGCCTTTTAAATCACTGGATATGAAGACCAGGATGAATTTAAGAAAATTAATTACTGTCATTCAGGCGGAAACTGGTATCACATTGTTTTTAATAACTCATGATCCTGAGGAGGCACTTTTGCTGGCTGATAGAATCTACATTATGGCAGCTGAAAAGCAGGGAATAATTAAAGAAATTAAGATTGAAAAGGCAAGAGAAAAAAGAAAAATTTCTGATCCAGAACTTTATCAGCATTTGGAGAATATAATGGATATTTTTAGTGATTTAGTTTCAGATTTAGAAGATGCAGGAGACGAAATAAAGAGACTATTTTAAATTTTAGATTAAATTTTTATTTGTTAATTGTAATTTGAGCTGAAAATAGAGAAAGGATGATTGTATGACTCCAAAAATAGGTATTGCACTTTCCGGGGGAGGAGTTAAAGGTTTTGCTCATTTAGGAGTACTGAAGGCCTTGGAAGAGAAGGGAATAGAAGCAGATGTATTGGCTGGTGTCAGTGCTGGGGCAATTGTTGGCTCCTTCATTGCAGCTGGAAAGAAACCATCAGAGGTAATGAAATTAATTAATGAAAGTGATTTTTTCGATTTTGCAAAACTTAGTTTGCCTAATCGAGGTATTTTTACATTGGATAATATGACTGAAAACTTAAAAAAATCACTCGGAATTAAAAGTTTTGAGGAATTAAAAATCCCTTTTTATGTTGGGGCAGCTAATATAGAGAGAGCAAGGATGGAATATTTTGATAAAGGAGATTTGATTAAAATTATTCAAGCTTCAGCATCTATTCCAGTTTTATTTTCACCAGTTGAAATTAATGGGGAATTATATGTAGATGGGGGTCTTTTTGAAAACTTACCTGTAAACCCACTTTTAGATAAATGTGATATTTTAATTGCTGTTAATGTAATGCCGGTAAACTTAAATGGAAAGTTAGATAGTATAACAGATATTGCGGTCAGAACTTTTCAGCTAAAAACAATTGTGAATGCTGAGGAATTAAAGGCAAAGGCTGATATCTTTATTGAGCCAACTGGAATTGAAAAATATAATATTTTGAACACCAAATATAGCCAGGAACTTTATGATCTCGGTTATAATTATTGTAAAAATTTAGAGATAGAAATCTAAAAAAAGTTAACTGGAGTTGATTTTGAAATAGCTTCAGAATTAAATCATTGCCTAATTTTATCTTTAAAATTCATAGAGGCAGCCGTTTAACAATAATTTAAAATCCCTATTTTGACAGGCATTATAGGCTTTTTTATTTAAGAGTAAAAATTTGACTTAATAAAAAAACAATTATATAATTAAATCAGAGTGAATAAAGATTTTCTATTAAAATATAAGCAATTCAAAATTTAAAGGGAGGTCAGATTTATGAGCGAATATCATGAACCAGAAGAAAAATTAACGGAAGAAGCGATTGATTATCATCGTATTATCAAGAGTGTGATTGAAGAATTAGAGGCAGTTGATTGGTACAATCAAAGAGCAGCTGCTACAAATGACCCTGATATTAAGGCAATTGTAGAACATAACCGTGACGAAGAAATTGAGCACGCCTGTATGGGGCTGGAATGGCTGCGCCGTAATAATCCTGTCTGGGATGAAATGTTAAGAACTTTCCTTTTTACAACAGCAAAAATTACTGAAGTTGAAGAAGAGGGTGAAGGTGGAGAAGGCGCGGAAGAAGACGCCTCAGCTTCCACAGGATCTCTTGGTTTGGGTAGTATGAGAGGAGGAGAATAAATGGATATTTTAAAACGATCATTAGCACCATTTGCAGCAGAGGCTTGGGATTTCTTAGATGACGAGGCAACTGATGTATTAAGTCAAAAATTAAAAGCACGTAAAGAGGTGGATTTTCTAGGCCCTAAAGGTTTAGAATTATCCTCAATTAATACCGGTCGTTTCAGTCCTGTAGGAATTGAAGATGTTGAAGGGGTAACTTATTCTACAAGAGAAGTACTTCCCCTGGTAGAGCTTAAAGTTCCTTTTACAATGAAATTAAGTGAAATTGAAGCTTTAGCTCGGGGAGCAGAAGATGTTGATACTGATGAATTAATTGAAGCTGCTTCTAAAATAGCAAAAGCGGAAAATAAAGCTGTATTTTATGGTCTTGATGAAGTAAATATTGAAGGTGTCGTTGAAGCTTCGGAATACGAAGAAGTTAGTGTCTCTGGTGGAGAAAAAGAATTAATTGCTGGGCTTTTAAAAGCACTTAATTTATTCGAAGAAAACAGTGTAGGTGGCCCTAAGCGCTTACTTTTAGGACCTGAGCTTTATTCTCTACTCTATGAATTAGATGATAAAGGTTATCCACTTAAACGTAAAGTTGAAGAAATGGTGGATAGTGGTACCGTATTAGTTCCTGATCTCGGAAACAGAGGACTTTTAATTTCTGAGCGTGGTGGAGACTTTGAATTAACTATTGGTCAGGATATTTCTCTTGGTTTTGAAGATAGGAATGGTGATGAGGTAGAATTATTTTTCCTCGAAACATTTACATTTAGAGTAAATGGACCAGAAGCTGCTGTTGTCCTGAAATAAGAATAAAATGAATTAAATTATAAAACCGTCTGCTGGATTGATTTTAGTGGGCGGTATTTTTTGCATTTTTAACAAACATCTGTTTGAAATAGCTGGTTTATTGTAGTATAATATAATTAAAGATATCAATAGTAATACAATCTTCATTTAACATATATTTTGTTATTTTTAGGAGCTTCTCAAACTCCTTTCAGTCAAACATCGAGAAGCTAATTCCCTAAAAATAACAAAATATACTATTCCGATTGAATCATTACTATTGATACCTTTAATTATTGGGTTAAGATATTAAAAACAGCAAAAAACTAATTCCCCACTATTGATTAATTAGAACTATTCCGATTGAATCGTTTCTATCGAAGCGATTAATTATTGGGTTAAGAGATCTAAAACAGAAATAAAGATGCTGATAATTTATGTATTTTCTTTTGACAGGATTTTAAATTGAGAAATGAATCAGGATTAGAAGGGAAAAAAGATGGAACTTCAGAAAAAACTTGAAATTTTAAGTGATGCAGCTAAATATGATGTTTCCTGTTCTTCGAGCGGCAGCGGCAGTCGTGGTAACAGCAGCAGTTTAGGGAACACTAAAAATAGTGGAATTTGTCACAGCTGGACGGATGATGGCCGCTGTGTTTCCCTGCTTAAAATTCTTTTTACAAATTACTGTATTTATGACTGTCAATATTGTGTCAATAGGGTCAGCAGTGATCGCCCCCGAGCTGCTTTTACGCCGGAAGAAGTTGCTCAGCTGACTGTTGACTTTTATAAAAGAAATTACATAGAAGGATTATTTTTAAGCTCTGCAGTTAATAGAGATCCTGACTGGACAATGGAGCAGCTGCTGAGAACTGCCCAACTGCTGAGAAATAAGCATAATTATCAGGGATATATTCATTTAAAAGCAATTCCAGGAGCAGATTTCAAATTAATTTATCAGGCGGGCTTATTAGTAGATAGAATGAGCATCAATATTGAACTTCCCAGTGAAAGCAGCTTAGAGAAATTAGCTCCCCAGAAGAAAAAAGCAGGTATTTTAGCTCCTATGAAAGGAATAGGAAAAGGGATAGAAAATAATCTAATTGAGAGAAAAAAATATAAGCAGAAAGAAAAATTTGTACCTGCTGGTCAGTCAACTCAATTGATTGTTGGGGCCAGTCCCGAGTCAGATCGTCAGATACTATCACTTTCAGAAGGATTATATGATCATTTTAATTTAAAAAGAGTATATTATTCTGCTTATTTACCGGTGGGTAATTCTTCTCTTCTGCCTGCACTACCCGGCCCACCATTAAAGCGCGAACATCGTCTTTATCAAGCCGACTGGTTACTTCGCTATTACGGATTTAAAGCGGGAGAATTGTTGACTCCCAGCAGAGAAAACTTTGATTTAAAAATTGATCCTAAAGCAGATTGGGCACTTAATAATTTAGATCAATTTCCGGTAGAAATTAATACTGCAGATTATGAGATGCTGCTGCGGGTACCTGGAATTGGCCCAGTATCTGCAGCTAAAATAATTAAAGCAAGAAAAGAAACAAGACTAAGCCATTACAATCTAAAGAAAATGAAGATTAGTTTAAAAAGGGCTAATTTTTTTATTACCTGTAATGGTAAATATGCAGCTGCAGTCCCTTTTGAGAGTGAAATAATTTACAGCAGATTGGCAGAAAAAGAAAGCCAGCAGCTTTCCTTATTTACAGAAAATGCGGGCACTGAGCAGGAATGGGAATTAGATAAAGTAAATTAGAAAAGACAAAGAGGTAAATAATTATGAAATCAAAGTTAAATCAAGGAGCAAAAAAAGTATATGTCTATGATGGAAGTTATCAGGGCCTTTTAACTGCCTTATACTGGAGTTTTAAATTAAAGGAGATTCCAATTAAAATAATTCCGGAGTCAAAATTTAAAGATGATCTGTTTTATCAAAAAAGAAAAATAAAAACCGATAATGAGAAGGCAGAATTTTTAAGTGAACAGATTAAAAAGTATATTTCAAAAAAAGCTCTGCATAATGTTTTTCGGGCCTATCTTTCTGAAACTAAAAAAATAGAACTTACATTTAGGACATTTGTCCGGTCCTATTCTTCCTGATTCTTAGTATTTCAAATTGATCTATTATTTATCGTTATCAGAATCAAAATATTCAGGATGATATTTTTCTATCAGCTTCCTGTATTGTTTGATAACAGAAGCTCCTCTTCCTGTCATATGTTTGATCTGGATTGTGCTCACACCGCGTCTGATAAGGAATTTAACGCGTTCATAGTCCTTGATATATCTATCTACAGCATTTAATGAATGATCTGTTTTTCTGGCTATATCAGGTGGCTGCACCTTTTGCTCATAAAGCTCTATTATTGCTTTTTTGTGAGTGGTTCCACGACCCATATCCAGTATATAACCTTTAAGAGGTAACACATCATCATGAGTTTCATGATATTCACCAATACGCTTTGAAATAGTTGCTGCAGAACGGTTCATTATTGCTGCCAGTTCCTCAACAGTTAGCATAGCACCCTGTTTTTTGGCTGCTTTGGTCAGCCTGGCAATACGTATCATATCATGTTCTGTTTTGGATACATTCTGCCTTTTTAATTCTATATCTTCCTCTATAACATAGGGAAGTTCAATAACTTCCTGCTTATATTCTTCACGTTTTTGACCCAGTTTTGGCTTGTTATTCTGGTCGGAAGTAGCAACCCAGCTTAAACCACCAAACTGATTGGTCTTTTTACGGGGGTGATATTTATACTCTAATTCAACTATATCGTCAGCTATTAGCTCCAATATTTTATGGCTGCCAAGTAGTTTGTATTCACTCTCTAAAAGTTCAATGATAGCCTGTCTGAAGGTCTTTTTATCCAGGTTAGCAAAAGGGTCCTGTCTCATTTTATGACCCCCTTTTTTGCCTCAGTTTTTACTGAAGCTTTTTCTTCGGCTATGTTAACTATGTCAGCAAGTCGCTCTTTATACTCAGAGCTATTATATTTAAAATACAGTTCGGTATATTCTTTAACCAGTCTTTCTGAAATACCGACTATATGAGCTGTTTCTTTAATTGAAAGCTTATTTTTTATTGCTAGCAATACACGTCCAAAATCATTGATATATCGCTTAATTGCTCCAGGAGAATGCCTGGTTTTCCTCTGTATTTCAGAGTAGGTATTATATTCAAGGTACAGTTTGATTATCTTAGTTTTATGAGATACTCCGGGTCCTATATCCTGATATGTACCTCGGGTTGGGACATTAAGATCCTGATCTTTAAGTTTTTTGATATCACGTCTGATAGTTCTTGTAGAAACCTGCAGAATATCAGCCAGATCTTCCTGGGTTAGAAGACCACCCTGATCGAGTGATTCTTCTGTCATTCTCAGTATTTTAACTCTTCTGAGAGCAGATTTATTCTCTATTCTAAAGAGTGTTTTATCCTCTTTGGTTATTGATTTAGTCAGGGTTACCTGAACCTTTGGTAAATCTTCTAGAACTGGACCGTGTTTTGCTTTCTTAGAGATTACAGTCTTAACTATTTTATCTTTTCTTTCTTGATAGGATGGATCATAATGTTTAAGTTGGTAGACTTCATTGGCAGCTTCTACAATTGCTTTTGCTTCACGTGGTGAATATTCAAATAGTTCTTTAAGAATGTATTCAAATTGACTATCTAAAGTTTTAACTTTTACACGATCAAGTTCAGTTTTAGACATTTGTTGTTCCCCCTTAACTATATCTTATATCAAACTCTTTTGTTAGTCGAACTTGATTAGGGGCGGACAAATGTCCTTATTTTATATTTTTAGATATTTATTTACTGGTTTTAAAGTTGGTAAAAGTATAGACGAATTTTTAACCAAAGATTATGTTTTGAAAGTTCAGGAAATGTGTCAAAAAGTTGCTCGAGAAAGTCATCGACTTAAAGGGTTGATCCGCCTTCAGGAAACAGCTGAGGGTAAATACTATGCTGCTGTAGAACCTGATTATAGGGTATTAATATTGCTTGCTTCTCATTTTAAAAATAGATTTTCAACTATGGATTGGATAATTCATGATCTTAAAAGGGAAGAAGCAATTATTTTCTCAGCTGCAGATCAGGAGTGGCTTTTAATTAATTTAGAAAAAGATTTTATGCCAAAGTTTTCTAAAAAAGAACAGGAAATTCAGAATCTCTGGTGCTCATTTTTCACAGCAGTAAGCATTCAAAACAGAAAAAATCCTAAAATTCAGCAGCAATTTATGCCAAAAAAATATTGGAAGCATTTGATAGAAACACCAGGAAGCAGCAGGCAATTTAAATCAAATTAGCATTTACATTAATAAGATAAAATTATATTATAATAATTGAGAAAATAGAAATTAATAAATTAACTAGGATGATTGTGATGCAGAAAAAAATAATGGCTGTTTTTGGGACCAGACCAGAAGCAATAAAAATGGCTCCACTTTTAAAAGTATTTAGGCAAAATGATAATTATAAATTAATAATTACTGTAACAGCTCAGCATCGAGAAATGCTTGATCAGGTTATGGAACTATTTCAACTTGAAGCCGATTATGATTTAGATATTATGCAGGCAAGGCAGACTTTAAGTGGACTTTCAGCTAGAATAATTAAAAAATTGGATGGAATAATAGCTGCAGAAAAACCAGATCTTTTGCTGGTTCATGGTGATACCGCATCTACTTTTATTGGTGCTCTGACTGCATTTTATAATCAAATTGATATTGCTCATGTGGAAGCAGGTTTAAGAACACACGATAAATATTCTCCCTTTCCGGAGGAGATGAACAGACAGCTGACAGGAGTACTGGCTGATCTTAATTTTGCCCCAACTAAAAAGGCAAAAGAAAATCTAATCCTAGAAAATATTCCAGAAAATAAAATATTTGTAACAGGAAATACTGTTATTGATGCCCTACTTTCTGTTGTAGATGCTGATTATCAATTTAAAAATAAGCTGCTTCAGAATTTAGATTTTCAAAATAAAAAAGTAATTTTATTGACAGCTCACCGCAGAGAAAATTTGGGAGAACCTATGGAAAATATATTTAAGGCAGTCGATCGCTTAACTGCTGAGTTAAGTGATTTAGAGGTGGTTTTTCCGGTTCATTTAAATCCGGTTATTAGAGAACTGAGCCAAAAAATGTTGGCAGATAATAAGCAGGTCCACCTAATTGATCCCTTAGATTATTTGCCATTTGCCAATTTAATGGCTGGAGTTGATTTAGTTTTAACAGATTCTGGTGGAATTCAGGAAGAAGCACCTTCACTTGGGAAACCGGTTCTAGTTTTAAGAGACACCACTGAACGACCAGAGGCAGTTGAGGCGGGAACAGTGATTAAAGTCGGGACTGAATCTGATAGGATTTATCAGCAGGCATTTAAACTATTAACTGATAAAAAAGAGTACAGCAAATATGCGGCAGCTGTAAATCCATATGGTGATGGAAAGGCTGTCCAAAGAATTATAGAAGCAGTCGATTTTTACTTTGGATTTACAAAAAACCAGCCTGAAGATTTTAAAATTCGATAAATTTAACTGCTCTCAGTTTAACAATAGTTGCTGAGAGTTTTCTTTATTTAAAACAATAATTATTCTTAGTATTAGATAAATCAAAATATTTTAATAATCACGCCAAAATATTTCCAATCTGAAGCAGGATTTACCAGCTGTATATTGAATAATATAAAGTAGAGTAAAATAATTACTTAAAGTTAAGAGACAAAGGGATTTTCATTTTTGAAAAGGAGGTAATAAGATTGGATTTTAATATTGTAATTGCTGGAGAAGCAGGTCAGGGTTTAAAAACAGTAGAAGCAATGCTGACCAAAACATTTTCTCGTCACGGCTATTACTTATTCAGCACTAAAGATTATATGTCAAGAGTTAGAGGTGGACATAACTTTATGCAGATTCGAATAAGTGATCAAAAGCTTGAAGGACCAGATGAGGGGATAGATTTATTACTAGCATTAAATGAAGAAAGTGTAGAAATACACCGCTCAGAAATGAATGAAGATGGTACAATGATATCTGAGATAGAATCAGATGAAAATGATATAGTATATATTGATGCTAAGGGATTAGCTAAGGATGTCAATCCTCGAGCAGTTAACACTGTCTTTGTTGGAGCTGCCTTTAAAATTATGGGCTTACCAACTGAAGAAGCTGAAGAGGCAGTTAAAGAACATTTTGCAGATAAAGAATCAATAATAGAAGATAATTTAACCTTATTAAAAGCAGGATATGAAGCTGTTGAACAGCTTTATAATCTTAAAGGTCTTGGAAAAAAAGATGATAGAATGGTGATTGATGGTAATAGTGCTGTTGGTTTAGGCGCATTATTAGCAGGTTTAAGTTATTATGCCGCTTATCCAATGTCACCTTCTACAGGTATTTTACATTATGTGGCTTCCAAACAAGAAGAGTTAGGTATTGTAGTTGAACAGGCAGAAGACGAAATAGCTGCTATTAACATGGTACTTGGAGGTACTTACAGTGGTCTGCGTTCAATGACAGGTACCTCGGGTGGTGGTCTAGCATTAATGGCAGAAGGAATCGGTCTGGCGGGAGTTACGGAAACTCCAATCGTTATTGCAGATGTACAGCGTCCTGGTCCGGCTACAGGTTTACCCACCAGAACAGGACAGGGAGATTTATTATTTGCAGTTAATATTGCTCAAGATGAATTTCCATTAATGGTTTTGGCTCCCAAAGATCAGGAAGATGCGGTTTATCAAACATTTAGAGCATTTAATTTGGCTGATAAATATCAGCTGCCGGTTATTATTTTATCTGATCAATTTATTGGTGATGGTTCTAAGACTATAAAAGAAATAGATACAAGTGACATGAAAATTGAAAGACATTTAGTTGATCCGGCTGAAGTAGAAGGGGAATATAAGCGCTACAAATACACTGAAGATGGGATTTCTCCCCGTGCTTATCCAGGTCAGCTGGAGGATAATGTTGTCTTGTCAGATAGTGATGAACATGATGAATTTGCCCATATTGTTGAAGATGCAGAAACTAGAAATAAAATGGTTGCTAAAAGAAGCAAGAAAATGGCAAAATTAAAGAAAGAAGATTTACTTGAGCCAGATTACTATGGCCCAGAAGATCCAGACTATATTTTAGTTGGCTGGGGTTCAACTGCAGGTCCATTAACAGAAGCTAGAAAAATGCTAGCTGATGAATATAAAGTTGGTCATTTAGCTTTTAATGATGTCTGGCCTCTGCCGACCAAAGAAATTGAAGCAAAGGCAGCATCTGGAGCAAAATTAGTTTATGTAGAAAATAATGCTGGAGCACAATTTGATAGATTAGTTAGAAGTGAAACTGGAATTAAAGCAGATTATAATATCTTAAAAGATGATGGCCGTCCTTTCTCTGGCCGGGAAATTTATAGAAGATTTAAAGAAGAGGTGAGCAAATAATGGTAGATAAAAATATTTATCAGGCTGATCGTGAAACTGCCTGGTGTCCGGGATGTGGCAACTTTCCCTTAAGAACTGCTCTTTCTGAAGCTTTATCTGAAATGGATTTAAAACCAGAAGAAGTAACTATGTTTACTGGAATTGGACAGGCAGCAAAAATGCCTCATTATATTAAAGTTAATGGATTTAATGGTTTACATGGACGTTCAATCCCACCTGCAGTAGCTATGAGAGTTGCTAACCCTAAAATGACAGTAATTGTAGAGTCAGGTGATGGCTGTACTTATGGTGAAGGTGGTAATCATATACTGCACAATATAAGACGTAATCTAGATATTATTCACCTTGTTCATGACAACCAAATATATGGTTTAACTAAGGGCCAGGCTTCTCCAACAAGTATGGCAGAATTAATAACTCCTGTTCAAACTCATGGAGTTAATGCTGAACCATTTAATCCAGTTCGTTTTGCCGTTGGTATGAAGGCCAGCTTTGTTGCCAGAAGTACTGTTGGTGATCGTGAACATCTAAAAGAAATGGTTAAAGAGGCTAAAAAGCACAAAGGTTATGCTTTGATTGATATTTTTCAGCCCTGTGTTTCCTTCAATAAAATTAATACTTATCAGTGGTACAATAAGAGAGTATATAAATTAGAAGATCATGATCCGACTGATCATGCTGCTGCAATGAAAGTTGCAGATAAATTTGGAGATGAAATTCCTATTGGAGTCATTTATAGAGAAGAAAAACCAACCTTTAGGGAACGAATTCCTTATTTAAAGGACAAGGCACTGGTTGATCGTGATGTAAAAGTAGAAGATATGGAATATTTAATTAAAGAATTTAAATAAAAAGTAACTTCTAGTTAATATTTTAATCTAAGATTTTATTGAATAAATTTAAGGAGGCTTATAATAATGAATATTTATGATTTTGCAATTGACTTTGAAATTGAAAACCGTGAGTTTTACGAGGAATGTGCTGCAAATACTTCGCAAGAAGATCTAAAAAAAGTATTTTTAGAATTAGCTGGGGAAGAAAAAAAGCATGAAAATATCGTGCGTCAGCTAAAAGAAAACAAAGAGGTAGATGAAGTAGAAGCTGGAATTCTGCCTAAGGCTAAAGAAGCTTTTGCCAAAATTTCTGAAAACATGCCAACTGGTGACAGTGTGATGGCAGAAGAACAGGTGGATGTTTATAAAAAAGCTATCAATTTGGAAACAAAAAGTTATGAATTCTACAAAGAAAGAGCTGCAGAAGCAGATTCTGAATTAGTTAAAAATACTTTTAACCGTCTGGCTGAAGAAGAAAAGAAACATGAAAGAATTATTGACAGTATTATAGAAATGGTTGACCGTCCAAATACTTGGCTTGAAAATGCTGAGTGGAACCACCTAGAAGATTATTAAATTTATTAAATAACTAACAATAATTTATTATTAAGCAAAAAAACCAACAACATCTGCCGCCGGAATTTACTATAAATATGAGTTTATTTTACTGAACCTTATATTTGTTAAGTGAATGTGTTAAGTTGAAGGACTCTAATGATCTTTAAAAGATATAGAGTTTGTAAGCGTAAAACCAATTAATCTCCGGCTGCAGATGTTTTTTAAATAGTTGATTTTTAAATATTTGTGAGTAATATCATTTTTAATGTGATATAAATCATAGAAGAAAAAGTTAGAAAGTATATAATAGTACTTGAGTTAAGGATTTATAATTTAAGCTGCAGTTATATATTAAAAGAGCTGCGATAAATTACTTATTTCAAGAGGAGGAATAAAATATGTCCATGTTTTGTTATCAGTGTCAGGAAACAGCAAAAAATGAAGGTTGTACTGTAAAAGGTGTCTGTGGAAAAGATGCAGATGTTGCAAATCTACAGGATTTATTAGTATTTGTGCTTAAAGGAATTTCTGTTTATTCTGAAAAAGCTAAGGAAGAGGGTCTTGATCTTTCAGATAAGACAGCACCATTTATTATGGAAGGTCTTTTTGCTACAATTACTAATGCTAACTTTGATGCTGAAAGATTTGAAGATTTAATTGAAGAAGCTTTTGCTTTAAGAGATGAAGTTGAAGCTGAATTCAAAAAAGTTTATAAAGAAAATCACGGTGAAGAGTTCAGTGGAGAGCTACCTGAACATGCTACCTGGTATAGTGATGATGTAAGTGATTATTATGACAAAGGTACAAATGTAGGTGTTTTAGAAACTGAAGATGTTGATGTTAGATCTCTACGTGAGCTGGCTACATATGGTCTTAAAGGTATTGCAGCTTATGGTGACCACGCTAGAGTATTAGGTAAGCACAAAGATGAAATTGATAGATTTACTCAAAAATGTTTGGCTGCTACTACAGATGACAGCTTAAGTGTTGATGATCTGGTAGGTTTAGTTATGGAAACTGGTGAAATGGCTGTAGAAACAATGGCTCTTTTAGATGAAGCCAATACTTCTACTTATGGTCATCCAGAGCCAACTGATGTAAATATTGGTGTAAAAAATAACCCTGGTATTTTAATCAGTGGTCATGATCTAAAAGATATGGAAGAGCTGCTTGAGCAGACAAAAGGTACTGGAGTAGATGTTTATACTCACAGTGAAATGTTACCTGCTAACTCTTATCCAGCATTTAAAAAGTATGATCACTTTGTTGGTAACTATGGCAATTCATGGTGGCATCAGGATAAGGAATTTGAATCATTTAATGGTCCGATTCTAATGACAACAAACTGTATCACACCTGTTAAAGATTCTTATAAAGATCGCATCTTTACAACAGGTATGGCAGGATATCCAGAGGTTACACATATTCCTGATCGCAAAGAAGGAGAAGGCAAAGACTTCTCCGAAATTATTGAATTAGCTAAAACCTGTGATTCTCCAGTTCAGTTAGAAGACGGTACAATCCCTGGTGGTTATGCTCGTAATACAGTGATGAGTGTTGCTGATAAGGTTATTGAAGCTGTAGAAAATGGAGATATCGGCCGCTTTGTAGTAATGGCTGGTTGTGATGGACGCTTTAAAAATAGAGAGTACTTTACAGATGTGGCTAAAGAATTACCAGAAGATGCAGTAATTTTAACAGCTGGTTGTGCTAAGTATCGCTATAACAAGCTTGATCTGGGAGATATTGGTGGAATTCCAAGAGTATTAGATGCAGGTCAGTGTAATGACTCTTACTCCTTAGCTTATATTGCATTACAGCTTAAAGAAGCTATGGGTGTAGATGATATTAATGATCTACCAATCTCTTATGATATTGCCTGGTATGAGCAGAAAGCTGTAGCAGTATTACTTGCACTTCTATCTCTAGGAATTAAAGGAATCCGTCTTGGACCTACACTGCCAGCATTTGTTTCTGAAAATGTGCTTAATGTATTAGTTGATAAGTTTGATATTAAGCCAACTGGTGAGGTTAAAGAAGACGTTACAGCTATTATGGCTGGAGAGTAAAATTTCTAGGTAGTGCTACTAGATATTTCGAAAATAAATAAATGCTTTAAGCAGTTTAAATAACTTAAAGTTGTAATATATATTTTAATGAAGATCTGTTTGCAGATGTGGACAGGTCTTTTTTTCTGTCTATAAAAATTTAGGCGGTCATTTAACAAGAGGAATGTTAAGCTGGCAGATAGCTGCTAAAAACACAGAATCAACAGCATCAACAGCTTTTAAGTATAAGCTTTTATTTTGTCTTTTTTATAAATTATAATTTTTTTACGATAAGTTTTAATTAAATCTTCAGCCTCAAACTGTCCTAAGACTCTGGAGACAGTTTCACGGCTGCTGCCGATCATACTTGCCAGTTCCTGTTGGGTAAGAGAAATATCTAGGATAACTTTGTCTTTTCTCTTTTTTCCATATTTTTCTGCTAAGAAAATTAATAAACCTGCAACTCTGGCAGAACTGTCCTTTAAGGCTAGATCTCGAACATTCTGCTGAGCTCGACGGAGCCTATTACTCATTTCACGCAGCAGTTTAAGCCCGATTGAAGGGTGTTTTAAGATTAAATTTTCTAATTCTGATTGATCAAAAACAATAACATTGGTATCTGTCATTGTAATCGCTGATGCTGGATAATTTCCTTTATCAAAGGCAACAATTTCTGCAATAATATCATGATTACTGAAAATATTTAAAATTTGTTCGTCACCATTTTTAATCATTTTAGTTAGTTTAACCTGACCATCTTTGATAATATAAAACTTTTCTCCAGCCTCACCTTCAAAAAATATGTATTCACCTTTTTTGAATTTTTTATTTGTGGTAATATCATCAATTAATTTTAATTCAGCTTCTGTTAACAAACTGAAAAAAGGAATTTCTTTAACTACACTCATCAATATCCACCTCATATTTATTTTCTACTTCTATAATAAGCAATATACTTCTATAATAAGCAATAAAAGATGAAAAATCAAGTTAATTACTCAACTTTTAATATGAACCAACTTTTAATTTAAATAAAAGCTTAACTCTGTGATAGAGTGAAAGTCTGCTTGCAAACCTCGTGGGCTTGCCCCGAGGAAAGTCAAATAATAGACAGAATATACCTACAGCTGGTGGTATATTTTAAATATTCTCGCTTAATATTAAAAAAATAATAAATAAAAATATATTTGAGTGAGTTATGTCACAGAAAAAACTTGAGCAAAATGCTAAACTTTAAACAGTGAAGAAAAAATACCTGCCGGCAGCGAAAATCAATTCTAAGTTGCTGGGAGGATTATAAATATAAACAAATTAAATTAAAGGAGTGTTTTTGATGAAAGGTAAAATTGATATTAATAAAAACTTATTTGAGATAACTGAGGAGTATCCAGCAGTTATTTCTGTACTTGTTAATAAAGGATTTAGTCAGTTGGATAATGAAGCTAAGCGGAAAAGTTTTGGTAAACAGGTGACATTAAAACAGGCTGCTGGACTCAAAAATTTAGATTTAGAAAAATTAATTGAATTAATGGAAACAGAAATAGAAAAAAATTCTTCTAAAAATAGTGGTGAAAAAAAGATTAAAATTTCAGGTTCATTACCCTGTCCTGTAAAAATACCGATGACAGAGGAATTAGAAAAGAAAACTGCTGAACTTGATTATGAGGTGGAACTTGATCTTAAGTCAGCGTCTCAGGGACTGGAATGGCTGCAGGATGGATTTGATCAAATTGAGTCTGAAGATGGGTTGTCAGATATATTTATTTCAGCAGGTTTTGACCTTTTCTTTGATAAGAACTTAATGGATAGATTCCGCCGTCAGGATGTCTTTAAAGATGCAGCAGGAATTAAAGAATTAAACAAAGATTTTACAGAAGCTGGTGTTGATCTTTTAGATCCGGAAGGGGATTATTCAGTTCTCAGCATAGTTCCAGCAGTATTTTTAGTTAACAAAGAAGAGTTAGATGGTCGAAAAGTACCCAGAAGCTGGGAAGAAATTTTAAGTAAAGAATTTGCGAATAGTGTAAGTTTACCAGTTAGTGACTTTGATCTTTTTAATGCAATTTTATTAAATATATATAAAACTTATGGTAGAGAAGGAGTTAAGAAGCTTGGCCGTTCTATGAAGAAAGCACTCCACCCATCCCAAATGGTTAAAGAGGGAGGACGGAAAGCTGACGATCAGCCAGCAATAACAATTATGCCTTATTTCTTTACTAGAATGGCAAAGCGTTTTCCGCATATGGAATTTGTTTGGCCTGAAGATGGAGCGATTGTTTCTCCAATTTTTATGTTAACTAAAAAATCTAAAAATGAAAAGATGCAGCCTTTAATTGATTTAATGGCATCTGTAAAGATGGGTAAAATTTTAGCTGAACAGGGATTATTTCCAAGTGTGCTGCCTGAAGTTGATAATGGGCTGCCAGAAAATGCGAAATTCATGTGGCCGGGTTGGGATTTCTTAAGAGGAGAAAATCCTGGTGAACTTTTAAGAGACTTAGAAACTGAATTTAACAAGTCAGTGGAGGTGGCTGCAGTATGAATTTAGTAACTTTTTCAGGACCTCCTTCTTCAGGTAAAACTGCTGTAATTTTGAAAACAATTGAAGCAATTCAGCAGCAGGAGCTTAAAGTTGGAGTAGTAAAATTTGACTGTTTATATACAGATGATGATGAACTTTATCGAAAAGCTGGAGTTCCTGTTAAAAAAGGATTATCAGGTTCTCTCTGTCCCGATCATTATTTTGTCAGCAATATCGAAGAGGTTGTACAGTGGGGTAGAGAAAGAGACCTAGACCTTTTAATCACTGAAAGCGCAGGTTTGTGTAACCGCTGTTCCCCTTATATTAAAGATATTAAAGCAATTTGTGTAATTGATAATCTTAGTGGAATTAATACTCCCAAAAAAATTGGGCCAATGCTGAAAACTGCTGATATTGTAGTAATTACCAAAGGCGATATTGTTTCTCAGGCTGAAAGAGAAGTTTTTGCCTCCAGAGTTAGCACTGTTAACCCTGATGCAATGGTAATGAATGTTAATGGATTAACAGGTCAGGGTGCATTTGAGTTTTCAACTCTGCTTTATGATGAAGAAGACCATATTGATACAGTTACCGGTAAAAAACTTAGATTTTCCATGCCTTCTGCTATGTGCTCCTACTGTCTTGGTGAAACAAGAATTGGAGCAGAACATCAATTAGGTAATGTTAGAAAAATAGAACTGGGTGATGAGTAATGATTAAAAAGGAAGAATTAAAAAATTCAACAGTAAATGAAATAATAGAGGAGTATCCATATACAGAAAGTTTTTTTGATGGACAAAAATTAGCTGTTGATGATGGAGATAAAAGTTTAAGAGAAATTTTTGCAGACTTAACAGTAGAAGAAATGGAAGATGTAGTTTTTGATGTAGATCAATTTGCAGATAGTCTGGCTTCTCACATTAGAAATATGCAGGAATTTCTTGGTGAAAATGATTCAGTGGTTGGAACTCTTTCTATTCTTGCAGGTAAAGATAAGGATGGAGAGCTAGAAAATTATGATAAACTGGATATTAAAAGTGGAGAAATCATATCTATAGTTGGTCCAACCGGTTCTGGTAAAAGTAGACTGCTGGCAGATATTGAATGGACTGCTCAAGGAGATACTCCAACTGAAAGAAAGATCTTGATTAATGATGCAGTGCCAGATAAAAAATGGCGCTTTACAGGAGGTAAAAAACTAGTAGCTCAGCTTTCTCAGAATATGAACTTTGTTATGGATCTTTCAGTGATTGAGTTTTTAAATTTACATGCTGAAAGTCGTTTGATAGATAACCAGGAAGAAGTTGTAGAGAGAATATTTACAGAAGCAAATCAGCTGGCAGGTGAGCAGTTCAGCCGTGATGCTCAGATTACCAGTTTAAGTGGTGGGCAGTCTCGAGCTTTAATGATTGCAGACACAGCTATTTTGAGTTCTTCTCCAATTATCTTAATTGATGAAATAGAAAATGCCGGAATCAACCGTGAAAAGGCTTTAGAGCTTTTGGTCGGAGAGGAGAAAGTAGTTTTAATGGCTACTCACGATCCAATTTTAGCTTTAATGGGAGATAAGAGAATTATCATTAATAATGGTGGAATAAAAGATATAATTAAAACCACCGCAGAAGAAAAAGAATTAATGAAGGAACTCAAGGTTTTGGATAAAGTAATGACTGATCTACGAGAAGATCTGCGTTACGGAAAAAACTTATCAAGAATTAGCGATGAATTAGCTGCTGTTAAGACTGCTTAAAAACCAGCTTAAATTGCAGTGAATGCCGGCAGATTTAAGGAAGGCAGATTATAATTTTAATTGAATAGAATAGAAAAAGCTGCGGTAAATTTATCCGCAGCTTTTTTAAACTCAACTTTTTAATTATTACTTTGTTTAAAATGGTTATTCCCATTCAGTGTGAAAAGTTCCTTCAGTATCAAGACGCTGATAGGTATGTGCTCCAAAGAAATCTCTTTGAGCCTGGATTAGATTAGCCGGCATTTTTTCTGATTTAAGGCTGTTAAAATAATCTGCTGCAGCATGAAGAGCGGTTAATGGTAGTTCTGATTCAGCAGCTTCATTTATAATTTCTTTTAAATCAGCAGCAGAATTCACAAGCTTAGATTTAAACTGTTCTGCTGTAATTAATGTATCAAGCTGCATCTCAGCTGTAAATGCTTTTTGAATAGGTTCCAAAAGACCTGAACGAATAATGCAGCCATCTTCCCAGATGCGTGCAATTTCTTTATAATTTAAATTATAATCATATTCTTCAGAAGCGGCTTTTAAGAGCTTAAATCCTTCTGCATAGGCTATTACTGAGGCAAAATAGAGGGCTGATTTAAGCTTTTTAATTAAATTTTCTTTTGCTAGTTCTCTATTCTGACTTTTTTCAAACTGATCTGCAATTTTAACTCTTTCTTCTTTAATTGCTGACATTAAACGAGCATTGACCCCGGCATTAATTGTGGGAATAGCAGTACCAAGATCCAGAGCGCTCTGAACACTCCATTTGCCAGTGCCTTTATGCTTGGCTTTATCAAGAATTATATTAATTAATTTTTGGTTAGTTTTAGGATCTTCTTTTTTCATGATTTCAGCAGTGATTTCAACCAGATAAGAATCAAAATCCTGATTCCATTCTGCGAAAACATCTCCAATTTCTTCAGCTTCTAACTTTAAAATCTTTCTCATAAAATCATAAATTTCTGCTAGAACTTCCATGATTCCGTATTCAATTCCATTATGGACCATCTTTACATAATGACCGGCAGATTTGGGACCTAAATAACTGACACAGGCACCTTTTTCTGTTTTAGCAGCTGCATCTTCCAAAATTTCGGAAACTTCTGCATAGGCAGCTTTAGTTCCTCCTGGCATTATTGAAGGCCCGTGTAAGGCTCCATACTCACCACCGCTGATGCCAACTCCTAGATAGTTAATTCCTTTTTCAGCGAGGTTTTTTTGCCGTCTATTTGTATCCTCAAAATGAGAATTACCACCATCAATAATAATATCATTCTCATCTAAATAAGGTAAAAGACTGTCGATAACTAAATCAACAGGCTTACCAGCTTTAATCATCAGCATAATTTTGCGGGGCTTAGTTAGAGAAGAGATAAATTCTTCTAAATCATAAGCAGCTTTAATTTCCTGGCTTTCAACTTTATTATCCATAAAAGCTTTTGTTTTGCTGGTAGTCCGGTTATAAACAGCAATTGAATGATTTCTAGCAATATTAAGAGCCAAATTTTGTCCCATTACTGAAAGTCCAATTAATCCAATTTCATAATTTCCCATTTTTAATTACCCCCTAAAACAATTCAGCAAATAAATCAACAAACTTTAGTAAATCTATTCACTTTAGTAAATCTATTCAAAATAAATCTATTTAAATAATTTAAGCATAGTTTCAATTTCTCCGTTTTCAAATAAATAAGCTCTACCAGGTAAACCATCACTATCTGCAATTTTAAGTAAAGAAAGCAGCATGATATAGCTGCCAGCCGGAACTTGATTTAATCTTAAGCCTTCCAAGATTATAATTTTTTCAGCCAGCAGTTTTTTGTGAGTTGGATGCTCTGACTGGGCTCTTTCAATCCCATTTGTGTCTATACCTACACCTTTAATATTTTTATCGATTAAATATTCTGCACCGCTTTCAGCCAGGTAAATAAATTTTTCTGGAGTTTTTTCCAAAAAACCCGGCTGAGAATTCTTAGTCTTTAAAATAATAAAAGAATTTTTTTCAATATTATATTCTTTTAAATCAGCTGCGGTTATTTTTTCATCAATTTCTGTCAAATCAAGCAGTTTAGACTTATAAAATGGATTTTCTGCAAAAAATAAATTAGCATTTTCTCCATCTTCGAGCATATGCAGTGGTGCGTCAACATGAGTACCTGTATGAACATTCATTTGAAGTTCTGACTCATGGGCATCACCCTGGTTAAAATCTCTGATTGTTGTTAATCTCGGTCGAATTTCATCTTTACCTTTATAAACTAACATATCTTTTCTGATTGTCATTGAAATATCAAACATTAAAATTTCCCCCTTTGAAAATTAATCTTTATCTAACCAGCTTCTGCCATCTGTTTCTAAAAGCTTATCAGCTGCAGCTGGCCCCTGTGATAGAGCAGGATATTTATGCAGAGTTATGTTTTCTTCTTCACATTTGGCCTGTATTTTATCAATAAATTTCCAGGAGTAACAAACTTCTTCCCAACTGGTAAATAAAGTTTTATCGCCAGCAATCATATCATAAATTAAGACTTCATAGTTTTCTGGTGAATTAAAAAACTGCTGACAACTCTGACAAAATTCCATTTCTACTGGGATAATTTCATTGTTGCTGGCAGGCTTACGAGTATTAAACCTTAGTGAAACTCCTTCTTCAGGCTGGATTTTAATCAATAATAAATTATTGTCTATATTTTTCTGGTTCAAATAAGCAGAATGAAAGTTATCTTTAAATTCAACTGCAATTGCAGCTTCCTTTTTGTTTAACCTCTTACCTGATTTAAGATAAATTGGGACTCCCCGCCAGCGCTCATTGTTTAAGAATAATTTAAGGGCTAGGAAGGTAGCAGTTTTTGATTGAGGATCAATTCCTTTTTCTTCCTGATAAGAATTTATTTTTTCTCCATTCACAAGCTTAGAATCGTACTGACCTCTAACAATATGACGATCGATATTACTTAAATCATTATCAGCCAATTTTTTGAAAACTTCTACCTTCTTATTTGAAATTTCTTCAGCTGTTAAATTTTCTGGCTCCTCCATAGCAATTAAAGATAAGACCTGCAGAATATGGTTTTGAAACATATCTTTAATTACTCCTGCATCATCATAATATTTACCTCGGTCTTTGACCCCTTCAGATTCATTTAAATAAATCTGTATATTATCAATATGATCTTTATTCCAGAGAGCTCTGAAAATAGGGTTGCTTAATCGAATAACCATTATATTTTGAATCATTTCTTTACCCAAATAATGATCTATTCTAAAAATGTTTTCTTCAGAGAAAATATTAGTTAAGGTATCATTTAATTTTTTAGCTGATTTAAAATCGTGCCCAAATGGTTTTTCAATTACTAAACGAGCTTTGTTATTTTCCAAGGCGACATCCAGAAGGCCAAAGCTTTTCAATTTTTTTGCAATTTCAGCAAAAAAGTTCGGTGCAGTAGCCAGATAAAAAATTCGATCAGAAACTTTTTCTTTTTTTGCTTTATTTTCTAAATTCTTTTTTAGGCGTTTAAAATCATTATCGTCTTTAAATGAAAGCTGAAAATAATCAATATGATCAGCCAACAGCTGCCAAATTCTATTATCAACTTTCTCTTTTTTATTAACTAGTGAATTATATAAAGCATCCAGATACTCTTTTTTATTATCATAGCGTCTTCCGGTAGCTATAATAGTGTATTGATTAGGTAAAATATCCTTGGCTGCTAAATTATAAAAAGCAGGGATAATTTTATTATGGGCCAAATCTCCAGTTCCTCCAAATAAAATGAACTGAAAATTTTCTTCAATATTCTTATTGTTGTCTGGATTTTTATATAGTTTATCTAATGTTTCGTTCACTTAAAACACCTCCATAACTACATTAAAGTTAACACATTCACTCAGGTATTACTGTAAATAGATTAACATTAATAACCGAGCTCTTCTCCAACCAGAATAACTTTTAATCTTCCATCTGGATGAGAATATCTAGTAGTTACAGTGTGGCAGCAGATAGTATCATCAACATGGCAGCTGGTGCAGTAACCAACTCTAGTGCAAGGAGTATCCTTGTCTAATCTGATTGCATTTGCTGGTGCAGCTAGATCATTAACCCGCTTGAGGGCACTTGCTTCATCAGATGAGATTTTATTCATTCCTGCAACAATAATTACATGTTTAGGTCCATAGATAAGGGCAGCAATCCGGTTACCAGTTCCATCAATATTTATCAATTTTCCAGTTTGAGTAATTGCATTCGAGCTCATGAGATAATAATCTGCACTAAGTGCTTGATGATAAATTTTCTCTTTTTCTTCAGAATTCTCAGCAGTTGACCTATCGAATAATTGGTAGCTGCCTGATTTTAACTTATCAAAAATTCCAATTTCTTTTAAGGTCATCGATCCCCCCCAGGAAATTGAAGCATTTTCTTCAATTAGTTCCAGTATTTTTTCTCGTGCTTTTTCTTTGTTTTCAACATAATAGCCTTCAATATTTCTCTTCTTAAAATATTTAATTACATTTTCTGCCTTTACCTTGTAATACTCTTTTTTATTTGTCATTAGAATTCCCCTTTCAAATTTTTTTCTGTTATTAATAATTATTGGACAAAAGTACTGCGATTCCCTGCTTTAGATTAATAAATAATTAAAATAGTGGAAAAAAATTGTGAAATCTGCTATCATTAAATGCAGGTAAAGTCTAGAGCGGGGCCTTAGATTGGGTCCTTTTTTTCAGCACTTATTAAATTTTTAGATTTTTTAGATAAAATATTAATTTGAGGTGATTAAAATTGTTTAACCTTTACAGCTGCAAAAATAATGCAAATAAAATTTTGTTATTTGTGGTATTATTTATGATAATTATGTGTTTTTCTGCTGATGCTGGAGCAGAGATCAGCTCCAAAAACACAGCAGATTCCGATAAAATGACAATTGCTTTTGTTCCTCGTTCTTTAGAAAATCCAATTTTCTTAGATGCTTTTGAACATTCCCAAAAAAAGGCCGTAGATTTGGGCATTAATTTAGAATGGCTGGGATCATTTAGCTTTGATTCTGAAAAGCAAATTAAAATTATTGATAGTTTAATTGAACGAAAAGTAGATGGAATGATTATAAGTGTTAATGACACTCCAAAATATGACAGAATAATTAATAGGGCCATGGAAGCGGGGATTGCTGTGGCTACATTTGATGCAGATGCCCCCAACAGTAATCGTATTTTTAATATTGGGATTGATAATTATGAGGCAGGAAAAGTAACGGCGGAAGGTCTGCTTAAGGTTTTGGATCAGAAAAATATTGACTATAATGATCCTGATCAAGAACTGAGAACAATGATTATGACTGGTGTTAAAGGTGCCTTGAATTTAGAAAAAAGAATCAATGCCTTTTTGGACACTGTCGCAGATACTAATATTGTTATTGAAGATATTGTAGAAAATCAGGATAATGTCAATTTAGCAGTTGAATTATTAGAGCAGTATGTACAGAAGAATCCAGATATTGATATAATATTTTTCGTAGGTGGCTGGCCCTTTTATGTTCCGGCAGAGGCACTACCAAATTTTCGAAATTGGGCTCAAAATGGTGGGGTAGCAGTAGGAATTGATATTTTTTATGATGCTCTCGTGCTGCAGGATAGAGGTTTAATCCATTATTTAGTAGGACAGGACATGGCCACTATGGGTTCTAAGGGTTTATCAACCCTTTATAATTATATTAAATATGGAGTTAAACCTCCTGAATATATAAAGACTGGTCTGGAAATTTCAAATCAAGAAAATTTAGATAGATTATTAAGAATTCACCAACCATGGCGTGTTAAATAAGGCGGTAATTAAATGTTTAACTTTATTAAAAAAATTGCAAATGGAATTGAAATTCATACGCTTAGAACTAAATTGATTATTTCATTTCTCATAATTGGGCTTTTGCCGATTTTATTATTTGGTTTTTTATCTTTTAACGTATACAGTGGTGCTATTAATGATCGGATTAATAATTATTCTCAGGAAATGGTAAACAGAATGAAAAGAGATTTAGAAGATTATATTACTGAAGTTGAAAGATTTTTAAGCAAAGAACAGGATTTTTATATTAACCAATTTATAAAATTAACTCAGGCTAATGATTTTCGTAACAGCAGAAAATATGCTTTTAGAATTTGGGAAGATTTTAATAATGTAAAACAGCTTCGACCTGGATTAAAGGATGTAGCTATAACTTTTCAGGATGGAAGAAGAATCAGCAGCTATGGAACTTATAATATTGACATTGATAATTTTAAAGAATCCCTTTATGCTGACGAAAGTGATGAGACATTTTTTACTCAGCCTTATATAAATTATTTTCAAGAAGAAGTGGTGACTGTAGCTAGATATTACTATCCTGAAATTGCAGAAGAAAATGTTTTAATTTCTGCAGATATTGATTTGGATGTGCTGGCAGATCTTACAGACTTTAACCTTGGTGAAAAGAGCTATTTTTTAATTGCTGATCAAAATGGAGATATTATCTATCATCCGGAAAAATCTAAAATTGGCGAAAGAAGTTTTTATTATAGTGATGGTTTTCCGGATCGAAAAGTGAGTCTGAAGGGCGAACAGTACTTATTAACTTCTACTTATTCTGAAGTAACAGGCTGGTATATTATAAGCATGGCTTCTGCTGATGAAGTTGAGGCTGAATTAAATTACATTACTAATCTTACAATTTACATGACAATTATTGTTTTAATTTTAATCATTTTGCTAACCTTATATCTATCTTCATCATTATCTAAACCTATTCAAAAGCTGCAGGAGCTGACACATCGTGCTTCAGAAAATGATCTTTCAGTAAAGATTGAAATCAGCGGTGATGATGAAATTGCAGAGTTAGGTCAAAGTTTTAATAAGATGATTCGAAGAATTAATAAGTTAATGGAACAAAATGTCCGGGAACAAAAATTTTTAAGACAGTTAGAGATGGAGAGTCTGGATAATCAAATAAAACCTCATTTTATTTATAACACTCTTGATTTGATTATTGGACTATTAGAAAATAAAGATTTCGATCGAGCCACACATATGGTTGAGGCTTTAGGTAAATTTTTCCGACTCAGCTTAAGTCATGGGAAAGAAATGGTTTTAATTAGAAATGAAATTAAGCATGTGAAAAACTATCTTTTTATTCAGCAGTTTAGACATGGTGAAGAATATGAATATATTATTGATATAGAGGATCCAGAAATTATGGATAAACATATTCCTAAACTAATATTACAGCCAATAGTTGAGAATTCAATTTATCACGGGCTGCTTCCAGCTGATAAAAAAGGCTTAATAATCATAAAAGGTCTAAGGAAGAATAAAAACATTTACTTTAAAATTGTAGACAATGGAGTTGGAATTGCTCCTGAAAAAGTCGAAGAAATAAATAAGATATTAAAGGGAGAACTAAAAATAGATGATCAGCAAAAGTATTTTGGGCTTCGAAATGTAAATCAGAGATTGAAGTTAATGTATGGTGGAAATTCCGGGCTTAAAGTTGAAAGTGTCGAAAATGAAAAAACTATGGTAACAATTAGAATTGATCAAAGAGGAGGTAAATAATTTGGTCTATAATTTACTGCTGGTAGATGATGAAAAGCCAATCAGAGAAAAATTAATAAATAATACCGATTGGAAGGGAAATAATTATCAAGTATTTGCTGCTGCAGATGGAGCAGAGGCTTTAGAAATTATAAAAAACAGAGGAATAGATATTCTGGTTACTGATATACAGATGCCCAAATTAAGTGGAATGAATTTGATTGAAAAAGCTAGAGAAAACAGCAGTTTGCTTAAGGTAATTGTTATTTCAGGTTTTGCTGAGTTTGAGTATGCACAGAAATCAATTCGTTATGGAGTTAATGATTATTTATTAAAACCCTTTAGATCTGAAAAATTGTTGGAAGTTGTAAATAAGGCTAGGGATGAATTGATTAAAGAAAAAAATAATGAACAGCGTTTAGCTTTATTGCGGGCTGAAATGTCAAGTTATATTAATGAGAACAAGCTAAACTCAAGCTACAACTGGTTAATTGATGATCAATTTTTTCAGCACCAATCTTTGATTATGGATAGAATTGATTTAAATGCTGTTTTAAAGCGGGGCAGCAGAGATGATATTTTAAAAACGGTGAATAAGATAATTGATGAGTTGGAAAGTGTTGATTTAAATCGAGAAAAACTCTATGTAGTTTTAAACAATTTAATCTTAGAGAGTTTTAAAATTATTAAAGATTTGGATTACAGGGTTGAAGATTTGCTGGAAATCATCAATAAGGAAAAAATTGAAAAAATTAATTCTGAGAATCTAAAAGAAATTGAAATTATTCTAAAAGAGTTTTTACTTAGATTACATGATTTAATTTCTTTTAACCCTGATGATAAAAACCAGCAGATAATTAATGAGATGAAAGAATATATAGCAGCAAACTATCAGGATGGTATCACTTTAAGTGAGATGGCCCGCAAATTTAATTTAAGCAGCGGTCATTTAAGCAATCTTTTTCATGAAGAAACTGGTGAAAGCTTTAGTGATTATCTAAATATGATCAGACTAAATAAAGCTAAAGAACTTTTAAAAACTACTGATGATAAAATATACCAGATTGCAGATCAGCTTGGTTTTAATGATGCCTACTATTTTAGTTCCTGGTTTAAAAAATTAGTTGGTGCATCACCAACTACTTATCGGGATAATATTAATCTGCTCTAAGCAGTTATTTATTTAAAAAAAAATAAAATAAATTTAGAAGCCTCAGCTGTAATTTTTTAGCTGGGGTTTTGTTCTAAAAAATATTCAAGGGTTTAAAAAAATATTCCATGGTTAATATCCAGATAATTATATACAATTAAGACAAATCAAATAACTCTTTGAGAATTATAAGTGAATATAAGTTAATAATGATTCACATTGAGAAAACTATTAGGGGGTAAATCATGAAAAAATTAAGTATTTTGTTGGTAGTAATTTTACTAGTTTCCTCAATCTCAATGGCAGCTTTTGCTCAGGATGATGGTGGTTGGTTGAGTAATCTGTTAGGTAATAATGATGGTGTAAGAGAAGATGATGGTCAAATTAAAGTTGGATTCCTTCTCAAAACCATGCAGGAAGAAAGATATATTAAAGATAGAGATGCTTTTATAGAAAAAGCTAAAGAAGAAGGTGCTGATGAAGTGATTTTTGATTCAGCAAATAATGATGAAAATGAACAGCTTTCTAAATTTGAAAACATGTTAACTCAGGGTGCAGATGTTATTGTATTACAGCCTGTTAACACTGGTACAGCAAGCAACATGGTTAAAATGGCTCATGAGTCTGGTGTAGCAGTAATAAATTATGATTCTCTAATTATGAATAGTGATGTAGATGTATTTTTAACTCAGGACAGCTGGGCAGTTGGAGAATTACAGGGTGAAGCTATGGTTAAATGGTTTAAAGAAAACCGTGGTGAAGTAAAAGGTAATGTAGTTTTATTAAGAGGACAGCCTGGAGATTCTAATGCTAATGCATTTTCTCAGGGAGTTTTAGATACAGTTGCTGAATATGAAGGTTTAAACTTAGTTGTAGATCAGAGCCATGAAGGTTGGTCTCCGGATTTGGCAATGGAAACAACTGAAAATGCTTTAACCCGTTATGATAACGAAATTGATGCAATTATAGCAAACAATAGTGGACTTGCTTCCGGTGCAGTTAGAGCTCTAGAAGCGCAAAATATGGCAGATACAGATAAAGTTTTTGTTGCTGGATCTGATGCGGATCTATTGAATATTAGATATATTGCTCAGGGGAAACAGTCTATAGAGATTTTCAAAAAAGTTAAACCTCTAGCTTATGCAGCTGCTGAAACTGCTGTAGCTCTTGCTAAAAATCCAGATAGACCAATTGATGAAATTATAGAAATTGATCGTTATGTTGATAATGGTCAAATTGAAGTTCCAACAGTAGTTACAGAAATTGTAGTTGTTAACAAAGATAATATTATGGATACTGTTGTTGCAGATGGATATCATGAGGCTGAAGAAATTTTTGACCAAGAGTAAATTATAAGCTGATAAGAATTATATAACTTATGCAGTCCCATCTATAATAGGTGGGACTGCTTTATAAACAATCAATTCTGGAGGTAAAATTATGGGTGAAGAAATTCTAGAAATGAAAAATATTATTAAAGATTTTCCTGGAGTAAGAGCCTTAGATCATGTTAATTTTACTCTTGAAAAAGGAGAAATTTTAGCCTTAGTTGGAGAAAATGGTGCTGGGAAATCAACTTTAATGAAAGTTTTAAGTGGTGTTTGGCCCTATCCTACTTATGAGGGGGATATCTACCTTGATGATGCATTAGTCCGCTTCGAAAATACAAGAGAAGCAGAAAAAGCTGGAATTGGAATTATTCATCAGGAATTAAATTTGCTGCCTGACCTATCTGTTGCTGAAAATATATTTTTGGATAGACAACCGTTAAATAAATTTGGTGGAATTAAATGGGAAGAATTATATCATAACGCCGAAAAAGTTTTGTCACGTTTAAATATGGATATTGATCCTAGAATTGATCTTGGTGATTTAACTGTTGGTAAACAGCAGATGGTTGAGATTGCAAAGGCTCTTTCCTTAGACACCAGAATTTTAGTTTTTGATGAGCCAACTTCTGCTTTAACTGAAGCTGAGATTAAGGAACTTTTTACTGTGATCAACGAATTAAGGGCAAGTGATGTTTCAATTATCTATATTTCTCATAAGTTGGAAGAAATTGAAGAGTTAGCAGATTCGGTAGTTGTTTTAAGAGATGGTGCAACTATTGGAGATAAAATAAATATTTCAGAGGTTACTTTAGATGAGATAATTAACCGGATGGTTGGAAGGGATATCGAAGACTTATTTCCGACAGTTGATTTTGAGCGTCAGGAGAAAACTTTAGAAGTCAAAAATATTTCAGTTCCTGATCCATTCAATCCTGATAAAAAGCTTGTTGATGATGTTTCTTTTGCAGCTTATAAAGGAGAAATCTTAGGTATATCAGGTTTAATGGGAGCCGGTAGAACAGAACTGGTTAATGCAATTTTTGGTGTTTATGGTAAAAAAAGTGAAGGTGAGATATTTCTTAATGGTAAAAAATTAAATATTAAATCACCGGCTGATGCAATTGACAGTGGAATTGCTTTAGTAACAGAGGATAGAAAAGAATTAGGTCTGCTTTTAGATAAGAACCTGGTTATGAATATGACTCTGCCCTCAATTAAGACTTTTAGTTCTAAATTTGCCATGGATACTCACAAAGAAAGAACTATTACAGAAAAATATGTTGATGAATTAAATATAAAAACTCCAAGTTTAGATGTTTTTGTGGAAAAACTTAGCGGAGGAAATCAACAAAAAGTAGTAATAGGTAAATGGTTAATTACTGACTCTGATGTCTTAATTTTAGATGAGCCTACCCGAGGCATAGATGTAGGTGCAAAAACTGAAGTTTATCGATTAATGAACCAACTGGTTGAAAGTGGAGTTACAGTTATTATGATTTCTTCAGAATTACCGGAAATAATGGGGATGAGTGATCGAATAATTGTAATGTCTGAAGGTAAAAAAACAGCTGAATTAGAAAAAGCTGAGGCTGATCAGGAAACTATAATGAAATATGCTACTGGTAATAAAGGAGCTGAATAAATTTGAAGAAATTTATCAAAAATAATGGAACATTTATAGCATTAATTTTCTTAATAATTATTTTGAGTTTTTTATCACCATCATTCTTAAGTTCAAGAAACTTAACAAACTTAGTTAGACAGGTGACTATTAATGGAATTATTGCTGTTGGAATGACAATGGTAATTTTACTGGCCGGGATTGACCTTTCTGTAGGATCTACAGTAGGCCTTTCTGCTGTAGTAGTAACTTTACTGATGCAGTCAGGAATTGGTATGTGGCTTGCAATCTTAATTACTTTAGTTGGAGTTGGGGGAGTTTTAGGATTTTTTAATGGATTTATGAGTGCTAAATTTGATATCCATCCTTTTATTATAACTTTGGGGGTTATGACAATTGCCAGAGGTTTAAGTTTAGTTTTAACTCAGGGAGTTTCAGTGCCTGTAACTAATAGGACCTTTGCTGAAATTGGAAGTGGTTATATTCCCAAAATACCTTCTTTAATTATTTTAGTAATAGCTTTAGTTTTAGGTTTGATAGCTGTTTTTAGAACAAGTATGGAAATTAAAAATGGAGATAAAGTAAGAAACAAAGCTAAACTAACAGGTGGGATAATTTTAACAGTTGCAGGTTTTTTAGCTGGATTTTTGATTTTTATTGGTTACCAGGGAATTCCGATTCCTGTAGCGATTTTTGCAGTAATCGTAATGATCGGAATTTATACTCTGCGTAAAACACGTTTTGGCCGTAAATTATATGCCATTGGTGGTAATGAAAAAGTTGCCTGGTTATCTGGTATTAATATTTTAAGATCTAAAACGATGGTATTTGTAATTACTGGAGTTTTAAGTGCAGCTTCTGGGATTTTATTGGCTTCCCGTTTAAATGGAGCCTCTCCTAACCTGGGTGATGGTTTTGAGCTTGATGCCATTGCTTCAGTAATTATCGGTGGAACAAGCTTTATGGGTGGTGTTGGAACCATTACAGGTACTGTTATTGGTGCTATCATTATTGGTGTAATAAATAATGGTATGAGTCTGTTGGGGATTAATTCTTTCTACCAGATGATAGTTAAAGGATTTATTATTATTCTTGCTGTTATGATTGATGTTTTAAATAGAAGAGATACAGCTTAATAAACAATTTAAAAAGACAGCTAATATTAGCTGTCTTTTTTTCCTGCCTTACTTTTTAATTTAATTCTATAAATTTTGGGCCAGAACTTGCCGGTAATTAAAAAACTTTTATTTTGGGAGTCATAAGCAATACCATTTAGCACATTTACCTTGTTTTTATATTTTTCATCTAAGATATTGTTTAAATCCAAATAGGCTTTAACCATTCCGTTTTCCGCATCAACCTTAATGATATAATCTTTCTGCCAAATATTAGCATATATAAAGCCATTTAAATATTCTAGTTCATTTATGTTTTTTAAGTTCTGATCATTAATTTCAACCTTTATTTTTTTGTTGATCTGAAATGTATCAGGATCTCTAAAATAAATATATTCACTCCCATTACTCATAATTAGCTGTTGACCATCATTTGTCAGTCCCCAACCTTCACCCTGATACTTAAATTTATTTAGTAAGTTAAAATTAAGATCATAAACAAAAGCAGTCTGTTCTTTCCAGCTTAATTGATAGATTTTATTATTTAAAATGGTAATTCCTTCACCAAAATACTTTTTATTTAAATTTATTTTTTTTAAAACTTTTCCACTCTGGATCTCAACCTTTCTCAAAGAAGATTTTCCATAAAGACCTGTTCCCTCAAATAGATAATTATTATGAATTTCTAGTCCCTGGGTGAAAGCTTCTGGGTCATGTTGGTATTCTGCTAAAACATCATATTCTAAATTTGTGATTTCTTCAAAGTTAAAGGCATAAATTTTAGAAGTTAATAAAAACAAGAGCAGTAAGAAAACTAGATATTTAATTTTGCTTTTCATTAAATTCACCTCTTATATTAATTGACGTTATCTTAATTGATTTCTTTATCAATAATTCTATATAATTTATTGAAAACCTTTTTCAAAAACAATATTTTGACAATTTATAATATCTGATGTATAATATTAAACAATTAGAAAAGCTAATAGAGATTAGCTTAAATTTAGCTGAGATTAGTAAAAAGAACAAAATGTCCTTCGGACAATCTGTAATACAGTAAGGTTAAATTTTGTTGATAGCGGAAATTATGAAACTATAAATATTATCCCCAACAAACCATTAGGTATAATTTCCTAGCTAATAAAAAAGGAGAGATGAGTTGAGATGAGAACAAAAGATTTAGCACAGGCAGCTTTATTGGTAGCAATAGGATTTATTTTACATGCATTTTTTCCTCCCATTGTCATGGGGATGAAACCTGATTTTGCTTTAGCAATGATGTTTATTTTATTGATTATCAAACAGGATTTCAAATTAGGTTTTTTAGTTGCAGTATCTACAGGAATTTTTACAGCTTTAACCACAGGGTTCCCTGGAGGACAGGTGGCAAATATGGTAGATAAATTATTAACTTTTTTAATAGTTTATCCTTTAATTCCAATTATAGTTAAACTGCCATCGAGAAAATTATCTACAGGAATTATAACTGCTTTTGGTACAATCTTAAGTGGAGGAATTTTCCTTGGTACAGCTGCTTTATTAGTTGGCTTACCAGGTCCATTTGCTGTTTTATTTTCTACAGTGGTAATTCCAGCAGCAGTTGTTAATACTATTACTGCAGTTATTGTGTTTAGTGTAGTTGATTTTGCAATGGATGTAGAAGTAGAAGATGCCGAAAAAGAAGCTTTATAGTTTTGCAGTTTAAAATTTAAGTTTTATTAAACCTCTCATTTATCTGAGAGGTTATTTTTTTAAGAAAAAGTTGCAAATGCAACTAATGTCTGCTATAATTTTTATAAAGTTAGTTGAGTCTGCAACTAAATTAAAAAGAGGTGTAATTATGAGGGTAAGTGCTCCGATTGGGAAATGGATAGCAAAATTATATAAAGATCACGATCAATTTGTTGATAATTTATTGGAAGATTATAATTTAAATCACAGCGAGGCTAATTTACTAATTTATTTATATAAAGATGGTGACGGAATCAGTCAAAATAAACTTAAGGAAAATTTGGGTGTAGATAAAGCAACAATTTCTAGAGCGATATATTCTTTAATTGATAAAAATTATTTAAAAAAAAGAAAATCTCCTGCTGATGGTCGAGTAAATCTAATTTATTTAACTGAAAAAGCTGAGGCTGTCAAAGATCAAATAAATGATATTTATCAGAAGTGGTTTCAAATTTTTATTAATAAAATAGGAGAAAAAGAAGCTAAAAGAGTACTTGATAATTTAGAAAAAATGTACGAAATTGTTCAAAATAAAGAATAGTTAGCTGTTATTAATTTTTTCACTTTTATTTATTACAACCGGAGGAGCATTAATCTATGAGAAAAATATTAAAACACAATAAATTAATAGTAATTATAATATCATTAATAACCGTTTTTTTTATTTTTCAATTACCTAAAATAGAAATTAATAATGATATTCAGGTGTTTTTACCAGATGATCATCCAACAAAAATAAGCAATAATCGATTAGATGAGATATTTGGAGAAAGTGATAGCATAGTGACAGCGGTTAAATTTAAAACGGGAGAGATATTTAGTCCCCCAAATTTAGAGACACTGTCAAAATTAAGTTCTGAACTAGAAAATATTCCCAGTATTGACGAAGTTACTTCATTAACAAATGCTGACTATATTGAAGGTAGTTCTGAAGGGATGATTGTAGAAGAACTTGTGGAAGAATTACCCACAAATAAGGAAGAAAGTAGAAAAATAAAAAGCAAAACATTAAACTGGGATCTTTATGAAAATAATTTGTATTCAGATGACTTCAAATCAACCCAGATAGTGATTAGTCTAAATGATGGTTTAAATAATGAAGAGAAAGAAAAAGCCTATTATCAAATTAAAAAAGTAACAGATAGCTATCAGAATAATAATACAGAAATATATATCGCAGGGGCTACAGCTGTTAATGTTTTAATGGGACACAGCATGCTCGAGGATATTAAGTATTTAATCCCTTTTATTATAGGAGTTTTGATTTTAATACTGTATCTATTTTTCAAAAGAAGTTTAGCAGTTGTCTTAATTTTGATGACAGTTTTAGTTAGCAGTATCTGGGCTATTGGTTTAATGGCATTTCTTGGTATTAACCTGACTCTGGTTTCAACAGTAATACCAGTCTTATTAATTGCAGTAGGAAGTGCCTATGGAATTCATATTTTAAGCCATTATTATGACTATCTTAATGAATACCAGGGTGAAATTTCAGTATCAGAGCAGAAGGAATTGGTTATTAAAACAGTAGATAAAATGGGAAAAGCAGTATTTCTAGCAGCCTTAACAACAATAGCTGGTTTTGGTTCACTGGCCTCAAGCCAAATTGTACCAATAAAAAGTTTTGGTATTTTTACAGCATTTGGGATAGCAGCAGCATTTATAGTTGCTCTGTTTTTAATTCCATCCTTACTAATTATAATTGCTAACATAAAGAATGATGTTCTAGCTGAAAATGTTGAAACTGCAGAGTTTAAATCAATCTTAGAAAAACTGCATAATTTTTATTCTAAAAGAAGAATAAGCATGATTATTCTTGCTGTTTTAATTTTAAGTGGTTCATTTCTTGGATTTGAAGATATAATTGTAGATACTCCATTAATTGAGATGTTTAAAGAAGATACAGAAATTAGACAGGCAGATGATTTTATTAATGATAATTTTGCAGGTACTAATATCATGAGGGTTATGGTAGAAGGTGAAGAAATGGGAGATTTAAATCATCCTGATATTTTAACCCAGATGGATGGGCTGCAGCAGCATTTAGTTTCTCATTTTGATGAAGTTGGTAAAGCCTCTTCGATAACAGACTATATTAAAAGAATGAACCAGGTAATGAATTATCCAGAGGCAGAAACAACTAAAACTTCTACTAACAGTGAAGAAAATGCTGTGAAAACTAATGAGAGTTTAGAAACCAGTTCTAGTTTTTATGAAGATGATAGTGAAGAGAGCGCATCAAGTTTTTATAAAGAAGATACTCAGAAAACTAATAAGAATTCAGAAGCTAATAGTTCCAGTTTTTATCAAACTGAAAACAAAAAATCAACTAATTCTCAACCTAAACGAGAGGTGTTAGAAGGCCCTGCTAGAGAAAAAAATATTTCAGAGTATGAATTTATCCAACTCTTAAATGCTGCTTTAACAAGAGCGAAAAAAAAGAATATTAATGCAGGAGAATTAGTAAATTTATTAGCAGAAGAAATGAATTATCAGGCTGCAGCTTATTATGAAATTCCGACTGATTTAGATAAATATGGGGCAGCATCTAAACAGAATTTACAGAATTTAATTTCGCAATATCTGTTATTATATTCCGGCAGTGTTGATGATTTAATTAATGATCAGTTAGAACCAGATAAAGCCCAGATGTTATTACAGCTGAATAATCCCAGCAACTTAGCTGCCCAAAAAGTAAGAAAAGAAATTTATGATTATAGTGATAATTTCCCGGAAGATTACAAGCTTACTGTTTCCGGTAATGCAGCAATGGCCTTAGAAGCTAACAATTTAATAGTTAGCAGTCAAACTAGAAGTATAATAATTTCATTTATTATAGTCTTTTTAATTGTTGCTATTTCCTTTAGATCAGTTATTGCTGGTTTATATGGAATTATTCCACTGGCGTTTTCATTAATCATTAATTTTGGTTTAATGGGCCATTTAGGAATAAAGCTGGATGTTGGAACAGCTATGGTTGCTTCTATAGCTATAGGTATTGGGGTAGATTATACAATTCACTTCTTGCATTCATATCATGCTGAAAGAATAAAAGAGGATGATCTTCATTTAGTAACTCAAAGAACTTTAACTACTACAGGTAAAGCTATAATTTTTAATGCTATTTCTGTAGCAGCAGGATTCCTGGTGCTTTTATTCTCTAATTTCTATCCATTGATCTATTTAGGTTTTCTAATTGCGGTAACAATGTGTACATCTTCAATAGCATCATTAACAATTTTACCGTTATTATTAAATATATTTAAACCAGAGTTCATTAGCAAAGAACATTAAAAAACTGCGAATAAGCTAGTATTAAAGAGATAACTTTAATTTAAAGAGGGAGGAAAATTATAATGAAGAAAATAAAAATTATTTCAATATGTTTAATGACATTATTTATTGTTGGCAGTTTAAATATGACAGCTGCAGCTATTGATGGACGTGAAATTATGGAAAGAGTAGATAATCGAGATACTGGTGACAGCAGACATGCTTTGATGGGAATGGACTTAATTGATGCTAATGGTGATGTTAGACCGAGGGTTTTAGAAGTCTGGTCCCAGAAAGTTGATTTTGAGAAAGATCTCAATCATAATATCATAATTTTTCACGAGCCTTCTTCTATTAAAAACACAAGATTTTTGCAGAAAGAAAATGATGGGGAAGATGATGACCAGTGGATCTATCTGCCTGATTTAGGTCGAGTCCGCAGAATCTCTGGTGGACAGGGTGGAGATTCCTTTATGGGGTCTGATTTTACCTATGATGATCTGAAATCCAGAGAAATTGATGATTTTGAATATAAATTATTAAAAGAAGAAGAATATAATGATTATGAAACTTATGTAGTGGAAGCAATTCCTAAAAATCCAGCCGAAGAACAATATGCCAAGACTATCAGCTGGATAACTAAAGAACATTATATTCCAGTTAAAATTGAAATGTATGACAAAGATAGCAAAGAACTTTATAAAGAAATGAAAATTAAGAGTGATATCGAAAAAATTGATGGTATCTGGACAGTATTTTCAACTGTAATGGAAAATTTAGATAGTGGTCACAAAACAAATCTATATGTTAAGAAAAGAGATAATAATTATCTGCTGGAATATAATGTTGAAATTAATGATAAAAGATTTAGCCAGCAGTTCTTAAAAACTGGTAGATAAAATATAGACTTACCCGGGGGAGGGGTCTTAATATGAAACGAAAGATGTTTGAATCATTAGTTTTTTCGATGTTGATTATACTCTGCTTAGCTATTCCAGCAGCAGCTTTTGATGGTGGTGGTTTTTATGAAAGTGAAGTGGAAGATGAAGCTTTAGATATAACCGGTGAATTAGAACCAGAATTTAGAATATTCTCTGATGATGGAGAAATTGATGAAAATTTAACTGGAAATCTTAAGTTCAGCTATCCCGGTAAAACTCATGAATTTAAAGTATTAATTGATTTTCAACCTGGAGCAGTAGAAGAAATAGAATTTAATGAACTTTACTACAGATATTTTGGAAAAAAATATAATTTTTTGATTGGTAAACATGTAACTATCTGGGGTAAAGGTGATAAAGTTCATGTAGTTGATAATTTAAATGCTGAAGATATGAGTGATTTTATTAATCCTGAATATAAGGACCGACAAATTGGGGAAGAAATGATTAAAATTGATCGTTATTTTCGAGGAGGAAATGCTAACTTAGAATTTGTTTATACTCCTGATTTTACTCCAAATCGTCTGGCAGAGGATCCAGAGAGTCCTTTAGGAAATTGGGTGATTAACCCTTTTACAGCTCAGTTGTCTGATTTGACATTAAGAAAAATTTCTGCCGCGACTAATCAAACAGAAGCAGAGGTTATTTCACAGGTGAAAGATGCTGCAGCTGATGAAGATAATCAATTTGGCTTAAGATTTACAGACAGCCGTGGTGGTACTGATTATGGTTTAAGTTATTATAATGGATATTTAAGAACACCAGGTTATGATAAAGCTGCTTTAAATGCCAAATATAAAGAATTTAAAGCTGGAAATAGTACATTTTCTTCAGTTTTAGAAGCTGCTGACCTTCATTATGATTCAGTTGACGTCTTTGGTTTTGAGCTGGCCCGAGTGATTGCAGATATTAATAGTCGTTTTGAGTTAGCTTATTATAGAACAGATGATACTGCTGGAGATGATCCTACTGTTAGAAATAATAAGATTGCCTGGGTTATTGGTGGAGATCGTGATCTACCAATTAGTAATCTCAATCTAAACCTGCAGTTTACCGGTGAAAAGATATTAGATGATGATCAAATTGAAAATAATATTCTACAAGGCAGCAATGTTGATGCTGAATATGATGAAGATGGAGATTACACTACAAATAGAGCTATCTTAAAATTAGAAGATAGTTATCAAAATGAAAAAATTATTCCAGAATTAACCTGGATCTATAATTTAAATGACAATGATTACATTCTAGAAGCTGCAGTAGACTATGAATTGGAACAGGATTTAATCTTAACTTTTGCACATAAGATTTTTAGAGGAGACCAGGATACTACCTTTGGTCAATTCGAAGATAATGATTTCTCATCCTTTTCTTTAAAATACAGTTTTTAATTTTGTAAAGTAGTTGACAATCTAGTTCTGGATGGTTATAATAGTTTTGTGAACTTTTTACAAATAATTTAATAAAGCTGAATAGCAGGAGGTGAACAACAAATGGCTCATGTAATTTCAGATGATTGTATTTTGTGCGGTGCATGTGCACCAGAATGTCCTGTAGACTGTATCAGTGAAGGTGATACACAATATGAAATTGATGCTGATGAATGTATCGATTGTGCAGCTTGTGTTGCAGTTTGTCCAGTAGATGCTATCAGTCAAGCATAAACAGGCATAAATTTATAAATTTATAAATTTTTGAAAAAACCGGGGGACTAACTCCGGTCTTTTTCATTTTAAATTAAATTTAATTTTTTGAATTTTATTTTAAACAAGCAGCCAGAAGTTTAAGAAGGATTTACTTCGCTTTTAGAGAAGTAGTTTATTAAGGAAATAATAAAATCAGTTGAATAAAAATTTTAACTTAAAAATTATTAAGGAGATGAGCTTTTGATGCAGGAACTTAAAAAAATTGATCCAGAAATAGCAGCTGTAATTGCGGAAGAAGAAAAGAGACAAGATCAAAATATAGAATTAATTGCTTCAGAAAACTTTGTTAGTTCTGCTGTAATGGAAGCGGCTGGTTCAGTGCTGACCAACAAATATGCTGAAGGTTATCCCCGTAAAAGATATTATGGGGGTTGTGAGGTAATTGATAAAGCAGAAGAACTGGCTATAGCAAGGGCAAAAAAGTTGTTTGGTGCTGAACATGCTAATGTTCAACCACATTCTGGTTCACAGGCTAATCAGGCAGTATATTTTTCTCAGGTACCAAAGGGTGGTACAATTTTAGCAATGGACTTAACCCACGGTGGTCATCTAACACACGGCAGCCCGGTGAATATGTCTGGTAAATATTATAATTTTATTCATTATGGAGTGACAAAGGATAAAGAAATTATAGACTATGATCAGGTTAAAGCTTTGGCAGAAGAACATAAACCAGACTTAATTGTGGCAGGTGCCAGTGCATATCCTAGAGTAATTAATTTTAAAACCTTCAAAAAAATTGCTGATTCAGTAGGGGCTCTCTTTATGGTTGATATGGCTCACATTGCTGGACTAGTAGCAGCTGGTCTGCACCCTAATCCTGTAGAAACAGCTGATTTTGTAACAACTACAACACATAAAACTTTAAGAGGAACAAGAGGTGGAATGATACTCTGTAAAGAAAAATATGCCAAAGAAATAGATAAGGCTATTTTCCCTGGCTTACAGGGCGGACCGTTAATGCATATAATTGCTGCCAAAGCTGTTGGTTTCAAAGAAGCTTTAACAGATGAATTTATGGATTATCAGCAGCAGATTATTGACAATGCCCATACCTTAGCAGAAGCTTTAAAAGGATATGGAATGAGACTTGTATCTGGTGGAACTGAAAATCACATGATGCTTGTTGATCTAACAAATATGAATATTACTGGGAAAGAAGCGGAAGAAGCTTTAGATAAAGTTGGTATTACAGTAAATAAAAACACAATTCCGTTTGAAACCAAAAGTCCCTTTGTTACAAGTGGAATCAGAATTGGAACTCCTGCTGTTACAACCAGAGGTATGGGAAAGAAAGAAATGAAAAAAATAGCAGAATTTATTTTTGAAGCTTTAAAAAACCTTGAGGATGAAGAAAAACTTAAGCAAATAAAAAAAGAGGTATATGCTTTTTCTGCTAAATTCATAAAATAATATTTGCAATTTAATTACTTATAGGGCTGGGGGAACCCGGCCATTTTTTTAAAAAAAATAAGAAAATAAGAAAATAATAATTTTAGAAAAGGTGATAATAAAATGAGTGTTAAATTAATAGTTTTTGATTTAGATGGAACTTTATTAGATATTGAGCATCAACTCCATGATAAAACTATAGAAGCAGTAAAAAAAGTTAGAAAAAAGGGAATTAGGACTATTGTTGCTACCGGTAGAATGTACTGTTCAGCTAAACCACATACAAGCCGTTTAGAAATGGTTGATCCAATCATAACTTATAATGGAGCTTTAGTTGTAAACCCGATAAATGAAGAACAGCTTTTTCATGAGCCAATCCCATTTGAAACCGCTGATAAAATTACTAAAATGGTAGTTCAAAATGATTACCATTTACAGCTGTATATTGATGATAAGCTTTATGTTGCAGAAGAAAATGAGTTTACAGATAAATATTATAAAATTTCAGGGATAGAGCCTAATTATGTTGGTAGATTAGATAAGTTCTTAGATGCTGAACCGACTAAGATGTTAATAATTGAAGAAGATGAAGATAGACAGGTTGAGATTAAAAACTTTTTAGAAGAAAATTTTGATAGTAAAATAGAGCTTTCTTCTTCTTATCCTTCTTTTATTGAAATTACTAAAAAGGATATTTCTAAGGCAGTTCCCTTAAAAGAACTTGCAGCTAAATATGGTATTAAAAGAGAAGAAATTATGGCTTTTGGGGATGGACTCAATGATTTAAAAATGATCGAATGGGTTGGAAAAGGAGTTGCAATGCAGAATGCTCATTCAGAACTGCATGAACACTCTGATGATACAGCACCTAATCATAATGATTTTGGGATAGCAAGATATTTAAAACAGTATTTTGATTTAGATTTAGAAATCCCAGCTCAGAAATAGCACTGCTGGGCCTTCAGAATTATGCAATTTTAAGCTATATATGTTATAATAAAAGATAGGAGTCAGCTATGTTAGCTGAGCAAATTTGGAGGGGTTTATTTGGAAATTTTTTCAATATTGAAATCCACTTTTAAAGATTTTTATGAAAATTTATTTAAGTTTGTTTTATTAAGCACAGCTTGGTTTATCGGCAGTTTTTTATTGTTATTTTTTGTTTTAATTGCACTGAATAGTGGCTTGTATTTGCTGTTATTAATTCCTGTGATTTTTTTAGGTCCACTATTTTTAACTTCACTTTATGGTGCTGATCAAATTATGGAAGAAGGAAGAATTGCTTTTAAATCAATTTTTAGTTATTTTAAAAATGAATTCTGGCGGGGATTTTTAGCCTTTTTATTTTCATTAATTTTGTATATAATCTTTGCAGTGGATTTAAGATTTTTCTTAATTAGAGGCCAGGATAATATTTGGCTTTTGGCTTTTGCTTTTTTATTTGCCTATTTTTTAATTTATTTTACGATTTACCAAATTTATTTTTGGGGTCTTTTGATTATTCAAAAAGAGAGCTCATTTAAAGAAATTTTAAAAAATGCTTTAGTTTTAAGTTTAGATAATATAATTTTTTCCTTATTATTATTTTTAGTGGTTTTCGTTCTAACAGCTATTTTAACAGTTATTGGGATAGGACTTCCAGCAGGTTTTATTGGGATAATTGGATTATTGATTATACATAGTACTAAAGCAATACTTGCTAAGTATTAAAGCATATTTAGTAATTTGAGAGGGGAATAATTTATGAAAGAATATTATTTAGGTTTGGACTTAGGTGGGACAAAAATTTTAACAGGTCTTGCCGATACTCAGGGTAATATCATCACAAGATCCCGTAAAGAAACAGAGGCTAATCTTGGTGAAGATAAAATAATTGCAAATATGATAGAGACTATAGAAACAGTAATTGAAAAAGCAGGAGTAAAAAAAGAGGAGGTAAAAACTTTAGGTATCGGAAGTCCGGGGCCACTTGATGCTCAAAAGGGAATTATTATTGAAAATTCGAATTTACCCTGGAAAAATGTAGCTCTTGTGGAAAGGATGGAGTCTGCACTGGGAATTAAAACTATCTTAAAAAATGATGCTAATGCTGCTGCTTTAGGTGAAAAGTGGTTTGGTGCCGGAAGAACAGTAGATAATATGGTCTATTTAACTATTTCAACTGGTATTGGTGGTGGTGCTGTCATTAATAAAGAACTTTTTACAGGAATTAATGATAATGCCTGTGAGATAGGACATACAGTTATTGATCCAGATGGCCCACTCTGCGGTTGTGGTAACCACGGCTGTTTAGAATCTTTTGCTTCAGGAACTGCCATCGGACGCGAAGCAAGAGAAGCGGCAGCAGCTGGTAAAAGTAAAAAAATGCTTGAATTAGCAGATAATATTGTCGAAGATATTGATGCTGTCATTTGTGCTCAAGCTGCTTATCAGGGAGATCAGGCAGCGTGCGAAATTTTTGAAAAGGCTGGCTATTATTTAGGTATTGGCTTAGGTAATGTTGTAAATATCTTTAATACAGAAATGATAATTTTAGGTGGTGGAGTAATGAAAGCTTCTGATCTCTTTTTAGATCAGGCTTTAGCAACAATGAAGGAAATTGCCTTACCAGGGCCTTTAGAAATAGTAACAGTTACAGAAGCGGAACTTGGATCAGATATTGGTTTAATGGGCGCTATTGCTGTAGCAATGGAAGATAAGTTGATGAAAAATGAATGAAGAAGATAAGGTTTTAGTTCTTGATATATTCAATCGTTTTGATTTAGAAATTCGAGCTGGACGTTCTGGTATAAAACGTGAAGTAAAGGTTAGTGATATTAAAAGACCAGGAATAGAGTTGGCTGGTTTTTGGAAGCACTTTGCACCTGAGCGGGTAAATTTAATTGGTAGAACGGAATTGTCTTTTTTAAAAGGGCTTGGTGAAGAAATTCTAAAAAAAAGAATAGATGAATATGTAATCCATGACCCAGTTTGTATTATAATTGCTCGAGGCGAGGCTGTACCAAGTTATTTAATTGATAAGGCAAATGAAAATGGGATACCAGTTTTTTCAACAAAAATATCAACAACTAGATTTAGCAGTATGCTTCTTAATTATTTAGAGGAAAAACTAGCTCCTATTAAAGTAATACATGGTGTATTAGTTGATATTTATGGTATCGGTGTTTTAATTAAGGGACAAAGTGGTATCGGAAAAAGTGAAACTGCTATTGAGCTTGTAAAAAGAGGACATCGGCTGGTTGCAGATGATATTATAGAAATCAAAAAAATTGGCGAATTGCGCTTAAGTGGTTCTGCTCCCAATAATTCCCGCTATTTTTTAGAGATGCGGGGAATTGGTATAATAAATGTTAAAACATTGTTTGGTGCAGGTGCTGTTAAACATGATTCTCCTATTAATCTTGCCATTAAATTAGAAAGATGGGAAGAAGGGGAAGAATATGAAAGACTTGGCATTGACAGCCGCAAAACTGAAATAATGGATTTAGAGATTGATGAAATTGTAATTCCAGTTAAACCAGGTAGAAATTTAGCCTTAGTGCTTGAGGTTGCCGCTATGAATTATAGGATGAAAACTATGGGCTATAATGCAGCTGTCGACTTCACAGAAAATATTATGAATAAATAAAACTCTGTATTTACAGTAGAGGTGTAAAAATGGCTCTTAAAATTATGAAGAATAAAAGCTTAAAATTGATTATAATTTTAGTTATATGTCTTTTTTCTTTAACATCAGCTGTAAATGCAGATGGCTATAAAGTTATTTTTAACCATATTGATGGAGTCGGAGATGATTATGGTCCAGGAGATTATTATTATCCTCAAAATCATATTTTTCAAAATAGAGGTCATTTATTTGACTTAAATTCTCTGACAATTTTTGAAGGTGAAGCCAATTATAAATTTAGATTTTCTTTTTCAAATTTAACTGATCCTTGGAGGGCAAAATTTGATTTTTCATTACCTTTAATAGAACTTTATCTTGACACTCAGTCGGGTGGCAGCAATCAACTTTTTAATGACGGAGCTAATATAAGTTTTAAAGATGACTTTTATTGGGACAATTTTTTGAAAATCAGTGGTTTTTGGGTTAAATTATTTAATCCAAACAGCCGCAAAGAAACAATACTTAATATTAATGATTTATCACTTATGGTTCCCAGTTCAAATGATAATATCTCAGTAAATAGAGATGGAAATTTTATTTTTTTAGAAATCCCTAAAGCTGAAATTAATTTAGCTCAAAATAGTAAAATCATTGTTTTGATTGGGAGTTTTGATCCTTTTGGTTATGATCACTTTCGTTCATTATCAAACAGCAGAAGTTACTGGCAGATATATTCTGGAAATAAGAGTTCTAATCCTCAAAGTACTAGAGTTCTTGATATATTAGTTCCAGGAGGGGAAAGCCAAAAACAGATTTTAAAGGGAGAACTGCCGCAGCTTCCGTATTTAAAAATTGATTTTGAAAAAGCTGAAACAGAACCAACAGTTGTAGATTATTTGATGTCGATAAATAAAATCTCAATAGCTATATTGGTATTATATATGTTATTATTAATTTTTGTTATTTTTAGATTTAAATATGAGAAATAAATTTTTGTTTGTGATGAGGTGAGATAATGAAATCAGATCCTATGGAATTTGCCAAAGATATTTTAAGCAGAGTTTCTAGAAGTTTTGCACTAACAATTCCTATGTTAGATGAGGAAATAAAAAATGAGGTGCTTTTAGCTTATCTGCAGGATAGAATATTAGATAATTTTGAAGATGAGATTCATCCTCCGGATTTGGAACTGCAGAAAGAAATGATGGATAAAGTCAGCAGAATATTTTCTACAGAGGAATATGACCGCAGCTCGGATTTTAGAGTCATTAAAGATAAATCAGAATTAATTGAGTCTGAATCTCTGCAGAAACTTACTAAAAACATTGATTTGATCTATCAGTGTTATCAAGATTTTGATTTGGATATCCAGAAAATATCACATAAATGGCTGCAGGAAATGAATCAGGGAATGCAAAAATATTTAACAAAAGAAGTTCAAACTTTTGCAGATCTTGATGAATATTGTTATTATGTAGCAGGAACTGTTGGAGGCTTTTTAACTGAAACTATTATTTATAAGTTTGATATTAATCAAAAAAAGCAGCAGGTATTATTAGATAATTTTAATCAAGCAGGTTTGTTTTTGCAAAAAGTAAATCTAATTAGAGATATTAGAGAAGATTTGGAAAGCAGAGATAAACATTTTTGGCCTCTAAAAGAATTAAATATCAGTGAGGTAGAATTATCTAATTCAAGGAATGAAGAAAAAGCGCTTGAAGCCTTGTCAAAAATGCTGAGTGATTTAAAAAGTCATATTCCAGCTTTGAAAAAATATTATCAGGCTTTACCAAAAGAACTTAAAGGTTACAAAAAGTTTTTTGCAGTTAATAATGCTTTAGGTCTGGCAACAATTGATAAATTAGAAAATAATGCAGATGTTTTTTATGGGAAGAAACCTATAAAGGTTTCTAAACTTAAGTTTTTAAATATTATGAGGGCACCGGAGAAGAAGTTTTTAGATTACTGCAGTCAAGAATAGATTTTACAAAAGACATTTTGGAAGGAGACTACTACTTAGATGGAATTTTTACTTATTACAGGTATGTCAGGAGCAGGTAAATCTCTGGCCTTGAATTATTTTGAAGACAGAGGCTTCTTTTGTGTTGATAACTTACCTCCTGCTTTAATTTCAAAATTTGCAGAACTATGTCTGCAGTCTGATTTAGAAAAAATCGCTCTTGTAAGTGATATAAGGGGAAGAGAATTTTTTAATGAACTATATAAAGAGTTATCACAAATAGAAAAAATGAATTTGAATTATGATATATTATTTTTAGAAGCATCTGATGATGTATTAATCAGAAGGTATAAAGAAACCAGAAGAAGACATCCTTTGGATGAAGAAGGTAGAATTTTAGATGCAATTGAAAGAGAAAGAACACTTTTAGAAGAATTAAGAGGTAGGGCCACTAAAATTATTGATACAGGAGAATTAAAAATTTCTGAATTACAGGAAGAATTAAATCAGCTGTTTTTAAGCGGAGCTGACAAAAATTCGCTTCATCTCAGTTTAATTTCTTTTGGTTTTAAATATGGAATCCCCAGAGATGCTGATTTAGTTATGGATGTTAGATTTTTAGCTAATCCTTATTATGTAGAATCTCTAAAAGAAAAAACGGGTAAGGATCAGGAAGTTAGAGATTATGTTTTGAAATGGCCAGCTACAGAAAAATTTTATAATAAATTTTTTGATTTAATAAATTTCTTACTGCCAGAATATAAAAGAGAAGGAAAAAGTCATCTTTCAATAGCAATTGGATGTACTGGTGGTAAACATCGCTCGGTAACTACTGTAATTAAGTTGGCAGAGTTTTTAGCCAATCAAGATTTTAGTATTAATATAGAACACAGGGATATCGAAAAATAGAGGAAGTGTAATTATGAATTTGCCAAAGTGGTTTTTCCCAGGCTTAGGAGTTAAAAGATGGTTTTTAGTTATAATATTTTCTTTTGTATTAATTAGTGTAGGGATAACCCCTTTATTTGGTTTTGATCTCAGTGTTTATGTGACAAATGAATTGATTTCAATATTAAATATATTTTTTGGTAAACAAGCTAATCTAATTTTGAAATTAACAGCTTTGTTAATGATCTTAAGTGGGATTTCTTTGACATATTATTCTCTCTTAAAAATAAGGTTAGAATTTAACACTCATATTACACCTCATGCTGAAATTTTAGACTTGTTATATGAAAAGCGAAGATCTAATAAAGGACCTGAAATTGTTGCTTTTGGAGGGGGAACTGGTCTTTCAAACCTTCTGCGCGGGCTTAAAAAGAATAGTGATAATTTGACAGCAGTGGTCACAGTTGCTGATGATGGTGGTAGTTCTGGCAGATTAAGAAATGAAATGGGGATTTTACCCCCTGGTGATATTCGGAACTGTCTTGTTGCTTTAGCAGATAGAGAACCATTAATGGAAAAATTATTTCAACATCGCTTTGAATCTGAAGGTGGTCTGGAGGGACACAGTTTTGGTAATTTATATATTGCTGCCATGACAGAAGTTCTTGGCGATTTTGAAGAAGCTGTTAGAGCCTCAAGTAAAGTTTTAGCAATTAAAGGTAAAGTTCTGCCGGCAACAAATGAAGATATTAAATTGGGGGCTGTCTACCATGATCAGGAAAAAAGAATGGGAGAATCAGCTATTCCGGTTTATGATAAAGAAATAAATAAAGTCTTTTTATATCCAGAAAATGCAAGTACAACTCCTGAAGTTAGAGAATCAATTCGCAAAGCTGATGTTATTATAATCGGTCCTGGTAGTCTTTATACCAGTATTTTACCAAACTTATTAGTAAAAGGAATTACTGAAGAAATTAAAAATACAGATGCTTTAAAATTATATGTTTGTAATGTTATGACCCAGCCTGGTGAGACAGATAATTATACTGCTGCAGATCATGCTAAAGCTATTATTGACCACTGTGGTCCAGGGATTTTTGATTACATCATTGTAAATAATCGTCAGGGGACAAAAGAATTACAAAAAAAATATGAAGCTGAGGGTGCTTATCCGGTTAAAATTGATCATCAGCGCTTAAAAGATTTGGGAGTTAAAATTATAGAAGCTGATCTTTTGAAAAAAAATAGTTATTTGCGTCATGATCCGGATGAATTAGCCCAACTGATTTACGAATTAAATAAGAAGTATAATTGAAATTAGATAAGATGTGTTAAAATATATTGTAGTCTTAAAGATTATTCTGAAAGGAGATTAAATGTCTTTTACAGATAAAGTTAAAGAAGAGTTAACTCATAAAGATAAATATAGTTATTCTGAACAGTTATCAGAGTTATCTGCTTTGATCAGAATAGATGGATCAATTCAAATCTCTAATAAACATTTAGCTGTTAAAGTTACTCTGTATCACGGAAACTTAGCTAGAAGAATTTATTCTTTAATAAAAAACCGTTTTGGTTTTAGTATAGAAATTAGAGTTAGGCGGGATAGAAAGTTCAATTTAAGCCACAGTTATGATATTATTGTTACTCCTCAACCTGGAGTACGAGAATTTTTGTTAGAATTAGGTTTTCTTACTCCGAAAAACAATTTAGTTTTTCATATTAAGGAGGAATATTTAACTTCTAGAAAGCTGGCTCAAGCTTATCTTCGCGGTATTTTTTTAGGCGGTGGTTCTGTTAATAGCCCGCAGAGCGAATATCATTTAGAATTTCGCTGTGAAAGAGATAGTTTGGCCGATGATCTAAAAATACTATTGTCTAAATTTGATTTAAAAGCACACCAAACAGAGCATAAAGGTTATAAAGTGATTTATTTTAAAAGTTATGCTGAAGTTGTTAAAGTATTGAATATTATTGGGGCCCATCAGGCTATGTTAAAGATGGAAAATGATCATATTATTAAAGAATTAAAAAATGATGTTAACCGCAGAGTTAATTTTGAAACTGCAAATTTAGAAAAATCAGTATCAGCTGCAATGGATCAGCTGGAATATATAGATATTATTGAGAGAGAAAATGGACTCGATTCATTAAGCCCTGGATTAAGGGAGATGGCAGAGCTTCGAAGAAAAAATCCTTATGCCTCTCTAAAAGAGCTAGGAGAAATGATTGAACTTAGTAAATCAGGAGTTAATCACCGTTTGCGCAGAATAAAAAAAATTGCTCAAAATTTAACTTGAAATTATCTGAAAAGATGATATAATGTATTTGGAAGTTAAAAAATAAATATAAACTTGTTGCTGATTTAAATATCAGCTTTGTTTTTGGCTGTATCGGGACAATTTTGTTCCATTTGGACAAAAACGTTCCAGCGTGGAGGTTAAACATGAATAAATTGTTTAAAATTCAGCAAAAAATTGTACCTGAAATTGTAAAGACAGCTCAACAAAGATATAATATTTTACGTGGTATTTATTATAATCAGCCAATTGGCAGAAGAGCTCTAGCCAGGATATTAGGATTAAGTGAAAGAACAATCCGTAATGATCTAGAATTCTTTGAAAAAAAATCTCTTATAACTATTAGTCCCGCTGGTACTCAAATTACTAGAATTGGAGAAGAATTTCTGGTAGAATTAGATGAGTATATTAAAGAATTAAGGGATATTAGTTGTTTAGAAAATAAATTAGAAAAGATTCTGGGCATTGAAAAAGTAAAACTGGTCAATGGGGCTGTTCCTGTAGGAGATTTAAGAGCTGAAATTGGTCGGATGGCTTCACAGCTTTTAAAGCATGAAATTAAAGATGGCGATATTTTAGCTGTAACTGGTGGAACAACATTGGCCAGGGTGGCTTCTGAAATGACATATAGTGCTGAACCAAAAGATGTAACTGTAGTTCCTGGCAGAGGTGGCTTAAGTGAAGATGTTGAAATACAGGCCAATACTATTGCTGCTAAAATTGCTAAAAAACTTGGAGGCACTTATCATCTTCTTCATATTCCGGACAATGTGGCTGAAGAAAATATTTATCATATTACAAAAGAACCAACTATTAAAAAAACTTTAGAAATTTTAAAAAAAGCTAATATTTTAATTCATGGAGTAGGAACTGCTGCTGATATGGCCGCTCGAAGAGGTATGAAAGATGCAGAAATTAAAGATCTTCTTCAGGCTGGTGCGGTTGGAGAAGCTTTTGGCTTTTATTTCAACTCAAAAGGTGAAATTATCTACTCTACAACAAGTGTTGGCTTAAATTTAGATGATCTGGAATCAATTAATAAAGTAATTGTTATTGCAGGAGGAGAAAATAAAGCAGAAGCTATTATTTCTGCAGTTTCTTCTAAATATCAGGATATTTTAATCACTGATGAAATTACAGCCCGAAAAATTATCTCTCTTAAGGGGGGTGAGGCCGAAGATAGGCTGGTAGATTGAAATCAGCATTCAGCAAGTTAGTGCTTAAACTTTCAAAACTTTTTTAAAATCTTTGTTTAGTAAATTAATTTGTAAGTGATTCATCATATTATAAGGAGGAATAAAATAATGACAAAAAGAGTAGCAATTAATGGATTTGGACGTATTGGTAGAGGGTACTTAAGATTAGTGGAAGGTAGAAACACTGATAAAATTGAAATTGTAGCAATTAATGATTTAGTGAATGTTGAAAACTTAGCTTACTTACTTAAGTATGATTCTGTACACGGTCGTTTTGATGGTACTGTAGAAGTTAAAGATGGTGATTTAGTAGTTAATGGTAAGAAAATTAAGGTTACCGCTGTTAAAGATCCTGCAGAGCTTCCCTGGGCTGAAAACGATATTGATGTTGTAATTGAATCAACTGGTGTATTCCGTAAAAAAGATCAGTTAATGAATCATATCGAAGCTGGTGCGAAAAAAGTTATTTTAACAGTTCCTGCTAAAGACAAAATTGACAATACTATTGTGCTTGGCGTTAATGACGATGATCTTTCTGATGATGATTTAATCGTTTCCAATGCCTCTTGTACAACAAACTGTCTAGCGCCTTTAGCTAAAGCATTAAATGATGAGTTTGGAATTGAAAAAGGTCTAATCACAACAATTCACGGTTATACAACAAGTCAGGCTATCTTAGATATGCCAGCTAGTAAAATTAGAAGAGGTAGAACAGCTGCTGAAAACATCATCCCTACAACTACAGGTGCTGCTATTGCAACAACAAAAGTACTGCCTGAATTAGAGGGTAAAATTGATGGTATGGCCATGAGAGTTCCTGTACCTGATGGTTCCTGTGTTGACGGAGTATTTACTTTAGAACAGGATGTAACTGTTGAAGAAGTAAATGCAATGTTTAAAAAGAAAGCAGAAGGCGAAATGAAGGGTATCTTAGGTTACACTGAAGAAGAATTAGTTTCCAGAGATATCATGGGACAGTTCGAATCTTCTAAAATTGACGCTCAATCTACTATGGTAGTTAATGGCAATATGGTTAAAGTTATCTCCTGGTATGATAATGAGTTAAGTTACACAAATAGAGTTGTAGACTTAACATTAAAGCTGTAATTAATAGATAAATTAATTTCAGGGACGGGCTTAGGCCTGCCCCTGAAATTTTAATCTCAACAAATTTTTTTGCTTAATTTTTAGTAATGTTTTTAATACTTGTCAGATCAAATTAGTAACTGCTAATTAATAATGGAGGTATAAAAAATGAAAAAAACACTGAAAGATATGGATTTTAAAGGCAAGAAAGTCTTAGTTAGAGTTGACTTTAATGTTCCTCTAAAAGATGGAGTTGTTGGAGATAAAACCAGAATTAAAGCTGCTTTACCAACAATCGAGTATCTAATAAAAGAAGAGGCAAAAGTATTACTCATTTCTCACTTAGGCCGTCCGGGTGGAGAGCCTAAAGATGATTTAAGAATGGACCCAGTAGCCAAAGCACTGGCTAATTTATTAAACAGAGAAGTTAAAAAGGCTGATGACTGCATTGGTGAAGAAGTTAAAAAAGCTGCTGATAATTTAGAAAATGGAGAGGTTTTAGTCTTAGAAAACAGCCGCTTCCACGCTGGTGAAAAGGCAAATGATCCAGAATTTGCAAAAGAATTAGCTTCACTTGCTGATTTATATGTAAATGATGCTTTTGGTGCTGCTCATAGAGCCCATGCAACAACAGTTGGAGTTACCGAATACTTACCAGCTGCTGCAGGCTTTTTAATGCAGAGAGAGTTAAATGCCTTAGGTGAAGTAATGGAAAATCCTGAAAGTCCCTTTGTGGCAATTATGGGTGGAGCTAAGGTTTCTGATAAAATAGATGTAATCAAAAATTTAATCAATAAAGTAGATAAGTTAATTGTTGCCGGTGGAATTGCAAATACATTCTTACTTGCTAAGGGTTATGAAGTTGGAGATTCTTTGGTAGAAGCGGACAAAGTTGAGCTAGCTAAAGAATTAATGGCTGAAGCTGAAGAAAAGGGTGTAGAGATTGTACTCCCAATTGATGTGGTAATTGCTGATGATTTCTCCAATGATGCAAATACTCAAACTGTAGCTGCAGATGAAATTCCTGCGGGCTGGCAGGTTCTTGATTGTGGTGGTCCTCAGAGCTTGGAAAATTATAAAGAAATTATTAAAAATGCTAAAACAGTTATCTGGAATGGACCATTAGGAGTATTTGAGATGGAGAAATTTGCCCACGGTACTGTTGAATTAGCAAAGGCCTTAGCCGAATCAGATGCCCACTCTGTAATTGGTGGTGGAGATTCTGCTGCTGCTATTAATCAGGCTGGAGTAGCTGATAAGATGAGCCATATTTCTACTGGTGGTGGAGCTTCCCTGATGTTCTTTGAAGGTAAAGAACTTCCGGGTGTTGCTGCATTAGACGATGTTGAGTAAATGTAGTCGAATCAAGATAATTGCTTTTTAAGCAAAATTTGAGGGGGAATATTAAAATGCGTAAACCATTTATTTGTGGAAATTGGAAAATGAATAAAAATGTTGAAGAAGCTGAAGCTATGATTACTGCTTTGAAAGATAAAGTTAAAGCTGTAGATAATGTAGAAATGGGTATCTGTCCTACTGCTCTCTGTTTAACAACAGTTAAAAAGGCTGCTGAGGGTAGTGATCTTGTTACAGGTGCTGAAAATATTTACTGGAAAGATGCAGGTGCTTATACTGGAGAAATTTCTGCTAAGATGTTGGCTGACAGCAATATCGAATATACTATTGTTGGCCACTCTGAAAGAAGAGAAATTTTTGGTGAAAGCGATTATGAAGTAAATAAAAAAGTTTTATCTGCACTGTCACATGGTGTGAAGCCAATTGTCTGTGTTGGAGAAACTTTAGAAGAAAGAAAAGCTGATCAAATAGAGGCAAAAGTTAATTTTCAGGTTGATTCTGCTTTAGCAGGATTAAGTGAAGAAGAGGTTGAAGATGTAGTAATTGCTTATGAACCAATCTGGGCAATTGGTACAGGAGAGACCGCTTCTGCCGAGGAAGCTAATCGTGTAATCGGAATTATTAGAAATAACATTAGAAAAGAATTTCCTAAGGCTGCTGATAAGATTAGAATTCAATATGGTGGTAGTGTAAAACCACATAATGTAGAAGAAATTATGGCACAGTCAGAGATAGATGGTGCTTTAGTTGGTGGAGCCAGCTTAGAAGCAGATTCCTTCTCTGAAATTATTTTAAAAACTGCCGAAATCTATAAGTAAATAAGTTAGATTATAAGGAGGATTATTATGGCAAGACCGAAACCACTGGCCCTAATTATTGCAGATGGGCTGGGTATAAATGAAAATGCAGAAGGGAATGCTGTCTATCAGGCAGATACTCCTTTCTTAGATAAATTAAATAAAGAGTATCCCCATTCAATCTTAAAACCTTCCGGGGAGGCTGTTGGACTGCCTGAAGGACAGATGGGTAACTCTGAGGTTGGCCACTTAAATATTGGTGCCGGCCGCATAGTTTATCAAGATTTTACAAGGATAAATAAAGCTGTGGAAGAAAAACACTTACTGGAAAATGAAGCTCTAAAAAAAGCAGTAGACCATGCTAAAGATAATGATGGTGCTCTGCATTTAATTGGGCTTTTATCTGATGGTGGTGTACACAGCCACATCAAACATCTCTTTGGTTTAATTGAAATGGCTGACCGGGCTGATTTAGAGAAGGTCTATATCCATCCTATCTTAGATGGAAGAGATACTCCACCTTCCAGTGGAACGGGTTACCTAAAAGAACTCCAGGAAGAATTGGATAAAGTTGGAACCGGCAAAATTGCTACTGTCAGCGGACGTTATTATACAATGGACCGCGATAACCGCTGGGAAAGAACCAAAAAAGCCTATGATATGTTAGTTTTAGGTGAGGGTAATAAGGCTGAAGATGCTGTAGAAGCTGTAGAAGCTTCGTATGCAGAAGATGTAGAAGATGAATTTGTGGTTCCAACAGTTATTACAGAAGATGGTGAACCTGTAGGACCAATGAATGATCATGATTCTGTGATTTTCTTTAATTTCAGAGCTGATAGAGCTCGTCAGATTACTCAGGCTTTAACTATTGACGGCTTTGATGCCTTTGAGCGTGAACCAGAACATCCAAAAGATTTATACTATGTTACTATGACAGAGTATGATGAAGAATTTGATCTACCTGTTGCCTTTGAGCCGGTAGAAATTGAAGATGGACTTGGTGAAGTTTTAAGCCGTGAAGGTTTAAAACAGCTTCGAATAGCTGAAACTGAAAAATATGCCCATGTAACTTTCTTCTTTAATGGAGGAGTTGAAGAGCCTAATCAAGGTGAAGATCGAATTTTAATTCCTTCACCACAGGTTGCAACTTATGAGATGCAGCCGGAGATGAGTGCTTATGAGGTAACAGATAAGCTCCTAGAAAAAATTGAGGCTGAAGAATATGATGTGATTATTCTAAATTATGCTAATATCGATATGGTTGGTCATACTGGCTTTATGGATGCAGCTATAAAGGCTGTGGAAACTGTTGATGAATGTCTATCTAAGATAGTCCCTGCTATTTTAGATAAAGGTGGACAGGCCTTAATCACAGCTGACCATGGTAATGGAGAAAAAATGAAAGAAGAAGATGGATCTCCATTTACAGCTCATACTGCTAACATTGTTCCCCTCTATTATGTAGGTGGTCCAAAAGATAAAGGTATAGCTTCTGGTAAATTAGCTGATTTAGCACCAACAATGTTAGAAATTTTGGGAATTGAAAAGCCAGATAAAATGACAGGAGACTCACTAATTATAGATAACAGGTAATATTGTGTCAGTCAGCTTATTTAAAATTTAATATAATCAGAAACTGAATATATTAATAAGCAGAAGCAGTTTTTACTGTTTCTGCTGAAATATAACTAAAAAAAGATTTACTGTAAAATTATAAGGAGGTTAATTAATAATGTTAAACACAACAATTGTAGATGTTTATGCAAGAGAAATTTTAGATTCACGCGGTAATCCAACTGTAGAGGTGGAAGTGATTCTTGAAGACGGTACTTATGGAAGAGCAGCTGTTCCATCTGGAGCTTCCACTGGTCAGTACGAAGCAGTTGAGTTAAGAGATGGTGGTGACCGCTATCTGGGTAAAGGTGTACTTAAAGCTGTAGAAAATGTAAATGAAATAATTGCACCTGAAGTTGTTGGCTTAGATGTTAGAGAACAGATTGAAATTGATAATCTGATGCGTGAGCTTGATGGAACAAATAATAAAGGTAAATTAGGTGCTAATGCAATCCTGGGTGTATCAATGGCAGCTGCTAAAGCAGCAGCAAATGCTACTGGAACTCAGCTTTATAATTACATTGGTGGAATGAATGCTAAAACTCTACCTGTTCCAATGATGAACATTTTAAATGGTGGAGAGCATGCTGATAACAATGTAGATTTACAGGAGTTTATGATTATGCCTGTTGGTGCAGTTAGCTTCCGTGAAGCACTGCAGATGGGTTCTGAAGTATATCACAACCTGAAAAAAGTGCTTCAGGAAAAAGGTTTAGGTACTGGTGTTGGTGATGAAGGTGGTTTTGCACCTGATTTAGGATCCAACGAAGAAGCTCTACAGGTAATTGTTGAAGCGATTGAAAAAGCTGGTTATGAAGCTGGAGAAGATTTTTATATTGCACTTGACCCTGCTGCAACAGAGTTTTATAAAGATGGTAAATATGTACTTGCAGGTGAAGGTGTAGAAAAAACTTCTGAAGAAATGATTGAATTTTACGCAGAATTAATTGATAAATATCCAATTATTTCAATAGAAGATGGTCTTGCTGAAGATGACTGGAAAGGCTTTGCTGAGATGACTGAAAGACTTGGTGACCGTCTACAGATTGTTGGAGATGACCTTTATGTTACAAATGTAGAGAGATTAAGCAGAGGTATTGAAGAGAAAAGCAGTAATTCTATCTTAATTAAGGTTAATCAGATTGGTTCCTTAACTGAGACTTTAGATACTATTAATATGGCTACAAGAGCAGGCTTTACTTCTGTTGTATCTCACCGTTCCGGTGAAACAGAAGACGTAACAATTTCTGATCTTGTTGTAGCAATGAATACTGGTCAGATTAAAACTGGTGCACCGGCTCGTTCTGAGCGTGTTGCTAAGTATAATCAGCTGCTGAGAATTGAAGAGAGCTTAGGCGATGCAGCTCAGTATGCAGGTAAAGAAGCATTTTTTAGCATCAAGTAAAATCAAATTATAAATGAAAGATAAAAGAGGCCGGGTAGAGTTATTTCTGCCGGGTCTTTTTTAAAAGAAATAATTATTGCAGAAATTTACAAAATAAATAGAAATGAAGCATCTAAAAAAATATAATTTCTGATTTATTAAATTTGTAAGCAGGGTAAAACTTTTGATTCTTATTTTTGCTATATAATATTGTATTTTTGAACTTTATGTGTTAAAATTAAAGTTGTGTTGAATTATGTATATTTAGCAATATTTTACTTAACTATTTGGAGGTGAGATTAAAATGTTTGTACTAAAGATTTTACATTTTATTATAGCGATTGGAGTAATTGTAGGGGTTTTACTGCAGTCAGGTAAAAGTGCTGGTTTATCAGGAGCCATTGATGGTGGTGCTACAACTTTTTTTGGTAAGTCGGGGAAAAAGATGGAAGATAAAATCAGTAAAGCAACAACTGCTGCTGCAATTTTATTTATGATCAATTCTTTAATCTTAGCTATATTTTAAACTTCATATTTAAGTAATAATTAATTAAAGAATCATTTAATAAAAGTGTTTCATCTAGTATCATAGGGGATTTTTATCAATTTTTATAAAATAAGCTAAAATAAAGGTGCTGACAAATGTCAGTATTTATAAGAAATTAAAAATATTAATTAATAAGGAGGTTGGTGCATGAATTTTTATACACCGCTAGCAGGAATAATTGCATTAATTTTTGCTTTTATACTTGCTGGAAAAGTTAAAAAAGAAAGTATGGGAACAGATAGAATGGCAGAGTTATCAGATGCAATCAATGAGGGAGCTATGGCTTTCTTAGGCCGCGAATACAAAATGTTAAGTGTGTTTGTAGCAGTAGTAGCTGTGATTATGGCCCTTGTACCGAGTCTAGGTTGGCAGTATGCAGCTTCATTTGTTTTGGGTGCATTTTTCTCTGCTTTAGCTGGATTTATCGGAATGCAGATTGCAACACAATCAAATGCAAGAACAACTCAGGCAGCTAAAACAGGATTAAATGCTGCTTTAAAAGTTGCATTCTCTGGTGGTACTGTAATGGGAATGTCTGTTGTAGGTTTAGGAACTTTAGGTCTTGGAATTTTATATATGTTCTTTTCTCACAATGTAGAATTTATTAGAGGATTTGCTTTTGGAGCCAGTTCTATTGCTTTATTTGCTCGTGTTGGTGGTGGTATTTATACTAAAGCTGCTGATGTTGGTGCTGATTTAGTTGGTAAGGTAGAAGCTGGGATCCCGGAAGATGATCCGCGTAATCCTGCTGTTATTGCTGATAATGTTGGTGATAATGTTGGTGATGTTGCAGGAATGGGAGCCGACTTATTTGAATCATATGTTGGTTCAATTGTAGCTGCTATGACTTTAGGAGTTGCTTTAAGTGTGGATCATGTTTTACTGCCGATGTTAATTGCTGCTTTAGGAATTATTGCTTCTATAATTGGTACTCGTTTTGTTAAAGCTAAAGAGGGTGGAAACCCTGCTAAGGCTTTAGAAAGAGGAACTTTAAGTGCTGCTGGAATCACAATTGTTGGTGCTTATTTTCTGGTAACTTCACTGACTGGAGAAATTGGAATATTTATAGCAATTATAGCCGGTTTAATCGCAGGAACTTTAATTGGTAGAATTACTGAGTACTATACTTCTGAACATTATGGCCCTGTAAAACATATAGCTCGTCAGTCACAGACTGGTACAGCAACTAACATAATTAGTGGTTTATCTGTTGGTATGAGAAGTACAGCCCTGCCGATTTTAGTTATTACTGCAGCAATTTATCTGTCTTATAATTTTGCCGGACTTTATGGTATTGCAATGGCTGCGGTAGGAATGCTTTCTACTACAGGTATTACTTTATCAGTAGATGCATATGGTCCTATCGCTGATAATGCTGGAGGTATTGCCGAGATGGCAGAGCTTGATTCTTCAGTAAGAGATATTACAGATAAATTAGACTCTGTTGGTAATACAACAGCTGCGATGGGTAAAGGTTTTGCAATTGGTTCAGCTGCTTTAACAGCTTTATCATTATTTGCAGCTTTCTCACAAGCAGTTGGTTTAGAGTCTATTTCTCTAACAAATCCTCAGGTTATTATTGGACTCTTCCTGGGAGCTATGCTTCCTTTCCTATTCTCCGCGATTACAATGGAGGCTGTAGGTAAGGCCGCAGGAGAAATGATCGAAGAAGTTCGAAGACAGTTTAAAGAAATGCCAGGTATTATGGAGGGAACTCAGAAACCTGATCACAGAAAATGTGTTGATATTTCAACAACAGCCGCTTTAAAAGAAATGATTTTACCAGGACTTTTAGCTGTAATTGTACCAGTAGTTGTAGGGCTCTGGGATGTACAGGCACTTGGTGGTCTTTTAGGTGGAGCCCTTTCTTCAGGTGTGCTCTTAGCTATTATGATGGCTAATGCAGGTGGAGCCTGGGATAATGCTAAAAAATATATTGAATCAGGGGCTTTTGGTGGTAAGGGTACAGATACTCATGCTGCTTCAGTTGTTGGTGATACAGTAGGAGATCCATTTAAGGATACATCTGGTCCATCCTTAAATATTTTAATCAAATTGATGACTATTGTTTCACTTGTATTTGCTCCGTTATTCATGTAAAATTATATATAGTAGTAAAGGATTAATTACCCTCCTTGTAGTTTATACTACTTGGAGGGTTTTCTTCTAGAAGGATGTGATAGAGTGACTGAAGCAGATGACAAAATGTGTTTTGCCTGTGGTCAAGAAAACCCAATATCTTTGGGACTTAAATTTGAGGAATTTGAGTCAGATAAAGTTAGGGGTGAATTCACTCCAGGTGAAAACCACCAGGGATATGATGGTATAATGCACGGGGGGCTAATTGCAACTTTATTAGATGAAGCGATGGCTCATGTAATTGGTTTTAAAGATATTAAAGCTTTTACCGCAGAACTTAATATTAGATTTAGAACTGCAGTAGAAATTGGGAAAAAGCTAAAGATTATTGGCGAATATAAAGGGACTAAGAAAAGTTCAATTGCCAATGTTCATTATACAGAAGCAGAAATTTATGATGAAGCTGGTAATTTAAAAGCTAAGGCAAAAGCAAAGTTTATGGAAGCTTAAAGTGGATTTTATATTTCAATATCATTAAGTATATTATCTGAAGGAGGAATCACTATGCAGAGAAATGAAGCACTGGAACTTATGGAGGAAAATATTAAACAGAAGAATTTACGTAAACACTGTCTGGCAGTTGAAGCAGTAATGGCCGAGTTAGCAAATTATTTTGATAAAGATGAACATAAGTGGCGTTTAGCTGGTCTGCTCCATGATATTGATTATGAAGATACTGCTGATCAGCCGGAAAAGCACAGCCAAATTGGAGCAGATATGCTGTCCAAAATGGGAATGGAAGCTAAAATAGTTGATGCGGTTAGAGCACACAATGGAATGCACGAGCTGCCTAGAAAGACTTTAATGGCTAAAGCTTTATATGCAGCAGATCCATTAACTGGTTTAATAGTTGCTTCAGCTTTAATTCATCCTGATAAAAAATTGGGATCATTGGATACAGAATTTGTTTTAAACCGCTATGGAGATAGTTCTTTTGCTAAAGGTGCAGACAGAGATGTAATTGCTTCCTGTAAAGAAATGGACTTAGAATTAAAAGAATTTGTTGATCTTTCTTTATCAGCAATGAAAGGTATATCTGATGAATTAGGCCTTTAAATAATATTTTTAAATTTTAATTAAATACAAATAGCTGCCAATTATGATAAAATTAAGCTCAGAATCACCAAAAAGATTGGGGATGATTATTAATGAGTGCAAGAAGTGAATTGTTAAAAAGATTGAGAGAAGATGTTCACCGTCCGCTAAGTAAAGAAGGAATTTTCCAGAAGTTTGAGATAGCCAAAGAGCAACAGCAGATGTTTTCTGATCTGCTGGATGATTTAATTAAATCTGGTCATATTTTTAAAAATTCTCAGGGTTTATATGGAGTTCCTGAAAAATTCAATTTAATTGGTGGACGAGTTGAAAAAATAGCTTCTGGGAATGCATTTTTAATTCCGGATAATCCAGAGAAAGATGATATTTATATTTCTTCAGCCAATATGAATGGTGCCATGCATAATGATAAGGTGTTTGTACGTCCCATTCGTTCTGATAGAGGTAAAAGTCAGGCAGGAGAAGTTGCAGAAATAATTGAGAGAGTAAATAAAGAAGTAGTCGGTAATTTAGAGAAATATAAAAATTATGGTTTTTTAATACCAGATAATAAAAGAATTTGTAATGATATTTTCATTCCACCTGAGGCTTTAAATCAAGCTCAAAATGGACAGAAAGTTGTTGCCAAAATAACCCGCTGGCCTGAAAAAAACAGAAATCCAGAAGGTGAAATAATAGAAATTTTGGGTAATAAAGATGATGCTGGTGTTGATATTGAGGCAATAATTCGTCAATTAGACTTGCCTGGAGAATTTCCGGATAAGGTTTTAAAACAGATTGAAAATATTCCTGATCAGGTCAATGAAAAAACGGTTAAAAAAGATGATGGGCGAGTGGATTTAAGAGATTTGAAGCTGGTAACTATTGATGGGCCAGATGCTAAAGATTTTGATGATGCTGTTTCTATAGAAAAGCAGGGTAGTGATGTTTATAGATTGGGAGTTCATATTGCTGATGTTAGTCATTATGTAACTGATAATAGTCCATTGGATAATGAAGCCTATTCCCGTGCAACTAGTATTTATTTAGTTGATCGAGTAATTCCAATGCTGCCCGAAAAATTATCTAATGGTATCTGCAGTTTGAATCCACAGGTTGATCGACTTACAATGACTGTATTTATAGACTACAGATTTCATGGAAAAAATGGAATTGAGATTATAGACCACGATATTACAAAATCAGTTATTAATTCCAATCATCGGATGACATATGGTGAAGTTCAGGATATTCTGGATAATAAAGAACAGGCTAAAAAAGAAGAATACAGTGATTTTATAGAAGAACTTGAAATGATGAATGAACTTCGCAGAAGACTGCGCAAAAATCGTTTTGCAGAAGGAAGTATGGATTTTAATTTTCCTGAGGTTAAAGTAGAGCTTGATGAAGATGGGCACCCGATTAATTTAAAGAAAAGAAGCCACGGAGAGGCAGAACAGCTAATTGAGGAATTTATGATTGCTGCCAATAGAATTGTGGCAGCTGAAATGTCATGGCGAGAAATGCCTTTTATTTATCGAGTTCATGAGGAACCTGATTTAGATAGAATGCAGCAGTTTAATGAATTTATCCATAACTTTGGTTACAGACTTAAAGGAGTTAAAAATGGAGTTCACCCCCGTGCTTTACAGGAAATTTTAGAAGCTGTAAGGGGAACAAAAGAAGAGAAAATAATCGAAACTGTGATGCTGCGTTCACTTAAAAAAGCAGTTTATTCTGAAAAAAATGTGGGTCACTTCAGTCTGGGAATTACTCATTACAGTCATTTTACCTCTCCAATTAGACGTTATCCTGATCTGACCGCTCATCGAATAATTAAGGAAACTATAACCGAAGGTTATTTAAGTCAGAAGCGTCAGGATGAATTGGATATAGAACTACCCAAAATAGCTGATCACTGCTCACTTCAGGAGAGAAGAGCAATGGACGCAGAGAGAGACTCAGTTGACCTGAAGAAGATTGAGTTTATGGAGGATAAGATTGGAGAAGAATTTGACGGTATTATTAGTGGAATTACAGGCTTTGGAATGTTCATTGAATTAGAAAATACTGTAGAGGGTTTGGTTCACATTAAAAATCTTCGTGATGACTACTACCATTATGATGAAGAAAAATATCATTTAATTGGAGAGCGAACAAAAAAGATTTATAGGATTGGTGATGAAGTTAGAATTAAAGTAACTAAGGTTAATCGAGATAAGCGAGAACTCGATTTTGAACTAATAGAAAAAATTGATTAGCAGAAATACTAGGAAAAGAGATTAAGGATGTGATAGTCATGGCTAAAGATAATGATATAGAAATTATTGCAAAAAATAAGAAAGCCAGACATGATTTTTATATAGAAGAGACTTATGAAGCTGGAATTAAACTTAAGGGAACAGAAATCAAATCTATTAGAAACCATCGAGTTAATTTAAAGGATAGCTTTGCTCTAGTAGAAAAAGGAGAAGTTTATCTGCATAATATGCATATAAGTCCTTATAAAGAGGGTAACCGCTATAATCATGAGCCGGAAAGAAAAAGAAAGCTTTTACTGCATAAGAATGAGATTAGGAAATTAATTGGTTATACAACTCAAAAAGGTTATACATTGGTTCCTTTGACTCTTTATTTAAAGAAAAATATCTGCAAAGTTGAATTAGCTGTTGCTAAAGGTAAACAACAGCATGACAAAAGAAGAGATATAGCTAAGAAAACTGCAAAAAGAGAAATGGAAAAAGCATTTAGACGCAGTCAAAAAGGAGATTATTAAAAGTAATTTGACATTTCCTGACCTTTAGGGTATAATAATTATGCTGAAAAGGAAAGTTATTCAGGGGGTGTTCTGGCTTCGCCTGGATGGTGAATCTTTTAGAAGCGGGTCGAGGAGTTCCTTTCACTCGTTAAACACTGGGAAATATAAAATTATCTGCAAACGATAATAATTACGCTTTAGCTGCCGCGTAGGCAGTTAACGCCTGAGCGGGTCCTGTCTGTGGAGTCGTTTCAGGTGTCATAAAAAGCAGACTAACCTTCTTCTGATGTCTGTAGGAAGAAGGGACATTTAACAGGCTGGCAGTAAGTAATCCAGTTCAGCGGAGTGCTTACTGTGAGACCAAAAGCTGAACTACACTCGTAGAAACTACTGGGTGAGCCATTCAGTACGTGGGTTCGACTCCCACCACCTCCACCATCAATATCCACAATATAATAAATTTTTTAAACAAAGAACCTGTAATCAGGGTTCTTTTTTTGATTATTTACATAAAAGAAGGAAATTTCTTTAAAACCTTTAATATATATAAGTATAAGGTAGAAGAAATGAGAGGAGTCTTATGTCCAGGAAAAAAAGATCTTAAGAAAATACTAGATAAAAATAAAAATGTAAAATTTGTAGGGGGTAGAATTATGCAGGAACTTGGTCTTGGTACAATGCTTTTAAATAATAGTATTGAGAATTATCTCTTGGCACTGTTATTTATTATGACAGTAGTTATAATTATCAAACTTTTTGATAAGTTTTTGTTAAAGCGGATGGATATTTTTATTAATAAATTTTCACATTCATTTTCGGTTTTGCTGAAAAATATAATACAAAAGAGAATTTATTTTCTTTTGTATTTATTTGCCTTTTATTTGGCTTTTAAAGAGCTTAAAGTAAGTAGTCAGATAGATAATTTTGTCAACTTAATCTTGATGATTCTAACTGTAATTTTTGTAGTTTTAGCTGCTCTTGATATTCTAACTTACAGTCTCAAAAAATACTGGTCCAAAAAACAGCGGAGTGAGGAACAGCAGAAGGTTTTAAATATTTCTTTATTTATGATTAGGATAGTTGTCTGGATTATTGCATTTTTATTTGTTTTAGATAACCTAAACATTCAAATTACAGGCCTGGTTACTGGGCTAGGAATTGGTGGTGTTGCTATTGCCTTTGCTGCTCAAAATGTTTTAACAGATCTTTTTAATTATTTTACAATATTTTTTGATAAACCCTTTGATATTGGTGATTTTATTATTACAGGCGAAAATCGAGGAACGATTGAGCATATTGGGGTTAAAACCACTAGAATTAGAAGTTTAAGTGGTGAGCAGCTTATTATTTCCAATACAGATCTCGTTAACTCACGCATAAACAACTACAAAAGAATGAAGCAGAGGCGGATTAATTTTAGTTTTGGTTTAACTTATAATACTCCATTAGAAAAATTAAAAATGGTTCCAGAGATTGTGGAAGAGATAATTAAATCGACAGACAAAACAGAATTTGATCGTGCTCATTTTGCAGAATTTGCTGCTTCGAGTTTACTTTTCCAGGTGGTTTATTATGTTAAGGATAGTGATTTTAAGGTATATATGGGAATTCAGCAGCAGATTAATTTTAAATTAAAAGCAAGAATAGAAGAATTAGGTCTTAGTTTTGCTTTTCCAACTCAGACTGTTCATTTTGCTCATAAAAATTCTGCTATTAATAATAAGTCAGATGAAATTCAGCATTTTCCAGCATCTGAAAATCAAGCAAATAATTCTGAAAATCAAGCAAATAATAAAGATAATTAAAGTAAGGAGAGTTCAAGATGTTAATTGCCAGCTGTGAATTTAAATTATATTTACCTGGAGCTTCAACTTTGAAAGATAAAAGGAAAATTATAAAAAGTTTGCTGCAGAAAAGCAAAAATAAATTTGAATTTTCTGCAGCTGAAGTAGATGCCCAAGATTATATCCAGACTGCAGTTCTTGGTGTGGCCGCAGTAGGTAATGATTATAATTATCTGCAGAGTAAGATGGATAAATATCTTGATTTTATTGAATCATTTCCAGAGTTTTTAGTCACAAATTTCGAAGTGACAATCAGCTGATAGCTCATCTTGGCTTATTAAGGAAGCAGCCTCTTGATCAAGTAATATTGTTATTTCAGGGTGAGTTTGGAGCAGTGAAGCTGGAATCTCAGTTGAAATTTTACCACTTACAGTTTTTTGGATAGCTTCTGCTTTATTTTCACCGCTGGCCAATAAAATTATTCTATCAGCTTTTAAAATAGTGGCCATTCCCATTGATATAGCTTTTTTAGGCACCTCATCTATGCTGTCAAAATATCTGCTGTTGGCTTCAATTGTTTCATCAGTTAAATTTACAACTTCTGTTGCCACATTTAAACTTTCAGCTGGTTCATTAAAACCTATATGTCCATTAGAGCCAATTCCCAGGATTTGGAGATCAATACCTTTTACTTTTTTAATTGATCTTTCATAATTTCTACACTCCTGTTCGAAATCTTCAGCTCTACCATTAGGAATATGAACATTTTCTTTTTTTATATTAATTTCATTAAAAAAATTGTTATACATATAATAATGATAACTATTTGGATGATCATCTTTTAAACCACAATATTCATCAAGATTAAAGCTTTGAACCTCACTAAAATCAATTTCATCTTTTTTATACATTTCAATTAATTTATCATACATTCCAAGTGGAGTTCCTCCGGTAGCCAAACCCAGGTTGCTGTTTGGCCTTAATGTTATTTGACTTGCTACCATTAGAGCAGCTTTTTTACTCATTGCCTGATAATCCTTTTCTACAATAATTCTCATTTTATAGATCCCCCCATATTTGTCCTAAATGTAAATTATTCTAAATCAAATTTAAATTTAAATTTGTCATTCCTATAATAAGCAGAAGTATACTCTATTATTTTATTATTTAATATCACAGATTCTCTTTCTGAAGGAAGTTTTTAGCCAACCTTAAACTTAAAATTTAAAAATAATCCCTATTACAGCTGCAAAAACTATATAAACTATTGGGTGTTGTTTAAACTTTCTAATTGCAATAAAAATAAAAACCAATAATAATAAAGATTTATAATCAAAAAAGTCCTTAAAATTTTGATTAAGCTGCAGCTTATTTAATTCAAAAATTCCTCCTTGAGCTAATTCGAAAGCTGCTGAAGCAATTAAACCAGCAACAGCTGGTCTAATACCGCTAAAAGCTGATTCCACAAGAGGATGTTCATTAAACTTTTGAAAATAATGAGCAATTATAATGATTATAATAATAGAAGGAGCAGCCAGCCCAAGTGTAGCAGTAATACCGCCAGCAATACCAGTAGTATTATAGCCGATAAAAGTGGCAGTATTAATTCCGATTGCACCTGGGGTAGATTCGGAAATTGCAATCATATTCAGTAATTCTTCAGCAGTCATCCAACCATATTTAATTATTAGGTCCTGCAGAAAGGGGAGAGCAGCTAAACCACCCCCAAGGGCAAATAGACCAACTTTAAAAAATTCAAAAAATAAGGTTAAGTAGATCATAATTGATCACTATCTTTAGTTTCTTCTTTATAATTTTGATAAGCAGTCTGCAGATTACCTCTTAAATACTGAATTAAAATACCAGATCCTGCAGCTCCTAAAACAACAAAGACCGGTGAAATATTGAAAACTACGAGCAGTAAAAAGGACAGTAAAAATAAAAATAGACTCACTTTACTTTTGTCAGATTTCTGCCACATTTTGATAACAATATCAAGAATTAAGGCAACTACAGTAATTTGAACAGCTGCAAAAGCATGTTGAAATAAATTAATTTCCTGAAAACGCTTAAAAAATGAAGCAATAAGGGTTATAATAATAAGAGAGGGAAGAATAAAGCCGGCAGTTGCTGCCAGAGCACCTTTAATTCCCTGCAGGCTGTAACCGGTCATCGTAGCAGTATTAACAGCGATGATTCCTGGAGTGCTTTGACCTATTGCGTAATAATTATATATATCTTTTTCTTTGATCCAGCCTAAATTATCAACTAGCTCTCTTTTTATAATTGGCAGCATTGCATAACCACCGCCAAAGGTAAAGGATCCAATTTTAAAAAAGATGAAGAAAATTTTAAGTATTTTTTTCACTGCTTGATCATCCTCCGGCTAATATTATAACATATAAAAAAAGCTAAAGCTAAAAATTTTAGTAAAATAGTTAACTAAATTCTAGGTAAGCCTGATAATAAAGAGGATAATAGTTTTTTTTGGAGAATAAATAATATATATAGAATTAAATTTCCAAATTTTATCTATGCAGCTGAAAGGAGGAATTTTTATGGCAGAATTAGTAGGAATTATTGTAATAGTTTGGGCTCTTGTTTACTTTTTTGATAGAATGGCTCCATAAGCAAAAACTAGGGAGAAATTAAATAATTTCTCCCTTCTTTGCCATAGGATTAAATAATTAGATTGATTGAGGGAGAGTAATAATGTCTAATGTTAAAGAGGGTTTGAAGATTATATTCTTATTAATCAAAAAAGATTTAAAAGAATCGCTTAAAAATAGAACAGCGATAATGATAATTTTACTGCCGCTTTTTGCTTCTCTGATGTTTTCTTTAGTCAGTTCAGAACAGCTTGTTAGAAATTTTGAATTGGGAATTAGCGGCCGGGAGACAGATCAGCTGGTGAATTTTATCGAACAAAATTTTCGTAATTTTTCTATTCAAGAATTTAAAGAAATTGAAGCTGGAAAATCAGCAACTGCAGCCGGCAGCATTGATGCTGCAATCTATTATGATGCGGAAGCAGAACAATTAGAGGATAGTTACCAAATTTTTTTAGACAGCAGAGATACTGTCAACTTTTTTATATTAAGGGAAAACATAGCTGATTTATTGACGGACTATCATGAACTTGAGCAGGGACCTGATTTTAATTTTCAGCCTGCTGCAGATTTTAAGGTCAGCAGCTCTATTTTACCAGTTTGGTTAACCGTTACAATTACAATGATCGGTTTAATGTTGATATCTGCTTCTTTATCTGAAGAAAAAGATAATAAAACACTTGCAGCTCTTTTAGTAACCAAAGTCAACATTTATCAAATAATTATAGCGAAAACATTTTTCGCCTGGATTTTAACTATAATCACCTCAGTTTTAATGGGATCATTGAATGGAGTTCTGGGTATTGGGATAAAAAGATTACTTTTATCTCTATTGATTGTTAGTACTGCTTCTTTTGTTTTTAGTGGTCTAGGTTTAATTATTAGTCTTTTTACTAAAAGCCAATCATCTGCCAGATCGATTTCAACAGTTATTTATTTTCCGATTATTTTTCCAGCTTTAGTAGCAGATGTTTCTCCTTTGACCCAAAAACTTGCTTTGTTTTTTCCAACCCATTATCTTTATCAGGCTTTAGATAAAGTTTTAGTTTATCAGGGCCAGCACAGTAATTTGTATGTGGAGATATTAGCTCTAATTTTATTTGCAATTATTTTCTATTTAATAATCTTTATTTATATAAGAAAGGCTGATTCTCTTGTTGAATGAAAAAATTATTTTTTTAACTATATTGCTCATTTTGATTTTAGCTCCTCTACTGCAGGCTGAAGAATTCAAAAACTCTGAAGTTTTTACAGAATATATTTACAGTAATTATGCTGAAGAAAATTTTGCCGAGGTATATGAAAATTTTGCAGCTGAATTAAAAAGAATTCTTGCAGAAGAAAAATATGTAGGATTTCAAGAGCAAAATTTCGAAAAATATAATTTGGAATATACTGAGATAAAGGTTGGAGAAGCTCAACCCATTGATTTTTCAGAGATAAAAAAAGAATTTGAATATGCGATGGATTTTGGCAGTTATTATCAACTTCAGGTAAGCTATTTGATAAAGTTTAACCGTTTCGGAAGTCGAGAAGAGCGGTCAGAAAAAACTGTATATTTACGAAAAATTAATGATGATTTTCAGATTTTTTGGGATTATCACAGTGCTATAGATGATGAAAAAGCTGCTGAAGCAGATGATAAGGATGAATGAAACAATAATTGAAATCAATAACTTAAAAAAATCATTTTCTGGATTTAAAGCTCTCCGGGGAATAAATTTAGAAGTCAAAAAGGGAGAAATTATTGGTCTTTTAGGACCAAATGGAGCTGGAAAGAGTACTACAATTAGAATCTTGACCGGACTTTTAAAAGCTGATTCAGGATCTGTTAAAATAATGGGAGAAGAAATAAAGAAAGGACTTCCTGTCTGGATTAAAGAGAAAATTGCTGTTGTTTTCGAAGAGAGTAATCTATATTCAAGGTTGAATGCATTAGATAATTTAAACTTGTTTGCTGGAATAAATAATATCGAAAGCGAGAAAGTGGAAGAGTTACTTTTAGAATTTCAACTGCAGGATTCAGTTAAAAAGGAGGTTAAAACTTTTTCCAAAGGCATGAAAAAACGATTAATGATTTGTAGAGCTTTATTGTCAGATCCAGAAATTTTAATATTAGACGAGGCGACAGGTGGTTTAGATCCCATTTCTGCTGAAATAATAAGAAAAAAAGTTTTAGCCTTTAAAAGGGATTCAAAAACAGTTGTTTTAAGCACTCACTATCTTGAAGAAGCTGATCGCTTATGTGATAAGGTAGCATTTATTAACAGAGGGAAAGTAATTGCTTTTGATAAACCTAGCGCTTTTAAAGATCAGCTCAGCCATAAATATTTAAAAATAAAATTAATCAATGATCAACAGCTGAGTGAAGCTGAGATAAAAAAATATTTAACAGCTGTTTTGTCTGAGGCTGATAATTATTCTCTTGATTCAGATAATTTAATTTTAGAATTAAAGATTTCTCCGAATATATTCGAAAAAGCGGCTGAAATATCTAAAGAATTTAAATTTGTTGATTTAGATCAAATAGAAGCTAATCTGCAGCAGGTTTTCAATAATATTAATAATTAACTTTGATCTTTTTTTAAAACTGGGAGTGATAAGATGGATGAAATCTCAGCTGATTTTAACTTTCTTTTTAATAACTTAAATAAAATTTCATATATATTGAAAGATTCCACCCATTTTGGTTCAGTCAATAAAAAAATGGCTGATTTTTGTGCTTTAGATGTTTCAGAACTTGAGGATAAATCAATCTCAGTTATTTTGGATCAGGAGAAAATTCCAGCTGTTAAAAAATTTAACCAAGAAATATTTCAAAAAGGACTGCGAAAAAATGTTGAAATGGAGATTGAAATTAATAATGAGCAGAAAATAGTAAAGGTTGATACTATCCCTCATTATAATTCAGAATCTGAGGTAGATTATTTACTTTGTTTGGCAGAAGATATTACTGCTGAAATTGAAAAAGAAAGAAAATTTTATCGAAATAAAAAAAGATACAGCAGTATTTTCAAAAAAGCTCCCCTGGCCTTTGTTGTTTCTGATAGAGAAACTAATATAATAGATTGGAATGATAAGGCTGAAGAAATTTTTGGATGGAAAAAAGAAGAAGTGATAAATAAAAACTTTAATATAATTGTAGAAGAAGATTCTTATTTTGAAATTACAGAACTGGTGGAAGCTGTTTTTGAAGGGAAAGAAAGTTATAATATTAATAAGAATGTTGCTAAAGATGGAAGCAAGCTTTTTTGCGAATGGAATACTGCTTTAATTAAGGATAGAAACAATAAAATTGTAGAAATCATCTCCATTGCACAGGATATCACAGAAAAAATTGATACCAAAAAAAGAATTGAAAGTCAAAAAGAAGAGCTTAAATACAGTGAATTGCGGACTCAGTTTTTTGCTAATATTTCACATGAGTTAAAAACTCCATTAAATTTAATTTTTTCTAGTCTGCAGTTATTAGAATATAAGCTTAAAAATACTCTTTCTGCTGATCAAAACCAGTTTAATAAATATCTAGCTTCAATTAGAAATAATGGTTTTAGGCTTTTACGTCTGGTTAATAATTTAATTGATATAACAAAAATTGATGTAAATACCTTTCAGTTACACCGAGGTAATTTTGATATTATTAGGCTGGTGGAAGCTGTTGCTGATAGTACAAAAGATTATTTGAAAACTAAAAATAGAAATTTTCGTTTTGAAAGTGAAGTTGATTCTCAAATTATTGCCTGTGACCCTTTTAATATTGAAAGAGTAATTTTAAATTTAATTTCTAATGCTGTAAAATTTACTGCGGCAGGTGATGAGATTTTATTAAGGATTGTTAAAAAAGAGGATAATATTATTATTTCTCTAAGAGATACCGGTATTGGAATTAAAAAGAAAAATCAGAATATAATATTTGAACAATTTAGACAGGTTGATCAAAATTTCAATAAAAAAAGAGAAGGTAGTGGGATTGGGTTATCACTTGTGAAATCAATTGTTGAAATGCATGGAGGTCAGATAACTTTAGACAGTATATATGGTATCTATAGTAGATTTAATGTAAATTTACCAATAGTAAAATTAGGTGAAGCTGACGTCGAATCCGAAAATTATTCTGCAGATAGTTTATTAAATAAAGTTGAATTAGAATTTAGTGATCTAAACCATATTTAGATGTAAGGAGGGTTTCCCTTGTCAGTTTTTAAAAATAAAAAAATTATAGGACTTTTAATAATTATCTTTTTGTTTTTAATCATGAGCACTGCTTCTGCTCAAAATACAATCTATTTTAATAGTAAAAATATAACTTCAGAAATAAAAACTGTTAGTAGGAATGGTGAGCTTTTAATCAGGGCAAGGGATCTAGCAGAGCTGCTCAATGCAGAGCTAACCTGGAGAGCTGCTTTAAAGTCATTAGAAATGAAATCAGAATCGGTAACAATAAAAATTATGGCAAACAGTCATTATATACAAATTGGAAATGATACTCTTAGAACTAAGGCTGGATTACAGCTGGTAAATAATCAGGCTTATATTCCGCTGGCGAAATCAATAGAAGCTTTTGGCTATTTATTAGAATATCAGCGAGATAATGAAGAATTATATATTTTTCAGCCGGAAACAACTATCAATGGTGTGTCCTGGCAGGAAGATGGTAATCAGCTTCAGATTAAAATGGACGAAATAACTCCTTATCGAGTTTTACATAGTGAAGATGGAACTGAAATAACTATTGAAATAGATAAGGCAGAGATTAATCAGGAGTTCACAGACAATATTTCTAATAATAATTACTATCTTAAAGTTGTAAATGTACCGGATAGAGCCTTATTAAGGCTTGTTATTAAAAGCAGAACTCCCATTCCTTTTCAAATTGATGGGGGTATATATGAACATGAGGACTCTTTAGTTTTAAGTTTTTTACCACAGTTGAAAGATATTAGAATTAATGAAGAAAATCTTTTAACTATTGAAGCAACTGGAGAAATACCAAATGCTAAAACTAAATATTTTTCGGATTCTAAGAAAATGGTTATTGATATTCCATCAGTTGTTATTGGTAATTTCAATCTGGATATTGAGGAACATCCGCTTATTAAGGATATTAAAGTCACTCAACACGATTTAGACCCAGTGGTTTTAAGAATTGAGGTAGTTATGGCTAATGGGGATATTTTTAAACAGCTTCAGCGTCAAAAGAACAATTTGTTGACCTTTAAACCGGGACAACGCTCAGAAATTTCAGATTTACAATATGCAGAGGGAAGTTTTACTTTTACTTCTTCTTCGGCTTTAAACCCTGAGCTGTTTCTGCTGCAATCTCCTCCAAGATTAGTCATGAATCTCTTTCATGTCAATAGAGGAGAAGGAATACTTGATCAAATTGATGTTGATAATACTTTAATTAAAAAAATAAGAACTGCAAGATTTGATGAACAAACAGTGAGAATTGTTGCTGATTTAGAGGAACTAACCGGCTATAATTGGGTTGAAGAAGAAAAAAATGGTCTTTACCACTATACAGTTAATTTAGAAAATAAGTTTTCTGAAATTACAACTCAAGACAATGAGGATTATCAGTATCTTAATATACTTATGGATGCAAAAGCAGTATATGAAGTGAAGAAATTTAACTATCCTCATAGAATTGTTGTTGATTTCCAGAATACTTTAAACAATTTAGAGGAGTTTGAAGCAGTTGAAAAAACTTCTTTAATTAAAGATATTAGAAGTAGTAATTATCAGCTTGATGAGCAGGAAGTCACCAGATTAGTTTTTGAACTTAATGAATATTATAGTCACCAGGTTGATAGTTATCAAAATGGACACGGAATTAAGATTGCCCTTGCTAAAGACTATTTAAAAGAAGAAGGAGAAAAAAGACAGGGAATTGGCAGACATTTAATTGTAGTTGATGCTGGTCATGGAGGATTTGATCCTGGAGCTATTGGCAGCAATGGTTTGGAAGAAAAGATATCAAACTTGGCTATTGCAAAACAGGTGGCTTTACTTTTAGATCAAGCAGAGCAGAATGTTCTTTTAACTAGAAGTTCAGATAGATTCCATTCTTTACAAAATAGAGTCAAGTTTGCTAACCAACGAGGAGCAGATATTTTTGTTAGTATTCATGCTAACTCATTTAATAATTCCAGTACTGGTGGGGTGGAAACATATTATAATCAGAGCAACAGCAATCAAAATCGCTTTTTAGCTGAAAAAATACATGATAAACTGGGTAGAAATTTAGGTCTGATTGATCGAGGAATTAAAGACAGTAATTTTTATGTTATCAAATATACTAAAATGCCTTCTGCTTTAATAGAAGTTGCATTTTTAAGTAATCCGCGAGAAGAAAAATTGCTGGAAACTAAAGATTTTCAAAATAAAGCTGCTTCATTAATAGTAGATGGAATACTTGATTATCTGGAAGAGAATGGAGGGAAATAAAATGGCTGCTAAAAAGAAGGGCTTGAATGGTGATCAGAAGCGAAAAATACTTCTTATACTAAGAATTTTACTTTTAACTGCAGCTGTATTATATCTTTTATTTTTCCTCTATAATAATTATTTTGTTCAAAATAAGGTGGAACTTTATTTTGCTTCAGCTGATGCAAATTATCTGAGAGTTGAAAAAAGAACTATAGATGAAGAAAGTGATTTGTTTATTCAATTATTTGAGGAGCTTAAGGCTGGCCCTGAAAACAGTGAATTAACAAAAACAATACCAACAGCCAGCAGATTATTAAATTATGAATTGGAAGGAAAACTTTTGACTTTAAATTTTAGTCTTGAACTTCGAAGTAATCACTGGGGAGGCAGCACAGGTGAAATCATGACTGTATATTCGATTGTAAATACCTATACCGCTCTGGCTGAAGTTGATAAAGTTAGAATCTTGCTTGATGGTAAACAGGTAGAAACACTTGTTGGACATCTTGACTTAACTGAGCCTTTGATGTACAATCAAAAACTGACTGAGGATAATTAATATTTTAGATAGGAGTTGGTTCTTTTGGAAGCTTCCAACAGGGCTATTGGGCTTTTAGATTCAGGAGTTGGCGGCCTAACTGTTGCTCGAGAAATTTTCAAATTAATGCCAGAAGAAAATATAATTTATTATGGTGATACATTACATCTTCCTTATGGACCTAAAGATTTAAACTTAGTTAGAGAATATGTGGAAGAGATAATCAGTTATTTAATCAAAGAAAAAAAAGTTAAAGCAGTTGTGATAGCATGTAATACAGCAACTTCTGCTGCTTTTGATTATGTAAAACAAAAATTTGAAGTACCGATTTTTGGAATGATTAAAAGTACTGCTGTTAGAGCTGTAAAGCTTAGTCGAAATAAAAAAATAGCAATTATCGGCACTGAAGGTACAGTAAAAAGTAATGCTTATCAGAATGTAATTTTAGAAATTGATTCAGAAGTTAAACTTTTTGCTAAAGCCTGTCCCAAATTTGTTAATTTGGTTGAAGAAGGAAAATTTGATGGAGTTGAAGTAGAAAAAACTGCTCATGATTATCTTGATTTTTTAATAGAAGCTGAGGTTGATTCTTTGATTCTTGGCTGCACTCATTTTCCATATTTAACCCCTATTTTAAGTAAAATTATGGGGGATAAGCTAAGGTTGATTAATCCTGCTCATGAAATGGCATTAGAAGTTAGGGAAAATTTAAGTAACTTAGCTTTACTGAAAAAAAACAATCTAAAATCAAGTAATAAGTTTATTGTTAGCGACAAGGAAAAAATTTCTAAAAGATTTTTAAAATATGGACGACAATTTTTGAAATTGAATGAATTAAAATTTGAAGAAAAAAATATATTTATTAATGAATAAATTGGGAGGAAATATAATATGCGCACAGATGGAAGAAAATTAGATCAGTTAAGAGATGTTGAAATAACGCGAAATTATACAAAATATGCTGAAGGATCTGTACTTGTAGAAACAGGTGATACAATGGTTTTATGTAATGTATCAATTGAAGACAGTGTACCATATTTTTTAAGAGGGCAAAACAAAGGTTGGTTAACAGCTGAATATTCTCTTCTGCCGAGAGCAACTCAGGACCGCAACATTAGAGAAGCAGCTAAAAGAAAATTAAGTGGTAGAACTCAAGAAATTCAGCGTTTAATCGGTAGAAGCCTAAGAGCGATTATTGATCTTGATAAAATGGGAGAAAGAACAATTTGGGTTGATTGTGATGTACTGCAGGCTGATGGTGGAACTAGAACAGCCTCAATTACAGGTGCTTATGTTGCTTTAGTTGATGCAATTAATTTTATGATCAAAGAGGAAAAATTAAAAGAAAGCCCTCTCAAGGGTTTTATGGCTGCTACTAGTGTAGGTATAGTTGATGGAACTCCAATGCTTGATTTATGCTATGAAGAAGATTTTAAAGCACAGGTAGATATGAACATTGCAATGACAGAAGCAGGAGAAATAATAGAAATTCAGGGAACTGCAGAAGAACATCCATTTACAAGAGATGAATTAGATCAGCTTTATGATCTAGCAGAAAAAGGTATTTTAGAGCTGATAGAAGAACAAAGATTGGCTTTAATAGGTGAATAAAATGAAAAAAATTGTTATTGGTAGTGGTAATCAGCATAAAATAGAGGAAATTAAGGCTTATTTTTCTGACCTTAAATTTGATTTTGTTGTTCTAGATCCAGAGCTTGAGCTGCCGGAAGTTATTGAAGATGGAAAGAGTTATCGTGAAAACGCCTTAAAAAAAGCAAGACAAAGGGCTCAAGAATTAAATGAAATAGTTTTAGCAGATGATTCAGGGTTATCAGTAGATTATTTAGATGGTGCTCCTGGTATTTACTCTGCAAGGTTTGGCGGCGAAGATTTAGATGATCAAGCAAAATACTTAAAAGTTTTGGAATTATTAAGAGGATTACCTGAATCAAAAAGGAAGGCTGCTTTTATATCTGTAATTGCGCTTGTTGATCCATTTAATGACCTTGAAATTATAGTAGAAGGAAAGTGCTCTGGATTTATTGCTGAAGAACCAGCTGGTGAGAATGGATTCGGCTATGACCCTATATTTTATCTGCCAAAATATGATAAAACAATGGCTCAAATAAGTCAGGAAAAAAAGAACAAAATTAGTCATCGAGGACACGCTTTAAAGAAAATGAAAAGAGAATTAAAACAGAGATATCAGAAGTAAATAGGAGTAATAATAACTTAATTTATTCTAAAAGTTTATAAGTGCCGTTTTCTTTATTGACCGAAAGCGGCATTTGCTATATACTATTAATTGTCGCCGCGAAAAAAGTTATTAATTTTTGTGGCACAAAACACGTCGGAGCGTGGCGCAGTTTGGTAGCGCACCTGCTTTGGGAGCAGGGGGTCGAAGGTTCAAATCCTTTCGCTCCGACCATTTTAAATTATAGAACATTTTTAAGCGGGAGTAGCTCAGTTGGCTAGAGCATCAGCCTTCCAAGCTGAGGGTCGCGAGTTCGAGTCTCGTTTCCCGCTCCATTTTATGCGCCCGTAGCTCAGCCCGGATAGAGCAACGGACTTCTAATCCGTAGGCCACAGGTTCGAATCCTGTCGGGCGCGCCATTTTAAAATTAAAACCTAATATGGTGGATGTAGCTCAGTTGGCTAGAGCGCAGGATTGTGGCTCCTGAGGCCGTGGGTTCAAGACCCATCATCCACCCCATTTAAATGTTATCACCTGAGAAGGTGATTTTTTTGTGTTTGTTATCAATAATCTTGACTAATAAAGCTTTGATTATATATAATTAAAATAAGCTAGAAATTTAGATTAGACATCTTTTTCCTTTAATTTATTACTAAGTTGTGCTATAATTAATTCACTCTATGCTGACTGTCGGTCAAAAATATAAGTGGAGGTAAAAAGAGTGGCAAAACAAACAGAAAAATCACTTAAGAGGCGTAATACAATTTTAAATGAAGCGGAAAAGCTATTTATAGAAGAAGGGTTTGAAAAAACTACTGTAAAGGATATAGCAGCACGAGCTGGTGTAGCCAAAGGCACATTTTATTATTATTTTGATACAAAAGAAGACATTATTTCTTCTTTATTAGAAAAAAGATACAGAAAGACTGAAAAAAAAGCAAAACATGTTTTAGAAAATGAAAATATGAACTCTTTAGAAAAATTGGAAAAAATAATTTTAAGATTGATCTTTAGCAGAAGAGGTAATTTTAAAGTGTATGAATTTTTTAAGATTGATGAAAATGCAAAATTTATGAAAGAAAGAAATAAGGAATTTTGGAATAAATTCATGCCTATATTTACTGAAATAGTAAAAGAAGGTGTTGAAAGAGGAGAATTTGAAACTGATTATCCAGAAGAGATTACTGAAATATTATTTATGGGTATTGATAACTTTCTTCACCGACATTATGCAAAATTTACAACTGAAGAGATGTATATAGATAAATTTGCTGCTGTAGAAGAACTATTGAATAGGGCTTTAAAAGTTAAGTCAAGAAAAGTAGACTTATCATTAATGAAGCCTGAAAAGTAAGTCTAATTAATAAATTGGTGGTGAAAAAATGAAAAAAGATTTTAATGATAATGATCTGCTTGCTTTTTTAGGTCGATTAACAAATAAATGGGGTACCGGTCATGAAAGTGTAAATAAAATTTTAGATAAAACAAGGAATTTTTTAGACTCTAAAAAATATAAAATTCCTTTTATTGATAAGGTAAGTGAGTTTCTGGAAATGTTAAGTGAACATTCTAAGGGTAATTTTCAATTAAATGATGCAGCAGTTGGTTGGGTTGTAGCAACTTTAGCTTATTTAATTTTACCAACTGACTTAATTCCTGATTTTTTACCTGGTATTGGTTTAACAGATGATGCTGCAGCGTTTATACTTGCTTTTAGACAGCTCACAAGAGAACTTGAAAATTTTCGCAGGTGGAAAGAATTAGAGGCAAAAACAATAGATATTGAAAAAGAGTAAATTAATTTCGAAAAACACTGGATATTTCATTGAATTTATTATATAATTGAAAAGATGGAAATTTTAATTCGAGGTTTTTTAGAAAAATTAATTTTATTTAATAATTTTTCTAAAAACCTTGACAAGAGCAAAAAGCTGTGCTACCATTATATGTGCTTTTTGTGAAAAAGAAAAAAGAATTTTCACTCACAGCATTATTTACTATGCGAAAGTGGCGGAATTGGCAGACGCGCTAGATTTAGGATCTAGTGGGTAATCCCCGTGTGGGTTCGAGTCCCACCTTTCGCACCATTTAATAATTCTGTCATTGACCCCCGATATTGGCCCGGTGCCAGATCGGGGATTATTAACATATAGAGAGTTTTTTAAAAGTTTTATTTAAATATCAGTTAGGAGGAATATTAATGGAAGTGAAAAAAGATGTTTTGGAAGGTAACAAAGTTAAACTGGAAATTGAAATAGAAAGTGATCGTGTCGATGAAGCCTTAGAACAGGCTTATCGTCAGGTAGTTAAAGATGTAGAAATTCCTGGCTTTAGGAAGGGAAAAGCACCAAGAAAAATAATTGAACAAAGATTTGGTGAAGAAGTTCTGCACAAAGATGCACTTGATATTCTGATTCCCCAGGGATATAGTGAAGCAGTTGAAGAAGCTGATATTGAACCTATAGCACAACCTGATATAGAAGATTTCTATATTTCCAAGGGAGAAGCTGCTACCTTCACTGCAATTGTTGAAGTTAAACCAGAGGTTGAACTAGGCGAATATAAAGGTTTAGGTATAGAAAAAGAAGATACTGAAGTAAAAGAAGAAGAAATTTCTCAGCGTCTGGAGAAGATGCAGGATGAACATAGTCAGTTAATGACTGCAGAGCGTGAAGAACTGCAGGAAGGTGACTTTGCAATTATAGATTTCACTGGTTATGTTGATGGTGAAGAATTCCCTGGTGGATCTGCGGAAGAGTACAGTTTAGAAATTGGTTCCGGAAGCTTTATTCCTGGTTTTGAAGAACAGCTTATTGGAATGAAAGTTGGAGAAGAAAAAACTGTAGAAATTACCTTCCCAGAAGATTACAATGCGGAAGATTTAGCTGGTGCTGATGCTTCTTTTGATGTAGTATTAAAAGAAATAAAAGTGAAGCAGAGACCAGAATTAGATGATGACTTTGCTGTTGAAGCAAGTGATTACGAAACCATGGATGAACTAAGAGTTAGTATTGAAGAAGAAATTGCTGAACAAAAGGAAACATCTGCTGAAAATAATTTCAGAGAAAAATTAATTAAAAAAGCAAGTAAAAATGCTGAAGTAAATATTACAGATACTTTGATTGACGAACAATTAGATCAAATGTTTGAAAGACTCTCACAGTCCATTTCACAGCAGGGTTTGGATATGGAAACCTACCTTGGATATATTGGAATGGATGAAGAAACTTGGAGAGAAGATAATAGAGAAACAGCTTCTGATCGTGCTAAAGAGCTGCTTGTACTTGAAGCTATAGCTGATATTGAAGAAATTGAAGTTAGTGATGAAGAGATAGATGAAGAGGTTAATGAAATTGCTGAAATGCATGATCAGGAGCCAGAACAAATCAAAGCTATTCTTCAGATGCAGGGCCAGTTAGCACAGCTAAAAGAGGATATTAGAAGACAAAAAACAATTGAATTTTTAATTGAAAATAACTAAAATTTAATTATATTGTTAAACAATAACTGTTTTTCAGTATAAATTTAGATATAATAGTTATAAGGTAGATGTAGTTTATCTAGCTGCTGGAAATAAATCAGAGGAGGTTTTAATCAATGAGTTTAATCCCAATGGTAGTTGAACAAACAAATCGTGGAGAAAGATCATATGATATTTATTCACGACTTTTAAAGGATAGAATTGTATTTTTGGGTTCACCAGTAACAGATGATGTAGCAAATACTGTTATTGCACAGCTGCTTTTTTTAGAAGCAGATAATCCTGATAAAGATATTTATTTATATATTAATAGTCCGGGTGGTTCAGTAACTGCTGCTCTGGCAATGTATGATACAATGCAGTATATAAAACCTGACGTAGTTACAATTGGTATGGGACAGGCTGCAAGTGCAGGAGCTTTATTGTTGGCTGCAGGTGCAGAAGGTAAGCGTTATGCCCTCCCTTATGCTAGAGTTATGATTCATCAGCCTGCTGGTGGAGCACAGGGTAAGGCAACAGAAGCTGAAATCCATATTAAAGAGTTAATGAGAATTAGAGAATTATTAAACAATATTCTCAGCAAACACACTGGAAAAAGTTCTGAAAAAATTGCTCAAGATGTAGAAAAAGATTATTTCATGACTGCAGAAGAAGCTGTAGATTATGGATTAATTGATGAAGTAATTACTAGAAATGAATTAAGTGAAAAGTAATTTAGCCCAAGAGGTGATATAATGTTTAAATTTGGCGATCACGATCATGAAAATGGGGAACTTAAATGTTCCTTTTGTGGTAAAAGCCAGGATCAGGTAAAAAAATTAGTAGCTGGTCCAGGAGTCTATATTTGTGATGAATGTATAGAACTCTGTAATGAAATTGTAGAAGAAGAATTAGATCAAGAATTGGAACTCGAATTTGAAAGTATTCCTAAACCTAAAGAAATCAAAGAATATTTGGATCAGTATGTAATTGGCCAGGATAGAGCTAAGAAATCATTGTCTGTAGCTGTTTATAACCATTATAAACGAGTTAATTCTAACATGGTAGTAGATGATGTAGAATTACAAAAAAGTAATATTATGATGGTTGGACCTACTGGCTGTGGTAAAACGTTGATGGCTCAAACTCTGGCTAAGATAATAGATGTACCAATTGCAATAACTGATGCTACTTCCTTAACAGAAGCTGGTTATGTTGGAGAAGATGTAGAAAACATTCTGCTCAAACTAATCCAGGCAGCTGATTATGATGTAGAAAAAGCAGAAAAAGGTATAATTTATGTTGATGAAATTGATAAAATAGCTAGAAAATCTGAAAACACATCTATTACAAGAGATGTTTCTGGAGAAGGAGTACAGCAGGCACTCCTTAAAATAATTGAAGGTACTGTTGCCAGTGTTCCACCTCAGGGTGGCAGAAAACATCCTCATCAGGAATTTATCCAGATTGATACAACCAATATTCTCTTTATTGCTGGTGGAGCTTTTGATGGTCTGGAGAAATTGATTGACTCCCGCATCAGTGAAAAAGTAATGGGTTTTGGTGCTGATATTAAAACTAAAGAAGATAATAAAAATATTGGAGATACTTTAAAGCATATTCAACCTCAGGACTTATTACATTATGGTTTAATTCCTGAATTCATTGGTAGAATGCCGGTTCAGGTTACTTTAGATCAGCTTGAGGCAGAAGATATGGTTCGGATTATGAAGGAGCCAAGAAATGCTTTGGTTAAACAGTATGAAAAGTTCTTTGCTATGGATAATATAGAGCTTGAATTTACTGATGAAGCATTAAAAGCAATAGCGTCTAAAGCTTTAGAGCGTGATACTGGTGCTCGAGGTTTAAGATCAGTTGTTGAAAATACCGTTTTAGATATAATGTATGATCTACCATCAAGACCTGAAATTAGAAAGTGTATTATTACTAAGGAAGTTATAGATGATAACGCTGATCCAATTCTGGAGATTGAAGATGAACATCTAGAAGAGGAAGAAAGCGCCTAACAGCTGAATGATAAAATAATGTAAATGTTTAATTTAAATTAAGCTGTAGTAGATTTAGAGATAATATTACTCCTAAAGAGTGAGTGGTATTATCTCTTTCGTTTTTTATTAGTTAGGAAATTATACCTGATGGTTTGTTGTGAATAATATTTATAGTTTCATAATTTCCGCTATCAACAAAATTTAACCTTATTATATTACAGATTATCCGAAGGACATTTTGTTCATATATTAAAAGGGAAAATTTTAGTTATCTAGAACTATAAAACAGAATTAATTATAAGTGATTAAATTACTTAAATATAATAGATTGAGGTGAAAGTAAATGGCCAATAATAATGAAATAAAAGAAGTTATGGAATTACCTTTACTGGCTTCTCGTGGTGTGATTGTTTTTCCTCATATGGTTATCCCTCTTTTAGTAGGTCGGGATAAATCAATTGCTGCTTTAGAAGAGGCAATGATGGAAGAAAAGAAGATTATAATTGCAGCCCAAAAAGATGAAACAGTTGAGGAACCTGAAATAGACGAAATTTATCAATTTGGTACAATAGCTGAGGTTAAGCAGCTGGTTAAACTTCCTAATGGGATGATAAAAGTTGTAGTTGAAGGAATAGAAAGAGCTGAAGTTATTGAATATCTTGATACAGAAGAATATTTTTTAGCTGAGGTTGAAAGTCGCCCGGAAGAGAAAGTAGAAGTCAATACAGATATCAAGGCACTAATGAGAACAGTAGTTAAAGAGTTTGAAGAATATATAAAATATAATAGAAATTTACCGGCTGAAACTATTATGTCAGCAAGTAATATTGAAGAACCTGGACGTTTAGCAGATGTTATTTCTTCTCAAGTTGAATTGAAATATCAGCAGCTGCAGGAACTTTTAGAAGCAACTGATATAGTGGAACGTTTAGAAAAAATGTTAAGTCTGCTGCAGGATGAAATAGAAGTTTTAAAAATTGAGCAGGATATCAATAAGCGGGTAAAAAAGAAAGTAGAAAAAAATCAAAAAGAATATTATTTAAGAGAAAAAATGAAGGTTATCCAGGATGAATTAGATGAAGATAAGAGTTTATCTGATGAGATAGAAGAGTACTATAAAAAACTAGAGAAAGCTGAACTACCTGATAATGTGGCTGAAAAAGTGGAAGAGGAGATAGAAAAACTTGACCGCACACCAAACATGTCTCCTGAAGCTACAGTTATTAGAAATTATTTGGATTGTATATTAGATCTTCCCTGGAATAAAGTAAAAGAAGAAGAAATTGATATTAAAAATTCTGAAGAAATCTTAGAAGCTGATCATTATGGTTTAAAAGATGTGAAAGAAAGAATTTTGGAATATTTAGCTGTCAGAAAGATGGCTCCAGCCAAAAAGAGTCCAATTTTATGTTTAGTTGGTGCTCCAGGTGTTGGTAAAACTTCATTAGGGAGATCAATTGCAAGAGCCTTAGATAGAGATTTTGTTCGTTTATCATTAGGTGGTGTCAGAGATGAGGCAGAGATAAGAGGTCATCGCAGAACTTATATTGGTTCTCGACCTGGCCGAATAATAAATGCTATGCGTGATGCTGGCAGTAAAAATCCTGTATTTCTTTTAGATGAAGTTGATAAAATGAGTTCTGATTTTAGAGGTGATCCCGCTTCAGCAATGCTGGAGGTTTTAGATCCAGAACAGAACAAAGAATTTGGAGATCATTATTTAGAAGTTCCTTTTGATCTTTCACAGGTCTTATTTGTTACAACGGCTAATGTTGCTCATACGATACCAGCTCCACTTTTAGACAGAATGGAGTTAATAGAAATTCCAGGTTATACTGAAGATGAAAAACTTAAAATTGCAGAAGGACATCTGCTCCCTAAAATTTATGAAGATCATGGACTTAAAGATGAACAGATTAATATATCTTCAAATGCAATTTTAAAAGTTATTAGAGAATATACTAGAGAGGCAGGAGTTAGAAATCTTGAGCGCAAATTAGCTGCTATTACAAGAAAAGTTGCTAAAGAATTTGTTGAAGGTAGGGAAAACAAAGCTCTTGTTGCTGTAAACAGTGTAGAAAAATACTTAGGTTTAGCTGATTATGAACATCAAGAAAGTGATCTTGAAGATAGAATTGGCGTTGCAACAGGACTTGCCTATAATCAGGCAGGTGGAGATATTTTAGATATTGAGGTTGCAGTAGTTCCAGGCAAAGGAGAACTGACTCTGACCGGTTCTTTGGGGGATGTCATGAAAGAATCTGCTCAAGCTGCCTTAAGCTATGTTCGTTCCAAACAGAACGATTTAAACCTAAGTGATGGATTTTATAAGAAGTTTGACATCCATATTCATGTACCACAGGGTGCAGTTCCCAAGGATGGACCGTCAGCTGGAATTACAATTGCTATAGCTCTCGCTTCTGCTTTAACTGGTCGCAAGGTTAGAGGAGATTATGCAATGACTGGAGAAATTTCACTGAGGGGAAGAGTCCTCCCAATTGGTGGTCTAAAAACAAAAATCCTGGCCGGTAGAAGAGCTGGAATAAATAAATTTATTTTACCGAAAAAAAATGAAAATAAGTTTAAAGAAATAGAGAAAGAAATTACTAGAGGTTTAGATGTAACTTTTGTTTCTCACATGGACCAGGTAATGGATATTTTACTATTAGAGGATGAGAATCATGCAGATTACTAATGCTGAATTCTATAAAAGTGTATATAAATATGAAGACTGCCCCAGGCTTCAGCAGCCTGAGGTAGCCTTTAGTGGTCGTTCTAATGTAGGTAAATCATCTTTGATCAACAGACTTACCAGACAAAAAAAATTAGCCAGAACTAGTAATACACCCGGTAGAACTCAGTGTCTAAATTATTTTAATGTAGATGATAAATTTTATTTAGTTGATTTACCTGGTTATGGATTTGCAAATGTTCCTCAAAAAGTAAAAGATGATTGGGCTGAATTAATAGACACCTATTTAAATTATCGAGAAAATTTAATTGGAGTAGTTCAAATTATCGATTCTCGCCATAAACCAACTAAAGATGATAAAATGATGGTGGAATGGCTGCAGGCAAGTGGCTTGAGTTATTTAATTGCAGCTACTAAAGTAGATAAAATTTCCAATAATAAAAAAGCTAAACAAAAAAAGCTGATTTATAAAGAATTAAATTTAATAGAAGAGGATAATTTTACATTCTTTTCAGCTCAAACTGGAGAAGGAAGCAGAGAAGTTTATGAATATCTTGACTTTTTACTGCAGCTGGCTAATAAAGATAGGGGCTAAAAATGAAGTACAGTTACACCACATATTTTGCTGAAATTTATGATGAAGTGATGAAAAATGTTCCTTATCAATATTGGTTTCGCTATTTAAAAGATATTTTAAAATATTATAAATGTCAACCAAATAAAATTCTTGAATTAGCTTCTGGAACTTCAAATATGACTTTTAATTTAATTAATTTGGAATCAGTTAATACGATTACTGCTTTAGACTTGTCAAAAGCAATGATTTCAAAAGCAGCTGAAAAGTTAGAGTATAGAACTTTAAATCAAAAAAAATTTGAAAAATTTAATTTGATTAAAAATGATGATAACTATCAACTGCAGAATTCCAGTAGAAGTTTAAAGATTAAATTTTCTGTTCAAAATATGATTGACTTTTCTTTTGCAGAAGAGTTTGATTTAATTCTTTCTTTTTTTGATAGTCTTAATTATTTAACTGATATTGATCAACTGCAGGGTTGTTTTGATAATGCTGCCAGTTCTTTATCTGAATCGGGTTTATTTATCTTTGATATGAACTCAATTGGTAGGATCAAAACAATAGCAGAAAAATCATTTATGATTGAAGGAGATAATTATGAATGTTTTTGGGAAGACATTGTAAATGAGAAAGAAAATTTGTGGCAGGTTAAATTAAAAATCTGTCCGGATAATGATCAACTTCCCTGTTTTGAAGAAGTTCATAGTGAGCGTGGGTATAAGATTAAAACAATATTGAGATTATTGAAGCATAGTGGTTTTAAGGCGGTAGATGTTTATAATGCTTTTAGTTTTGCGAGAGGGAAAAACAATTCAGACAGATTATATTTTGTAGCTGCTTTAGATGAAAATAGGCTGCAGAATAATGAAGGTCAGCTTAAAAAAATATATTATAGTACAAAAAATAGAATAGATTACTTTTTAGTCAGTTTAAGATATTTATTTTAGTGCTTATTTAAAGATATTTTAAAGCTAAAAAATAAAATTAATATGTAAATTATAAAAGCAGGAGCTTTAATTAAAGCTCCTGCTTTTATTTGTTTGCCTGGCATAAATATTTGCTAATCAGTGCAAGTCTGATGAGAAATATAAACTGTATAAAAGGCACAATCCTGTATAAAAAGGTTAAATGCTAAAATATATGAGGGACTCGTTTTATTACTTAATAGATTGTCCGATTATTTTTTAACTACTTTTTGCAGATCCTGATCTTTATTTTTTGGTCTGCTCCAGATTTTATTTTTAAGCCAGGGTAAGACATAATAGTCTAAACCGAAAGAACGTCCGGAACCAATTAAAGTTATTGAAGCAAACAAAAACCAGAATAGGGGACTAAAATGTCCAGGATAGTCACTGGACCAGTGTGCATACTGACCGGCCAGTAAAAAGTTAATTGAAAATCCAACAGAACCCAGTGCACCAAGAGTTGCAAACAATCCAAAGATTAAGGAAATACCGATTCCTATCATACTTAGAGTTACTACAATTTGAAAGAAGAGTGGAAACTTAAAGATAATAGCTTCATTTAGCCAGACATACCAGCCGACAGCATAGTCACCAATCGGTGAGGCTGAAGCTCCAGAAACCAAATAATCTGCTGATGTCAACCAGCCATCTCTCACTTTAGTATAACCTTCATAAAGCCACATGATTCCAACAAAAATACGCAAAAGAACTAACCAGAGTGATCTTGAAGTCTCACTGACAAAGCCAAACAGCTGCGGCAGTAAGCCTTTATGAGAAGCCTGTTCTTTCATATATTCAGTAATTAAACTATATGTTTCTTTGATTCCTCCAATTTCAAAACGGTAGAACATATTTACAGAGTGTTTCATAAACATAGCTGGAATTCCTGTTAAAGATAGTCCCATTACTTCAGCTACTGCATAGCTGCTTCCAACTGAAACCATTACACCATGTAAATTGGGATCGAGTTCTTCTTTTGAGCCACCTTTAATTTCTGCTACAATATTTTTAGCTGCACATTCACCTGTCTGCTGAGCAGATTCTACTAATGCCGGCAGTATCTGATCATCATCCCAGGGAGCTGCTGCATTATCACCAATTGCATAAACATTGGCATAATCTTCTGTCTGCAGATATTTATTTACTTTTATTCTATTTGCCCGGTCAGTAGCCAGGCCAGAATTTGCAGCAAAGTCAGCTGCCTCTACACCACAGGTCCAAATAATAGTCTCTGCATTGACTTCCATTCCGTCATTTAAAATTATCTTATTTTTTTCTATTTTGTTAACAAACTCACCTGTTTTAACATTAACTCCGTTATCTCTCATATAATTCATTGCCTTTTCAACCAGCTCATCACTGAGATTGGGAAGTATTTGATCAAGGCCTTCAAAGTTATAAATTTCTATTTCATTGCGTGGTATATTATATTCTTTGCTGTACTCATCAAGCCATTCAATTAATTCTCCAACCATTTCAACTCCGGTAAAACCTCCACCGGCAACTGCAAATGAAAGCAGTTCCTTTCTTTTGGCTGGATCATCTGTCATTCTTGCTTCCTGCATACATTTTTCAACATGTTTTTTGATACTATTGGCATCATCCATAGACCACAAAGTAAAGGCATGTTCCGCTACCCCTTCAACTCCACAGTGACTCGGTTTGCTTCCGGCCCCCATAATTAAATAATCATAGGTATATTGATGTTCCTCAGAACTTAAAGTTTGATTTTCAAAATCAATATTATTGATCTCATCTTGGATTATGTTTACCTTTGTTGAAGAAAAGATTCTCTCTAAGTCAATTTTAAGAGCATCTTCTTCAATCCTATTACCTGCTACCTCATGTAATTCTGTTAACAGGGTATGATATGAATTCCTGTCAATGAGAGTAATTGTTGAGTCAGGATGTTTTTTTAATTTTTTATGGAGAGTTTGGGCAGCTGCTACTCCACCATATCCTGCTCCAAGTACTATAATATTATTACTCAATGTTTTTACCTCCTTTAATATTTTTCGTTACGTCAAATCTAATAATTTTTTAAAAAATATTACCCATAATCAATTTTATCAAGATAAAATTTATAATTTCACATACTTTATTAAAAAATTATGAGTTATTTTTTTCACACTTTAATTATAGCATAATAAAATTAAATTGCAAGTAACTCTCTCGGAATTAATTTTGCAAAATGATAATTTTATGATAAAATGTAAGTGATTTACCCGGAATTAATAATTTTTAAAGGTTTTTGTGTAAAAATTAACTTAACTATAAATATATAATTTAGGATGTGATATTTTGTTAAATAAAAAGACTATAATTACTTTGACTATATTACTAATATTTCCATTGATTTTAACTGCCTGCAGTAATGATACAGTAGAAGTTAAAACAGCTGAAGATAATGCTTTTTTAATGGACACTTTAGTTCAAATGAGGGCACATGGTGAAAATGCAGATGCAGCTGTTGAGGAAAGTATGAAACGAATTGAAGAGATTGAAAATTTAATGAGTAAAACGATTGAAACAAGTGATATTTATCAATTGAATAATAATCCAAATCAAAAAATAGAAGTAAGCAAGCAGAGTTTAGAAGTTCTAAAAAAGGCTAAAAATTATGCTGAAATAACTGAAGGTGATTTTGATCCAACAATAGGTGCTTTAGTTGAGTTATGGGGAATTGGAACTAAAAATGCTTCAGTACCACCAGAAAATAAAATAAAAGCAGCTTTAGCAAATACTGGTTACCAATATTTAAATTTAGATGATAATTATGCTAAAATTATAAAAGCTGGTGTAAAACTTGATCTTGGAGGTATAGCCAAAGGTTATGCAGCAGAAGAAGTGAAAAAAATTGTAGAAAAAAACGGGGTTGAGCATGCATTTGTTAATCTTGGTGGAAATGTTTTGGTAATTGGAGATAAAGTTGATGGGTCTTCCTGGAAAATTGGAATTCAGGATCCTAGAGCTGGAAGAGGAGATGTGATGGCAATTATTGATGCTGTTGATTTAACTATAGTTACTTCAGGTAATTATGAAAGATATTTTGAAGAAAATGGTAAACTTTATCATCATATTATAGACCCGAAAACAGGTTATCCAGCTGAAAATAATCTTTTGAGTGTAAGTATAATTAGTCATAACTCTTTTGATGCAGACGCTCTTTCTACTGCTGTTTATGTAATGGGATTGGAAAAAGGAATGGAATTTATTGAAAATATTGATGATGTTGGTGTTATGTTTATCACAAAAGAACTTGATGTTTATCTTTCTTCAGGTTTAGAAGAAATTGTTAATATTAATGATCCAGATTTTAATTTAATTGAAGGTGAATATAGTGTTAATTGAAGATAAACTTTATCAAAAAATATATACTAAGTTAAATAAAAATATAATAGAAATTACTAATTCTAAAAGAACTATTGTCAACGAGGCAGTTAAAGATTTAGTTGAGGGGGGAGGGAAAAAATTACGTCCATTTTTGATGTTTCTTGCAGCTTCTTTTGGAGATGATTATGATAAAGACAAATTAATTCAGTTGGGAAGTGGAATTGAATTACTTCATATGGCATCTTTGGTTCATGATGATATAATTGATGATGCTGATCTTCGTCGGGGTAAAGAAAGTGCTCAAAAAAAATTTGGTAAAAAAGAGGCAGTTTTTATTGGAGATTTTCTTTTATCTAAGACCTTTGATATCTTTTTTGATTATCTAGATAGAGATGTACTAAAAAAAATGAATAAACATTTGAGATTATTATGTGAAGGAGAAATTGAACAGTCTGAAAAACGTTATGAACTTCAAATCGGAGTCCGTGATTATTATAGACGAATAAGGCATAAAACAGCTCTTCTATTTGCCTTAAGCAGTTATTTAGGTGGATATGTGAGTGGAATAAGAGGAAAAAAACTCAATATTTTATATAAATTAGGTCTAGAAATTGGGATGGCCTTTCAAATTCAAGATGATCTATTAGATTTTGAAGGTGATGAAAATAATACAGGGAAAGTACTCGCTAGAGATTTAAAAGAGGGTATCGTTACTCTGCCAGTAATATTACTGATGGGAAAAAATGAATATAATGATAAGTATCAGATTTATAATAAAAATGTTTTAGACGAGTCTGTAGTAAATGACATAATAACGGATGTTAAAGAAAGTGATGTTTTAAAAGAGAGTCGAGAAATTTTGCTTGTTTTTATTAAGAGAGTAGAAAAATACATGGACAGGCTGCCTAACAATAGGGCCAAAAAAAAATTGAAAAAACTAATTGAACTGCAGGTTGATCGGAAATTTTAATGTATTCAAAAAACCAGCCAATATTGGCTGGTTGAATTATTTTAATTATATTTTTCAATAGATGGTGGGGTTAGGCGGATTTGAACCGCCGGCCTACAGATTAGGAATCTGTTGCTCTATCCAGCTGAGCTATAACCCCAGAAATTATTATTTATTATTTCATCTTACTTCAATAATAATACAATATTTATTTGTTTTTTTCAAATATAAAATAAAATTGAGTAAAATGGTGAGAAGGGTTTTTAGAATTCATCTTCTGAAAAATTAATTATACTTGATTATAAAATTATTGGGTTATATAATTAAAATAAGAAATTTTTTAATTTTCCAAACAAATAAAATCATAAAAGAGCAAGGGGGGCTATAATAATGGCTAATATTAATATTGATTTACTAATTGAAAAATTAAGGGAAATTGAAGGCAATTACAGAATGGATAATAATAAATTAAATTATAACAATGGCTTTGCTGATGGGGTTCAAAAATCAATTGAAGAAATTGAAAAAATGTTAGATAATAATTAAGACTTATAATTTTTATAAGTACATTGTCATTAAAGTGATCTAAAATCATTTGATCTTAATTATTAAATTTCATACAATTGCTTTATAATATTTTGGGACCGTTCCCAAAAATAAAAATTAGAAAATATAAAATTTAAGTAGGATTATAATGGATTAGAACAAAATGTCCTTCGGACAATCTGTAATACAGTAAGGTTAAATTTTGTTGATAGCGGAAATTATGAAAACTATAAATATTATCCACAACAAACCATCAGGTATAATTTCCTGGTATTATATAATGTTGATAGTGTGGATTGTATGATAAGATTAAGACTTGTTTTAAAAGATAAAACTAAGAGTGATCAAAAGGCAGTTAAAAATATTGATGGAGTTAAAGGAACCTTTGTTAATTCAGGACAATTTCAAATTATAATTGGTCAGGGATCAGTAAACTCAGTCTTAAATGGCTGAGCTTTTTTTTTGAAATTAATTCAAATGATATTTTGACACTTTAGTAATTAAAGTAGTATCATTATAATAGTAGTCTTTAAAAAAATGTCAGCAAATTCTTGGAGGTGTTAATTATATTTTCCAGAATTATAGATTTCATAAAAAAGCCAAAAAGATCTATTAGAAGTAGAATTATAAGTATTTTTATTATTATTATATTAATATTGAATGTAGTTTTTTTCCTTTCTTTTCTTCGAAGAGATAAAGAGATTGAGGTTTATCAAAATAATGTAGATACCAACTTTAAACTTAACCAATTATCATTGAAAATAACAGAAAACTCTCGTTATTTTGATCAATATTTTCAGGAAAGAAGTGAAGAAAATAATGAGCTTTATCAAAATTCACGAGCTGAAATAGCAGCATTAATGACTGAAATTGAAGATGAAATCAGTAGGGACCAAAAAAGCAAGACTTTTTATAGAAATCTCAGTAATATGCTGGAATATCATGATCAATTAGTTTCAAGTTTATTTAACTCTAATATTCTAAATCAAAACACTTATCAAATGTTAATAGATATTGATACTCTTTATTCATATATAAGCAGTCACACACAGAATTTAATTAATTCCTATCTTGCTTATCACAGCAGCAATTATGTTAATTTATTATTAGACACTCAAAACAGAACTAAAAGCATCTATTTTTTTGTTATTTTAATTAGTATAGCGGTTTTTATTTTTGCTGTTTTAATGGCAAATAATATTTTAGAGACTATAGAAAAATTGTCTTCATTTGCCCGTTATTTATCTTTGGGCCACTGGGAAATTGAAAATATAGAAGAAATAAATTACAGAGAATTAAATATTTTAGGACAGACATTTAATTTAATGAAAAATAATATTAGCAAATATATCAAAGAATTAAAAGAAAAATCAGAGGTGGAGAATAAACTAAATCAGGAAAAGATGCAGAATATAGAAAAAGAGAGGCTGTTGAAAGAATCTCAACTTTTAAATCTGCAGATGCAGATGGATCCTCATTTTTTATTTAACACCTTAAATACAGTTTCTAGAACTGCAATGTTTGAAAATGCAGCTAAAACTCAAGAGCTTATTATCGCAATTTCTAAGATAATGAGATATAACTTAGATCATAAAGGGAAAATGGTTGAATTAAATAAAGAAATTGAAGTTTTAAAAGCTTATTTAACGATTCAGGAAACCAGATTCAAAGAACAGATGAATTTTAGAATTAAAACTGAAGGTGATTTATCCAATTTTAAAATTCCGCCGATGATTATCCAGCCAATTGTTGAAAATTCTATAATTCATGGTCTAGCTGATATTGAATCAGAAGGTAAGGTTTTAATAGAGATTGATAAAGAAGAGGATTATTTAATAATTAAGATTATAGATAACGGAATTGGCATAGAAAAACAGAAGTTAGTAGATATCTTAAATGAAGAACACAAAATTGAATCTGATAAAAGGAAAAGTCTTGGTCTTTTAAATGTGATTAAAAGATTAAAATTACATTATGGTAAAAATTTATTAAATATTAATTCAAAAGTTAATAAAGGAACAGAAGTAATAATTAGAATTCCTATTGATGAATAAAATATTTCAAAAGGAGGATATAATGATAAATATCTTAATAGCTGAGGATGAACATTTAGAAAGAAAAGCAATAAAATTCTTTATTCAAAAACTATATAGTCAGGAAATAGAAATTAAAGCTGAAGTTAGTAATGGGGAGGAAGCAGTCTTTCAGGCGTTAGAAAATGATGTAGATTTAGTTTTAATGGATATTCAGATGCCTAAAATGAGCGGTTTGAAAGCGGCAGAAATACTAAAAGAAAAATCCTCAAAAGTCGAAGTTATAATTTTAACTGCCCACAGTGAGTTTGACTATGCAAGAAAATCAATTCAAATTGGAGTTAGTGATTATTTAGTTAAACCATATGTAGAAAAGGATTTTAAAGAGGTAATGGATAAGGCATTAGAAAAAATAAAAAACAGAAAAAAAGCAAAAGAAAAAGAGACTAAAATGTTGGAAAAAATAAAAAATATCACTCCTGTTTTAGAGAAAGAAATCATCTTAAATATAATTTATAATACTAATTCTTCTTTAAAAAGTTTTTTAGAACATAAAAAAATGCTTGGATTAGAGGGGAATAATTATATTTTTTTAACTGTTAATTTTCAAGACAATAGTAAAATAGATGACTCTTTTTATCATGATTTAAGAATTAAATTTAAAAATAAATTTGCTGGGGTTATTTCATATAATGGCTTAATCAACAGTATATTTATGATTATTGATGATGATCTAAAATTGAAGCTTAGATCTAAGGAATTTCAGCAAATAGAAGAGTTAATAAAAACTGAAGCTATATCAAATAAAAAAGAAATTAATTTAATAAAAAGTGAGATAGCAGATGATTTTAAAAAGGTTAGTGAAATTTATAATCAAACTAAAAAAACTGTCAAAGATGAACAGTTTTCGATGAACAGTTATCCTTATCAAAGAGAGAAAAAAGTTTTTGCTAAAATTATTGATAAAAATAAAAAGCTTGCAAAATTGGAGTTCAATAAGATATACAGCTATTTAGTAAAAGAAGAAAAAGAAAATCTAAATAGAATAAAATCATTCCTCCATAGATTTTTAATTTTTCTTAACCGCAGATTAATGGAATATTATAATGAACAGCATCCATATTTAGAGATGCAAAAATTAGAAGCAGAAATTGAATTGATAAATAATTTAAAAGGATTAAAGATTTATTTTGAAAAAATTCTTGAAGACTTAATTGATGAGCTATGTGATAATGCTAAAGAAGAAAAAGTAGAAATAATTGAAACTGTAAAAGATTATATAAATGAAAATTATAGTGAAGATATTAATTTAGATGATATTGCTGATTACATTTCATTTAGCAAATATTATCTCAGCAAATTATTTAAAGAGGTTGAAGGAATTAATTATAAAGATTATTTAATAAAAGTTAGAATGGAAGAGGCTAAAAAAAGACTTAAAAATGGAGATAAAATAAAAGTGGTAGCTTCTGAAGTAGGTTACTCTGATAGAAATTATTTCAGTAGAGCTTTTAAAAAATATACTGGAATTTCTCCCGGGAAATTTAAATAATTCAGCTTTAGCTTTAATTTTCTGAAAATAACCAAAAAAATGAATAAGATAACAATTTAGTCTATAGTTTTTATTAATTTCTATTGATACAATAAATTTAGAAAATAACATAAGGGGGAAGAAAAACAATGAAAAAAGTTTTAGTTTTGGTTTTAGCAAGTCTTTTGATTTTTTCTTTTGCAGTCTCAGCTCAGGAAATGACCTTACGTTTGGCAGACAATCAGCCTGAAGGTTATCCGACTGTTGTTGGTGCTAGAGAATTTGCACGTCTGGTTGAAGAAAGAACAGATGGCAGAATTAAGATCGAAGTTTATCCTGGTGGAGTTTTAGGAGACGAAAGTTCTACAATTGAACAAGTTCAGTTTGGTGCTATTGATTTTGTAAGAACTTCAATTACTCCAATGGCAAACTTTGAGCCAGCAATGAATGTTTTATCTCTTCCATACCTATATCCCAGTGAAGAATACATGTTTCAGGTATTATTCAGTGAGGTAGGAGATGGAGTATTAGAGGGTCTTAAAGATGCAGGTATTGTTGGCTTAACCTGGTATGACTCTGGTGCTCGTAGTTTCTATACTGCTGATACAAAGGTTACAAGTCCTGAAGATTTAGAAGGTTTAAGAATTCGGGTTCAGGAAAGTCAGTTAATGATGGATATGGTTCAGGCTCTAGGTGCCTCACCCACTCCGATCGCCTGGGGTGAAGTTTACAGTGCACTGCAGACTGGTGTAGTAGATGCTGGTGAAAACAACTACCCTGGCTGGTATTACAACAGTCACCACGAAGTTGCTCCATATTTTGTTGAGGATGCACACAACCGTATTCCTGAATTGATAATTATGAGTAAAATAACCTGGGATAAATTAAGTGCAGAAGACCAGAAAATTATCAAGCAGGCTGCTGTAGATTCTACTGTTGTACAGCGGGAAGCATGGGATCAGCGTACTGAAGAAGCAAAAAAATTAGCAGTAGAAGAAGGCGCTACAATTACTACTTTAAATGCTGAACAGAAGCAGGCTTTTCAGGACAAAGTTAAAGGTTTATATCCTAAGTACAGTGAAGGTTATGAAGAACTTCTAAACAGTATTTTAGAATTCGAAATGGAATAAGAAAGTTTGGCAAATTAAGTCGACTGATTAATTTAGTTTAATTAGCTTAAGTAAATATCATAATTAAGGATGGTGGAGGATTTTGTCCTCCACTTCTTATTAAAGGGTGAATTATATGAAAGAAAAAAATAAAAAAAAGGAGATTATCTTATCATTTCTTGAACTGTCAGAAAAACTAATAAATTATCTGGCAATGATTTTTTTAGTGGCGATGATTATAATTGTCAGTGCAACAGTTTTTACTAGATATTTATTTAATTTTACTTTTCGCTGGTCAGATGAGGTTGCACTATTAATGATGATCTGGTTTGGCTTTTTAGGGATGGCTCTAGGAGTTAAAAATTCTGTTCATTTGAGTATTGAATTTTTTATGAGTCTTTTTCCAGAAAACTATCAAAAATACATTTATAAAATTGAGGATATTTTAGTAGGTGTGTTTGGGGGGTTTATGTTAAAATACGGCTGGGATCTGTATAATGCTACTAAAGCTACAGTTTTACCAGCAACTCAATGGACCAGGGGTCTTTTATTTATTATGTTACCACTTGCAGGTATTTTAATTATAATTTATTCTATAGCTAAGTTTTTTGGTGTTTTACGAGAAGAACACTTCACTATTCAATCTGAAACAATAAAACAAAAAGAAGTAAAGGGGGAAGAATAGTGGATCCAGCAGTATATATATTATTAGGTTCATTTTTATTTATGTTATTTATTCGAATCCCCATTGCTTTTAGTTTAGGCCTTTCAACAATGTTTACAGCCTTTTATGTGGGTTTACCGCCAATGGTGGTTATGCAGCAGATGGTAAAGGGCATTAATTCTTTTTCATTGATGGCAATTCCATTTTTTATTATAGCTGGAGAAATTATGGGGCAGGGTGGAATTTCTGATCGATTAATTAAATTTTCTAATGTAATTATTGGCTGGATGCGTGGTGGATTAGCCATGGTTAATATTTTGGCCAGTATGTTTTTTGGCGGAATCTCTGGTTCTTCTGTAGCTGATGTTTCATCAATTGGTTCAATTATGATTCCAATGATGGAGAAGAAGGGCTATGATAAAGATTATTCTATCAATGTAACAATTACTTCTTCAGTTCAGGGAATTATTATCCCTCCAAGTCATAATATGATTATTTATTCATTGGCTGCTGGAGGCGGAATTTCAGTTGCTAAGTTATTTCTTGGTGGTATTGTACCGGGAGTTCTTTTGGGTATAGCTTTGATGATCTTAAGTTATGCTATAGCAGTTAAAAGGGACTATCCAAGAGAAGAAAAAGTATCTTTTAAGGAAGCATTAAGAATTACTAGAGATAGCATGCTTGGGCTTTTAACAGCAGTTATAATTATTGGTGGAGTTACCACTGGAGTATTTACAGCTACCGAATCAGCTGCTATTGCAGCAGTATATGCTTTTATAATTACCTTCTTTGTTTATAGAGATATACCAATAAGTAAATTTGTTGATATTTTAAGAAGTTCATTAAGTACTTTAGCAATGGTAGTGGCAATTATTGCAACTTCCAGTGCTTTTGCCTGGATGATGTCGTATTTGCAGGTTCCTAAGATGATAACAGATTCTTTACTTCATCTATCAGATAATCCAATTATTATCTTATTAATTGTCAATCTGATCCTTTTATTTTTGGGAACTATTATGGATATGGCTCCACTTATTTTAATTGCAACTCCAATTTTACTACCGGTTGTAAGAAGTGTAGGCATGAATCCAATTACTTTTGGTGTTGTAATGATGCTTAATCTTGGAGTAGGATTATTAACTCCACCGGTTGGTTCAACCTTATTTGTAGGTTGTTCGATTGGTAATGCTCCAATAGAGGATATTGCAAAATCACTAATGCCATTTTATATAGTGTTAGTAATTATGGTATTGCTTTTAACTTTTGTTCCAGGTTTGACACTATGGTTACCTACTTTCTTGATGGGTTAAAATAAATTTAGTTCATTAAGGATGAGATTGAGATTGAGATTGATAACAATATTAGATAATACTAAAGCAGATATTTTTTTTATTATGTTAATGTTTGCAAAAAAAAACGGTCCCTGCCTGGGGTCCGCTTTTTTCTTACTTAAAATTATTTTTATCGTCAGGAATAAAAATTTTAGCTGTTTTACAAATTAGAATATTTACTTTCATTTTCTTCAATTATTTTATCCATCAAATCATTCCAATCCTGGTCGATACGCTGCAGTTCAGGATGAGAATCATACCAGTTTATAGAATCCTTAACACCTTCAGCAAAGGGGACAATCGCCTTAAAACTAGGTACAAAGCGTTTGATCTTAGAATTATCAAAAACAACACTTGCAGCTTTATCACCAAGTAATTTACCAATATATATGTCATTATACTCAGCAATTTTTCTGGAAGCAACATGAACAAGTTTAGGATTATCTACTCCAGCAGCTGCGGCCAAAGCTTTGTAAATTTGGTTCCAGTTTAAACTTTCATCAGAAGTAATTTGAAAAGCATGTCCCACTGCCTGTATATTACCGATTAATCCTATAAAAGCTTTAGCAAAATCACTATTATGAGTCATTGTCCAGAGTGAGCTGCCATCTCCATGGACCAGTATTTTTTTCCCTTTTCGCATTCTATCAATTAAAGTCCAGGGGGCTTTAGAACTATTAATAGCAGCTGGAATTGAAGTCTTTCCATAAGTATGTGAGGGCCTCACAATTGTAATTGGGAAATCATTTTTTCTATATTCAGCCATCAAAATATTTTCACAGGCAATTTTTTTCTGTGAATACTCCCAATAAGGATTGGAAAGAGGAGTTGATTCATCTATAAGATAGCTGGTTTGTGGTTTTTGATAAGCTGAAGCTGAACTTATAAAGATATACTGATCAGTTTTATCCCTGAAAATTTCTATATCATTCTTTACATGTTCTGGGTCAAAAGCTACCCAATCCACAATAACATCAAATTTATAGTCTTTTAATTTTTGTGCTGCATCTTTAGGATTGCGAATATTACCTTCAATTATTTTTGCATTTTTAGGTGCCAGATGATTATTGTTCCCTCGATTAAATAAATAGAGTTCTATACCCTTTTTTACTGCAAGCTCTGATACCGCCTGACTAATTGTTCCGGTTCCACCAATAAATAATACTTTCATTATCCTTTCACTCCTTTGATATATATTAAGATTATTTGATCTCTTATATAATATATTCACTATCTTTTAAATTATTCCTTTAAAAACTGGAGCTTTGATGGATCCATAAATTCAATTATTCACTATATTTTAAAAGACTTTTGTTGTAAAGAAATAAAATAAGTGATAAGATAAATGATAAGAATTATAATTTACTAAGTTAAAGTAATAGAGTTTTACAATAATTATATAATATGGAAAGGAAGATTTTTGTGAGAGCTATAATTACTGTTATTGGTGTGGATAGAATAGGAATAATTGCTGAAGTAAGCACTTTGTTAGCGGAAGCAAATGTTAATATTTTAGATATTAACCAAACAGTTCTTGATGATTACTTTACTATGACTATGTTGGTAAGTTTGGAAGCACTTGAGATTTCTTTAGAAGAGTTGAAAAAGGAATTAGTAGAAAGTGGCGAAAAATTAGGAGTATCTATTCGCTTACAGCATGAAGATATATTCCGCTCAATGCATAGAATTTAATCTTTATTATTTAGAGGTATCTTTGGATATTAATTTTTGAGTTAGAAGGGAAGTGGATTAATGTTAAATACATATGAAATAATGGAAACTATCAGGATGCTGGAAGAAGAAAAATTGGATATAAGGACTGTCACTATGGGAATTTCACTAAGTGATTGTGCAGATGGTGATGGGGAAAGAGCAAGAGAAAAAATATATAATAAGATAGTTAATTATGCTGGTGATTTAGTTAAAGTTGCTGAAGAAATTGAAATTAAGTATGATATTCCGATTATAAATAAAAGAATATCTGTCACCCCAATTTCACTTATTGCAGCAGCTTGTGAGGATAAAGATTACATAGAATTTGCTAAAACTCTTGATCAAGCAGCCAAAGAAGTGGGGGTTGATTTTATAGGTGGATTTTCAGCTCTCGTACATAAAGGAATGACTGCAGCTGATAAAAAACTTATAAACTCTATTCCAGAAGCATTAGCTCAAACCGAAAGAGTTTGTTCTTCAGTTAATATTGGAACTACAAGGGCAGGATTAAATATGGATGCTGTTGCACAAATGGGTCGGATAGTTAAAGAATGTGCTGAACTTACTGCTGATAATGGAGGAGTAGCTGCCAGTAAATTAGTTGTTTTTGCTAATGCTCCTGAAGATAATCCGTTTATGGCGGGTGCTTTCCATGGCGTTGGTGAAGGTGAATGCATGATTAATGTTGGTATTTCGGGTCCTGGTGCAGTAAAAGCTGCTTTAACAAAAGTTAAGGGCGAGCCCTTTGATCAGGTTGCTGAAACAATTAAGAAGACAGCTTTTAAAATTACAAGAATGGGACAGTTGGTTGCTAAAGAAGCTTCAGAAAAGTTAGGGGTAACTGCTGGTATTGTCGACTTATCTTTAGCTCCTACCCCTGCAGTTGGTGATAGTGTGGCTCGTATTTTAGAAGAAATGGGTGTAGAGGTTGCTGGAGCTCACGGAACTACAGCTGCACTTGCGTTATTAAATGATGCAGTAAAAAAGGGTGGAGTAATGGCTTCCTCCCATGTGGGAGGCTTAAGTGGAGCATTTATACCTGTTAGTGAGGATGCAGGAATGATCGAAGCTGTAGAGAAGGGAGCCCTGAGTTTAGAAAAATTAGAAGCAATGACTGCTGTTTGCTCTGTTGGACTGGATATGATAGCTTTACCTGGTAAAACAACTGCAGCTACTATTTCAGCAATCATTGCTGATGAGGCTGCTATTGGTATGGTTAATCATAAAACAACTGCTGTGAGAGTTATTCCTGTGCCAGGTAAGGATGTAGGAGAAGAAGTTGTATATGGAGGCTTATTTGGGCGAGCTCCAATTATGAAGGTCAGCGAATTTTCCAGCATTGATTTTATTGCTAGAGGTGGAAGAATTCCAGCCCCACTTCAGAGTTTGAAAAATTAATAATAAAACACTGTTCATAGGTGTTTAGATAATTGATGAAAAATTATCTTATTAATTTCTAAGAGAGGGGAAATTTGATGGGAGAAATAGCTATTACTAAAAGAAAAATTTCTGAACTACCTGATGGAAGAACTGCAGATTTATTTACTCTAGAAAATGATAATGGAGTTAAAGTTGATATCACAAATTATGGTGGTATTATAGTTCGTCTTTGGCTTCCAGATCGGAATGGTAATTTTGATGATGTAGTTTTAGGTTATGATAAATTAGAACAGTATTTTAATGATCAAAATTATTTTGGAGCAATAATAGGTCGTTATGCAAATAGAATAGCTGAAGGTGAATTTGAACTAGATGATCGAAAATATCAATTAGAAATAAATGAAAAATTTGATTCTGGAAGCTGTACTTTACATGGAGGTAATAGCGGTTTTAATTCTAAATTATGGACAGCAGAAGAAATAAAAATTGATGGTGAAAAAGCCCTTAAACTAACATACTTAAGTAAAGATGGTGAAGGAGGATTCCCTGGTAATTTAGAGACAGCAGTTTATTATTCTTTAACTGATGATAATAAACTGAGAATAGAATATGAAGCAGAAACAGATAAAGCAACAATTATAAATCTAACCCAACACAGCTATTTTAATTTAAAAGGCCATGGTCAGGGAACAATAGAAGATCATTTAGTTTATATTAATTCAAACAAATTTACTCCAGTAAATAATTCGATGATTCCAACTGGTGAAGTTAAAGATGTTGAAAATACTCCCTTTGATTTTAGTGTAATCAAAGAAGTTTCTATGGATATTAATGAAAATATCGAACAGCTAAAGATTACTGGTGGTTATGACCATAACTGGATTTTAAATAAAAAAGGTAATAGTTTTGAACTTGCCGCTCGGGTAATAGAAACTAAGACGGGTAGACAAATGGAAGTATGGACAACAGAGCCCGGTATACAATTCTATACTGGTAATGCTATTTCTGTTTGCGGAAAGGCCAAAAATGATAAAAAATATCCAAAAAGAGGAGCATTATGTCTAGAAACACAGCATTTTCCTAATTCTCCAAATCAAAAAGAATTTCCAACAACTGTTCTAAGACCTGGAGAAACTTACAAAACAAAAACTGAGTTTCACTTCACATTAATTTAGTTAATTAAAAGACTAAAAACTGCTGTAAATTCACTTGATGAAAAATAATAATAATGTTAGAATTATTATAGCAAACAAAAGCAACTATTTTGACTGCAGTCTTTGGGCTGTAGTTTATTTTTGTTTTTAATTTTACTGTTCATAAATATTGATTATATTTTACTGAGGTGCATTTTTATGTATGGATTAGTTTTAGAAGGTGGAGGGGCTAAGGGAGCTTATCATATTGGTGCTCTTAAAGCTTTAGAAGAATTGAATATTGAAATTGAAGCAGTTGCAGGTACTTCTATTGGGGCAATGAACGGGGCAATGTTTGTTCAAAACAAACTCGATCTTGCTTATGATTACTGGTATAATATTTCCACATCTAAAGTTTTAGATATTGAAGATCAATATTTATCAGAACTTCTAAATTTAAGTATTAATCAGAATAATATATCCTATTTTATTAAAAAGGCCAAAGAAGTACTGCAGAACAGGGGTTTAGATAATTCTTTTTTAAAAGAGATTTTAGAAAATAACATTGATGAGGAAAGTTTAAGAAATTCTGAAATAGATTTTGCGATTGTTACTCTATCTTTAAGTGACTTAAAACCTTTAGAACTATTTATTGATGATATTCCAAAGGGTAAAGTTATTGATTATATAATGGCTAGTTCGTATCTACCTGCTTTTAAAATGCAGAGAATAGACGGTAAAATATTAATTGATGGTGGTTTTTATGAAAATTTACCACTAAATACTCTTTTAAATAAAGGATATAAAAAAATTATTGCAATTAGAACTTATGGTCTAGGTGAGATAGAAAAAAGAGTTGATGATAACAAAGAAATAATATTTATTAACCCCAGTCAAGAACTAGGAAGAATGCTCAATTTTGATCAAAAAAATGCAAGGAAAAATATTAAAATGGGTTATTTTGATACAATGCGATATTTTAAAGGTTTAGCAGGAAAAAAATATTATTTAAATATCAAAAAAGATGAGAGTTTTTTTGTTAATTATTTATTAAATTTGGATGAAAAGGTTATTAAAAAATTATTAAAACAGCTTTCTTTAACAGAAGAGCCATATTTTCGTTCTTTTTTTGAAAATTTAATTCCTAAATTAGTTAATTTATTAGAAATAAGTTATCAAGCAAATTATACAGTGATTGTTATTCGTTTATTAGAAGAACTAGCGGCTTATTTAAAAATTGATAGATATAAAATCTATACTTTTGAGGAGTTACTAAGGATAGTTCGGGAAAACTATCAAAAAAAAGATAAAAAGCTAAGCAGTAAGCTGCCAGCGTTTATTAAAACAAGCAGTCTACTTCCTAAACAGATAAAGGAAGATTTGATTTTAGACATTGCTGAGAAATTATTTATTTAAATTGGGAGGATTTAATTTTTTTATGAAAAGCAAGGGAGAAAATATAAATGCTGAAATGGAAATGATTAAAGATTTGAGAAAAAGAATTTATGGTGATTCTGAGTCTAGTTTTAAAAATAAGTATTCTAATCATCAATGTGTTTTTTGTGGATCAGAAAACAATTTACATCTGTATAAAAAAAAGCATATCTGTCATACCTGTCTTTCAGATTTGAGAAAAAATGATTTTAATAATTAATTTATATGAGATTAAAATTTATAAAAGGGGTTAAATATGAGTGCACTTTTAATAGGAATAGCAGGAGGAACAGCATCTGGTAAAACTACACTTGCCAGAATTTTAAAGGATTCTTTTCAGGATAAGGTCACAATTTTAAAACATGATTATTACTATTATGACAGAAGTCATTTTAAAGTGGCTGATCATAAAATTAATTTTGATCATCCAGATTCTTTCGAAACAGATTTATTAATAAAACAACTTGAGGAATTAAAGGTCGGAAAAGCAGTAGAGAGGCCTGTATATTCCTATAAAACTAATGAACGCTTAGTCGAAACTAAAGAAATAAAACCAGCACCAATTATTATAGTTGAGGGGATTTTAATTTTTTATTATGAGAAATTAAAGGATCTTTTTGATTTGAAAATTTATGTTGATACTGATGCAGATATTAGATTATTAAGGAGAATAAGCAGAGATATCAAAGAAAGAGATAGGACATTTGAGTCAGTTAAAAGTCAATATTTAAGAACAGTAAAGCCAATGCATCAAAAATTTGTAGAGCCGAGTAAATATCAGGCCGATATAATTATTCCTCATGGAGGCTTAAATGAAATAGCAAATGATTTAATTATAAAGAAAATAAAAGATCATTTACGTCAATAGCAGCTTGGCTGCTATATTTTTTTGCATTAATTGTTAAAATATTACAGGAAATATAATATTTATCTCGAATAGTATTTTAGGAGGTGTTTTTATGTTAAAAATTTCCACTAAACAGCTTTTGATTTTAGTCACTATAGTTTTTATTTTATTTTTAGCTTATTATAATCAAGCGATTGAAGAAAATGAAGTCTTAAATTCAGCTTCAAATTTCACTTTAGAAGTTAAAAATGAAGCCGCAGAAAAAGCAAATAGAGTTGAAATTAAAAATGATAACCAAGAAATAATAGTTCATTTGAGTGGAGAGGTTAAAAATCCTGGTGTTTATAAATTGAAAAGTAAAGAAAGATTAATTGATTTGATTAAAGCAGCTGGAGGATTAAAAAATAAAGCTGATTTAGAGCAAATTAATCTTGCTGAAAAAATATTTGATGGACAAAAGGTGGTAATTCCAAGTGTTTTGGATAGAAATTCAAATCAGGCTGCTGATCATAATTTTATAGAATCTGGTAATTTTAATGTGGAAGGAAAGCTTGTCAGCAGTTATTCTAAGTCAGCTGAGAAGGAGTTAGTAAATATTAATCTAGCTGGTCAAGATCTGCTTGAATCACTTAGTGGAATTGGTCCTGCCAAAGCTAAAGCAATAATAAAATATAGAAATCAAAATTCTTTTAATAAAAAAGAAGACCTGCTTAATATAAGTGGAATTGGTGAAAAAACTTTGGAAAATTTAGAGAACGAGATAACTGTAAAATGAAAATAACTAGAAGACCAGCGTTTTTAATTGCTATTTCTTTAGCAGTAGGAATAATTACCAGTTATTTTATGATAAAAAACAAATATTTTTTAAGCTTAAAAATAATTTTAATAATCGAGTTAATTTATTTTCTATTTTATTTATTTTTTATTTTTGATAACTCAAAAAAATCAATTTATATATTGTTAATAATTTTATTTTTTATTTTAGGAAGTTTCTTGTCTGCTAATTTAGAATATCAATACCAGCATAAACTTTCAATAAATAAATTTTCTAATTTGAGTTCAGCTCAAATTGTAGCTGAGCTTGTCTTTGATTTAGGTGATTTAGAAAGTGATAAGCTTTATTTAAAACCATATTTAATTAATGGGCAAAAAGTAAGATACGGAAAAATATTAGTTCATTCTCAATTGTTGAAAGCTTATAATAATGGAGATTTAATTAGTCTAGAACTAGATACTGCTCTGCCTCCATCTCCTTTAAATCCTGGAGGGTTTAATTATCTGCAGTATTTAAAAAATAAAAAAATTTTTTTGCAGGGATGGAATTTAAAAAACATTAATTTAATTCAAAGAAAAAACCAAATAAAAAACATCTTAATCCAATTTAAATTATCAATGTTAAATAATATTAATAACTTGTTTAGCAAAGATAATGCTGCCTTTATAAAATCAATTTTACTTGGAGAAAAAGAGTATTTAAGTTATCAGCAGGAAAATCTGCTCAGAACAGTCGGTGCAAGTCATATATTAGCTATTTCTGGTCTGCATATGGGAATAATTATTTTGTGTTTCTCTTCAATTTTATTTAAAATTTTTTCTAAACGGATAAATGCTCTTTATTTGCTCAGCCTTTTTTCTTTAATTTATATTATATTAGTTGGGACATCTGTTTCGATTGTTCGAGCAGCACTGCTGGCACTTCTTTTTCTTTTTTCATCCGAATTTAATCGTGAAGGCGATTTTTTAAATATAATTTCTGTAACTTTAATTATAAATTTGATTCTAGATCCTTCAGCTTTATTTACAGTTTCATTACAGCTTTCATATCTATTAGTTTTGGCATTGTTTTATATTACTCCACTTTTGAGTCAGCTTTTAACTCCTGTTTTAGCAGTATCTTTTTCAGCACAGCTTGCTTCAATAGCAGTAACGGCTTATTATTTTAATGAATATGCTTATCTAGCACTAATTACAAATTTGTGGTTGATTCCATATATTACAATTTTGTTACCATTTATTTTTGGCTTAACTATTTTATCATTAATTAGTTATAGTTTTTTTGAGCCACTTGCATTTATTGTAGAAACTGGACTTAATTTTTTATTTAAGGGCTTAGAATTGATGACTGTATTTCAGGAAAGGCCTTTAGTTATTGCAAAACCAGGATTATTTTTAATTGTTATTTATTATTTGTTGTTATTTTCTTTGCCTTATCTTTTTCAAAAAAGATATATTTATATTAGGGCAAGAAAATATTTAATTTGGCAAAAAATTATTCCAATTATTTTAATAATAATCATCATTTCTTTTTTTATAAATCCCAGTTCTAATAAACTAGAAGTTAATTTTATAGCAGTTGGGCAGGGAGATGGAATTTTAATTAATTTTCCTAATGGAGAAGTCATGCTGGTGGATACCGGCCCCCCCGGAAATGATGGTAGGAGTATTGAATACAATATAATTTCATTTTTAAATAATCAGGGGATAAAAAATATAGATTATTTAATGCTGAGTCATTTTGATGCAGATCATGCAGGTGGTATGCCTCATTTATTTAAAAGGAAAAAAGTTAAGCGGGTCTTAATTCCTCCTTTTAAAGAAAAAACAGAACTTCATAATACTTTAGAAGCAGAAATAAAGAAAAAGAAAATCAGTTTGAACTTTTTAAATTCTAAGATGATGTTTAAAATTGCTGATTGTAAAATTGATATTTTAAATCCAGAATTAAACAACTTAAAGGAAGATCGGAATGAAAATTCAATAGTTTTTTTATTAACACATCAAAATAATAGCTTTTTATTTACAGGGGACTTATCAAAAGAAGGAGAAAATAAAATAATTCAAAAATATAAGCTGGCAGATGTTGATGTTTTAAAAGCAGGCCATCACGGCAGTAAGAATTCAAGTGGAAGTGAATTTTTGGATCAAATTAACCCTAAAATTGTTATTATTTCTGTAGGTAGAAATAATTTTGGCCATCCAGCAGCTGAAGTTATAGCAAAATATAATGAAAAATCAATTAACTATCTTAGAACCGATCAGCGGGGGATGATAAAATGTATTTCTGATGGTGATAATATTTTAATTAATACTTTTAAGTGAATTAATGAATTAAAAAAGGAAGCTTAAAGACTGGAGAGCTTATCTTAAATATGTTAAAATAAATTAGAAGAACAGTTAAAATAGATTAAAAGAACAAATGAAGCGGAGTATGAGGTGTAATTAAATGGATATAGAAACTTTTATAAATAAAGAAAAAAAACTAAAAAAAGTATATTATATTTATGCTGAAAATTCATATTTAAGAAATAAATTTAAAGAAGAATTTATTGCTGAATTCATACCAGAAGCAATTAGAGATTTTAACCTTTCGTCTGTAAACCCAGGAGATGAATATTTAAAAAGATTGAAAAACGCTGTGCAAACCCCTCCGATCGGAGCAGAAAAAAGATTTATTATTTCTCACTTTGAAGAGGGAGATTCTTTAAATAAAGGCGAAAAAGAAAAACTTTTAGATATTTTTAAAAATATTAATCAAAGCAGTACCCTTGTTTTTTTAACTGCTAATAAAATTGATAAAAGAAAAAAGTTTTACAGAACTTTAAAAAATCATGTTTTATATCAGGAATTTGAAACACCACGCTATGGTGATTTGGATCAGTGGATTGTTTCTCGTTTTAAAGAACACGGTAAAAAAATTGATAAGCAGAGTCTTAAAATACTTGAAAATATGTTTAGTAATAAATTAGAAATTTTAAATAGTGAAATTGAAAAGATAGTAACTCGCTATCCAGATAAAGATAAAATTTCATATTATGATATCAAAAAAATAATTAGTAGAGAAAAGTTTATTGAAGATGAAGAAATATTTAAGTTTCTAGATTTAATAGGAGATAAACGAATAGACCAGGCTCTGCTAACTTTAAAAGAGATGTTAAATAGAGGTGTTTATCCTTTATATCTATTGACAATGTTAAAAAATCAAATTGAACTTTTAATGCAGGTGAAATTTTATAGTCAATATACACATGATAATAGAAAAATTGCTAAAAAAATCAATAAACACCCTTATCCGGTAAAAAAAGCGCTTCAGAGAAGTAGAAATTTTACTCAAAAAGAATTGGAAAAAATCTTAGAAGAAATTTTAAGGGCTAATTATCATTTTTTAACAGGCTATTACCCTGATCAAAATACCGCCTTAGAAATGATAATTATTAAATCTATTGCTTATTGATTTATTCTTTAATTAAATATCGAAAAATATTATTTCTGATATTAGTTTCTAATCTTTATAGAAAACAAAAAAACTCATCCATTAGGATGAGTGCTTTTGTCAAGCGAAAAATGTACCACCCTACCAATCGAATTGTGTACCACCTAGTTTAAAAAAGAGAAGGAGAAGAAAATACTCCTTCTGTAG
>NZ_SOEF01000003.1 GCF_004366375.1 Halanaerobium congolense
TTCGAAAATACCAAAATTTATGGGAATTTAAAGGATTGTTTGCACAGCTTTATTTCATTCAGGGATGCTGCATGATAAAAAGTTGTAAAGTGGTGTATAATGCCTAAATTACGAATTAATCCCTTAGCAACAGAAGACTTGATAGAGATTAGAGATTATATTACAAAAGAGTTAGAAAGCCCTGCAGCAGCAATAAAAGTGGTAAGTAAAATAATAGAGAGTTATGAGAAATTAAAAGAATTTCCTATGATGGGAGCAGATTTGTCAGTTAAAGTAAATATAAAAACTGACTTTAGATACTTGGTGTCAGGCAATTATATTATCTTTTACCGAACTGATGATGAATATGTATCTATATATTGTATTCTATATGCTGGAAGAGACTATCTTAGAATTTTGTTTCCGAATGAAATTAACTTGAGTTATGAAGATGAATAGACTGTGAACTTCCTATTATTTCGCTAGAGTTCTGTAATGCCTGATGCTTTAAAAAATAGACTATAACTTATTATAAAATTGAGTTGCAATCTTGAAAAAATATAAAAAAAATAAAGAAATAATTATGTGGAAAAGCGCAGAACAGATCGGGTCCCTACTCGGACCTCCCAATCTCTTCTACTTGGCAGCATACATCACATAACAACAAGGTTTACGGTTCCGCTACGCTGCACCCAAATCCATCAACCCAAGATAGGAGCTATCTAAGGGTTGATGGACTTTGTAAACCTGCGGGACGTTATGTGACATATCATAAATCAAATAAACTCTTTTTTATTTTCATAAAATAATAATTTGAAGATAATTGCAATATAAAGCGAATTATATTATAATAAAATGTATAAAATGAAAATAAAAGAGAGGATGATCTAAATGAAACCTTTTAAACCATTTGAATTACCAATAGAAGAACAAATAAATCCTATGGAATTTTATAATGAACTAATTAATGCAAGTACAAATGTAGGTAAATATCAGGTTATGTTAAAAAAATCTAAAGTTAATGAGTATTTTCTTATTACTCCCTTTAGTTTACAGGAAGCTGTACAGTCCAGCAAAATCGAAGGTACACAAGTAACTTTTGATGAAGTTTTAGAATTTGATATTGATAAAAATGAAAAAAACAATGATGCTCAGGAAGTTTTGAATTATTATGATGCATTAAACTATGGTGAGAATGCTTTAGAAAAATATCCTATATCAACACGTCTATTCAAAAAATTACATGAAATTTTAATGAGTAATGGTGTTATAGGTCAAAATAGAGCTCCTGGAGAATATCGTTCTATTCAAAATTTCATAGGCCCAGAAGGATGTACTTTAAAAACAGCTACTTTTGTGCCACCTCAGCCACAATTAGTCGATTCCTATATGTCTAACCTAGAAAATTATATTAATAATCCCAATGATAATTTACAATCTTTAGTCAGGATAGCAATAATACATGCTCAATTTGAAACCATTCATCCATTTTTAGATGGTAATGGTAGAATTGGTCGTATATTAATCCCGCTGTATTTATATGATGTAAATCTCATAAATTCTCCCAATTTATTTATCAGTAAAGTATTAGAAAAAGATAAACATAAATACTATAGATTGCTGAATGGAACAAGAAAAGAGGGGAATGGTTGGGATGAATGGATTAAATTCTTCTTGCAAAGCGTAAATAAACAAGTACTCAAAAATATTGATCTAATTGAAGAAATTGATAATCTGTATGAACTAGATTTAGAAAATGCAATGAATTTAATAAATAGTACTAATCTAGTAGATCTAATTAAAGCAATGTTTCAAAAGCCGATATTCAATGTGAAAACAATTAGTTCTTTAACAGGGATACCTGATACAACTTGTAGAAGATATCTTAATACTCTTGAGGAAGAGAAGGTAATATTTTCAGATAATAAAAAGAGAAATAGAAAATATTATTATTATAATTTACTCGATTTATTAAGATAAAAACCATGATACGTCACATAACATGGGATTGGCGTCATGACTTCTGTCATAAAGCTTGCAGGTTAACTGATTACTGATACGAAAAAGCAAGCTTTACGCCAGTTCCTGCGGAATCAGGCACGAGCGCAAAATCCAAGGGACTTTATCTGACATTTGCCGATTAGTAGATTGAGAAACAAAAAACCTCCTGATTAATGAACTCAGAAGGTTTATCATTCTATTGAATTTGTATTATTTTCAAGCAATAACGTTAGTTCTTTTTTCGATAACTGGCCAGAAGCTACCTGAATCATCATTTTATAGGCATCTTTCTCGGAAGCTGTAATTTCTAGATTATTTTTTTGTAAAAAAGTATCCATAGCTACAAAAGCAATTCGTTTATTTCCATCAATAAATGGATGGTTATTACAGAGATGATAGCAATAAGCTGCTGCCATTTTTAGCAGTGAATCGTGTAAATATTCACCCTGGTAAGTTGCTTTAGGCTGTTCAAGAGCTGAATCTAATAAATTTTCATCTCTAATACCAAAACTACCACCATAAATTTTAACAAGTTGTTCATGGAAAAAAAGAATTATGTCTTTAGGTATAAATTTAATATCATTCATTTAGCTAATTCCTTAAGAGTATTTTTATATTTTTGGTTAGTCTTATCAAAAGCTTTAGCCCATTCTTCAAATTCTGGATTAAAAGGGGTTACTGTAAAACCATCTTCATTTTCAATGATATGAAGTTCTTCCCCTTCTTTAAGATTATATTTTTCTTTAAGCTCTTTAGGAATAGTAAAGCCGTAGCTGTTACCAACTTTTCTTAATTTTATAGTTTTCATGGTTTATCACCTCAACTATATTATAACATTTGTATTACTAAAAAGAAAGCAGGTAAAAGAAAAAGAATAAATAATTATATAAAGAGAAGGTCAAAAGAAGCAAACGATCATATAACATGTGATTGGCGTCATGCTTTCTGTCATAAAGCTTGCAGGCTAACCAATCACGAATATGAAAAAGCAAGCTTTACGCCAGTTCCTGACGGAATCAGGCACGAGCTCAAAACCCCAGGGACGTTATGTGACATTGAGCTCACTGAAAATATTATTTTATAATAAAAAATTATATTTTCGCTTGCCATGTAAAATTCTTCTGATTTCTACTATTTTTTTATTTTCAAATACTACATAAAACACAAGATAGTTTCCTATAACAAGCATCTGTTTGTATATATGAAATAATTTCATTAAGATCCTTTTTGGCAGCTGGAAGATAGATAACTTCATATTTTTGATTACTATTCATTTAATTTCTTCCTCATTTGGTGCATTAAATCATCATGAGGAGTAGTAGGAGCATTATTTTCACTTTCTTTTTCTGCTTCTCCTAATTTTTTATAGAGTTCTAAAAGAGCTTGCTGCTTTTCAAATTGAGCAATACTCATAACAACCATATCTCCACGACCATTTTTAGTTAAAAAGACAGGTTCTCCATTTTCATGACAAACATCAGATATTTCTTTAAAATTATTTCGCAAATCAGAAACGGGTCTAATAATTGGCATAAGATCATCACCTTTCTTATTTTATATCAATATTATATCATAATTATGATAATAAATACATAATATAATGATAAATAGATAAAAAATTAATAATTTGCAGGAATTATTTTCTTTAGCTTTAAATTTATTATAATGACTTTTTTAAAATAAAAAGACAATCGCTCAATGATCACATAACATGGGATTGAAGATTCCGCTGCGCTCTATTGCGAATTCGTTCGGTAAGGGCAGTCGCCCTAAACCTCACGAACTTCTTAAATCCCAGTAACGTTATATGAAATCCCTAGTTGTCTTTTGAAAAAATAGCTAAAAATTCCGTTGGACTTAAAGATTTTACATTACCTTTTTTAAAATCATCAAGATTTCTGGTTATTATATAGTCAATTTCATTCTCATAAGAACTAACATCTATAACAGCATCTTCAAAATCATTTATTTCTGAATTTAAAGATCTTCTTAATATAGTTTCAGTTATAGGAATTAATTTAAACATGTCTAAGAACTCATTTAATACAAATTTTACTTTTTGTGAATCATTATAGTTTTTCATTAAAAAATAAGCCAAGGTTGTAATCTCATGAGCACATAAATATCCCTGAATTTTATTTACATTACACAATTCAATTATTTGAGCAGCTTGTTTATGCTTATTACGTTTGTTTAAAAAATCAAGGAGAATATTTATATCAATTGTAATTTTTTTCATGAAAAGCTCTCCTTAAATCTTTTTTATCAGGAATAGGTTTACTTTCAAAAGCACCATAAAGTTTTTCTATTCTTTTTTGCAATTTTTGTTCTTCAAAATTTTGTTCCTTGTTCTTTTTTAGTTCAATAAGATATTCTTCAACAATATGTGAAATAGATTGATGAGTTTCTTTTGAAAAATTATGGGCAAATTCAATAAGATCATCATTAATACTTAAAGTCAGTTTCTTTTTCATTAGTATCACCTCTTTACGTAATCAATTATACCATAACACGTAATAGAGATCAATTTGATAACCAAGACTTCATATAACATGGGATTTAACATGGGATTAAAGATTCCGCTGCTCTCCATTGCAAATTTGTTCGGTAATGGCGGTCGCCCTAAACTTCATAAACTTGATAGTGGTTACTTTAAGAATTGATAGAGAGCACATGGTTTCATCTTCTGAAATTGTTTGTAATTTTAGTAAAATGTTAGATAAAACAAAAGAGTCCCCGCTTTTTATTACCAGGAATAATGATATTGAAGATATTATGATGGATATTGAGGAATATGAAATGTTACTAGAAAAAATAGAATTTCTGGAAGACCAATTAGAAGATGCCCATATGGAAGAGGTTATAGCAAAAAGAAAAGAAAACTTTGATCTTAAAGATGCAGTAAAGTAAAAAAGAAATAATGGAGTTATTAGATAAAGAATAGATTTTAGGAGGCTTAAATTGATGAAGCTTAAATTTTATTCTGAAGTTAAAAATCATATTGATAATTTAGATGGAAGTGTTAAACCAAGACTTAAAAGTACGCTTAATAAAATTAAAAAATCTCCTGAATTGGGAAAACCACGTATGATTCTTTTAATTTCAACAATTTTTTCTCTTTGAAATATTACATAAAACACAAGATAACTTCCTATAACAAGTATCTGGTATCCTTTAGAATTTAAATTTTCATCGTCTGGCTTTTTCCCTTTGTAAGGAAAATCTTTTAACTGTGATATATTTTCATCAATCTTGTCCAAAAAATTTAATACTACCTCAGGAGCTTCTATTTATATAATATCACTTAACACTAATGCATGTATAATGTTTTTAATTTTTATGCAGGTATTTTTTTCTATTAAAATAATTATATTATTAATGTTCCTCCACAAGAACTAAAACAACAGATATATTATTGTGGTTACCACTCAGGGTATTAAGTAGATAAATTTATTGATTTAAGTCACTATTTTGAAAATTATATGCTAGGGTTTAAAATGAAAAATGAGAAGGACATTTATACTAAATATAGAGCTGGTACTTATCTTGTGATAGAGTGAAAGTCTGCTTGCAAACCTTGAGGGCTTGCCCCGAGGAGGGTCAATCACCCTGCCATAGGCATCCAGAAGGTAGAAATATTAGTGAAATTAAAAGCTGAATATCTCAATCATATTTTTGCTCAATTTTCTAAATATTATCCCAGGTCATAATCTTTACAATTAATTTTTCAATATGGTATAATGTATCAACTTTAGATAACTAAAGCATTAAAAAAGGGGGTGTTTTTATGCGAATAGGTTCCAAAAATGTGGTTTACAGCATGTCAGCAGAGAATAAACCTGCAGCTTCCTGCAAACCTGGTGAAACCGTTGTCTTTGAAACTCAAGACTGCTTCAGTAATCAAATCCAAACAGAGGATGTATTATTTGAGACAACAGACTGGGATACAGTTAATCCTGCTACTGGACCTCTAGAAATTGAAGGGGCAGAACCCGGTGATACACTTAAGGTTGAAATAAAAAAGATGGATTTAAATGATCACGGTGTCATGGTAGCAGTACCAGAAATGGGATTTTTAAATAATTTTATTGAAGAATCAGAAACAAAAATAATTCCAATTGAACAAAATAAGGCTGTATTCAGTGATAAAATAAAAATTGATTTAAATCCTATGATTGGAGTAATTGGTTGTTCACCGGGCAAAGATGAAGAAGCTGTGCCTTGTGGAACCCCCGCCTCTCATGGCGGTAATATGGACACAAAAGTTATCACAGAAGGTTCTACATTATATTTCCCGGTTAAAGTTTCTGGTGCAATGCTGGCAATGGGAGATCTACATGCAGCAATGGGGGATGGAGAAGTAGTTATTAGTGGAGTAGAAATTGCAGGTGAAGTAACTGTTAAAGTTGATGTTATCAAAGGAAAAGAAATTACCGATCCGATGGTAGAAAGAAATGATGCTTTTTATACAATTGCGTCTGGGCCAACACTTGATGCAGCAGCCAAAAAAGCAGCTGACAATATGTTCACATTTCTAAAACAGAGATTAGACTTAGAAAATAACGAATTGGCGATGCTGATGAGTGTTATTTGTGATCTTCAGGTATCTCAGGTAGTAGATCCAGAAAAAACTGCAAGAATGCGTGTTGATAAAAAAGCTTTAGCTGAATATAATATCCAATTTTAAGTAAGATAAAATATTAGGAGGAAAGCATATGAAGAAGCGAGCATTTAGTATTTTATTTATAACCTTTTTGTTAGTGGCACAGTTTTCCATATTTACTCTGGCAGCTGATCCAATAACAATAGGTGGTACTTCGAGTATGGTTGGTATTTTAGGGTCAATTGGAGAAATGGTATTGAGAGGTGCCCAGCTGGCTGTTGATATGGCAAATGAAAAAGGTGGAATTCACGGACAGGAAATCGATTACACTAATATTGATGGTCAAAGTAATCAAACAGTTATTTCTAATGCTGCAATTCGATTAATTGAAGAAGAAAATGTAATTGCTGGTATTGGTCCGGTAGATATTAATTATTTATCAGCTGCAGCACCAATATTTGAAAATAATAAAACCGTTTTGATGGACCCTACCGCTACAACTCCAAGCATAGCTGAAATGGGAGATTATATTTTTATGACTCCTTTTGGGGATGATGCTCAGGCAAGAGCACTGGCAAAATATGTTGCTGAAGATTTAGGTTTCGATAATATTGCCATTATTAAAGATGTAAATGCTGATTACAGTATTACTCTGGCAGAACATTTTATTGAAGCTTTTAAAGAATTCACAGGCAAAGAAAATCCAATCGCTGTGGAAGAAAATTACCAAACTGGTGACCAGGATTATACAGCTCAAATGACAAGAATTAGACAATTTAAAGATATCGACGCTTTATTTATTATTCCGCCATTACCTCAAGATGCTCCCGTTATTGCAAACCAGGCAAGACGCTTTGGTATAAATGTACCAATAATTTATCCGGATGCTGGAGATTTCGATGAAGTAATAGACATTGGTGGAGATTCTGTAGAAGGAGCTTATATTTCTTCACACTTTGCTGTCGAAGAAGCAATGACAGATATAGCAAATGAATTTGTTGAAAAATTTGAAGCAGAACACGGATATACACCGGGTGGCTTTGAAGGCCTTGGTTTTGATTCAGCCCAGATCATTTTAGAAGCAATTAGAAAAATTGATGCTGAAGAATGGAAGTCAATGAATTTAGCAGAACAAAGAGTAGCTGTTCAACAATCACTAATTAATAATGAATTTAATAACTTAATCGTTCCTATCAAATATGAGCCCAATCTTCCTCCTACTAAACCAGTTGTAATCAAGCAAATTAAAAATGGAGAAAGAGTATTTATTAAAACAATGTGGCCAGAAGACTTTGAAAAGTAAAAGACTATTATTGAGGTGAACAATTTTTGTTCACCTCATCTTTTAACTTATCAGAAAGGAGTTATAATGAGTGAAGAAATATTAAAATTAGTTAAACTAACCAAAAAATTCGGTGGTTTAACAGCTGTCAAGGATTTTTCAATGACACTAAATAAAGGAGAACTCTTAGGCTTAATTGGTCCTAATGGGGCTGGCAAAACTACTACATTCAATCTGATAAGTGGAAATTTAGCTGTAAGCTCAGGTAATATCATTTACCAGAACAACGATATTACAGATTTAAGACCAGATCAGGTTGCAGATATAGGCATTGCTAGAACTTTCCAAAATATTAGGCTTATGTCAGGGATGACTGTCTTAGAAAATATGCAGTTAGCATTTCATATTTGGAATGATTATAATATTTTAGACACAATTTTTAGAACAAAAAAATTTAAGATTAAAGAAAAAAAATATTTAGAAGAAATAAATGAAACTTTAAAACATTTTAATATACTTGATTATAAAAATGATAAAGTCGATGATCTTCCACCTGGAATCCAACGCAAAGCTGATATTACTAGAGCAATTTTACTTAAACCAGATTTAATACTGCTGGATGAACCAACTGCGGGTATGAATCCTTCAGAAACTGATGAGCTTGTTGAGATAATAAAGTGGATAAATAAAGATTTAAAGATATCAACAATTCTTGTAGAACATGATATGAGGGTAATTATGAATATCTGTTCTAGAATTATAGTAATGGAAAATGGAGATATTATTGCAGAAGGAAGTCCAGAAAATGTTCAAGCTGATAAAAAAGTTATTGAAGCTTATTTAGGTAAAAGCTATCAGGTATAAAAGCAGAGATTTAAGAAAGTTTTGAGAAGGGAGTAGACTAATGGCTAAAGATTCAAATAACAAAAATTTATTAACTTTAGAGAATATAGAATCAGGCTATGGTAAAGTTAAGGTTTTGCACAATGTCTCACTTAAAATCAAAGAAGGACAGATTGTAACTATAGTCGGAGCAAATGGAGTTGGAAAATCAACAACTATCAAAACCATTCTAGGTTTAATTAAACCCAGTAGTGGTCAAATAAAATTTAAAAATGAACTCATAAACAGCTTAGAAACTTATAAAATTATTGCAAAAGGAATTGGCTATTCACCAGAAGGAAGAGAAGTTTTTGGAAATTTAAATGTATATGAGAACCTTAGAATTGGAGCCTATACTGTCAGCAAAGATGATTTTACAAAAAGATTAGAAGAGGTTTATCAGCTTTTTCCAAGACTTAAAGAAAGAAAAAATCAGGAAGCAAGTTCTCTATCTGGAGGAGAACAGCAGATGCTCGCAATTGCCCGTGCTTTAATGCAGGATCCTGATTTGCTGATACTGGATGAACCATCATTAGGATTAGCTCCTATAATAGCCGAAGAAATTTTTAATAGATTAGCAGAAATTAATCAGATGGGCACAACTATTTTACTAATTGAGCAAAATGTGAATCTTGCTTTACATCTTTCAGATCACGCCTATGTTATGGAAAAAGGAAAATTTGTATTAGACGAAAAAGCTTCAATATTAGCACAAAATGACTATGTTAAAAAAACATATATGGGTATTGCTTAATGTATATTGATTAGCGAGAAGGGAGTATTTTATGGATTTAACATATATTTTTCAACAGGTTTTAAATGCTTTAAGTTTAGGCAGCATGCTGGCACTTTTGGCTGTTGGCTATACTATGATATACGGGGTTCTAGGATTAATAAATTTTGCCCATGGTGAAGTTTTTATGATTGGAGCCTTTACAGCTATGTATGCGATTACAGGCTTAGGCTTTCCACTTCCAATAGCACTTATCTTAGCTATTATTGCTTCAGTTTTAGCTGGAGTTTTACTGGAAAGATTCTGCTATCGGCCGGTTCAGGGTTCTGGAGATATAACATTATTTATTACTTCGCTTGCCGCCTCAATCGGCATCAGAAGTTTATTTGTTATGTTATTTGGAAGCCGTTCAATGCAGTTTCCAATGCCTAAATATTTACAGGGTATTCGTTTTTGGGGAGATATTTTAATCACAGATTTGAATTTAATTATTTTTGTTTTTACAGTAATAATAACTTTAATTTTAAGCTTTTTTATTAAAAATACTAAATTGGGGATTGCAATGCGAGGTGTTTCATATAATAAACAAACAGCTGAAGCAATGGGGATTAACAGCACCTCAATTATAGTAGCTACTTTTGTTATTGGTTCTGCACTGGCTGCAGTAGCTGGTGTTGCCTGGGGACTTCAATATGGAAATGTAAGACCGGCAATGGGTTATCACCCCGGCATCAGTGGATTTATCGCTGCAGTACTTGGAGGGATTGGTAATATTTCAGGAGCCGCAATAAGTGGATTCTTATTAGGAGTCGGACAGGTATTATTTGTAGCATTTTTACCATCTGTCTACTCAGGCTTTCGTCCGCTTTTTGTCTGGATAGTTCTATTTATTATTCTGTTCTATAAGCCAACCGGACTTTTCAGATCTAATATTAAATGGGAGTAGATAATTATGAAATTAACCGAAAATCACAGTGATAATTTTTTTAAAAATAGAAAAAAATATACATTAGTCATTCTTTTTATTTTTTTTATACTGCTTTTCATCTTATCAAATTCGTTGAGCGGATATTATTATAGAATTTTGCTTTTATTCGGGATTAATGTTATTTTAACTCTTAGTTTAAATATAACAAATGGTTATGCAAATATATTTTCATTAGGACATGGAGGTTTAATGCTTGCTGGTGGATACACCACTGCTTTATTAACTCTACCAGTAGAATTTAAAGCTAATACTCTAAGTCTCCCGCTCTGGTTAGAACAGGCACAGGTTCCTTTTATATTTTCAATTATTTTAGCAGGAATTGTTGCAATGATTGTTGGTTTAACTATACTTTTACCTGCTTTTAGATTAAAAGGTCATTACTTTATTCTTGCCTCACTCGGAATAAATATAATTATGATTAATATTGCCGAAAATGTTAGACCAATAACTAATGGTGCAACCGGCCTTAGAGGAGCACCTCCTTATACAAATATTTGGTGGATTTTTGGGATAGCTATTTTCTTGATTTATCTAATTTGGACCCTGCTTACTGCTAGATTTGGTAGAGCAATTAAAGCTATTGGTAAAGATCAGGGATTGGCAGAGGCTATGGGAGTCAACAGTGCTAAATACAAGGCTTATGCCTTTATGATAAGCAGTTTTTTCACCGGGGTTGGTGGAGCACTCTGGACCCACCTGATTCTTACAATAAGTCCTTCTTCTTTTGATCTGCTTGTTGTTTTCCAAATTATTATGATGCTTGTTATTGGTGGAGTCTCAAGTATAAGTGGCTCCATACTTGGAGCAGCTATCATAACTGCAATCCTAGAAATTCTTCAGCCTCTGTAGGAGGGAATAAACCTTTTTGGATTTGAAATACCAAGAATGTTTGGTTTAACTCAGGTACTGCTGGCAGTATTTTTAATAATAGTTATGATCTATAAACCCGATGGTATTATGGGAGAAAAAGAAATCAAGCTTTTATCAACTGATTGATATTTAAGATTAAAAAATGCAGTGCTGAAAATTTAGCACTGTTTATTTTTTGTGTGCTCCGTAAATTATTCTGATAGTAGGTGAAAGTCCTATCTATGTTGTGGCATGTATCATGTAAAAGTCAACAATGACAGGGTGTTCACCGTGAGGTGAAATCTGAAGAGTCTGAGACGTGCTGTTAGTCCAAAACATTATGTGAACCAGAGGTGGCATCTGTAAATGGCGATTCGCCAAAAAATCGAAAAAGCTCAATGCCGGCATAACAACCATGTTCAGATGGCGTCAATAGTAGCTATGATGACTGGTCCTTAGATAACAGGGTGACCTGCAGGAGGATAAAGCCAGTTTAGCAAAGGACAGCCAGCGCAGTCGAAGTTGAAGATAATACAGGATGTGAAAATTCTTTTCCGGAGTTTGGATGAATGGATACGAATGTGGTTAAGGTCATATATAGAGAAAAAGAAAGCAGTTATGAATCAAAACAAAAGAATCCCCAATTCCTTTTTCAGGAAGAAGGGACTCGTTTCACTACTTACTAGATTGTCCTAGAGGACTAAAATATACAGCTGTGGTAACACAGTGACGAAGACTTATTCCTTGAGACGGGCAACGACTGACGGAAAGCTGTATACGGGAGAACCGTACGTGCAGTTTGACGAGGGGTCCCAGCTGAAAGGCTGGTCCTACTCTATTATCAATATAATTTATATTTAAGTCAGTTTCATGTATAATTTAGTTAAGTTAACTATACTAAACTAGAATTAAAGAAATTTTGATAAATTCTATCATAATATTTTGGAGGTTTAATTAAATGAATAATAAGAAGCGAGTTTTCTCTGGTGTTCAGCCAACAGGTCAACTGCATATTGGAAATTATATTGGAGCCTTAAGTTTATGGGTAGAAAACCAGAGTAAATATGATAACATTTTTTGTATTGTCGATCTGCATGCACTTACAATTCCGGAAAGTATTGAACCACAGTATCTGAGAAAAAAAGTTAGAGAAGTTGCCGCCTTATACCTTGCCTGTGGAATTGATCCAGATAAGTCTACAATATTTATTCAATCTGATATCCCACAGCACAGCGAATTAACCTGGCTTTTAAATTGTGTAACTCCTATTGGCTGGTTAGAAAGAATGACTCAGTTTAAATCCAAATCTAAAAAACTTAATTCAGTTGGAACCGGCTTATTTGATTATCCAGTATTGATGGCCTCAGATATTTTGCTTTATAAAACAGATTTAGTCCCTGTAGGTGAAGATCAAAAACAGCATATAGAAATTACAAGGGATATTGCCCAACGATTTAATAATTTATACGGTAATGTTCTTAAAATACCAGAAGAATTAATTCGAAAAAGCGGAGCCAGAATAATGGGCTTTGATGATCCAGAAGCTAAAATGAGTAAGAGTGCTGATGAAATGAAAAATAAACATGCTGTTGGTCTACTTGATTCACCTGATGAGATCAGAGATACTATAATGAGTGCAACTACTGACTCCAACCGTGAAACTAGATTTGAACATGCATCTCCCGGTATTAAAAATATGTTAACTCTTTATCAAGCATTAACCAAACAAAGCCGTAAAGAAATTGAAGAACATTTTTCTGATGGTAAATATGGAAAATTAAAAAAAGAACTAGCAGAAGTTGTTATTGAAACTTTAAAACCTATTCAGCAAAAATATAATAGAATAATCAATGATAATTCTTATTTAGATCAGATATTAAATGATGGAAAAGAAAGGGCAGCCGAAACTGCAGAAAATACAATGAATGAAGTCAAAAAGAGCATGGGTTTAAAGTAACTTAATGCAACTATTTTATTTAGAATATATTCCAGAAAAGAGGAAAAATGAGGTGGTTAAAAATGTCTGGTTCAATATTAGGAGATATGTTTAAAATTTCAACCTGGGGTGAGTCACATGGTAAAGCTCTGGGAGTTGTAATAGATGGTTGTCCAGCCGGACTTGAAATTTCTGCAGCGGATATTCAAAGAGATTTAGATAGAAGGAAACCGGGCCAGTCTCCCTTTGCAACTCCCAGAAAAGAGGGAGATAAAGTTGAAATTTTATCAGGAATATTTGAAGGAAAAACAACAGGAACACCTATTTCTTTAATTATTTTTAATAAAAATCAAAAATCTAAGGATTACTCAGCCCTTAAAGATATTTATCGCCCTGCCCAATCTGATTTGAGTTACGACTTAAAATACGGCTTTAGAGATCACAGAGGTAGTGGACGTGCTTCCGGCAGAGAAACTGCTGCTAGAGCAGCTGCCGGTGCTGTTGCAAAGAAAGTATTAGCAGCTTTAGATGTTAAAATATTAGCTTATACTGCTTCAATCGGCCCGGTTAAAGCTGATCCTAAAAATTTTAATGAAGATTATATTATGGATAACTTTCTATATATGCCTGATTCTGATGCAGTTAAGAAAGCTGAAGACTATTTAAATGAGCTGATTGAAAAAAATAATTCCTCAGGTGGAACAATTGAGTGTATTGTTAAAAACATACCCAGCGGCTTGGGTGATCCGGTATTTGATAAATGTGATGCCCTATTAGCAAGAGCGGTTATGTCTATCGGAGCGGTTAAGGGAGTAGAAATAGGCAGCGGCTTTGATGCTGCTGAAATGACAGGTTATGAGCATAATGATTTTTATAGGTATCAAGCAGGGGGAATTAATAAACTAACAAATAATGCTGGTGGAACTTTAGGTGGGATTACCGAAGGCAGTGATATTTTATTAAAAGCTGCAGTTAAGCCAACTCCCTCTATAGAAAAGACACAGCAGGCAGTTAACAAATCAGGAGAAAATATTGAACTTAGTATTAAGGGGAGGCATGATCCAGTCATTGTACCCAGAGCTGTTGTTGTGGTAGAAGCCATGGCTGCCTTAACATTAGTCGATCTGCTGCTTAAAAATATGAGTTCCAGAATGGAATATCTTAAAAGGGTATATTAATTAAAAGATAATTAAATACTGTGATATTTATAATAAAGAAGCATGCAGGATATTTTCATTATTCATCTAATATATATACTAAGACAATTAAATGAAAGGAGTGTTTTTATGAATATTATTAGTTTCTTTGAGTTGGATAACAATTGTCAGGTATTAAACAAAAAAGATCTAGAAGAAAATTCTCAAAAGAAAATTGAAGTACCTTCCGATAATTATTTTAAAAAAACTGAAAGAGATTTTGATGCTGCTGGAGAATGGTTGGTCATAGATGAACTAATAGAGATAAAAAACCAGTATCTAAATTATATTAAAAATGAGAAAAAACAAATCACCTGGATTCAATTACCAGAAAAATATGTAGAAGAAGAGTATATGGTTGATTATGATACTGATCAAGAATGTCCATTAGGAATTGACGCTTTAATTGAAGAAGACGGTTATCCGATCGGTGTTGTAACTGGTTGTGATTCTATAAAACAAGCTAAAGTAGATAACAACCTTGACGGCCATCGGTACAAAGGCTTATTAGGAATTAAATTAAATAATGATTATTTTTTAAGCTACAATAAAGATAATCGAGAATTTAGATTAATTAAGACACATATGGATTGGGATAGAGGCAAACACACAATCTAAATTAATAAAATTCAATAATATTATCTACTTAAGGGCTGTATATATACAGCCCTTAAATGACTTCTAACTATTCTATTAAGATTAAGGGAGGGTTTATTTTAATGGCAGAATTTAAAGATTTTATGAAATTAGATATTAGAGTGGGAAAAATTATTGAAGCAGAAAACTTTGAAAAAGCTAATGACTCCGCTTACAAACTTAGGCTTGATTTCGGTGAGGATATTGGCCAAAAAAAATCAAGTGCTCAAATTACTGATTTATATAGAACAAAAGATTTAATTGGAAAACAGGTTCTTGCAGTTATTAACTTTCCACCTAAACAAATTGCTGATTTTATGTCAGAGGTATTGGTTTTAGGTATTTACAGTGAAAAAGGAGTAGTTTTAATTGAGCCTGAACAGGAAGTTAAACTTGGTTCAAGACTGGGCTGATTAAATGAATATCACTCTAAATTAGGTTTAATATTTTAAAATGAGAAAACTTATGATAAAGTATAAATAGAGTTATTTTTAATTAAGCTAAATGAGGTGTAGGAATGAGTTTATCAATTATCGCAGCAATGGATGAAAATCAATTAATTGGTAATCAGGGAGATATGCCCTGGAGGTTACCGTCAGATTTACAGCATTTTAAACAGATTACTATGGGATCACCAATAATAATGGGCAGAAAAACGTTCGAGTCTCTGGCCCAACCATTACCTGGTCGAACCAATATAATTATGACAAAAAATAAAGATTATTCTGCTGAGGGATGTTTAATCGTTCATTCAGCAATAGAAATATTAAAGAAATTTTTAAACAAAAAAGAAAAAGAGGCGTTTATTATAGGCGGAGAAGAAATTTACAAACTCTTTTTACCCTATAGTAATAAGTTATATTTAACAATGATCGAGAATGAATTTTTTGGAGACACTTATTTTCCAGATATTAATTGGCAAAATTGGGAAAAAGTATCAGAGGAAAAAGGTAAGACAGATAAAAATAATCCATATTTATATTCATATCAGATTTATAAGCGAAAAAATAAAATTTCCAGGAGTGATTTAAATGAAACAATATCTTGAAATGTGTCAGCATATTTTAGATAATGGAGTAGATAAACCAGATCGGACAGGTACAGGTACAAGAAGTATTTTCGGTCATCAGTTAAGGTTTGATCTGCAGCAGGGTTTTCCTTTAATGACAACTAAAAAAATTTACTGGAAAGCTGTTGTCCACGAACTGCTTTGGTTTTTAAAGGGAGATACTAATATTCAATATTTGAATGATAATGATGTTCATATCTGGGATGAATGGGCTGATGAAAATGGTGATTTAGGTAATGTATACGGTCATCAGTGGCGCAGTTGGGAAGGCAGAGATGGCACAATAGATCAAATTTCTGAGGTAATTGAACAGATTAAAGAAAATCCTTATTCCAGAAGATTAATAGTAAATGCCTGGAATGTTGGTGATCTAGATAAGATGGCCCTCCCTCCCTGTCATCTCTTATTTCAATTTTATGTAGCAGAGGGTAAGTTATCCTGTCAATTATATCAGAGGTCCTGTGATACCTTTTTAGGAGTTCCTTTCAATATTGCCAGCTACAGCTTATTAACTCATATGATTGCACATGTTGTCGATCTAGAACTAGGTGATTTTGTCTGGACTGGTGGTGATGTACATATTTATCAAAACCATTTTGATCAAATTAAAAAACAGCTGAGTCGGGAACCAAGACCTTTACCAAAGATTAAAATTAATAAAGATACTGATGATATTTTTGAGATTGACTTTGAAGATATAGAACTGATTGGTTATGATCCTCATCCCACAATTAAGGGGAAAGTTTCAGTTTAAGAGTTATAAAATATAATAAAAATTTTAACTTCATTTCTATAAATAATTGCTTAATAAAATTATTTATACAGAAATAGGGGTGATATTTTGCGTTTAAAACAGGGATTTTATCAAAAAGATGCAGTACAGGCAGCAAAAGATCTGCTGGGCAAAGTAATTGTTAGAAAATATAATGATAAAACTATAAAGGTTAAAATTGTGGAAACTGAAGCCTACTGTGGAGCAGAGGACAAAGCTTCTCATGCTCACAATAATAAGAAAACCAAACGCACAGCTCCTATGTTTAAAAAAGGGGGCCATTCCTATATTTATTTGATTTACGGAATGTATTACTGTTTAAATGTGGTAACAGCAGCTGAAAATAACCCTCATGCGGTTTTAATCAGAGCAGTTGAGCCTCTAAAAGGACTAAATTATATTAAAGAAAATCGGCAGATTAAAAGCAGCAAAATTGAAAATTTAACAAATGGACCGGGAAAATTATCTCAAGCCCTCAAAATTAATAAGAATTTAAATGGCTGTAATTTAATTGAAAGTGATTTCCTATATATAATTGATACTGAAACAGAAGAATTTGAGATTGAAAACTCTCCCAGAATAAATATTGACTATGCTGAAGAATATAAAGATAAAAAATGGCGCTTTTTTATCAAAAATAATAAATATATTTCAAGATCGTGAACTGAAGAAAAAAATTTATGCTTATTACCCTTTAGATGGAAATTTGATTGATCAGGGATCTCATCAGTATGGATGAACTTATGATCTGGGATCGAATGTTAACTATCAATGAGACTAGAGAGGTAGCTTTTTGAATTTAAAATCTTTTCTTAAGTTGACAGCCGGCAGTATTTCTGCTAAACTTTTATTAAATTCTAAAAATTTGAGATGGAGGCTGAGAGAATGAATAAGAAGAGTCGAGATGAGAAGAGAGATGGGTTTTTTGGTGATTTTGGAGGTAGTATAGTTCCACCTGAGTTATCAGAGGTTTTAAAAGATTTAAAAGAAGCTTTTTTTGAAATTAAAGATGAAAAAGAATTTAGAGATGAACTAGCTTATCTATTTAAAGACTATGTTGGTAGACCCAGTCCCTTATATTTTGCTAAGAGTCTAACTGAAGAAGTTGGAGGTGCAAAAATATATTTAAAAAGAGAGGATTTAAACCACACTGGGGCTCATAAAATTAACAACTGTATTGGTCAGGCTTTACTCGCTCGTAAGATGGGTAAAAAAAGAATTATTGCCGAAACTGGTGCCGGACAGCATGGTGTAGCAACTGCAACAGCCTGTGCTTTGTTTGATATGGATTGTATTGTCTATATGGGAGAAGTTGACATTAAACGCCAGGAATTAAATGTCTTTAGAATGAAACTTTTAGGAGCTGAAGTACGTCCAGTAACAGCTGGAGATGCAACATTGAAAGATGCAGTTGATGAAGCATTAAAAGATTTTGTTGAAAACGCTGATGATACTTTCTATATGCTGGGTTCTGCAGTTGGACCAGATCCTTATCCAACTATGGTCAAAGAATTTCAGTCAATTATAGGTAAAGAAGCTAGAAAACAAATTCTTGAAAAAGAAGATAAGTTACCTGATTATATAGTTGCCTGTGTAGGTGGAGGAAGTAATGCAATTGGGCTATTTGCTCCTTTTGTTGATGATGAAGAAGTAAATATTCTAGGTATTGAGCCGGGCGGTAAAGGTGCTAAGCCTGGAGAAAATGCAGCACCATTAACCTATGGTAAACCAGGCGAACTTCACGGTTTTAAAAGTTATGTCTTATATGATGATGGTGATGTTGTTTCTCATACTCATTCTATAGCTGCCGGTCTAGATTATCCTGGAGTTGGTCCAGAACATAGTTATCTTAAAAATTCAGGTAGAGCTAATTACACAACAGCAAATGACCAGGAAGCTCTGGATGCTTTCCATTTATTATCAGAAAAAGAAGGAATTATTCCCGCCTTAGAAAGTGCTCATGCTGTAGCAGGTGGAATGAAAGTAGCTGCCGAATTAGATAAAGATCAAATTGTAATTATTAATCTTTCTGGACGCGGAGATAAAGATGTAGTTCAAATCAAAGATTTACACGAGAATGGCAATTTAAAATAACTAAAATATGAATTTCATTATACTATTTATGATGAATCATTGAAACTATAAAACAATAATGAATTTTAATAAGGCTGAATATTTCTTGATAGTGATATTCAGCTTTTTTATATTAAATTTAATAAAATAAAAATTTAAATAGAGGTGTTAATAAATGGAAAAAGTAGATTTTAATCAAGTTTTAAATAATTATAATGAAGTACTGCCCAAAGGAGTATTTTTAACAACTAAAAATAATGGAGAAATAAATACAATGACAATGGGCTGGGGAACTGCTGGTTTTATCTGGAACAAAAATATTTTAATGGCACCTGTTAGAAAATCACGCCATACACATAAGCTAATCGAAAACAGCAAATATTTCACAGTCAGTGTACCACTAAATGGTCAGCTGAAAAAAGAACTTCAGTTTTGTGGAACTAAGTCCGGCAGAGACTATAATAAAATTGAAGAGTTGAATCTAGAACTAGCAGAGGTTGAAGAATCTGAAGTTCCAATCATCAAAGGAAACGATCTGCACTTTATCTGTAAAATTAAATATCAGCAGGATATGTTAAAAGAAAACTTGGATCAAGATGTTTTAGAAAAGATGTATCCTGATAAAGACATGCACACATTTTATTACGGAGAAGTCGCTGCAGTTTATAGAGAATAATAATTTAAGTATATTTATTAGAAGAGTTAAAAGTTAGCTCAGCTGCAATTTTAAATAAAATGAAATAAAAGCAGAGGCTCTAGAAGTAAAAAGTTTTCGCTAAGATGGGGATTTGATCAGCTTTTTAATTTATGAGGCTTTATCAAAAGTGCTCCTAAAAGATAAAATTTGCTGATTTTAACTCATTTCAGTGAAAACTAACTTTTTAAGTAAAAACTTCGTAAAATTATTATTTTACGAAGTTTTATTAAGTGTTATTAAGTGTCTAATTATATTTATCTTATTTACTTTAAATTAGCTATCCTAAATTTATTCTTTTTATATCTCATATCTTAAGTTAACTTAAGATATTGGGATTTCAAAAAATTAAATACCGAGTACTTATAATTTTTAATAAGTACTCGGTACTAAAAATTTATCTGTGCTAAAATTTAAATGTTGATTTCTTTAATGTTTTCTTTCAAATGCTCTGCTGATTCTTTAAAAGCTTTTTCTTCATCTTCGGACAGCGGCAGTTCTAAAACTTTTTTAATTCCATTAGAATTTATTAAAGTTGGTAAACTTAAACTCATATCTTCAACTCCATAATAACCTTCCATTAATGATGAAACTGTTAAGACTGCATTCTCATCTCTTAAAATAGCTCTGGCTATTCTAGAAACTGCTAAAGCAACTGCATAAAATGTAGATCCCTTTTTCTCAATAATTTCATAACCAGCATTTTTTACCTGATCACTTATTTCTTTAAGATCATTATCTGCACATCCCTTTTTACAAATAGGACAATAATTATCTATTTGAGTTCCTGCAATATTGGTTAAACTCCAGACCGGAACTTCACTATCACCATGTTCACCAATAATATAACCGTGAACATTACTTGCAGCAACTCCACAGTTTTTGCTTAACAATGATCTAAAGCGAGAACTGTCTAATACTGTTCCTGATCCCAGAACTCTGTTAGCTGGAAATCTTGATATTTTATAAGTTAAATAAGTTAAAATATCAACCGGATTAGTGACAACTAACAGTATTCCTTCCTGATTATACTTAGTAATTGAAGGTATAATATTCTTGAAAATACCAGTATTTTTCTTAATTAAGTCCAACCTAGTTTCTCCTGGTTTTTGCGCTGCACCAGCTGTAATTATTATTAACTTAGCATCTGCTAAGTCCTTATAATCACCTGCATAAATATCAACTGGATTTACAAAGGAAGCACCATGCCTTAAATCCATTGCTTCTCCCTCAGCCTTATCCTGATCAAGATCAATTAAAACTATTTCTGAACCTACACCCTGAACCATTAAAGCATAAGCAGTTGTTGCACCAACTCCTCCAGCTCCAATGACGGCGATCTTATTAGGATTTATCTTATTATTCATCTTATATCACCTCATTAAAGTATAGTCTAACTCATTTATATAAAATTCTTTATTTCTCAATATTAAGTATAGCATTTTTATCAAGAATAAAAGTAAAATACTTTACATTAAAAAGGATTTATGATTAAGCCAAGAAAAATTTATTAGTACCTTTCCTTATAGACATATCCAGAATTATAGTACGATTTCATTATTCTTTTTATATTCTTGATATCTTCTATGGACGGTTGATTTAGAAACATCATACCCCAAACCTCTGAGAGTTGCAGCTATATCCTTAAAAGTTAAATCTAATTTTCTTAATCGAATAATTTCCTCCAAAGGAACTTCCTTCCGATCTCTGCCTCCCTGATCAATATTACTTAAATTAGCGGCAGGATTAAATTTATCTTCAGCTATTTTTTTCTTCATGGCCCGACTTATGTTTTGATTTCTTAATTCTTGCTGATAATTTTCAACTACTCCCAATATCTCTAAAATCATCTTTTCTAAATCATTTAAGGCAATAGCACCTTGATCAGCTAAGGTATGTATTTCAGCTCCCATTTTTTCTACCTGATGAATTAAAGCCATTTTAGCATTACCCCGACCTAAACGGCTGCTGTCCTGAACCAATAGTATTCCAACTTTTTTCTTTTTAATTAAGTTTAAAACTTCTATAATTCCCGGCCTGCTCTCATTGAAGCCGCTTTCTTTTTCTTCTACAGTCTTTATTACTTTTAGTTCATTTTCCAAAGCATAACTTAAAAGTTCTTCTTTTTGTCTTTTTAAACTTGTACTCTGACTTTCCTTTTGAGTGCTGACTCGAGTATAAATAATAGTTTTTTTCATAATTATCAACCTTTCTGTTTGGCTGGTGTATTAAATATTTTGCAGCATTATTTAATTATAACAAAAGCAAAAATGATTGCAAAACAGTAAAAAAATTTCTGTCTCACAATCATTAATATATAAATTTTTATATTTAGTAATTTAAAGGGATAATTAATTCTCGCCCTGGATTAATTACAGCTGAATCTATGTTATTAATTTTTTTGATTTTATAAATTACTTTTCTTAAATCAACATCACTTTTATTATAATATTGTGAGGCGATTGACCAGAGAGATTCTCCATTTTTTATCTCATGATTAATAAAATTACTGCTGTTTTCACCAGAACTAATTAGTGAAAACACTGATATTAAAATAATGATTAAAACTAAAATAGCAATTAAAACTGCTAGAATTTTAAAAAAGACCGATTTTCCAACTCTATCTTTTGTCTTAACTCCCTGATAATTTATAATATAAGAATTTAAACCATTCATAAATAATCCCTCCCATTTATTTTTAATGAAACACCTGTACTAAACAACTGTTTGTATTTATATTATAGCAGTACGTATGTTCATTGTCAAGGATTATTTGAACGATTGTTTGTCTATTATTAAAATTTATGTTATAATAGAAGAAAATAAGAATGGAGGAATCATTATGGAAGATCTATCTAAAAGACAACAAAGTATTTTACAATTTATTATAGATGAAATAAAATCTAAAGGATATCCACCTTCTGTGCGTGAAATTGGAAAAGCAGTTGGATTAAAGTCTCCTGCTTCTGTTCACAGTCATTTAAAAACTCTAGAAAAACTTGATTACTTACGCAGGGATCCTTCTAAACCAAGGGCTATTGAGGTTATATATAATAATGATCAAGAAAATAAAACTGATAAAGAAATAATTAATATTCCGATAGTTGGCAAGGTAACTGCAGGAGCTCCTATTCTTGCAGAAGAAAATATTGAGGATTATTTCCCTCTTCCTTTAAGCTATTTAAAGGTAGGTAATAATGACTTATTTATGCTTAAAGTAAGTGGTGATAGCATGATTGAAGCCGGTATACACGATGGTGATTATGTAATCGCAGAAAAACAGAGTTATGCTCAAAACAATGATATTGTTATTGCTCTTCTAGATGATGAAGCAACTGTAAAGCTCTTTTTTAAAGAAGAAGATCATATTAGATTACAGCCACAAAATTCTGCCTATGAACCAATTATTTCTAAAAATGTTATGATTCTCGGTAAAGTCATTGGTCTTTTTAGAAAATTTGATTAAAATAAAATAATATTTGCTTGACTACATTTATCTTGATAAAAACCAAACTATACTAAAAACCAAAAAAAGCTAAGCAAATTAATGCTTAGCTAAATAAAATGATATTTTATTATATTTTTATTTTCAAAAACATAATCAAATCTTTAAATTAAAATTCTCCGCTGTTGGATAATTCTTTTATTCGATCAGCGGCTTTTTTTATTAATTTAAAATCATGCCAGCTGTATTTTTTCATCTTTTCGTTTCTCAATAAATAAGCAGGATGAAAAGTTGGCAGAATGTATAAATCTCCCCTTTTAAACCATTTACCACGAACATTAGTAATTGATTCTTCAGGGTTAATTAAATATTTAGTGGCTGTCGAACCAAGGGTAACAATTACTTTGGGCTGAATTAATTCAATTTCTGAGCTCAAAATTGATACACAGGCTTCAAACTCATTCTGGCGCGGAGCCCGATTTCCAGACGGCCTACACTTAATAACATTTGTAATATACAGTTCTTTTCTTTTTAAATTGACAGAGGCAAGAATCTTATCCATCAATTTACCAGCGCGTCCTACAAAAGGCCTTCCCAAACGATCTTCGTTAGCACCTGGTCCTTCACCAATTAGCATAATTTTATTTTTTAAATTTCCTTCTCCCATCACAACTCCATTAGCATTTTCACGAAGCTGACATCGCCTACATTTTAAGGCTTCTTTTTTTAATCTCTCGTAATTATCATTGGGATAAGAAAATAACTGCTGAATTTTAAAATTACCATCCTGATCAAATAGCATTAAATTCCTCCCACTTAGAACAAAGCACAATATTCTGGATTTTTATTCTATAAAATCTTGATATTCATCATCTGCCAATGCCTTGAATAAATTTCTAGCACTAGCTGCTTCTAAAACTGCTCTAACATAATTCCCATTTTCGTAAAATGCATAGCCTTTAATTAAATGAGAATACTCATTCTCCTGCATTGACAGCGCCTGATTAGCATAATCTAGCGCCTTATCATATTCTTTTATTTCTACCAAAGCAGCAGCTGCATGGTTTAAAGCCCAGAAATTATTACTATCTATTTCAAAAATATATTCAAATAATGAAACAGCAGATTGATAGTTTTTATTTATTACCTCTTTAAAAGCAGCATAATTTAACAGCAACAAATTATCATGATCACTATAATTTTGCCAATCTTCTAAATACGGAGAAACAGCAGCGTTAAATTCCTTTCGACTCACACTGCTGCCGAAAACATCTATAATTTTATATGCATTCTCAATATCTCCTATATTAGCATATGCTACTGCCAGAGTATAATTTAAAATAATGTTACTTTTATCCTGTTGAAGCTGAACTCTAGTAGTTTCAATTAATTCTTCCCAATTATACTTTGATTCAGCTGCTGTATTGATGGGAAAAACTGTTATAATAATTATAATTGTAAAGAAAATCAAAAACTTATTTTTCAAGAATAAACCAACTTTCTTTGACTAAATTGTTATACCTTAATTAAAATAATTTTGTTATTCACCTAAATCAAGAAGACCGCTAATTTTTTCAACCGGAGCAATAGTAGAAATAGCATGCTTATAAATCATCTGATCTCGCTCATCACTTCTCAAAATAACTGTGAAGTTATCATAGGCTGTAATTTTTCCCTTTAATTGATAACCATTAACAAAATAGACAATGACTTCAATATCTTTCTCATGAACATGTTTTAAAATGTGGTCCTGATAATTAATGTTATTATTATTCATCTCTTCTGCAGCCCCCTTTTATATTTTTAAAGCTCTCTATTTATAAATTCAATATTATTTAGAAAATTCCTGCAAAGAAGTACAAATAATAAAATTATTAATTATTTTCTTCATCTAATTCTTGAAAATATGAATTACTACTACCAAAATATGATTTAAGTTGATAATATATATCATTAGGAGAGCGGACTCCAAAACCTGTATAAACAGCTTTACCCTCTTTAAAAACTTTAGAGACTGGAACAGAATTAATATCATAGCGTTTAAATATTTCAGGAGCATCAGTTAATTTTAATTGATAGAGCTTTAATTCAGGAAAAGAATCGATAACCTGATTTATGTTTTTCTCTGCTAACTGACAGTAACCACAATCATCGTTAGAAAAAAGAACAAAAAATGCATCTTTTTCTTCTAATAACTTATCAAACTCATCTCCACTAGAAATCAATTTCTTTTCTTTTTTGGTATTCTTGTTCATAATTTTTTTCTCCTTTTATTAACTGAATCATTGTATTTAAAATTTCACTTTTATCTTCCTTTTCAATATTAAAAACTATTAAATCATCTTCTTTTCTTAACCAGGTAAGCTGTCTTTTGGCAAAATGTCTGCTCCGCTTTTTTATTTCATGCACTGCTTCTTCTAAACTAATCTTACCTTTTAAATGTGATATTAATTCTTTATAACCTAATGCCTGATGAGCAGTGTCACTTAGAGATTCATATTTATCTAAAAGACTTTCAACTTCATCTAATAGTCCCTGCTCCATCATCAAATCAACCCGTTTATTAATTCTTTGATATAAATTTTCTCTACTTCTAATTAAAGCAAATTTAAAGGCAGAATAGCGTGGAGAACGTTCTTTTTGTTTCTTTTTATAAAAACTTTTGCTTTTTCCGGTTTGCTTATAAATTTCGATTGCTCTAATTACCCGACGTAGATCATTAGGATGAAGTTTTTTAGCAGCTGCTGCATCTTTTGCGGCTAGAATCTTATGAACTGCTTCTGTTCCTTTAGACTCAGCTAATTTTTCTAATCTATGACGCAGTTCATAATCTGGTTCAATTTCAGGCAGCATAAAACCCTCTAAAACAGCTCTCAAATAAAGGTGAGTACCACCTACAAGCAAAGGCATTTTCCCCTCTGCTTTAATTTCAAAAATTAATCGATCACACTCTTCCTGAAATTGTGATACAGAATAATCTGCTTCCGGACTTACAAAATCAATTAAATGGTGGTTTATTTTTGCTCTCTCTGATTCAGAAGCTTTGGCGGTACCAATATTCATTTCCTGATAAATCTGCATAGAATCAACTGAAATAATCTCTGCATTAATTTGTGCAGCTAAATCAAGTGATAACTCAGTTTTCCCAACTGCTGTAGCACCTGTCAAAACAATTATATCTTTCATTTTCTACCAAGTCCTTTTTCTATTTCTTCACGGCTGATATTAATCATAACCGGTCTGCTGTGAGGACAGCGATAAGGGTTTTCAGTCTTATATAAATCTTTAATCAGCTGGATGCTCTCATTTTTAGTAAGAGGTTGACCAGCCTTAATGGATGAGCGACAGGCTAAATATTCCAGCATATTTGCTTGAACTTCAGCTGCAGATTTTGCTTTGCCTGCCTCAGCCAATTCTGCTATCAGCTCTTCAATAATATTTCTAGTAGACATATTTTTCAGTAAAACAGGAACTTCCTGAATTAAAATAGTATTATTACCAAAATCACTAAAATCAATTCCAATTTTTTTAATCTCAGCCTCATATTGATGCACAATTTCTCTTTCTTCAGCTGAAAGTTCTATTTTAACCGGCATCAGCAGTGATTGTGAAGCTTTGTCCTTTTTATTGTATTCAGCATAAAATCTCTCATATAAGATTCTCTCTTGAGCATTGTGCTGATCAACAATCTTTAAACCCTGATCAGTTTCAATCAGCAGATAACTATTAAAAATCTGGCCTAGAAATTTAAAATAGCTTTCTTCTGCTTCAACATTCTCCAGTGAATATTCTTGATTTTCGTTTTCTCGAATAAGCTGTCTAAAATCTTTTTTGTTTTCCGAGCTTTTGAGATCTGGATTATAACTTTTATCGTCTTCATAATTAATATTTTTTTGATAATTATCTTTACTCTGCTTATACGAACCAGTTTTAGAATAATTGTTTTGCTTAGCTGAATTATAGCTGCTTTTTTTATTTTGATTAAACAGCTGATCTCTTTCAATATTTTCTTCAGTCTGATCTCTATCAGCCTCCAAACTGTGATCTTTTTTTATTTTTATTCTGGTTGTTGGATCATTTTCTTTGAGAGTATTTCTAACAGCTTTTTTAATAACATCAAAAATAATTTGACTGCGTGAAAATTTAACCTCTTTTTTGGCAGGATGGACATTAACATCTACCAAAATTGGATTAACTTTTATAAATAGAAATACAATTGGTTTTCTACCTGGGTTGATTAATTTGCTATAGGCAGTTTCAACAGCCTTAGCAGTTAGATTATTATAAATAGGTCTGCCGTTAACAAAAAATAGTTCATGGCTTCTGCTGGAGCGGGTTAATTCCGGTCGGCAGAGATAACCGCTTAGTTTAATGTATCTATCTTCAATATCGATTGGAATTAGATTTTCAGCTATATCTCCACCAAAAACAGCGTATATTGTATCCTTAAGCTTACCATTGCCAGGGGTTGAAAGAATTTGCCGGCTATCATGAAAAAGTTTAAAGCTCAAATCACTATTAGCGGTTGCTTCAGCACTTACAATCTTGCTGATATGAGAAAATTCGGTAGTTGTAGTCTTTAAATATTTATAACGGGCAGGAGTGTTGTAAAATAAATCTCTGACTGTTATTTCTGTTCCTATTGTTGAGCCAACAGGCTTTTTGTCAATAATTTCTCCACCCTTGAGTTTAATTTTAACTGCCTGATCACTATCCTGATGACGACTGATCATCTCAATTTCAGCCACAGAAACAATACTGGCTAAAGCCTCGCCTCTAAAGCCTAAACTATAGAGGGAATATAAATCATCAATATCTTCAATTTTACTTGTAGCATAACGGTTAAAAGCTGATTCGATATCATCTGCTAAAATACCATGTCCGTCATCTTTAACTTTAATTAATTCTCTTCCACCATCTTCAATTCGTATTTCAATATTTTTGGCACCAGCATCTATAGAATTTTCAATTAATTCCTTAACAATTGAGGCTGGTCTTTCTATAACCTCTCCTGCTGAAATCTGATTAGCAACATTTTGAGGAAGCTGTTTTATAACACCCATTTTAATTCTCCTTTTCTTTTAAGTCCTTTTTTAAATTGTATAAAAAGTTCATAGCATCCATTGGTGTCATCTCTAAAATATCCTGCTCATCTATTTTTTTTAAAATTGGACTTTTTTCCGTATTAAATAAGGGCAGTTGTTGATGTTTATCATCAGCAATTGTTTTTTCCAATTTTCGAACCGGCATCTTATTATTTTCTTCAAGCCGCTCTAATATTTTTTGAGCACTGATAATAATTTCCTCAGGCAGGCCTGCCAATCTAGCAACTTCAATACCATAGCTATCATTTGCTCTACCTGGAACAATACGGTGCAGAAAATGTACCCCATCACTATCTTCTTCAACCAATACATTATAATTTTTTATACCTTGATACTCATCTTCTAAGCGGGTTAATTCATGATAGTGTGTTGCAAACAATGTTCTAGCACCAATACGTTCTGGATTGTTTAAATATTCACTGACAGACCAGGCAATAGAGACACCATCATAAGTGCTGGTACCTCGGCCAACCTCATCCAATATAATTAAGCTTTTTTCAGTACTGTTATTAACTATATTAGCAACTTCATTCATTTCCACCATAAAAGTACTCTGACCTGTTGTTAAATCATCACTTGCTCCAACTCGAGTAAAAATTCTATCTGTTAAACCAATTACCGCTTCAGCTGCAGGAACATAGGAGCCTATTTGAGCCATTAAAACTATTAAGGCTACCTGCCTCATATAAGTCGATTTACCTGACATATTTGGTCCTGTGATAATAATAAATCTCTGGTCGCTCTGATTTAAATAACAGTCATTTGGCACAAATTGTTCTTCAAACATTTTTTCGACAACAGGATGGCGTCCATCTTTAATCTTTATTTCTGCCCCATTATTAATCTTTGGTCGATTATAATTATTTTCTATTGCTAAGTATGAAAATGACAATAAGACATCTATTTTAGCTATAACTGCAGCAGTTTTATTAATTCTTTCTACCTCAGCTGCTATTTCATCTCTAATTTCTACAAATAATTTATATTCTAGATCATTTATTTTTTCTTCTGCTCCTAAAACTTCAGATTCCTTTTCTTTTAACTCTTGAATAATATAGCGCTCACTGTTGCTTAAGGTTTGCTTTCTCTCATAGCGCTCCGGAACTTTATCAGTATGCGAATTAGTAACTTCTAAATAATAACCAAATACTTTATTAAAACCTACTTTTAGAGTATTGATCCCTGTTTTTTCTCTTTCTTCTTTCTGCAGAGCTGAGATCCAATCTTTACCACTGCTGACTAAGCTTCTTAATTCATCTAACTTAGAATCATAACCATCTTTAATAATACCACCTTCAGTTATTGTTGTAGGTGGTTCATTTTTTATTGAATTATCTATTAAATTATAAATATCCTCTAAAAGATCGAAATCTGCCTGCATTTCGGATAATAAATCACTTTGAAGTTCCACCATTAGTTTCTTAACAGCCGGCAGTTTAGCCAGTGAATTTCTTAAAGCAACCAAATCCCTGGCATTAGCTGATTGGTAGGTGATTTTACTCATTATTCTTTCTAAATCATAAATTTCTGATAGTTCAGCTCTTAATTTTTCTAGAATCATATAATTATCTATTATTTCTGCAAGAGCATCATGTCTTTTTGTAATCTCATTTTTTTGAACTAAAGGCTGATTAATCCATTTTTTAATTTCTCTAGCTCCCATAGAAGTAACGGTCTGATCTAAAATCGAAAGTAAAGAGCCAGATCGCTGATTATCTCTAATAGTAGAAGAAAGTTCTAAATTTCTTCTGCTGGCTGAGTCTAAGACCATGTAATCTTCTAAATGATATGCTTTTAAGTTTGTTATTTGATTTATAGTCCTTTTTTGAGTTTCAGACAAATAGCTTAAAACCTGTCCGGCTGCATAGACTGCAGCTTTCATTTCTTCACAGCCAAAACCTTCAAGAGATTTTAGCTTAAAATGGTCTAACAAGCCCTGATATAGACGCTCAAATTTTTTCTGGCCTAAAATATTTAAAGTGAAATTATATTGATTGTGCAGTTCATTTATTAATTTTGAAGAAGCTGTCTGTTCATCTAAAAGCAGCTCGCGAGGTGAAATTCTATTGATCTCATCTTTTAATTTATTTGTCTTTTCAGCCGAAAATTCTGTTAAATAAAATTCTCCGGTTGAAATATCTGTATAAGAGAAACCATAATAATCACCGTATTTAAAAACTGCTGCTAAATAATTGTTTTCATTTTCTGATAAAATTTCATTTTCAATGACAGTTCCGGGAGTTACAACACGAATAACATCCCTTTCTACAATTCCACTGCTTTCTGATGGATCTTCTAGTTGTTCACAAATTGCAACTTTGATTCCCTTTTTAATTAATTTTTCTATATATGAAGCGGCAGAATGATAGGGAACTCCTGCCATTGGAATCTTTTCTCCTCCACCTTTATTCCGAGAAGTTAATGCAATATCCAGTATTTTAGCAGCTCTTTTTGCATCTTCACCAAACATTTCATAAAAATCTCCAAGCCTAAAAAATAGCACTGCATCCTGATATTTGTTTTTTAAATCATGATACTGCCTCATCATTGGTGTCAACTCTGCCAAATTTATCCCTCCAAATCTAATGATTTTTAAGTATTAATTTTCATCTATTTAAACTGAAATAAATAAGATAAAACCTGAAAGATCTATTTAATTATCCTCCAGGTTTCTATCAAAATTATTTCTTCTACAGCTGTTAAGAATAAATTTTATCTCAACTGTCAATAAATTTTATTCAATTAAACTACCTTCTAAAGTCCAACTTTTAGCAGATTTCACTTTAACTTCTACTAATTTTCCCACCAAATCCTCACGCTTATCGATAAAACAAATTTTATTTGTTGAGGTTCTACCTTCATAAACTTCAGGGTCATTATTGCTGGGGCCGATGACTAATATTTCTTGAGTAGTTCCGATTAGTTTTTGATTTTTTTCATAACTAATTCTGTTCTGTAATTCCATTAATCGATTTAAACGCTCTTTTTTAACTTTATCCTCTATCTTATCATCTCTGCGGGCAGCCGGTGTACCACTGCGGGGAGAATAAATAAATGTATAAGCCATATCGAATTTAAGTTCTTTAACCAGCTCAATGGTTTTTTTAAAATCTTCTTCGCTTTCACCGGGAAAACCCACTATAAAATCTGTTGAAACTGAAGCTCCAGGGATTTCTGCCTGTATATTTTTAACTCGATCAATATAATATTCACGGGTATAACCACGGTTCATTTCTTTTAATACTTTGTTGCTCCCTGATTGTACAGGTAAGTGAATATGGTTTGCTACTTTATCTAGATTTTTAATTTTTTCTAATAGCTCATCAGAAAAATCTCTTGGATGTGAGGTCATAAATCGAATTCTTTTAAGATTATCAACTTCGTTTAATTCTTCCAACAGTCTTGAAAAGGTACTCTTTTTTTCCAAATCATTACCGTATGAATTAACATTCTGTCCTAAAAGTGTTATTTCTTTAACCCCATCTGCTGCCAGTCTTGCGGCTTCTTCTACAATAGAAGTGACAGGTCGACTGCGCTCTCTACCTCTTACATAGGGAACTATACAATAAGTACAGAAATTATCACAACCCTGAATAATTGAAATCCAGGCTGAATGTTCTGATTCACGCTGTGATGGGAGATCAGGAATTAAGCCTTCCTCTTCATCCCAAACTTCAACAACTCTATCTTTGGTCTCTTCAATTTTTTCTATCAAATTAGGTAAATGATGAATATTATGGGTACCAAAAATTAAATCAACATGTCTGTACTTTTTATAAACTTCATCAACTGGTTCATCCTGCTGCATCATACAGCCGCCAATACCGATTATTAGATCAGGATTTTCTCTTTTATATCTTTTTAATTCACCTAATTTCCCAAATACTTTAAGCTCTGCATTCTCTCTTATAATACAGGTGTTTAACAAAATTATATCTGCCTTTTCTAGTTCATCTGTATGCTGATATCCCATTTCCTCCAGCATACCGGCCAGCCTTTCTGAATCATGTTCGTTCATTTGGCAGCCGTAAGTTATTATATTATAATACTTATTTTCACTCATTATTTCACTCCTAAATATACTTAAAAATAATTAGCTTTATTGTTTTTTATCATCATAATCTTTTAAAGACTCTAAACTCTCGTTTTTACCTATTACTACTAATCTATCTCCTTCAAGAACTTTGTCACCAGCTCCAGGAGAAACATTTAAATTTTCTCCCCTTTTTATAGCCATCACATCGACATAATCCCGAGTCCACCAATCTGGATTAAAAGCATAATTACAGTTGAGCCGAAAATAGTAAAGGCTTCCTTTGTATTTACTACAATTAGACCGGTTACACAGGTAGCTGAAGTAGCAGTAAAAACCGCATCTATAGCCCCTAAACCCTGACCGTCATTTGTTGCAGCTGGCAGCATTAAAAGCAGCGATCCTAGCATAATAATTACAAAATAGCCGCTCACTAAATATTGAGCTGGTGTTAAATTCTTTTTCTTTAAATTCATAATTAACCGTCCTTATTTCTATTCGAAGTAATTATACTATAATTAAAATTGATTGTAAAATAAAAACTGGGGATAAGCCCCCAGCTTTTGAAAAATATTTAAATATAAGTAATATTAGCCATCATATGGTTCGAACATATCTTTACCCACACCACATTCTGGACAGGTCCAGTCATCTGGAAGATCTTCAAAAGATGTTCCTGGCTCAATTCCACCTACAGGATCTCCTTCTTCTGGATCATAAATGTACATACAAACTGTGCACTGATACTTCTGCATATTAAGTCTCTCCTTTCTCATTTAAATATTAATAAAATAATAAATTTATCTACTTAATTATAAAACATATATAGCTGAAATGTCAAGTTTTTACTATTTACAGCCGCTCGAAATAATCAGGTGAATAAGCAGACTTCAAACCGCTTTTGCTGGCTGCTCTCTCGGCAATTAAAGAAGATATTAGCAGTGGAACAGTCAGGCTGTAATTATGGGTAAATTCTAAAATTATAAAGGTTGCCGTTAAAGGTGCACGAATAACAGCACTGATTACCGCAGCCATCCCAATTAAAGCATATAAAGAAGAAGAACCAGTTAAAAAAGGTAAAATTTGATGTGATAATCCCCCTATAATAATCCCGGTTAAACTGCCAATTAAAAGTGAAGGTGAAAAAATACCTCCTGAGCCACCAGAACCTAAGGTTAAAGCTGTTGCTATAATTTTTAAAACTAAAAGTATAAATAAAAATTTGAGATCATACTCACTTTGATTAAATAGCTCAACAATTATTCGATTACCTGAACCCATAATTTCAGGTAGTTTAAATGCTATCATTCCTAATAACAGTCCACCTAGAGCAGGTTTTAAAACAATATTCAGCTTTAAATTATCAAATATATCTGATAATTTACGCAGTGTATAAACAAAAGCCACTGCAAAAACGGCTGCAAAAATTCCAATCAAAGCTGCAGTAATGAAATTATAGACATTTTCCACCTGACCTAAATTAAGATGGGCTAAAAATAATTCTTGCCCACTCCAGCGGATAACCATATCAGCTGAAATCGCACTAACTGCTACCATTATTAAACGGTTTTTGTCGACTTTATTAAATAAAATTTCAGTGACAAACATTATCCCACCCAAAGGTGCATGAAATAAACCGGCAATACCAGCTGCAGCACCACAACCTAAAAAAGTTTGGTAGTCAAAAAGGTCTAAATCTAACTTATAAGCAATTAAATCTCCTATTCCAGCTCCAATTTCAACAATTGGACCAATACGCCCTCCAGAACCACCGGAAGAGATAGTAATTGCAGAAGCAAAACCCTCTGTTAGCAGATCTCGGTAAGTAAGATGCCGTTCTTTAGTTTCAATTGAACTTAAAATAGCTGGAATTCCATGCCCCTTTGCTGACATACTCCCATATTTAATGATAAAGCCTACAATTAGACCTCCCAGGGCTGGCACGAAGACAAGACTTAAACGGTGAAAAATTGTCAGCTCCATTCCAATGTCAATCAAAGAAAAAGTAAAATAGTCTAAAATATTATTATACAATAATGCTATTAAACCGACAATAATACCAATTAAAAAAGCTAAAAATAACTTTATGTATCGGTTATTAAAAATTCTCTTAACTGACAATTTACCACCACCTTATTCAACCGGTTGATTCTTAAACATCGATAGTTTGAGCAAGTTCTGCATTATTAAAGATAAATTCTTTTCTGAGAGAAGCATTGGAACCCATTAAGCGGGTAAAAATATCGTCTGCCTCAATATCGTCATCAATTTCTACTTTCTGCAGGACTCTATTTTCAGGGTCCATGGTTGTTTTCCAGAGCTGATCTGGATTCATCTCCCCAAGTCCCTTATATCTCTGCAGTGAAAAACTGCTGCCCTTATTTTCTGCTCTAAAATTTTCTAATTCCTGATCACTGTATAAATAATGACTTTTACCTCTTTTAGTCACCTTATATAAAGGCGGTTTAGCCAGATAGATATGACCATTTTCAATTAATTTCGGCATGTAGCGATAAAACAAGGTTAAGATTAAGGTTGCAATATGAGCACCATCAACATCGGCATCAGTCATAATAATTATTTTATGATAACGCAACCTTTTTAAATCAAAATCTTCTCCAATTCCAGCTCCTAAAGCTGTTATAATTGAAGCGACCTCATTATTATTTAAAATTTTATCAAGTCTGGCCCGTTCTACATTTAAAATCTTACCCTTTAGGGGTAAAATAGCTTGAAATTTTCTTTCTCTTCCCTGTTTAGCTGAACCACCAGCAGAATCCCCTTCAACTATGAACAATTCACTTTTTTCAGCCTCTTTACTGCTGCAGTCAGCTAGTTTACCAGGCAGTGAATTAGAAGAAAGAGCAGTTTTTCTTTTAGTAAGTTCTCTCGCTTTTTTGGAAGCTTTACGTGCCCTCACAGCCTGGACTGCTTTATCGATGATTTTCTTAGCAAGTTCAGGATTTGTATCAAAATACAAACTTAAATATTCATAGACTTCGCTTTCTACTATACTGCGTATCTCACTATTACCCAGTTTAGTTTTAGTCTGGCCTTCAAACTGAGGCTCAGGTAGTTTTACATTAATGATTGCGGTAATTCCTTCGCGAACATCTTTGCCATTTAAAGAAGAAATTTTAGCAGGAAGCTGGTTATTATTTTTAGCAAAAGTATTTATTGCTCTGGTCAAAGCAGTTTTAAAACCTGTTAGGTGATAACCACCATCAATAGTATTAATATTATTGGCATAAGAGAAAATACGTTCATTATACCCATCATTATATTGAACTGCAATTTCCACTTCATAATCATCATGTTTTGAGTCAAAATAAATAATATCATCGTTGAGTACATTTCGATCTTTATTTAAAAATTCAACAAAAGCTTTAATTCCACCATCATATTGAAATTCTTCTTCTACAACCTCTTTTCCCCGCTCATCTCTTAAAATAAGAGTTAGCTCTTTATTTAAATAAGCAGATTCCTGCAGCCGGTGAGCTAGATTTTCATATTTAAACTCCTCAGCTGTAAAAATCTCGGGATCTGGTTTAAAACGAATTATCGTACCAGTACGGTCACTACTTCCAATTTTCTTTAATTTATCAACAGGTTTTCCTTTTTGATAATGCTGCTGATATTTATTTCCCTTCCAGTGGGTGGTGATAGTTAATTTTGAAGAAAGTGCATTTACTACTGAGACACCAACACCATGAAGTCCTCCAGAAACTTTATAACTATTATTATTAAACTTACCACCAGCATGAAGAGTAGTTAAAACAACTTCTACTGCAGGTAAACCAGTATCTTTGTGAATATCAGCTGGAATACCCCGGCCAAAGTCCTCAACACTAATTTCTTCACCTTCATGAATAGTAACCTTGATTTGGTCACCATTTCCAGCCAAAAATTCATCTATACTGTTATCTACTACTTCCCAGACAAGATGATGTAAACCTCTAATTCCTGTACTACCAATATACATCCCCGGTCTTTTACGAACTGCTTCAAGACCTTTTAATACCTGTATCTGATCAGCGTTATAATCTACATTATTAAAAAGTGTATCCATGATTCTTCACCATCCTCCATTTCCTTATTATAACAAAGAGATCTTGAGAATGCCAGTCTTTAGGCTTTTAAATTTGCAAATTCTATGATAAGAATGATATTATAAATTAGCAGAATAAGATTAAATTTGAGAGGAGATAGATAATGAAAGAAGAAATTTATCCAATCGCAATAGAAGATAAAATGAAAGATGCATATTTGAATTATTCACTAAGTGTAATCATTGGTAGAGCTTTACCAGATGTTAGGGATGGTTTAAAACCTGTCCATAGACGTATACTTTTTGCAGCCAGAGAATTAGGTTTGCTTCACAATAGACCCCATAAAAAATCAGCTCGTTTGGTTGGTGAGGTTTTAGGTAAATTTCACCCCCATGGAGATAGTGCTGTTTATGAGGCAATGGTGAGGATGGCTCAGGATTTCAATCAGCGTTATCAGCTAATTGATGGCCAGGGTAACTATGGCTCAATTGATGGTGATAGTGCTGCTGCAATGCGTTATACAGAAACTAAACTGACAGAAATTGCAGAAGCTCTCTTAGATAATATAGACGAAAAAACCGTTAATTTTATTGATAATTTTGACGGGAGTCTGCAGGAGCCTGAGGTTTTACCTTCGAAAATACCTAATCTCTTAGTAAATGGCTCCAGTGGGATTGCAGTTGGGATGAGCACATCTATTCCTCCCCACAATTTAAATGAAGTTATAGATGCTTTAATCCACCTTCTGGACTATCCTAATGCCAAACTGGATACAATAATAAAAAATCATCTCCCAGGTCCTGATTTTCCAACCGGAGCAATGATTGTCGGTGATGATGGAATCAAATCAGCTTATGAAACTGGTAAAGGGAAAATAACTTTAAGAGCTAAAAGTAAAATTGAAAAAGAAAGTCGATATAAAAAATTAATTATCACTGAAATTCCTTATCAGGTCAATAAAGCTAAACTTATTGAAGAAATAGCAGAACTGGTTAATAAGGGTAAAATAAGTGAAGTCTCTGATTTAAGAGATGAATCTGATAAAGAAGGAATTAGAATAGTAATTGAATTGAAAAGTAATGCTGATACCGAATTAATTTTAAATAGGTTATATAAATATACTTCACTACAGAATAATTTTAGAATTAATTTGCTGGCTTTAAATAACAAAAAACCAGTAGTTATGGGTCTTTTAGAAATTTTAGATCACTTTTTAAACTTCCGAAAAGAGGTAATTAGAAAACATACTAAATATAATTTAGATAAATCAGAAAATCGTTACCATATTTTAGAAGGCCTTAAAAGAGCAATTGATGAACTTGATGTAGTAATTCAGGTTATTCGAAATTCTGAATCCAAACAAGAAGCAAAAGAAAAATTGATGCAGGAGCTTGATATCTCTGAAAAGCAGGCACAATCTATTTTAGAAATGCAGCTGCAGCGTTTGGTAGGAATGGAATTTGAAAAATTAGAGGCTGAGCGTAAAGACTTAGCTGAAAAAATTAAGTATTATAAAAATATCTTAAATAATCAAGATGTTTTAAATACTGTTCTCAGAGATGAATTAAAAGATATCAAAAAGCGTTTTGGTGATGCAAGAAGAACAGAAATTATAAGTGATGACAGTAAAGCAGAAATTACCAAAGATGATTTGATAAAAGAAAAAAATGCTGTTCTATCTCTTTCCTATCGAGGTATTATTAAAAGAAATGAAGAATATAAGAACCTGCGGGCAGCTAAAAATGACTATTTGATTTCAACTATTGAAGGATCTTCACTTGATCAGCTCCTCTTTTTCAGTGATCATGGAGAAGTCTACAATTTACAGGTCCATGACATTGAGGAACATCACGGCCTGGCTACCGGAGATAATCTAAGTAAATATGTTCAAATACCGATTAAAGAAAATATAATTTCATTCAGTATTTTGGCTAAAGAGGAGCTAGAAAGCAGCGATGAGTTTTACACTTTTGTTACCGAAAAAGGTTTGATTAAAAGGAGTATTGTAGATGAATATAGAACTAATTATAGTCATATAAGAGCGATTAAATTGGATGATGATCAGGTTTTAAATGTTGAAAAAACAGATGAGCAGCAGGACCTATTTGTGGTTAGTAAAAATGGATATATTATTCGCTTTAGTGGTGACAGTTTCTCAACTACTGGACGTAATACTCTTGGAAGCAGGGCAATTAATTTAGCTAAGAATGATAAAGTTATCTACTTTAATACCTTTGCTGCCGATCATTATTTGGTATCTATTTCTGAAGATGGTCGAGCTAATAAAATTAAATTAAGTAATTTTAGAGCCCAGAAAAGGAACGGTAAGGGAATCAGAATTTTTTCCAATACAAAATATAAGTTAGCAGGTGCTGTAAAAGCAGCTCAAACTGATAAAATATTAATAGCTGCCAAAAACGGAGAAATCAATGAAATAAATGTTAAGGATATACCAGAAACTTCTCCAGGTGGAAATATGTATCAAGTAACTCAAAATTTAGAGTTTGAAAAAATTATGGCTGTTGAAAAAATCATTGAAATAAAATAAATAAAAAAAGAAACCTTCAGCTTAGTTTAATATTACCAGGCTGAAGGTTTCTTTTTATGAAAAAAATCTCTTTTATTTTAAAAAGACATGATTATCAATTGTAACCATCTTTGTTCTGCCGGCAAAAAAATCGGGATTTCTGGATTTTTTAGGATTATAGAAATATAAACTTCCCTGACTTGGATCCATACCACCAGCTGCATCATAAGCAGCTTTAAAAGCATCACTGCTTGGAGATAGATTGATCATCCCATTTTCTACAGGAGTAAATTGTCCTGACTGATAAACAACCCCCTCAATTGAATTTGGAAATGAAGGATGGTAGACTCTATTGATTATTACAGCTCCTACTGCAACCTTCCCCTCATAGCTTTCTCCTCTTGCCTCTGCATTAATTATACTAGCCAGTATCTCCATTTCATCAGCACTGAAGCTCTTATAACCATAAAAGTTATCCTGAGCAGCTGCCTGCTTGTTATCATTACCACTTCCCAAAACAACCATTAAAAACATAATACCTAGACCGGTATAGATATCTTCTTTCTCAATTGAAGAAGCTTTAACTTCAGCAGCAGAAGGCATTATAAATGGTATAAATATTGTATTCAATATTATAATTAAAGTTAACAAAACTATAACCTTTTTTAAATGACGCTTCTCCATATACATTCTCCTTTATCTAATTTAACTTGTATATTTAAGAATTGATTTTAACTAATTATATTTTTTATGTCTTTACAGCAGCAGTGCTAATAATGCTAAACCACCAATAATATAACCAGTATTAAGAGAACCACCATCAGCTTCTGCTTTAGCTGCTTTTTCTCCTTCTAAAACTGCTATTCTATTTTCAAGCTCTTCAATTCTAGTCATATTTACACTCTGATTGTCTTCAAGCTCCTGCAGTTTTTGACCAGAAAGGCCTTCGGCTTTTAAAGCGGCTAATTCTTTTTCTAAAGCTGCAATTTGACCGTCTATTTTTTTAACACTTGCTTCTAAATTAGGTACTTTTTGCACATCTTCGTTCATTTCTGCTATTTCTACATTTAAATTAGCAATATCCTCATTCTGAATCTGATTTGTATCTTCTAAATTATTTAATCTTTCTTCAAAGTTTTTCTGTCTTTCAGCAACAGTAACCAGCTCATCTCTAAACTCTAGAGATAACTCTCTAATAACATCAACATCTTCTTCGCTTAAGTCTTGAGAGCCTGCTGCTCCTCCAACTGTGTTTTCTAAAATATTTGCTATTATCTCTGCCATTTCATATCTGGTTAGTGGTTTCTCACCATTAAAATCTTCGCCAGAGTAAAGGCTTAAATATCCCCGTTCGGCTAAAGTCTGAACACTATCATAAGCCCAGTGATCACGAGGAACATCATCAAATTGCTGTGCATAAACACCAATACTAAAAATTAAAACAAACAACACTGTTAAAGAAATTACTTTTTTGTAGTTAAACATTTAATTTTCCTCCTCAATAATATTTCGCTGTTCAATTTGAAATTGTTCTCCAGTTCCAGTTACTGCTTCTAAATTATTAATACTAATACTGCCAGGATTCTCATTTTTCAATTTAAAGTGAAGAGTCGCAATTACCCCATTAGCTTTGTTAAAAGGAAATTCTTGGTCAAAGATAACCTTACCAGGCTCTGATTTATCAGGTCTGTTAAATGGTAATAAGTTATTGTCTCTAACAAAGAAATCACCTCTAGAAATATGAGTTAGCAGCAGATTGTTGCTGTTATAATTAAGCTCAAATGACAAATTTTCTACTTCTGAAATATTTGCAGCCAAAATATCAACAGCATAATAATCTTTATCCTGCTGGCCCATAGTTTCTTTAAGTAAAATCAAGGGTTTTAATTCTGGTAAACTAATTTCTTCAACTATTGTTTTTTGATAGTTATTGATACCAGTCACTTTTAAAGCAAATGGTAAGGTACCATCTACTCTTAAAGCCTCAATAGCCCAATTAATATTAATATTTTCTCCATCTCTTAACATGCCTAGATGTTTTTTGCTTTTTTCCTGACTGGCTGTCACTAAGCCAGGAGGTAAGATCAGTTCTGCTTCAACACCATACAGAGATGTTTCTCCAGAATTATTAATTTCAGCCTGAATTCTAAATGGATTAGGCTCCAGTCTACCGTCAACAGATTGAACATCTTCCATTAAAGTAATACTTGCATTCAACTCAGGTGGTCCTAAAAATCTTACTCTTCTTTCAACTTCATTTGAATCAGTATTATCTGCACCAACTATTACTCTATAAGTCATATTTTCAGGTAAATTATTTATATTATCTACACTAATATTCCAAGTTGTTTGTGAGATATCACCTGGTTCCATATCGCCAAGGTTTCTGCTTACCTCATCAGCCTTAAAATTATTAGGTAATTCAATTTTCAAAGAAACATTGCGGGCATTAATTTCAGATGTATTTTCCAAATAAGCTACTACCGGGAAGCTCTGATTATTGTTGTCTAAAGTGACTTCAGCCGGTGAGGTTACACCTAAAGATAAAATACCAGGCACTATAGTAATTCCACCAAGTCCATATTTAGTAATATATGTTTTACTGTCTCCTGGCTCGATTATTTCTGGGACCCAATACATAGCAATTGCACTATCAATCTCATACTCACCTTTACGTATAAATTCCTGACCGGGATTAAAATCAAAATCCCAGACACCATCTGCTAAACTTCCCCAATCTGAAAAATAAACTCGATCAGGTGTACTGACATCAGCGCCAATAAATGATCCCTGAGAAGTTACCTGTGGATTTGATACACTATCAAATGCCTGCCAAAAATCATCCAGCTGTTTATCATAATATAATTTATCTTGTGAAATTGTGGCTTCACCCAATCTAAATGGAGCACCATCATTTTCACCTAACATTGTATCGAGCATTATTCTTAAACCAACTTTTTCAGATTCTTCCCCCTCATTAATAACCCTATATTGTATTTGAGCACTATCGGCAAGGCCGGTTGTTGAACTTTTGACTATAGTTAAAATTTGTTCAACAACAATGTTATTAAATCTGGTCTTAGTAACTATTCGATTACCCTCAACTGTTGGCTCCTGAATGACTTCACCGTATCTAGCATTTTTACCGGCCCTTCTTTCAGTTGAGCCGCCAAATACATATTTTTGATCATTAATCCAGAGAGATGTATAGGAAGTCCAGGGATTAGGACGACCATAAATTAAGGGTTTATTATCATCATTTTCTCTAGCAGGAGCACCGCCAGTAGTTTCAACGGCAAATCTCCCCTGAGAATTTTTGTTTTGATTAACAACAATTACTATATATTCATTACCAAAACGAAGATTATTATGCTCATCTTCATTTTTAAAAAAATTATTCTGTGCTGCTGCATTAAAGCTTAGAGTTAAAATTAACAGCAGTGAAATAAAAGCTATATTTATATATCTATATTTTTTCATTAACAATTACTCACCTCCGGCAATAAAATCAACCTGACCAATATCTACTTCTACCTGACTGTTATCAGATTGGTCAATATAATATCTTACTGAAACAGGAATCTTATAAGCTTGTTGGTATTCCTTGAACTTCCAGCCGTGTTCTAAGGTCAGCTGGGCTACTCTATCCATAGAATCATAACCTGAAGATTCTACAATTTCAATATCTTCCACATTACCTCCTGGTGAGATTCTAACCATTAAACTAACAGTACCTTCAGAACGACTACCAACTAAATCCTTAGGAAATGTTGGAGGTTCTATCAGTCCAATTAAGTCACCTGAGGTTGGTGGGGGTGGTGGTGGAGGTGCAGATTCTTCCTCTTGTACTGCAGCAGAATCAATATTTTCTTCTACAGCTTCATTTTCTGATTCTGATTCTGATTCTGAAATTTCTTGCTGAACTACCTCAACTTCACTTTCGCTTTCCTCACTGGCTATAACTTCTTCCTCAGGTTTTTTTACTTCAGGTTCTGGCTCAGAAGCTGGCTCAGGTTCTTCGATAACTTCTGGTTTTGGCTCAGATTCTTCAGCTGCTTCAATTTCTTCTATTTTCTCTTCAACAATTTCTGGCTCAGGTTCTGGTTCTGGTTCAGTAATTTCTTCTACTGGTTCTTCTGGAATTGGCTCTTTTTCTGGTTCTTCAACTTCTTCAATCTCTTCCAACTCTTCTTCATCTGGATCTTCAGTTAATTCTGCCTCTTCCACTGCATTTTCTGTTTCAATAGGAGAGGGTTGATAATCAACCATCTGAACATAACCGTAATCATTTAATTCGCTCTCACTTTGAGCACTACCGTGCAGAAAACCAATAGGGAGAAAATAGATAACTAAAAGATGTAAAACAATTGAAATACTTATATAAAGCAGTAATTTTCTGTCGTCATTATTATTAGGCATAAATTCACCATCCCATTAACTACCTTCTTTTTCTGCTGCTAATGCCAATCTTGTTATGCCAACATTCCGCATACCATCCATCAGCGAAACTACATTTTCATAACGAGTATTTTTATCAGCACTAATTACAATAGTTAAGTTATTGTTTTCATTATTTGCAACTTCTGCTTCCGAAATAATTTGATTTAAGGCTAAAGATTGATCTTCATAATAATAATTACCTTCTTCATCAATTTGAACTATAAAGTTTTGACTGCTTTGTTCAGTAGCAGTCACAGCTTTTGGCAGCTGCATTTCAATACCTTCAGGAGTAGTTCTAAAAGTAGTGAAAAGCATAAAAAATACTAAAAGAAAAAATATAACATCAATCATTGGAATTATATTAATTGAACTTTTTTTCTTAAGAGTAGTTTTGAACATCACTTTCACCTCTATTACTGCCTACCACATCAACAATTTCTACCATGTTTAAGTTCATTTGATGGGCTCTTCTTTCTACCTTATGGGCAAAATAAGAGTAGAATATAGCAGTCGGAATGGCAATAATTAATCCAAGAGCAGTACTTATTAAAGCTGCAGCAATACCAGAACTAATCTGAGCTGGATTTGCTGCTCCTGCTGCTGTACCAAGAATATTGAAACTGCTTATTATTCCTATAACTGTACCTAACAGACCAAGCAGTGGTGAAATCATTGCAATAACATCTAAAATAGGTAGATGTCTTTCCATTTTTTTGATTTCATCTTCTCCAACAGCTTGTAAAACTTCTCTTAAACGAGAGGGGTTTTCACTGTTATGAGCCAAAGCAGCTGACAACAATTTAGCGTTTGTTCCTTTTTTACCTTTTAATTCATTTAAAGCACTTAAAATATCCCCTTCTTCAACTAAAATCTCTATTCTTTTAATTAACCTCACATTATTATCATTGTTTCTATAAAAGAAAATTGCTTTTTCAATTATTACAGCTAGACTGAATACCGATGCAATCAAAAGCGGTATAGTCATTGGTCCACCAAGTGTTAATAAATTCCAAATACGGTTAAAATCCAATCCTATCACTCCTCTTAAATCAATAATATAATAATTAATCTTATGATTAATTCTCTGCTAATTTTTTTATTCAATATAAATAATATTTTTCCTTTAATTTAATCTAGGCAGCTGGAAAAATGAGTTTAAAGACTGTTCCGCCAGCTTCATTTTCAACTACAATTTTTCCTTGATGAGCATCCATTAACTCTTTGACTACTGCGAGTCCAATACCGGTACCCTGATTACTCGAATTTCTTGATTTATCTGCCCTGTAAAATCTTTCGAAAATATAAGGTAGATCCTTGTCGCTAATTCCAACTCCACTGTCTCTAATAGCTATAGTTAATTTCTCTTGATCAGCTGAACTTTCAACTTCAATTTTTCCGTTAACAACATTATATTTAATTGCATTTTCTATAATATTATTAAAAATTTGAAATAAACTATCTTTATCACCTTTAATATACAAGTTTGCATCCAATTTCAATTTCAGTTTAATATTTTTTTTATTTAAAAAATTATGGTGCTGTTTAATTACCTTTTTGATAATTGTATTTAAATTTACTTTTTCCTCAGTCAAATTAAATATTTTATTCTGAGCATTAGCAAATTCATTTAATTTTTCAATTAAAATAGTCATTCGCTGACTTTCTTCCTGCATTTCTTTGATGGTTTCCTGATCAGCTTCCATTTTTCCATCTTCTATTGCTTCAAGATAACCCTTAATCGTTGTTAAAGGAGTTCTTAATTCGTGAGCTAAATCAGAAGTAGATTCTTTTCTTATTTTTTCTAATTTATGCAGTTTTCTGCTCATTAAATTAAAAGCATCTATTAGTTCTGCTAATTCGTCATCTCCTTTGCCTTCAATATTCTGCTGATAATTCCCTTGCGCAACTGCCAGAGCTGCATTTTTAACTTTGATTAAGGGACTTGTAATCTTTTTTGATAAAATAAAAGAAAGACCTATTATTAAAATAGTAACAAAAAACGCACTAAAAATTATTGCTCGATAAATATTGTTTTTAAAATAACTGTATAACTCTGAATCAAGCTGATTTTCTCCACTGACTTCTTTCCAGTGTAGGGTTAATACTTTTTCTCCATCTACAATAATATCCTTTTCTTTGTTTTGGCCGGGAAAATCATCCGGAAGCTGCCGCATCATATTCATATGATGCATTCGGCTTTCATTGTTCATGCCCATTCTTCTCATCATATTAAACATCTGATTATTCTGAGCTGGAAAATATATAAATTCTCCCTTACTATCCTCAACCCAAATTGGAATTCTATTTGTACGGCTGAAATTTTCAACTAAAGATCTAATACTGCTGAAATTATTGTTATTAAAATTTTCCCCAATCATTTCTGCAAGTTCACTGATGTTTTCTTCCCGCTGCAGATTAATAAAATTATCAAATCTTTCTCCGATAGAAAAATTTATAAAAATACCAACTAATAAAAGAGAAAAAATTACCAGAATCAAAAATATTATAAATAACTTTTTCCCAAGCTTTGACATTAAATATCACCTATAAATTTATATCCGGCTCCATAAACAGTGACAATATATTGATCTTTTTCAAGATCTAATTTTTTTCTAATATTTTTAATGTGAACATCAATGGTTCTATCAAAACCACTGAATTCTAGCCCCATAACTTTATCTGCCAGCTGTTCTCTGCTTAAAACCTGCTCGGAATTGTTAATCAAAGTCATTAATATTTTAAACTCTGTATTTGTTAACTCGCAATCATTATTATTTTTTCTGACTATCATTTCTTCTGGATAAATTTTATATTCCCCATTATTTAAGCTGATTATATCTGCCCTCTCTTTATTCTGGCTGCGCCTTAAAATGGCTTTAACTCTCATTAATAGTTCGCGGGGGCTAAATGGTTTACTTAAATAATCGTCTGCTCCATAATTGAATCCATCAATTTTATCTTCTTCACTGCTTTTAGCTGTCAGCATAATTATTGCAACATCAGAAATTTGTCTAATTTTCTGACAGACTTCCTCCCCACTGACTTTAGGCAGCATTAGATCTAAAATAATTAAATCAATTTCATTATTTTTAAAAATATTCAGGGCTTTTTCGCCATCTTCTGCTTCTAAAATAGAATAATCATCTTTAAGATAGCTTTTTATAATTTTTCTGATTTTAGCTTCATCTTCTACAACTAATATTTTTTCCATTTTGACACCCCAAAAGATTCTTGATATTTAAAACAAATGAAAATCCCTAGCTATTATCTATTATATAACTTAAACCCCATAGAATACAAGTTAAAATAAGATTAAAAAAGAAAAATCTGCCCACCAAAATGGCAGACAGATAATTGATTTATCTTGGTTCTACAATTAATTTTATCGCTGTTCTTTCTTCTCCGTCAATTTCTATATCTGTGAAAGCAGGAATACAGATCAAATCAATACCACTTGGAGCTACAAAGCCTCTTGCAATTGCTACTGCCTTTACACCTTGATTAAGAGCTCCCGCACCAATAGCCTGTAGTTCGGCATTCCCTTGTTCTCTTAAAACACCGGCTAGAGCTCCAGCAACTTTGTTAGGACTAGAATTAGATGATACTTTTAATATTTCCATCTTCGTCTATTACCTCCTTGATTTGCTAATATATTATCTCCTTCTATATAATATATTATCCATAAATTAAATAAATTCCTGCTTTTTTATAAAAAATTATAAATTATTTTTCTTTATTTCCATGATTTGCTTCATCTGATTATTTTGATCATCTATTTTTAATAAAACTGCTTCTATTTTCACCTTGCCTTTGCCTACCTCATAGCTAACCGGCAGCGATGTCTTCATTTTCTCAACCATTTTGTCCGGCTTCATACCTAAGATTGAATCTACAGCTCCAGTTAAACCTGCATCAGTGATATAAGCAGTCCCTTCAGGAAAAATTTGAGCATCATTTGTCTGAACATGGGTATGAGTTCCAATTACAGCCGAAGCCATTCCATCTACAGCCCGGGCAAATGCCATTTTTTCTCCCGTGGCTTCTGCATGAAAATCAACTAAAATGATATCAGAATCTTTGATTTTGGGATACAGCTCAATAAATTTATGATAGGGAGAATCATTGTTACCCATATATACCTGTCCGATTAAATTTACAACAGTAATTTTTTTATTATTAATTTCTACTGTCTGCCAACCTCTGCCAGGATTATTATCAGGAAAATTTAAAGGTCTAATTAAATTAGGATCCTGATCAATAAATTTAAAGATATCTCTATTATCCCAGGTATGATTTCCCATAGTAAAAAAATCTATCCCATAGCCATACAGTTCTTCAGCTACCTTTTTAGTCATTCCAAAACCACCGGCTGAATTTTCACCATTTGCAATTATAAAGTCTAGTTTATGTTCTTTTTTTAATTTTTCTAAAAAAAATCTAACAGCACGTCTTCCAGCTCTTCCAACTATATCTCCAACAAATAAAATATTCATTTTAACTCTCCCACTTAAATTTATTGTAAAATTTATAAAAGGCTCCTCAAAGAGGAGCCTATTAATTTCAGAATTAGTTATTTTTATTTAGCATAATCTACCACTCTGGTTTCACGAATTATAACAACTTTGATCTGTCCAGGGTAGTCGAGATTTTTTTCAATCTTTTTAGTAATATCTCTAACCATTTTTGTGCTTGCAATATCATTGATCTTATCAGGCTCAACAATTACTCTAATTTCACGTCCTGCCTGTATTGCATATGCTTTTTCTACACCTTCAAAGGACTCACCAATTTCTTCTAACTCTTCAAGTCTCTTAATATAAGACTCTAATGTTTCTTTTCTAGCTCCAGGTCTTGCAGCTGAAATCGCGTCAGCAGCAGCTACTAAAACAGCTTCTACTGATTTGAACTCAACATCATTATGATGAGCTTCAATTGTATGAATTACCTTTTCACTTTCACCATGTTTCCTTGCAGTTTCTACACCAAGTTCAACATGAGTACCTTCCATATCATGATCTATTGCTTTACCGATGTCATGGAGTAAACCTCCACGTCTTGCAAGTGCAACATCAGCTCCTAACTCAGCAGCCATAATGCTTGCCAAATAGGACACTTCAATTGCGTGTTGTAATACATTTTGTCCATAACTTGTTCTAAACTTCAATCTTCCTAATAACTTAACTAATTCAGGATTTAAACCATGAACTCCTGTATCGAAGGTTGCCTGTTCACCAATTTCTTTAATATGCTGATCTAATTCTTTCTCAGCTTTTTCAACCATTTCCTCTATACGAGCTGGATGAATTCGACCATCAACAATTAGCTTTTCTAAAGCAATTCTTGCAATTTCGCGTCTGATAGGATCAAAACCAGAAATAACAACTGCTTCAGGGGTATCATCGATAATTAAATCAATCCCTGTTAAGCTTTCTAAAGTCCTGATGTTTCTTCCTTCACGACCTATGATTCTACCTTTCATATCATCATTTGGAAGATTAACAACAGACACAGTTGATTCTGTTACATGATCAGCCGCAGATCTCTGTATTGCAAGAGATATTATCTCTCTAGCTTTTTTCTCAGATTCTTCTTTAGCCTGAGCTTCTTTTTCTTTAATCAGCTTAGCATATTCATGATCAAGTTCAGATTCTACTTTATTTAAAAGATATTCTCTGGCCTCATTTTCTGAGAAGCTAGATATTCTTTCTAATTTCTCTTTCTGTTCCTTCTTTATTTCTTCAATTTCCCCTTCAGCCTTAGTCAAATTCTTATCTCGATCTTTAATACTCTGTTCTTTTCGTTCTAAATTTTCAGATTTGCGATCAAGATTTTCTTCTTTGTGCATCAGTCTATTTTCTAACTTCTGCAGTTCATCTCTTCTTTTTTGACTTTCTTTATTTGCTTCTTCTCGAATTTGATGAGCTTCTTCTTTAGCTTCAAGAGTAATTTCCTTCTTTTTCGCCTTTGCATCTCTTTCTGCATCTTGGATAATCTTCTCTGCTTCTTGTTCTGCAGACTGCATACGTGCTTTCGCAATATATTTTCGAATTAAATACCCAATTACAATCCCGAGAGGTAGGGCAATTATAAAATAAAACACACCTCCATTAATAATATTCACCCCCTGTCTATATTCAGTTTTTTTAATTTTTTATTTACATTTTCTAATAATATTTTAACTTTTTTATTGGCTTATGTCAAGAAAATAGTGCATTCTGGAATAAAAAGGAAAAAGCCTGCAGATACAGGCTTCTGTTAAAAATTTATTTATCTGTTACTTGGTAAATTAAATCATAGCTAAATCCTTTATTTGCCAAATAATTTTTTAATTTATAGCTGGAGCTATCTTCTTCAGTTCTCCGCCGCAGCCATTTATCTTTAAGATATTCAGCCATCTCTAATTCTTCCTGATTGCTGAGATATTGATTCAGTGCATTATTTATAATTCTCTGGTTTAAACCTTTATTTTTTAATTCTTTATAGATCAACTTGCGGCCGCGTGGATGATGTTTTTTGCGGGATCGAATCCACATTTCAGCAAAGCGTTCTTCATTTAGATAGTCTTTTTCTAAAAGAAAATCAACTACTGCTTTTATAATTTCTTCTTCAAAATCTTTTTTCCTTAATCGATCTTCAATTTCTTTGATTGTTCTTTCACGATAGCTCAGCAGTTTGAATGCTTTATTTCGGGCCTGAGAAAATTTTTCTTTGTCTATTTGATCCATTTAAAATTATTCCTCTTCCTTTTCTTTCTTATCTTCACTTTCTTCTACATCTTCGCCTTCAACCAGGCCAACTTTAACCCTGATCTTATTATCTATTTCTTCCATGACTTCGGGATTATCACGCAGAAACTCTTTTGAATTTTCTCTACCCTGACCAAGTCGGACATCTCCATATGAATACCAGGAGCCCGCTCTATCTACAATACCTGTCTCTTCAGCCATATCAAGAATACATCCCGATTGAGAAATACCTGTACCATACATAATATCAAACTGACAATTTCTGAAAGGAGCAGCAACCTTATTTTTTACAACCTTAACCTTAGCTGTACTACCAATCAATTTATCTCCATCTTTAATAGTCTGTGACCTTCTCATTTCTATTCTAACAGAAGAATAAAATTTAAGTGCACGACCACCTGGAGTTGTTTCTGGATTACCAAACATTACTCCAATTTTTTCTCGAATCTGATTAATAAAAACTACAGCTGCTTTTGACTTACTGATAGCCCCTGATAATTTACGCATAGCCTGTGACATTAATCTTGCCTGTAGACCCATATGAGAATCTCCCATATCACCTTCTAATTCTGCTTTTGGCACTAGAGCAGCAACTGAGTCAATAACAACCAAATCAACTGCATTACTGCGGACAAGGGCTTCTCCAATTTCTAAAGCTTCTTCCCCACTATCGGGCTGTGAAATTAAAAGATTATCAATATTAACTCCCAAATTTTTTGCATATTTTGGATCAAGGGCATGTTCGGCATCAATAAAAGCAGCTATCCCATCCAGTTTCTGAGCTTCGGCTATAATATGCAAAGCTAAAGTTGTTTTACCTGATGATTCGTTACCATATAATTCAATTATTCTTCCTTTTGGAATACCACCTATGCCTAGCGCTAAGTCTAGCGGTAAAGCTCCTGTAGGAATCGCTTCTACATTTAATTTCTGTGAATCTCCCAATCTCATAATTGAGCCTTTACCAAATTGTTTTTCTATTCGATTAATCGCCTTATCAAGCGCTTTTTCTTTATCACTAGTTGCCAAGTTTATCTTCCTCCCCAAATTTATTTTAACTGCAATTTTTGTCTTTAAATATATTATAGAACAAATGTTTAATGAATGCAAGCTTTAATTTCTATTAAATGGAAATTAATTTAATATATTCCGAACCCTCTGGCTTCAAGTTGCTCTGGTAAAGGGTAACAGCCTTAATTTCTGCAAAAATATTAATAAAATTAGGGTCTCTAAATTTATCATTGATTTTTAAAGGTCCATTTTTTGATCTACCCAAAGTTAAATGGGGAATGAAATTTCTATCACTTTTAGCAAAACCATACTTTTTTAATTCAGCTTCTAAATTTTGATGAAGATTTTTTAAAAAATCTTCACCTTCATCAACAGCTAAATATAGAACCTTTGCTCTTTCCAAATCTGGAAAAGCATCAATTTTATTAAAATTAATATATCTATTTTTGCTTATAAATTCAATGTTTTTTAAGGCTTCAATTAGCTTATTTTTTTCAGCTTCTGAGCTCTCACCAATAAATTTCAGAGTTAAATGCCATTGATCTTTATTAACCCATTTAAAATGAGATTTTAAGTCAGTTTTTATTAAATCAAGTTTTTTATCAATTAAATTTTTACTTCTACTGTTGATATCAACCGCTATAAAAAGTCGCATATCTGACACCCTTTAATTATTAATACCCAATTCAGTTTCAACCTCATCTAATAATTTCCTTGCATCCTGATAATTATCATTAATATGCAGAGCTTTTCTTAACTCAGCCCTGGCAGCTTCTAACATATCTGCTCGATAATAAGCTAAGCCTAAATAATAACGACTTTCTGTATACTCAAGATTTTTTTCAACTGCAAGTGAAAATCGAGAAATGGCTCTATAATTTTCTTCTCTTTCAAGATGAATTCTACCTTCTGCTAAATAGGCCTGAACATAATTATTATTATATTTAAGTGATTGACTGTAATAATTTAGAGCCTGATCAAAATTGCCTCGTTTTTTTTCAATCTGTCCTAACAAATAATAACCATAATAAGAATTAGAATTAATTTTAACAGCCTTTTTTAAAGCAGATTCTGCCTCATCATAGTTTCCTAATTTTAGATAACTCTCACCTAAACCAATATAATATGGTGCAAAATCATCTCTCATTTTAATTCCCTGTTTAAAAATAGATACTGCTGAATTATAATTCTCAATTTTTTGATATAAATTACCCAGATTCAAATATAATGAAGATTGAGATCCGTTTAATTCTAAGGCAGATTCATAATATTTTACAGCTTGATTTAAGTTCTCATTTTCTTCTTCAATTCTAGCAAGATTTAAATAATCAACTGCAGTTGGTTTATTATTAATTATTTTCTGGTATAATTCTTTGGCTTTATTCAAATCATTATTTTCCAGATAAACATAAGCTAAATCACGTTTAAACTGAATATCTTGAACTCCAAGTTCTTCTGCAGTTTTTAAATACTTTAAAGCTTCCTCAAAATCTGCACTATCAAATTGATTGTTCTTATTTAAATAAAGTTCTCCAACCCGCCAATTTAATTTTCCACTTTGATAACCCAGCTCATTCATTCTTTTTAAATAGTTAACAGCTTTAACAGACTGATTCCTATTAACAGCTGTCATCGTTGAATAATATAAGACACTAAATTTTAAACCTTCATCCAGCTTTTTGTTCTCAATTAAATTATTAAATTTTTCTTCTGCCAGAGCATAATTACCCTGATTGTAATCATTTAAAGCTTCTGTAAAAATTTCTGAAGCTGTCGGCTCTGCTTCTACTGCTTCCTCCTGAGCTAAAATAGGACCTGCAAATGAAATTAGCAGTACTAGAATTAATGTTATATTAATAAGTTTTTTAAACATTATTTTCCTCTCTTTCTCTAATGAGTTTATAAATTTCCAAAAGGGCAATTTGAGATGTATAAAAACGATTCATTTTTCTACCATAATTCTTTAAAATTTTAAAAGTTTTTATTTCACCTTGATAATAAAGAGCTAAATACATTGTTCCGGCATTTTTGCCATTATGATCTGAGGGACCAGCTGCTCCTGTTGAGGCAAGAACAAAATCAGTTTTAAAGATTTCTGCTGCATTTTCTGCCATTTTGATTGCACATTCTTCACTAACAACACCATATTTCTTTAAAAATTCGGAATCAATATTTAATAAGTTCTCTTTTATTTTTTTATTATAGGCAACTATAGAGCCCCAAAAATATTGGGAACTGCCTCCTTTTTCTGTTAACCGCTCAGCAATCAAACCTCCAGTAAAAGATTCAGCAGTAGCAATACTTAAATTTTTAGAAATTAATATTTTATGAACTTTAGATAAAATATCTTCTCCATCTTCTCCATAAATATGATTTTCAAAATTACTTTTGATTTTTTTGGAAGCTTCGTTGATGATTTCTCTTTTTAAGTTTTGATCATTTATTTTGCTGCTGTCAATTTTAAGTCTCAGCTTAACCTCTGCTCTGCCGGCCTGATAACTAATTTCTAAAGCTGAATTAAGTTCTAATTTTTCTATTTCTGCTGCAAGTGTTGATTCTCCAATGCCAATAAAATTGAATTCTTTAATTAATAAACTGTTTTTGGTCAGATTTACCAGCTGAGATTTAATTTTATTTTTAAATAAATACTTTAGTTCAGATGGAACTCCTGGTAATAAATAAAATCTTTTATTATCAATTTCTATTTTTAAGGCAGGAGCTGTACCCCTGTTATTTTCAATAATCTCCGCCCCGGTTGGAAAATATGCCTGAGATAGATTATTTGAAGTCATATCAGATTGATAATTACAAAAAATATCTTTCAACCGGTTTTCAATTTCTTCAGAATAATGAAGTTCTAAATTCATTGCTTCTGCAAAAGCTTCTTTAGTTTGATCATCTTTAGTAGGTCCCAGCCCACCTGTAATAAAAATCAAATCTGCATTTTTTGCAGCCTTTTCAATAGTCTGCTTAATTTTTTCTTTTTCATCACCACAAACACAAATATTTTCTATTTTAAAACCTAAATCATTTAAATTTTTAGCTAAGAATTTTGAGTTGCTGTCTTGTACAAGTCCACTAATCAATTCTGATCCAGTTGCTACTATTGCTGTTCTCAATATTTCCACCTCTTATTAATTATACCATTTTAGACAAAAAAAATCGACCCTCTAAAGATCGATTGAATTAGAATCAGATTAAAATAATTAAATTAAAAACAAAATTATTTTCAAAATGATTAATGTAGTTAAACCGGCTAATATATCATCCAACATGACACCCCAACCTGACGGCAGAGTCTGGACTTTATCTATTAACCAGGGTTTAGTTATATCGAAAATTCTAAATAAAACAAAAGCTCCAATTAAAACTGGTGTGGTTAAGGGCAAAGTGTAATAAGCTAATAATTGTCCGGCCATTTCATCAATTACAATTTTACTGTCATCTTTGATTCCTGTCTGTCTTTCTTCAAAATTAGCAACTGCAACTCCCCCGAGTGAAAGAGCAGATATTAAATAGATGTTATTCAAAATTGGAAAAGCAAAAACAAGCACAACCATTAAAAGTGAACCCCAGGTCCCAGGTGCATAAGGAAGATGACCGCTATAAAAACCGGTTGCTAGAAAATGATTTATTTTTTTTAGCATAAATTCCTCCCTTAAGAATAATCAACCTTGGCTCCGGCAAAATAAGTGTAACCAGAATAGATTGTAATTAATACTGTTAACCAAACTAATCCTTCAGTTAAAATAAAGGGTAAATTAAATATTTTAGGATTAATAATTAAAGCAATAGCTGTTATCATCTGAATAGTGGTTTTAGTTTTACCCCAGATATTTGCTGGAATAACTGAACCCTGATCAGCCGCAACTACTCTTAAACCTGTAACTGCTAGTTCTCTTGCCACGATAATCAATAAAGGCCAGGTTGAAAGAACTCCAATTTCAACAAAAGCAGTAAAAACACCGATAATTAACATTTTGTCTGCCAGGGGGTCAAGAATTTTTCCTAAAGTAGTTATTAAGTCATATTTTCTAGCATAATAGCCGTCATATTTATCGGTCAAAGCTGCTAGAACAAATACAACCAGAGCTGCAATGCTTGATGTCAAATTATTAAGCAGCAGCAGATAAATGATTATTGGAACCAGTAAAATTCTTAAAGTCGATAATTTATTAGGCATGTTCATCTTTAATCTCTCCTATTAAATCATAATGGAAGGCCTCTTTTATTACAGCCTGATAAATCTCTCCAATCTGAAGTTCCTTACCTTCAATTGGAATATAAATTTGATTATCTATCTCTGGTGAATCATAACGAGACCGAGCTAAATAATTATCCTGATCCTGATCTTCTATGATCACTTCAATTGTTTTACCAACCAGCTCTTTGTTTTTAGCTAAGGAAATTTCTTGCTGCAGCTGCATAATCTCTTCTTTTCTTTCGGATTTAATATTTTCCAGTACCCTCGGCTCAAAATTGTAGGCTGCTGTTCCTTCTTCTCTAGAAAATTCGAATACACCGAGTCTGTCAAATTTATGTTTTTTTACAAATGATTTGAGCTGTTCAAAATCCTCTTCACTCTCTCCAGGAAAACCTGTGATTAAAGAAGTTCTAAGTTTAGCATCAGGAATTTTATTTCTAATCTTATTTATAATATTAGCGATATCTTTTTCATTTCCTTTACGATTCATTAATTTTCTTATTTTTTCTGAAGAATGCTGGATCGGTAAATCAAAATAATTACATATTTTATCTTTTTTAGCAAAAACTTCAATTAATTCTTCTGTGATAAATTCAGGATAACTATATAAAACCCTTATCCATTTAATATCTTCAATCTCTGCCAGCTGTTTTAAAAGTGGTGCCAGAGCAGAACGACCATAAATATCAACTCCATATTGAGTTGTGTCCTGAGCAATAATAATTAGCTCCTTAATCCCCGATTCAGCAATTTTTTCTGCTTCAGCTTTAACATCTGCGATTGACCTACTTTTAACTCTACCCCTGATTTGAGGGATACTGCAGTAAGTGCAGTTATTATTACAGCCTTCAGCAATTTTTAGATAAGCATAAACCTCATTATCAAGTTCTCTGGGTAGGGTTGAACTATAATTAAATCCAGCTTCTTCTATCCCACCAGTTTCTTTTCCCTCTAGACTTTCTTTGATAACAGATGCTATCTCATCAAAGTTTGAAATTCCTAATATTGCATCAATTTCTGGAATATCTTTTTTTAATTCTTCGCTATAGCGTTGGGTTAAACAACCAGTAACAATTACTGATTTGCAGTTATACCTTTCCTTATATGAAAGTGCTGTTAAAATTGTTTCAATTGATTCCTCTTTAGCGTCCTGAATAAAACCACAGGTGTTAATTATAATAACTTCTGCTTCTTTGAAATCATCAATATATTTAAAATCTTTTTCTCCTCTTAAAAAACCGTTCATATGCTGACTGTCTACTTCGTTTTTAGGACAGCCTAAGGTCATTAAAGAATATTTTATCATTTTTACTCCTTTATATTGTCATAATTTAAAAACAAAATCATTAAATTCCAATTTTTTTCTCTATAACTACAAAAAAGCCCTTTCAGGGCTTTATTACAAAATGGTCGGGCTATCCGGATTTGAACCGGAGACCTCTACACCCCCAGTGTAGCGCGCTACCAAGCTGCGCCATAGCCCGTTATCAACAAGAAATATTATATATAAATTAAGTCTTTTTGTCAAATAACTTTAAACTTCTTTATTTAATATAATCCAGCTTTTTTAAATATTCCATTGTTTTATCAGGATAATCAGTTACCACAAAGATCTCCTGCAGGGAGGAACTGTTTTTAGCAATTAATTTAATCCCACTCTGAGTATTATACTTTAATCTAATATAAGCGGGTGTTCCACTACCCTTTCTTCTACTAATTCGACCAGGTATTATACTTTTAATCAATTTAGAAAGTGCAATATCCTCTAATAAAGGTAATATATCTTCAATAATTGTATGTTCCTGTTTGATCTTATTATGCCTGTACTTATTAGCCATTTGATCACATCCTCAGTTAATTATAACATTGATAGATTAATGCTGCAAATACAGGCGATAACTTCTCTTAATTTAGCCTATCACCTTTATTTGAGTTTAAATTTATTTGGCAAAAAAAAAGAAAGCCAAAAGTGACTTTCTTAAATTCAATGGAGCTGATGACCAGACTTGAACTGGTAACCTGCTCATTACAAGTGAGCTGCTCTACCAATTGAGCTACATCAGCATATTATAAATTTAAAATGGCAGGGGAGACAGGAATTGAACCTGCAACCAATGGATTTGGAGTCCACTACTCTGCCAGTTGAGCTACTCCCCTAAGAAGAGGCGTTTTTCAATCAAGCAATAATTATTATAATAAAGTTCTAAGGATAGGTCAAGTCTTATTTTCGGTATTATTTGATATTAGCTTAGTTTAATCTTATTTTACTTTAAAATACTTTATTTTATACATAATCTCATTATATTTTATTTGATTTATTATTAAAAAATTCTAATAATAGAATTTTTCTCCTTTATTTTCCTTTTCTATGTAAACTCTGATACATTTCGTGTTTTTTACACTAAATGTTCTAAATTAACTTGATATTTTATTAATTATGTATTATCATTTATATCGTAAAAGCTAAATATATTGTTATAAGAGGTGGTTTAATAATGGAAAAATATGATTTGATTGTTATTGGAATGGGTCCTGCAGGAATGGCAGTAACTGCTATGGCAGCAAATATGGGTTTAGATATTCTCGCAATTGAAAAACATAAAGTTGGGGGAGAATGTTTGAATTACGGCTGTGTTCCAAGTAAGGCTTTATTAAAAGCGGGAGAAGTTAATGAAGTAACTGAGAATTTTAAAGAGTTTGGAATTAAATTCTCAGGTAAAACAGAAATTGATAATCCTTTAGAAATTGTAAGAGAAAAAGTAAATGAAATTAGTGGTAATAAAACAATGAAGGCTTTTGAAAGAGCAAAACTCATTGTTGATCAAGGGGAAGCAAAGTTTGTTGATAAAAAGGTTGTTGAAGTTGATGGTAAGCAGTATACAGCTGATAAGATATTTATCGCTACTGGTACTGAACCTTTAATTCCACCAATTCCTGGCTTAAAAGATGTTCCCCGTCTAACAAATTTAAATATTTTTGCTCAGACTAATATACCGGAAAAACTAACTATTATTGGTGGTGGAGCAATTGGATCTGAGATGGCCCAGGCTTTTTCCAGATTAGGTTCAGAAGTTAATATGTTCCAAATTGACGATCATTTAGTACCTATCGGTGATGAAGAAGCAGGTCGAGTTCTGGAAGATAAATTCAAAAAAGAAGGTATTGGTGTATATAACAGCACAGCAATCAATAAAGTTGAAGAAAAAGATGGAAAAATTATTATTCATACTGATGCTGGTGTTTTTGAATCAGATAAAATATTAGTAGCTACCGGAAGAAAAGCTGTTTTAGAACCATTAAACCTCGATCAGGCTGGTATTAAATACGATAAGACCGGAATTAAAATCAATAAGAAATTAGAAACAAATATAAAGGGAGTTTATGCTGTAGGAGATTGTAATGGTAAGGCTCTTCTCTCTCATGCTGCAATGCATCAGGGAATGTTAGCTTTAATGAATGCTATCAATCCAACTCCTATCAAGCAGTTTAAATATGATGACTTCCTTGTTCCCTGGTCTGTATTTACCAAACCAGAAATTGCTCAGGCAGGTATTACTGAAAAAGAAGCTAAAGAAAAAGGAATAGACTATCAGATAGTTAAAGAAAAATATGAGGATTATGGAAGAACCATTGCTGATGGTAAGCCTGAAGGTTTTGTTAAGGTAATAACCAACAGCAAAGGTAAAATCTATGGTGCTACAATTGTTGGTGAGCAGGCAAGTGAGTTAATTCATGAATGGGTTCTAGCAATCCAGCATAATATTTCAATGTTTGATATTATGGTGACACAGCACTCTTTCCCAACAATTTCACTGATGAATAAACGAGTTGCTGAAAAGTGGATGATGAATAAAACTAATTCAGGTATGGTTCCTAAATTAGCTAAGAAGTTTATTTAAGAATCATCTAAAAAAATATATTAATAAATTTAAAGAAAGCAGGCTAATTGAACTGATCTTAATGATCTTTGTCAATTACCTGCTTTTTGCTTTTATACATTTATTAATTTTATTTTCGTTTTTTGATGGCGATGATTTCCGGTGGTGGTCCTGGTTGATTTAAAAACTTGTAATTTAAAACATTATATTTTTTATAATCAAGATCAGTGCTGTACTTCAGTAAGACATCTCTTTCTTCTTTTCCACCCTCATGACCTGTATATACAACAAGTATAATTATTCCCTTAACTTCTAAAATTTTTAAAGCTTTATTTAAAGCTTTAATTGTACTCTCACTTTTAGTTATTATCTCCTTATCTCCACCCGGCAGATAACCAAGATTAAAAATAACAGCTTTCAAACTTTCTTCTATATATTTATCTAATTCTGCATGATCAGAATTAATTAATTCAGCCTGTTTAAATAATGAATCTTTTTTTAATAACTTTATTGTATTATTTACAGCCTGATGTTGAATATCAATGGCATAGAGTTTACCCTTTGTTCCAACTAATTCTGCCAAAAATTTGCTGTCATGCCCATTTCCTGCAGTTGCATCAAGAACAACATCTCCTTTTTTAACTGTTTTTGCTAATAAATAATGGGAAAAGTCAACAGCATTTAAAAAATCATTTTGCATTTATCTCACCCTTTTTAAATTAATTTATAAATGAATAAAATTAAGATACAGCCTAAAATCCAAAGCATTATTAACTTAATCTGCTCAAATAATCTATAACTAGAAATATATTTAATTGACGATAAACTAAAGTTACTATATACTATTAATTGTGCTTATAAAAAAGCAATTTGCCCTCATCGTCTAGGGGTCTAGGACACCAGGTTTTCATCCTGGCGGCAGGGGTTCGAATCCCCTTGAGGGTACCAATTTCATCAGGAGGGATGCCCGAGTGGTTAAAGGGAGCAGACTGTAAATCTGCCGGCGATGCCTACAAAGGTTCAAATCCTTTTCCCTCCACCATTTTTTTATGATACTAAAACACCCGTTTTTAACGGGTGTTTTTTTGCTTTAATATAGAATTTTTAATAAAAAATTATTCAAACTACAATTTAATTTAACTATTCCCTTAGATTATTTATTTGAATTCCTTCATCTACAGCTGTAAATTCCAGTTCGACAATACCACCAGTTCCACCCCAGGGACCTCTTTCTTCCCCATTAACTAAGGCTGTAATAGCGCTAGCATTACCAATTTTTATATAAAGTTGATTATCAAGCTCAAATTCTCTGCTGTCTCCAGCTTCTAAAATACCGCTAAAAGCAGATTCACCATCAAGTCTAACATTAACCCAAACAGTATTGTTAGCTTTAAAAACAATGTTTCTATCTGCCTCTGTAAGCTGTTGGCTTTCTTCAGTATCTGGAATATTCTCAGCAGTGTTTTGAGCCTCATTATTGGCTTCAGCATCTGAATCATTATTGACTGCTTCCTGGTTAATTTCATCAGTTTCTAGATCATCGATTTCCGCTGTATTATTAAAATTATTCTGGTTTATAATTTCTGGATTTTGATTTGATAAAATATCAGCATTAATAGAATTTAAAATGTCATTTTGATTATCAGACTGCTCATTGGATGCTGTTGATTCATCTAATATTGTCTGATCTACTTCCATCTCAGCTTGATTATCAGCTGCACTTTGTTTGTTGTTAGCTTCCATATTACTCTCTTTATTTTCTACAATTTCTGCACCCTGATTAACAATTTGCTGTTCTTCACTGTTATTTTGATTCAATAATCTTATTCCTGAGTCGCTAAAATATTGAAAGGTATAAACAGCAGCTGCGATTAAAAAGAGGGCAGCAATTGCTATAAAAATAATCTTGAAAATGCTTTTTTTGCGGCTGTTATTTCTTTTTATTTTATGAGAAACTTTATTTCCATCCAGATAATCTTTATGTAAATTATTTGTCTTTTCTTCTTTAATATTTAAAACAGGATAATAATTCAACAGTTCCTTATAATTTATATCAACCTCTCTAGCATACCCTTTGACAAAAACTTTTAGGTAAACTTTACCCGGTAAAATATCAAAATTATTTGCTTCAATAGCCTCTAAATATTTTTTCCTTATTTTTGTTCTTTCTTGAATATCATCAAGGGTCAATCCCTTTTCCTGTCTCGCTTTTTTCAGTAATGTTCCCAATTCTATATCTTCCAATGAAATATCCTCCTTTTACAATACAAATATAATTTATATTAGATGTCTTTTATTTATCATTAAATAAAAACTCTAGTTTATTATAACATACTTTAATCATTAATTTAATTATTTTGTCAGATTATTTTTAATTTCTATTGAAGCAGACCCTATCTTGTTAAATATTTTGTTGAAAAATATTATTTAAATTAACTTTTATGAATAATTTTTTGAATTAAATTTCATAAATAAAAGAGCAGCATCAGCTGCTCTTTTATTCTTTGATAAACATATTTAATTTTAATTCTCACTTTTACTATTATCTATCACCTTTTACATATGCTTCACCAGAAGCAGCTGGACCAACAGATTTACTGATAAATCCGGCCAGTACAACAATAGTTACTACATATGGTATTGCACTTATTAATTCTGAAGGAATAAAGGCAAAATCTACTCTAACCGCTACTGCTTCAGCATAACCAAAGAGCATTGCGGCCCCAAACGCCTTAACAGGGTGCCATTTACCAAAAATCATAGCTGCTAGAGCAATAAAACCACGTCCTGCAGACATTTCTCTAACAAACGCACTTCCATCACCAATTGATAGATGTGCACCAGCCAGACCGGCTAAAACACCACTCATTAAAACACTAAGGAATCTCCAGCGATTAACGTTAATTCCAAGTGTATCAGCAGCAGCTGGATGTTCACCAATAGAACGAATTCTAAGCCCCCAATGAGTCTTATAAAAGAAATAATAAACAACTGGTACTAAAATTAATGATACATATGTTAAAACACTAAACCTTACACCAAAAATTCTCATAAAGGGTAAACGCGGAACTAAAGGAGATGTACCTTTTACGTTAAAGAAAATTTGCAGTAAGAAAATAGTTATACCAGATGCAAAAATATTAATACCCGTACCAATTACAATCTGATCTGCTCGAAATACAATACTAACTATGGCTAAAATTGCGGCAAATAAGACTCCTCCGACCATAGCATAGAGAACTCCCATCCAAGGATTTCCTGTTTGAGCACTTCCCAAAACAGCAGCAAAAGCACCAAATAACATAATACCTTCTAAAGCAATATTAATAACTCCAGATTTCTCAGAAAAAATTCCTCCAAGTGCAGCCAAAATTAATGGGGTTGCAAATCTAAAACTTGATAAGATTAGAGGAAGTGAGATTAATTCTAATAAAGTATCCATTATTCAACCCCCTCTTTTTCTCTTCTATTTTTCATAAATATTTTTATAATCTGCAAACTAGCAACAAAGAAAATTACCAATGCCTGAATAATATTAACAATCTCCGATGGTACACCAGCAAACTGCATTTCTAAACCACCCTGATTTAAAGCTCCAAATAAAAGTCCACCAAATATTGCACCAATTGGATGTGATTGTCCAATTAAACCAACGGCAATACCTGTAAAACCAAAGCCAGCATCCATACCAGCCATAAAGCTTAAATGAGTACCTAAAGTCTCACCAGCACCACCTAATCCAGCAACAGCACCACCAATTAACATTGTCCAAATAATTGTTTTATTAGCATTAATACCACCATATTCAGCTCCATCTGGATTTAAGCCAACAGCTCTGAATTCATAGCCTAGACTGGTTTTGAAAAGTAAATACCAGAGTATAACTGCAGCTATTAATGCTAAAACAAAGTTCATATGCAGTCTGATTCCTGGGTCTGCAAATACCTCTACAAAAGGAAGTTTAGACCAGAAAGCACTATCTGCCATTTCCTTAAATCTAGTTAATTTAGCTGACTCCATAATTTGAGGTGTTGCCATTCTTGTTGAAGTTCTTAATTTATTAATACCATAATTTATAGTTAAAGCAACAGCAATATGGTTCAACATAATTGTTGAAATAACCTCATTTACTTCCATTTTAGCCTTTAGCCAACCGGCTAAACCTGCCCATAAAGCACCTGCAACAACACCGGCTAAAATTGCCAAAGGTAGATGAATAATAGCTGGTAAAGATGTGAAATAATATCCCGCTACACCAGCTGCAAATCCTCCCATTAAAAATTGTCCCTCTGCTCCAATGTTAATCAATCCCGCTCGATAAGGTAGGGCAAAGGCAAGTCCTGTTAAAATTAAAGGAGTTGATCTCCAGAGTGTATTTAAAATATTTCTAAAATTACCAAAAGCTCCAAAATAAAGGGCTTCATATGCAGTTGCAGGAGATTCTTCAGTCAGTAATATAAAAAACACTCCAAATAATAGTGCAACTGTAATAGATAAAACTGAAATTCCTACATCAGTTAGTAAAGATTTAAAATTTTCCATTTTGCTATTCAATGGATTCACCTCCTGCATCAGCTTTTGAACCGGTCATTAAATTACCAAGTTTTCTTTCATCAGCATCTTCTACATCTAAGATATCTACAATTTCACCTTCAAAAATAACTGCAATTCTATCACTTAAAGATAAAATCTCACTTAATTCTGCTGAAACTAATAAAACAGCAGCTCCATTATCTCTGCGGTCAATTATCTGTTTATGAATAAACTCAATAGAACCAACATCAACACCTCTAGTTGGTTGAGAAGCAATTAACAATTCGGGATCATGCGAAAATTCGCGAGCAACAATAACTTTTTGCTGGTTACCACCAGATAAACTTTTCGCATCAGTCGTGACTTCACCACCGCGAACATCAAACTTTTCTAATAATTCTTGGGTATAATTTCTAATATTATTATAATTCATAATTCCGTTTTTAGAAAATGGTTCTAAATCATGATAACCTAAAATCATATTCTCTTGTAAATCAAAGTCCATTATTAAACCACGTTTTTGTCTATCTTCAGGAATATGAGCTACACCTTCTCTTTTAATTTCACGTGCATTAAATTTAGTAATTTCTTTATCTTTTATTTTAACCTGACCTGATTCAATTTTTCTCAAACCTGTAATTGCCTCAATTAATTCAGATTGTCCGTTACCTTCAACTCCGGCAATTCCTAGAATTTCACCTTTTTTAACAGTGAGTGAAACTCCATTAACAGCTTGAATATTTCTATTATTTTTAACCTTCAAATTTTCAATTGTTAAAAAAATTTTACCAGGCTTAGCCTTAGTTTTTTCAACTTCTAACAAAACAGGACGTCCAACCATTAATTCAGCAACATCTTCCTCACTAACATTGGCAGTGTCTACTGTATCAATACTTTTACCACCACGTAAAACAGTAATTCTATCAGAAATTTCCTTAACTTCTTTTAGTTTATGAGTAATGAAAATTATCGTTTTTCCCTGTTCTTTTAAAGATCTAAAAATATCAAATAATTCATCAATTTCCTGTGGGGTTAAAACAGCTGTTGGTTCATCAAAAATTAATAAATCTGCCCCTCTATATAATGTTTTAATGATTTCAACTCGCTGCTGCATTCCAACAGAGATATCCTGGATTTTTGCATCTGGATCTACATAAAGCCCATACTTATTAGAAATATTTTCTACTTCTTTTCTGGCCTTTTTTTGGTCAATTTTTAGTCCTTTTCTGGGTTCATTACCCAAAATAATATTTTCAGTAACTGTTAGTGGATCAACCAACATGAAGTGCTGGTGCACCATTCCTATTCCTAAATCTATTGCATCCTGAGGCCCATCTACATTAACTTTATTACCTTCATAAAAAACCTGACCACCTTCAGGATCATATAGACCATACAAAACATTCATTAAAGTAGTTTTGCCGGCACCATTTTCACCAACAAGAGCATGGATTTCTCCTTTTTTAATAGATAAATTTACATTATCATTTGCTTTAACACCTGGAAATATTTTAGTTATATTCTGCATATCTAAAATATAATTATCTTCCCTGGCCATTTTTATTCCTCCCTGGAATGATTTACAATTTAATAGAGGCTCTGCATAACTAGCAGAGCCTCCTTAAATTTAAATACTATAATTTAAATACTATAATTTAAATAATTTACTCTAGATTTTCAGGTCTGCCTGTAACTCCCCAGTTCTCTACTTTTATTTCGCCATTGATAATTCCTTCTTTAATTTCGGCTATTTTATCAGCGTGAGGAGCAGTAACTTTTTCTTTCATAGTTCTAATAGTTTCTAATTCTTCATCAGTAATTAAACCAGATTCGTGAGCATCTAATACTGGCTGTCCTACTTCAGTTAAACTGGTTAAATCGATTCCACCGTCTTCAAGAGTAAAATAAAGGTTTTGTCCACCTTCATAAGTTCCTTCATCAACAGCTTTAACTATATCAAATACTGCCTTGTCAACTTTTTTTAACATACTAGCAATTACGTGGCCCGGCTCAACATAGTTCTGGTTGGAGTCAACACCAATTGCATAAACATCTTCTTCTCCAGCAGCCTGGAATACCCCACTACCTGTACCACCAGCAGCATGATAAATAACATCTGCGCCATCATCAATCATACCAAGGGCAATTTCTCTACCTCTTGCTGGATCACCAAAGGAGTCAGCATATCTTCTGTTAACTTCAATATCAGGATTTATATACTTAGCACCCTGATAGAATCCACCTTCAAAACGCTGAATTAATGAAGAATCAACTCCTCCTACATAACCTACAACTCCAGTATCACTAACTAAAGCTGCAAGGGCACCTGCTAAGAAAGAACCCTCCCACTCAGCAAAGTTTAGGGAAACAACATTATCTAAAATATCTTCTCCAAAGTCCTGATCAACATGGGCAAATTTAACGTTAGGATAGTCTTGAGCTACTAGCTCTAAAGTATCTGACATTTGAAATCCTACACCAATTACTAGATCAAAACCTCTGTTAGCAAATCTTCTTAAAGCTGTCTCATCTTCAGATGGATCAGCTGGCTCGATATACTGAAATTCGATTCCTAATTCTTCTTCAGCACGCTGTAAACCGCGGTATGCTGCATCATTAAAAGAAAGATCTCCAAGTCCACCAGTAGAAAGAACGATACCTACTCTAGTGTCTTGTGCTGCAGCTGGAACTGCTGCAAAAATTACCATCATTACAAAGGTAAAAATAATCGCTAAACTTAAAACTTTTTTCAAAATAATGACCCCCTCATATATTTTTTTTGAATGATACCAAAATTTGTGAATTACAAATATAATATAACATTTTTATATTATATTTGCAACATAAAACCACTTAATCAAGCTAAATTGTGCGAATATTATTTAAATTAAAAAAATCTTACTTTTTTCTGCTGCGAAGCACTTTGAATTGAAATTGATCACTTCTAAAATAATTTTTTGAATATAAAAATAAACGCTCCTGTTCATCATAGTGCATCTGTTCTAAGAGCAAAATAGCTGCATTTTTTTTCACTTCTAACTTTTCCACCAATTTTTTCTTTGCGGTAACCGGAATAATTTCTGTTACAGCATACTTTATTTTTAACTTATACTTATTTTCCAGCAGATCAAAAAGTGAATTACTGAAGTCCTCATTAATTTTTATTGGAAATAGATTTGTATTTAAATAATCAATACAAAAAACTACCGGCTTGTCATCAGCAGTTCTAACCCGCTGCAATTTTAAAATATCTTCATTTTGATCAATATTCATTTTAAAAGCAAGCTGTTTATCAACTTTTACATTTTTAATTTCTAAATCTTTCGTTCCCGGGGTAAAACCTTCATTTTTAATAGTATCTGTAACACTAAATAATTCTTCAATTCCTCTCTTAAAGCGAGGAATAGGTTTTGCAACAAAAGTTCCAACTCCCTGACTTTTAATGATTTTACCTTCTTTTTCTAAAACACGAAGTGCCTCACGCAAACTAGCTCTACTGACATCCAGTTTTTTAGCAAAAGCTGTCTCGGAGGGCAGTTTGTCACCTGCTTCATAAATATCTTGGTCAATTAAATTTTCAATGTGTTCTTTAATTTTCAGATATAATGGTCTTTTATCTTGTTTTAATATCTCCAAGTCCGATTACCCTCCTTTCTTAGACAGACGTCTTACCTGTCTGACAACTAACTAAATAGTATCACAATTCAATTTTTTTGTCAAGATTTTAACTATTTTGAGTATTATTTTTTTCTTCAGCCTCAGCTTCATTATCATACTCACCATTTAGAATTGCTTCTAAATCATCTTCTTCTACCAAAACCTGGCGTGGTTTACTGCCAGCATAAGGACCTACTATCCCATCTTCTTCCATACTGTCAATTAATCTTGCAGCGCGAGAGTGCCCAATATGCAGCCTCCGCTGCAGCATTGAAATCGAGGCTCGGTATTTAACTACCAGTTTAACAGCTTCTTCATATAATTCATCCTGCTCATCATCTATTATTGATAACTCTACTTCTTTTATGTCATCTTTTTCAATTTTATATTCAGCAGTTGCTTGGTCTTTGACAAAAGCAGTAATATCAGAAATTTCTTTGTCTGTTAAAAAAGCTCCCTGGATTCTCTGCGGTTTCTGCATTCCCACAGGTGCAAAAAGCATATCTCCTTTTCCTAATAACTTTTCAGCTCCACCCATATCTAAAATTGTTCTTGAATCTGTGGCCGAGGACACCGCAAAAGAAATTCGACTAGGGATATTTGCTTTAATTAAACCAGTAATTACATCGACTGAAGGTCTTTGAGTTGCGATAATCAAGTGAATTCCTGCAGCTCTAGACATCTGTGCCAGTCTACAAATATTATCTTCAACTTCATTTGCTGCGACCATCATTAGATCAGATAGCTCATCGATGATTACCACTATATATGGCATTTTATCTTCAGGATCATCTAACTTTTCATTATATGATTCTATCCCTCTACTTCCGGTATCGGAAAATAAGTCATAGCGGTTTTCCATTTCCTCTACTACCAGTTTTAAAACATTAGCTGCTTTTTTAGAATCGGTCACTACAGGTGTAATTAGGTGTGGTAAACCCTGATAAATATTCAATTCTACTTTTTTAGGATCTATCAGCAGCAGTTTAACTTCCTCAGGAGTAGCCCGATAAAGAATACTGCTAATTAAGGTATTTATACAAACACTTTTTCCAGATCCTGTGGCACCTGCAACAAGCAAATGAGGCATTTTAGCCAGATTAAAAACTGCTGTATCACCGTCAATTCCCTTACCTAAAGCCAGAGTCAGCTTATCCTCAGCTTTTTGAAATTCTTCTGAGACTATAACATCTCTAAAGGAGACTGTTATGTCATTGCCGTGCGGAACCTCGATGCCAACAGCAGCTTTGCCGGGAATTGGGGCTTCTATTCTCACATCACGAGCTGCTAAAGCAAGGGCAATATCATCTGATAAATTAACAATCTTACTTACTTTGACCCCAGTTGCTGGTTGTATTTCATAACGGGTAATTGTTGGACCATGATTAACATTAATCACCTTGGCTTCAACCCCAAAACTGTTGAGTGTTTCCTCTAATAACTCACTTTTATTTGCTAATTTTACCTTCTTTTTGCCCGAATCATTTAAAAGTGAGATTCCGGGTAAAGTATAATCCCCGTGTTTTTCTCCCTGGCCTTTAATATCCTTAGATTGATCTTTACTGATATCAAAGTCTTCGGTTATTTCTTTATTTTTCTCTTCTTCAATTTCTTTTTTTGTTCTGCTTGATTTTTTATTTTTATTCTTTTTGTCTTTCATTTTAGCTGTTTTAGAGCTCTTATTATTCTTTGCATTTTCAACTTGAACTTCAGTGCTGCCTCCAGTATTTTTCTCTTCAACAATATTTTTAGATTCAAGCTCTGGCTTATTTAAATCATTCTTCTTTTTTTCTTTTTTCTGTTTTCTGTTTTCTTTTAATTTAGCAAATATATTGAATCTCCCCAAAGTTAAACTGCTGAAAAATGAAATAATATTTTCCTTTAAATTTCTAAGCAATTGATTAAAACTAGAGATAACAGCCTTAGTTTTTCTAAAAATATTATGTAAAAATAAATCAAATAAAAGTAAAATTCCGATTAATAATAGGACAGAAAGAATGATATAGGCACCATTAACTGCAAATAGCTCTACTAAAAAATAGGTAATTGCTCCTCCAATTACTCCACCAGCTGCATTTTGAGGTGTGTTTAAAAATAAATTTCCGCCTTCATTTAAATTAATAATAGATATAATAGCTATAAAAGAAATTATCAGTCCTAAAAATTGAGCTGAAAATTTAATTGTCTTTGATCTGATTAATTGTATTCCCCAGTAAACAAATAAAAGAGGCAAAATATAACTGCCGCTTCCAACTAAAAAATAATAGCCTCTACTCATATAATCCCCTAATAAACCTGCAGAATTACTAAAAATTGCAAAATAACTGATTGCAGCAAAGGTAATTAAAAACAGTCCTAAAATCTCATTTTTTCTCCTTTCAATTTTAGGATCATTTTTTTGATCACTCATTTCTGCCCCTCCTTAAGATTATCCCGTTACGTCAAATCTAATAGTTTTAAATCAAATTTATAAAAATAACCACTGCAGCTACAAACCAGCAGTAATAACTAAAATAATTCAGTTTTTTCTCAGCCAAAACCTTTAGTAAAATCTTAATCGCTAAATAACCGGAAATAACAGCTGCTAAAAAACCAAATAGAACTATCTTTAATTCCAGATTAAAAGCATCAGTTTCAACAACTTTTAAAAATTGTAAAAAACCTGCTCCCCCAATTACCGGAATAGACATTAAAAAAGAAAATCTAGCTGCTGCTTCTCGATTTAAGCCCTGGAATAAAGAAGCTGCAATTGTTGAACCTGATCTTGAGATACCAGGTATAATAGCTGCCCCCTGTGCCAAACCAACTATTAAAGGCTGCCAGAATTTTAATTCTTCAACTTCTTTGACTCCACTTTCAATTTTTTCGGTAATATATAAAATTAAACCGGTTACTATCAGCATTAAAGCAGTTAAATATGCATTTGCAAAAAGTTTTTCAAAAAAATCTTCAAATAAGACTCCGATAATTCCGGTTGGTATAATTGCAAGTAAAATATAAAAAGTTTCTTTTCTTTTTTCTTTTTTAAGTAAAATCATATCTTTAATATCCTGCCAGAATATAATAAAAATAGGAATTAAAGTACCAATATGTAAAATAACATTAAATAATATCTGATCTTCTTTAATATTTAAAAAGCTCTGCACAATTACCAAGTGCCCAGAACTGCTGACAGGTATAAATTCAGTTAATCCCTGAATCAATCCTAAAAATACAGCCTGAAAACTATTCAATTTTTATTCCTCCTTCTAATTATTATAGCACATCTAGAAACATATGTTCAAATTTAAAACCAGCTGCTTTTACACAGCTGGTTAATTGAATTTAGTTTCTATACCTCCATAATTACAGGTAAAATCATTGGATTCCTTTTTATTTTTTGATAAATATAATTATTAAGTGAGTTGCGAATAGTGTTTTTAAGAACTGACCATTCAGTTATATTATTTTCTTCACAGTCTTTAAGTGCATCTTCAACACGCTGAGTAGCTGCTTCAATTAATTCTTCAGATTCTCTAATATAAACAAATCCGCGGGTGATAATATCTGGGCCAACCAGAATATTACCGTGTTTGTCAATTGTAACAACAACAATAATTATACCATCCTCAGATAATAATTTTCTATCTCTTAAAACAATATTACCTACATCACCAACACCTAAACCATCAATTAGTACATCACCTGACTGGACATTATAATCCTTGCTGACTTTTTCGTCAGAAAAGTTGATCTTATCTCCCACATCAGCAATATAAATATTAGCACGTGGAACACCAACTTTTTCTGCCAGGTCCGCATGTTTATAAAGATGTCTATATTCTCCATGTACAGGCACAAAGTATTTTGGCTTAACCAGATTTAGCATTAACTTTAATTCTTCCTGACTGGCATGACCGGAAACATGAACACCGGAAACATCTTCATAAATTACATTAGCTCCTCTGCGGTAAAGTTTATTAATGGTTTCACCAATTAATTTTTCATTACCTGGAATAGCAGAAGCAGATATCATTACTGTATCGCCTTCTTTAATGTTAATATGGTAATGATCTCCTCGGGCCATCCTTGTTAGAGCAGCATAGGGCTCTCCCTGACTACCTGTTGTCAGTAAAGTTACTTTACTGTCAGAAAGGTCTCCAATATCTCTGATGTCAACTATCATATCATCCGGTATCCGCAGATAACCCAGTCGACGTGCTATGTCAACATTATTAAGCATACTACGACCAGAAAAAGCAATTTTCCTGTTGTATTTAAAGGCAGCATCTACAATCTGCTGAACCCTGTGAATATTTGAAGCAAAGGTAGCAATAATTACTCTTTCCCTTGCTCCTCTAAGTATTTCATCCACAGTTTCTCCTACAACTTTTTCAGATAATGTATAGCCTTCTCTTTCTACATTTGTACTGTCAGAGAATAAAGCTAAAACACCTTCTTTGCTATCTCCAATCTCTGCCAATCTGTGAAAATCTGCAACTTCTCCATCAATTGGAGTCTGATCAAATTTAAAGTCACTAGCATAAACAATAGTTCCCAGTGGAGTTTCAATAGCAAGTGCACAGGTGTCAGCAATACTGTGATTTACTCTTAGAAATTCAACTCCGAAATTACCTACCTGGTACTGTTTGCCGGGATGAACCACTTTTAATCTTGTATCATTTAGTAGTCGATGTTCTTTTAAGTTCCCCTCTAAGAGCCCCAGAGTTAATTTAGTTCCATAAATAGGAACATTAATCTCTTTTAATAAATAAGGTAGGCCTCCAATATGATCTAAGTGACCATGTGTTAAAACAATTCCGTTAATTTTATCCTTGTTCTTAATCACATATTCATAGTCAGGAATTACAAGGTCAATTCCTAATAGATCATTTTCCGGAAATTTAACTCCCGAATCAATTATCAACATCTCATCGCCAATTTCCAGGACCCACATATTCTTACCTATTTCTCCTACTCCACCAAGTGTAGTCATCGAAACATTTTTTATTTTATTGTTATCATTCATTTAAAAAACAAAACACCTCCATAATATTTTAAAACCAAAGTTAAATCGTCAACTTTCAAATTTCATTGTCGTTATTCTAAATTTAAACTTTATAATAATCATACAAATATTAAATTTAAACATAAAAAAATTCTTAATTCTGCCTGTAATTTTTAAAAAAAATAAGAAACCCGTCCAAAACGTTAATACTATTATACATAGTATTGAAATAAAAAACAAGCAGAATCAAGCTTTTATAATTTTTAGACCAAATTATTTTCTATTAAATATTCCGCAATCTGAACTGCATTTAAAGCAGCACCTTTTCTCAGATTATTTGCAGTTAACCAGAGGTTAACCCCATTTTCAACTGAATTATCTCTTCTTATTCTTCCCACTAAAACATTATCATTATTTTCTGTATCTATCTGCAGCGGATATTTTTCTTGAGCTGGATCATCCACCACTTCTACATTCTTGGTTTCATTAAACAATTTCTTTATTTCTTCAATCCTATAATCATTTTTCAATTCAATATTTAATGATTCCCCATGCCCAAAGACAACTGGTATCCGAACACAGGTTGCTGTTATAGGAAGTTCTGGATCATGTAAAATCTTATGAGTCTCATTAACCATCTTCATCTCTTCTTTTGTATAATCATTCTCTAAAAAGACATCAATCTGTGGAATTGCATTAAAAGCAATCTGATGCTTAAATTTATCGTTTTTGATTTCTTCTTTATTCAGATAAGCTTTTGTCTGCTCCATTAACTCATCAACTGCTTTTTTTCCGGCACCTGACACTGCCTGATAGGTATTAATTACCAATCTTTTTAAACCATATTTTTCTGCCAGAGGTTTTAGGAGCATTACCATCTGAATGGTTGAACAGTTTGGATTTGCAATTATCTGCTGATGTTTCTTTAAATCTTCGCCATTTACTTCTGGTACTACTAGAGGAGCCTCGGGATCCATTCTAAAAGCATTGCTGTTATCTATTACTATCCCTCCTGCTTTTTTTACCTGAGGTGCTACCTTTTTTGACACACCACTACCTGCAGAGAATAAGGCAATATCAACCCCTGCAAAAGTTCCCTCTTTTACAGACTCTACTGTTAACTCTTTATCGTTAAATTGAATTTTTTTTCCTTCAGAACGCTCAGATGCTATAACCTTAAGCTCATCAATCGGGAAATTTCTCTGGCTTAAAGTTTTAAGCATTTCTCTCCCCACTAAACCTGTTGCACCTACTACTGCTACATTATACTTTTTCATAAATTTTTTCTCCTTCCTCGACTACGGGGCGTCCAAAGTAATTTGTTCCCCAGACACCAATTATTATTAAGACTGCTCCAACTACTTGAAATTTAAAAAAGGGCTCATTTCTAAAAACTACTCCAGCGGCTATAGAAACAACAGTAGTTAAATTTGCAAAGACTGCTGATTCAGCTGCTGTAATTTTAGATAAAGTATAATTCATCATAAAAAAAGCTACTACTGATGAAAATAATCCTAAGTAAAGAACAGTAATCAGAACGACCCTATTTGTTAATAAATTAAAATAACTGCTTAAGTCAAAATTATTTTGAGATAGTGCAATTGTATTGAATAAAAAAGCACCAAAACCCATCATTACATATGTAATCTCAACCGGCTTAAATTCTAAAGAGAGCTGTCTGGAAATAATATTATAAAATCCAGCTGCAATTACTGCTCCTCCTAAGAGTAATAAACCTAAATAATTACCCTCTATCGGTGAGGCTCCTCTGTTAAAAATAATAAAAAAGACTCCTCCCACAGATAGAGCAACAAAAATGCTCTGTATAAAGGTAGGTCTTTCATTTAAAATCAAAGCTGCTAAGATAGTAACAGCTACCGGAATCAGAGCAATCATCATTCCCGCTTCAGATGATGTTGTATATAACATACCTGTAGTTTCACAGATAAAATAAATTCCCGGTTGAAATAACGCTAAAAGAAACAGCTTCTTTAAATTTTTTGATTTCAAATTGATATTTATTATACCAATAAATCTTAAAATACTCAAGGCAATAAAAGCGATTGCAAAACGAAAACCAAGCAGGTGGAAAGGAGTCATCAGCTCCAACCCCTCCTTGGTAAATAAAAATGAAAAGCCAAATATTGAACTAAAGATCAAACCGGCCAGATAAGGAAAATACTTTCTAAATCTAAGCATTTTCGCTCACTCAATTCTTTGGCGGCCAGGGACCATAGTACTGATAATATTGAGTCTCTACACCACCGTTATATAATTTTCGCCTTTTGCTTGCCTCTTTTCCAAAAATTTCTTCGAATTTAGAATGAGAAGTAATAATATAGTAAGACCAGGTCTCAAGTTCTAAAAACTTTTCCCCCATTGCTCTATACAATTCTTCTACTTCTTCTTTTTCTCCCATTCTCTGACCATATGGAGGGTTAGTAATTATATAACCATACTTACGATTAGTTGAAAAATCTTTGAACTCCTGTTCCTGAAAATGAATTATATCTTCTACCCCTGCCTGTTTGGCATGGTAACGGGCAATGCTGATTGCTTCTGGATCATGATCATAACCCATTATTAAACGAGGCTCAACATTAATCTTTTTTGACTTTTTTGCCTCAACTCGAGCTCTGGGCCATTCGAAGTCATCAAATATTGGCCACTTTTCTGAATTAAACTTTCTTTTTAGTCCAGGTGCCTGATTTTTGGCCATCATAGCTGCCTCAATCAAAATTGTACCAGAACCACAAAAAGGATCGATTAATATTCTATTCTGATCCCAGCGGCTTAAATAAACCATGCCGGCTGCAGTAGTTTCCTGAATAGGTGCTGTAACTGATAAATCTCTATAACCTCTTTTATGCAGGCCAGTACCTGAACTATCAATTGTTAAAATTGCTCGATTCTTATATAAAGCTAGTTCTATCGGATAAAGCGGACCATTTTCATCAAACCAATCGGTTCCATATTCTTCTTTCAGCCTATCAACAACAGCTTTTTTAGTTACCGATTGACAGGTAGGAACACTGCTTAATTTAGAATCTATCGATTTAGCACTAACAGGAAACTCTGCATTTTCGGGCAGCCACTGGGGCCAGTTTAAAGCCTTAACTCCATCATAAAGTTGGTCAAAGTCATCTGCCTTAAAATCCCCTATTTTCACCAAAACTCTTTCTGCAGTTCTGAGCCACAAATTTGCTCTGGCCACCGCCTGCAGATCACCTAAAAAAGTAATCCTGCCGTTTTTAACCTCGGTAATTTCATATCCTAAATCGTTTATTTCTTTTTTTACTAAAGCTTCCATACCAAAGGTACTAGTTGCCATTAACTCTATTTTTTCCAAAAAAATTCTCTCCTTTTATTTTCCAACTTCTATTTTCTATTATTTGAAATTGACTCCAGCTGCTTTTAAATCAGCATAATCTTCTGACCTTTAATAGTTGATTAACAGTTTCAATAATTTCCGATACATTTGGGACTGCTAAAACTCCCTCTTCAGAAAAATCATTCTGTAAATCTACAACAATTAAAGCAGCTGCCATAAGATTACCCCTTAAAACTTTATCTTAAAATCACTGAAATCAGTGGGTTCTTCGTCATTAATTTTTAAATTTTTTACTTTGGCAAAAGAAGGTCCTTCTCTAAGCTTTGCAATCATCTGGGACACTTTGTCTTTATTTCCCTGAATAACAACCTCTACTCTACCATCCACTAAATTCTTAGCCCAGCCTTTTATATTCAAAACAGCTGCCTCTCTTCTAATAAAAGCTCTAAATCCTACTCCCTGTACTCTTCCAGAAATGAAAATATGCTTCTGTACTTTTTCTACAGCCATTTATCAACACCTCCGCTTGTTTACATTCATTATACATAGTTATCTAATATCTAGCAAATTATCAGCCTAAATATTGATTAACTCTTAAGGCTGCCTTTGCTCCTTCAGCTGCTGAGATTATAATTTGTTTATCTATTATATCTGTCACGTCACCTGCTGCCCAGATTCTTTCTACACCAGTTTCATTTTTTTCATTAATTATAATTTCCTTTTGTTTATTTGTTTCAACCAGATCACTGACAAAATCACTATTTGCAATTAGACCAATTTCTATAAATAAACCATTGACATTAAGTTTTTGAGTAGAATCATCTTTTATATTTTTAATTATAACTGATTCTAATTTATCTTTACCATTAATCTCATCGACTGTAGTTGATGTATAAACAGTTATATTTTCATTATTATTAACTCTATCCTGCAGGTATTTATCTCCCATCAGTCTGTCTTGAAATTCGATTAAATTTACTTTACAATCAATGTTGGCTAAATCTAGTGCAGCTTCCAGGCCTGAATTACCTCCACCAACAACTGCAACCGGCTGGCCCTTGTAAAGAAAGGCGTCACAACTGGCACAGTAATGAACTCCTTTACCGGTTAGAACATATTCCTGTTTCATGCCAAGATGACGTTTTTGAGCACCAGTTGCTATAATTACTGATGCTGTTAAATATTGCTTGCCATTATCTGTTTTAATAACTTTTTTATTTTCTCGGTCTTCTATCCCTACAGCTTCTTCTCCGATAACAGTTTCTACCTTATATTTTGCTATATGATCCCAGAAATCATAAATTAAATCTGCCCCTGTGGTGTCAGCTTTGCCTAAATAATTATCAATTTCGTTGGTATTAATAACCTGACCTCCAATATCTTTGGTTAAAAGCAGAAGGTCAATTCCTTTTCGAGCCCCATAAAGAGCAGCATTTAAAGCGGCTGGTCCGGCTCCTAAAATTACAAGTTCCCACTCTTTAGTAGATAAATCTTTTACTTCTTTGCCAATTAATTTATTAAACTGCCCCTCATTTTCTAAGGCAATTAGATCATCATAGCCCCCAAGACTTTGATCATTAATTATGATCTGAGGTACAGTTTTATTACCAGTTCTCTCCTGCATTACCTCATAATTATTTTCTTCTTCAATATCAATCTCTTCAAATTTTAAGCCCTTACTTTTTAAAAATGCCTTCGCCTTTTTACAATATGGACACCAATCTTTAGAATATACTTCAATTTTTAAGTTATTTGACATGATAAATTCCCCCTATTTGATTATCATTCTTATTTGACATCAGTTCTACTTGATGTTAACATAAATATGGTTATTAGAAAACAAAATAAATCTAAATAATTTAATTGAGGTGAAATTAAATGGCAACAGTTATGGAATATGCGGAAGATCTTGCAGAAGCAATTGTTGATTCACAAGAATTTCAGGATTTAAGAGAGAAAGAAGAAAAAATGGTTGAAGATGAAGATGCAAAAACAATGCTTGATGAATTAAATGCTAAGTATCAGCAGGCACAAATGATGCAGCAGAATGGTCAGCAAATGTCTGATGAACAAAAGCAGGAATTACAGGTAATGGAGCAAAAAATGAAGCAGAATGATAAGATTGCTGAATTTTATGAAGCTCAAAACCATTTCAATCAGTTAATGAACTCTGTAAATCAAGTAATTACACAAAAGCTTCAGGGTCAAGAAGAAGACGCTGAGTAATTAATAATATAATCAAATTCTGAACAGAACCGCAGTCAGCTGGCTGCGGTTTTTCTTTATTTATTTTAAATTTTTTCAACTCTTAATTTAAATTATTTCCTGCTTTAAAACCCGTTGCAAAAGCAATCTGTAAATTATAACCACCTGTCATTGCTGCCACATCAATTATTTCTCCGGCAAAATATAAGTTATTAATCAGCTTTGATTCCATAGTTTTAGGATCAATTTCTTCAGTATTAATTCCACCTCTGGTAACAATTGCCCTCTCAAATCCTTTTTTAGCTTTTAAATTTAGTTTCAAATTCTTAAATAAGTGTACCAATTCTTTCCTTTCTGCTGCAGTAATCTGGTTTACTGTCTTATTATAATCAATTGAAGAAAGCTGCAGAAAAATAGGAATCACTTTTTGGGGTAATAAATCATCGAGACTGTTGCCAAAATATTTGTTGCTGTATTTTTCGAAATCCCTTAAAATTCTTCTGTCCAGACTCTGATGATCAAGGGCAGGTTTTAAATCGATTTCAAGCTGATAATTTTTGGGATCAGAATCAATAAACATTGAGGCAGAAATAATCAAGGGGCCATCCAGATAATCATTTCTAATTTCTAAATCTCCGAAATCCCTATAAATCTCTTCTCCAGCTTTGATTAATTTTAAGTCTACATATTTTAATTTTAAACCCTGAGCTTGATAGATCCAACTTTCTTTAGTCTTAAGACCACATAATCCCGGTTCCGGTTCAATTACTTGGTGGCCTAAGCTTTGCACAAGTTTAAAGCCGCTGCCATCAGATCCGGTTTGTGGGTAGGAGCTGCCGCCGGCTGCTAAAATTATCTTGTCGGCTTGAAGCTGGCCCTGATATTTTAATCCAAGCCCAGTAATTTTCTGCTCATCTTTGTAAATTTCAACTGCCTGATCCTGTATTATTTCAACATCATGTTTAAATAATTCCTTCTGCAGTACTTTTAAAACATCCTGAGAACGGTTAGATTTTGGGAAAACCCGGTCTCCTCTTTCGATTTTTAAGGAGAGTCCCAAACCCTCAAAAAAATAATAAAGCCGGTAGGCATCAAATTCAGCTAAAGAACTATACATAAATTCCGGATTATCAATTATATTCTTTATATGCTGATTTAAAGGCGAATAATTGGTTAAATTACAGCGGCCTTTACCTGTTATTAATAATTTTTTGCCTAAATTTTTATTCCTCTCGATTAAAATAACCTTATTTCCATTCTCAGCAGCCTGCAGAGCTGCCATCATTCCTGCAGGACCACCACCAATAACAACTACTTTAGTCAAAATAGAACTTCCTTTCTTTTCTTTAAATATAATAAGTCAGCTTATTTTCTATAAATTTTCAACTGCATTTTTTATTCTAGTTAATCCTTTTTCTAAGCGCTGCCTTGGACAGGCTAAATTTAAGCGCATATACATTGAACCTGCATCTCCAAACCAGCGTCCAGGATTGAGGCCAACTTCAGCTTTTTGATTCATAAATTCGATGAGCTCTGCATCAGTTTCAAATCCCAGCTGGCTGCAGTCTAACCAGGCTAAGTAAGTCCCTTCTGCCTTAATTAATTTCATTTGCGGTATTTCAGCCGCTAAAAATTCCTTAAGAAAATCATAATTTCCCTTTAAATATTTCAGCTGTGCCTGCAGCCATTCCTCTCCCTTATTATAAGCGGTTTTTAGTCCTATAAGACCAAAGGGGCTGTTCCCGGTGCCAAAACCGTCTTTTGCTGCATTATAAGCTGCACGCAGCTCTTTTGATTCAATAATGGTGTATGATGTATGTAAGCCTGCAATATTAAAGGTTTTACTGGCTGCCATATATGAAATTACCTTTTGTCGGTATTCTTTAAATTCCTCTCCTGCTAAAAGAAGTTTTAAAACAGGCTGATGTTTGATACCAGGATAAACTAAATCCGAATGTATTTCGTCACTTAAAAGATAAATATCTTCTTTTTTTAACAAACGCAGCAGCTTAAGCAATTCAGATTTTTCCCAAACTCTGCCCACAGGATTATGGGGACTGCAAAAAATCATTGCTCTGACATTTTTTCCTTGTGCTTTAGCTGTTTCTATCTGATTTTCTAAATCATTTAAATCCATTTGATAATAACCATCTTTATTTATTAATTCATTTTTTATAAGCTGACAGTTATTATTTTTTACCGCTAAAAAAAACGGACGATAAACAGGGGGCTGAATTATTACGGCATCATCCTCTTTACAGATTGTCTTTAAAGTAAAGTTGATAGCAGGAACAACACCTGTATCAAAAATAAGCCAGTCCTTCTTTATTTCTAAATTAAATCTTTTTTGAAGCCAATTTAGTACAGCTTCTTCTACACTTTGATCGGCAAAACTATAGCCAAATATTCCCTCTTCAGCTCTTTTTAATAAACTTTCTTTAACTGCAGGGGCTGTCTGCCAATCCGAATCGGCAACCCACAGTGGTAAAACATTTTCATTATTAAATATTTCTTTTCTTTTATCCCATTTTGCAGACATTGTATTAGTTCTGTTTTCTAATTTTGAAAAGTCAAATTTTTCCACTCTAATTCCTCCTAGAATAAATTAGCACAGTATTACAATACTCTATTACAGATTGTCCAAAGGACATTTTGTTCTAATTGGGTCAGGCTTAATCTTTAAAGTCTGCCTGCTGCAGCTCTTTTTTTATTCAGTTCCCGCATGAAAAGCAGTTAGAGAACTATTAAGAAAGTCTAACAGTTCTTCAGCTTTATTATTCATTATCCTTCACCCCTGCAATATCAATTATTGCTTTAGCATAAATAGCAGCACTTCTAACAAGATCATCTATTTCAATAAACTCATCTTTTTGATGGGCAAGTTCTGGCTGTCCCGGAAACAGGGGTCCAAAAGCAACACCCTTATCAACCAGACGGGCATAAGTTCCTCCACCAATGGCAATTGGTCCACTTTTATCACCTGTAAATTCCTGATAAGCAGTCATCAGCTTCTGAATAAACGGGTCATTTTTTGCAGCATATAAAGGTTCAACATCATTTAATATTTCAACATTGATTAAATCACTATCAAGATTATTCCTGATATCAGAAACTACTTTTTCCGCCTTAGATTTTACAGGGTAGCGAATATTAACAATAAATTCAACCTTATTTTGGTCTCCTTTCATCACACCTGTATTAAAAGTTAAAGCTGTTGGTACATCATCCTGATCTTTACAGCCTATTGAAGCTCCATCATATTCAATTCCAATTTTACTGCTGTAAAAATTCAAAAATTCCCGCACCTTAGTTTTAGCAAATGGCAGCTCAGATAAAATCTTAATTAAATAAGAGATTGCATTTTTTCCGTCTTCAGGCAGACTACCATGGGCTGAAATACCGTTATAGGATATTTTAAATTCATCCTCGACAGCTTCTAAGCTTAAGTCAGCTTCCTCATAATCAATTTTTTCTAAGAGTTTTTCTAATTCTTCTTTATTAATTCCACTTAAAACTGCTTCTGCATAATCGGGAACCATATTGGCAGCATTTCCACCTTCAATTTTTTCTAGTTTTAAGCCTTCCTTATTTTCTTCTTTTAAATTAGCTGAGAATTTTAAATCTAGAATTCCCTTTTCAGCGTGAATTGCTGGAAATGTTGCATCAGGGCTAAAGGCTAACTCCGGCATTTTTTCTTTTTTAAAATAATAATTTAAAGATGCCATACCTGACTCTTCATTGGTACCTAAAATTAATCTAACTCTTTTATTTAATTTAATATTTAAATCTTTTACTATTTTCATTGCATATAAAGCTGCCACAGCAGGACCTTTATCGTCAATTGTCCCCCTGCCAAAAATTTTATTATCATGAACTTCAGCTGCATAAGGAGGATAAGTCCAGCCGCTTCCCTCTGGTACCACATCCACATGACAGAGCAGAGCTAAAATTTCTTCTCCCTCTCCCATTTCAACATGAGCAGCCTGGTTATCAATATTTTTAGTTTTAAAGCCCATATTTTCAGAAATTTCTACAGCCTTAGCTAAAGCTTTATATACCTCTACACCATAGGGATATTCCCCTGCTGCTTCAGCTTCTACACTAGGGATTCTAACTAATTCCTGGGTACTTAAAATCATATTATCTCTTAAGTTTTCTGCTGTTTCTATAATTTTATCTTTCATATTTAGTTTAATAGTTTAAACTATTAAACTTTCACCTCCTAATGTTTTTATATATTTGTTTTTGTCAAGTGAAATTTAACCCCTTTTATTAATTATCTAGATATTATTCTATCACTTTTAGTTATAAATTTAAAATATAATATATTACAATTTCATGACAATTTGAATCTCCTTTGAATTAAAGTAATTCTTATAGTAAAATAGATAAAAGATAAGGGTGATCAAATAATGAAATTAAATCAAATAGAAAGTTCAACTAAAATTAATCCTCTGGGTAGAGAAATAAAAATTGGCTTTGAAGATGAAAATATTAAGAAGGCTGTTTTGCTTTTGCATGGTTATGGTGGTAAAAGTACTAATTGGCTTTATGCTGCTGAAAAAATCAATGAAAATTTAGAAATTCCCGTATACATTCCCCGACTACCTGGACATGCTACTAATATTAGTGACTTTTTAAATAGTAATGCTGATCAATGGCTGCGGAAAGCTGTAGACAGTTATTTAGAATTAAACACTAAATTCCAGGAAATTTATGTGGCAGGCCTTTCAATGGGTGGATTACTTGCAGCTTTAGTGGCTGCTCAATTTAAAGTAAAAAAATTATCATTAGTTGCTCCTGCTTTTTTTACCAAAAATAAAAATATTATTTTTACACCTTATATCAGATATTTTATCAAAAAATTAGATACTGGCTTTGAATTGGATTCTGAAAACTCAACCGCTGCTGAAATTGATTTTCATCAAAATTACAGCTTTAATTATTATACTTCAACTCTGGCCGAATTATATAAATTGATCAAAAAGGGAAGAAAGGCTGCTGCTGAAATAGATACTGAAACACAGCTTATCTTATCTACCAACGATGATCAAGTTGAAAACAAAAAAATAAAAGCTTTTTTAAATGAAAAAATGGGACAATTTTTAGTAGATCAAAAGATCTATCAAAAATCATCCCATGTGATAACAAATGATGTTGAAAAAGAAAGATGTGTCCAGGATATAATTAATTTTTTTAAAGAATAATTAATTTCTATATTTATTACTCTAAAACTAGATTTCTAATATTTAAGCCTTTATTATATACTTAAATTAATTCCTGCAGCTGTTTTAAGTAATTTTTAAACTTAGCGGCTGCATTTTCTATAGGCTTAGCTTTTTTCATATCTACTCCGGCCTTCCTTAAAATATTAAGCGGATAATCACTGCCTCCAGCCTTTAGAAATTCTAAATATTTTGCAGCTGCCTCAGGACCATCATTTTGTATTTTATCTGCCAGAGCTGCTGCTGCAGAATAACCAGTAGCATATTTATAAACATAAAAATTATAATAAAAATGGGGAATTCTGGCCCATTCATAATCTAATTTTTCATCAATTACTAAAGCCTCACCAAAATATTTTTGATTTAACTTTCTGTACATTTTCTGCATAGCCTGGGAAGTTAAACTTTCGCCAGCCTCCACACTTTCATGAATCATTTTTTCAAATTCAGCAAACATTGTCTGTCTGTAAACCGTGCCCCTAAATCCTTCTAAAAAATAATTTAATAAATATAGTTTTTCTTCTCTGCTTTTTGCATTTTCCAGCATATAATCAAGCAGCAGATTTTCATTTAAAGTTGAAGCAACCTCTGCCACAAAAATCTTATAATTAGAATACAAATAAGGCTGATTCTTATTAGAATAATAGCTGTGCATTGCATGTCCCATTTCATGAATTAAGGTAAATAAATTGCTGATATCCTGAGTATAATTCATTAAAATATATGGATGCACCCCGTAACAGCCGCTGGAATAAGCTCCAGAACGCTTACCTTTATTTTCATAAACATCTATCCAGCCGGAGTGGAATCCTTTTTCTACTACTTGAATATAATCATTACCTAGAGGTTTTACTGCGTTTTTGATTATTTCCTTTGTTTCTTCATATTTAAATTTTAAATCAACCTCTTCAATTAAAGGTTTATAAGTGTCATAAATATGAAGCTCATCTAAATTAAGCAGTTCTTTTTTAAGTTTCATATATTGATGCAGAGGTTCTAAGTTATTGGAAACGGTATCAATTAGATTATTATAAACATCTGTAGAAATATTATCACTATCAAGAGCTGATTCCAGAGCACTATCATATTTTCTAGCTCTGGCATAAAAAACATCACCTTTAACAGAACTGTCAAGTACAGCTGCAAAAGTATTTTCTAATTTTTGATATTCACCGTGCATCCCCTCAAAGGCATCCTGTCTAACCCGACGGTCCTCATTTTTTAATAAGTCAATATACCTACCGTGAGTTAGACGAATTTCTTCTTCTTTTTCATCTTTAATTAATGGAAATTCAAGATCAGCATTATTTAACATACTAAAAATATTTTCAGAACTCTGGGTAACTTCACCTGCCAAAGCCAGAATTTTTTCTTCTTCAGCAGATAAGTAATGATCTTTTTGGCGTAATATATCATCAAAAAAATGATTATAAAACTCAAGTTCTACCTCGACTTCTTTAAATTTATTTAATTTTTTCTCACCCAGCTGTATAATTGCCGGCACCATAAATGAAGTGGAATTTGAAAGCTTGTTATAACACATCACAGCCTTGTTTTTATAATTTTGATATTTTTCATTTTGAGTGTTCTGGTCATACTTCATATGGGCATAAGCATACAATTTAGAAGTCTGTTCTTCAATCGTAATAATCTTATTTAAAGCAGCTAATAAATTATCAGCACCTGCGGTAAAATCATCTTTTAATTTGCTAATATTTTTAACTTCTTTTAAAACTTTTTCTAATTCTGATTCAAAACTCTGATCATCAGGATAAATATCATTTAAATTCCATTTATATTTCTCTTTAATTTCTTCTCTAGTTTTTAATTCTTTAGACAAAAGATATCTTCCTTTCTATGTTTTTACTTTTATTATTTTCATGATTTAAAAGCCATCTTTTTCTCCAGATGCCACCTGAATAGCCATTAATGCTGCCATCAGCTGAGATTACTCGATGACAGGGAATAATTATTGAGATTGGATTACGAGAATTAGCCTGTCCTACAGCTCGAGCGGCACCAGATTTTCCAATATCAGCAGCTAATTCAGCATAAGAATATGTTTTGCCATAAGGAATATTTTTTAGCTGATTCCAGACTTTCAATTCAAATGAACTACCTTCTAACTGTAGAGGGATTCCAAAAGAATTTCTTTTTCCTAAAAAATACTGATTCAGCTGATCAAAAATCAGATTATATATTTTTAATATTTTTTTATCTTCATAAAAGTTTTTTTGACAGTTATTTTTCACTTCCCGCAGATGATCATCAAATTCAATTTTCAATAAAGCTTCTTTATTAAACTCAATCTTTAAAATACCTATCGGTGAGGGATAATATGTATAATAGCTGTTTTGATTAGTCAAAATATTCACCCCTAATAGCTTTTAAGTCAGATGGAGTTTCAAAACGGTCCAAATAATGAGCTGCTAAAATAATCATCTCTTTCCGGTTCATTACTCTCTTTTTTGTCAGAACTACTATCAATTTATCGGGAACCAAATCCATTTCCAGAGCTTTGTTAAAATATTGATCTTCATTCATTTCTAAGACCCGCTGGCTTTCCGCTGCCAGCAGCAATTTTAAAGCATTTGTAGTAGTTAGTTTTTTATTTGAACTGAGAGTCTCCAAACTACCTGGAACCCATTCGTAAAGATTATCAGCTTCTTTTTTCTGCATAATTTTTAAAATTATTGCTGTAAATTCTTTTTCATTAGGTACTGTATCTAACTTAAAATTATTATTATAACCTCCGATTGTGATTCCCCAGGAAAGTAATCTTTCCAGACTTCCTAAAAGCTGAGGATCATCAATGATTGGTGCTTCTGCAGGATAATTATTAAGATTAATCTTCAAAGCTGAACGAATTTTTTTAAGACTTTCTTCATCTTCGACGATTTCAAGCAGACTTTTATTTTTATTTACTGCTTCTGAAACAGCAATACCTGCTGCTTCAGCAGTATTCATTGCTGGTGGCAAAACTCTTGCACTTGCAGCTGCTAAAGAACTATAACCACTGCTGCGGCCAACAATCAGTAAATTATCATTTTTTCTGGCAATTAAAGTTCTTAAGGGTATGCCGTAATACTCAGGATTAAATAAAACAAAGCCTGGATAATCTTGAGCTGCCGCTTGATAATCTAAAGGATAGGAAGCTAAAGTTATTGTATCTTTAAATATTTTTTGCCTAAATAAATCCTGGGTTTTTAATTGATACTCTGTCAGAAAGTGTCTGCTTTCTCTGCGGTATAGCTCTTGTGGCAGATCATTTAACTCTGCCTTTTCAAAGCCCTCTAAATTAGCCTGTAGATATTTTAATATTAATTCAGCTTCTACAGCTGCACTTTTTTTAGCTTCTGCAGCAGATTTTTCAGATAAAGGATCTACATTAAATAACAGTAGGGCATTAATATATGCATCATAACCACCGTTATTTTCAATAAAAACTATATTTAGCCCCCTTAAGCGAAGATTGTCATTTTGAGACTGATAACTTTTTCCAAAATTAGAAAATCCCCAGGCGTGATCATTTCTAAAATGACTGCCATAATATTTATTATTTCTCACTGCTTTTTTTAATTTTTGCGGATTAACATTAGAAAATTTTAAAATTTGAGTAGAAGCCATCCAGCTATTTTTTAAATTTATATCGGCTGTACCAATAAAATAATCTTCTCCAGCTGCTGCAGCTAAATCACCATCCTGTGAAGCATCAAGATAAAAATCAGCAGTTAATCTATAGCTTTTATTATTTTTTTCAGCTTCTAAATAATAAATTTTACCAGCTTTAACTTTTACTGATTTAAGTTCAGCCAAATTAATAATTGTTATATTTTCTTCTGCAGCAAGCATTTCCTCAAAAACAGTTTCTGCTTTTTTAGGAGAAAAAGAAATAGAGGAACCTAGTTTCTGGTGCCACTCTGAAAAAATACCATGATTAATATTTCTGGATTTATTATCATAATTTAAATCTAAAAAGTTTAAAGCAGCATAAGTCATTAAGCCACCTGGTTTTTCCCTGGACATTAAAAGTATTACATTTTTACCTTCCCGAGCTGCAGCGACCGCAGCGGTAACTCCTTCAGGTTCACCAGAAAATACAATTAAATCACTGTTTATTTCTTCTACAGCTAAAGTGTTTGAGGTCAAACTGCAGATTAAGATTATTGTTAATACCATGATTGAAACTAAGGTCTCTCTATTCAGCATCTATTTTCTCCTCTTAAATATATTTTTATTAAAATTTAGCACTACCAGGAGTACGAGGGAAAGAGATAACATCTCTAATATTCTGCATTCCTGATAAATACATTAATAATCTTTCAAATCCTAGACCAAAACCAGAATGAGGTACAGAACCATATTTTCTAATATCTAAAAACCACTCATATTTTTCTAAATCCATATTTAACTCTTCCATCCTATTTTTTAGCTCTTCATATCTTTCCTCACGCTGACTACCACCAATGATTTCTCCAACTCCAGGAACCAGACAATCTACCGCCGCTACAGTTTTCCTGTCATCATTTTGGCGCATATAAAAAGCCTTAATCTCCTTTGGATAATTATAAACCATTATTGGTTTTTGGAAATGTTTTTCTGTTAAATATCTCTCATGTTCAGACTGAAGATCAATACCCCATTTTACAGGGAATTCAAAATCGTGGTCACTATTTTCCAGAATTTCTATAGCTTCTGTATAAGTCACGCGGCCAAAATCTGACTCAATAATGTTTTTGATCATATCTCTACGTCCCTCATCAATCCACTTATTAAAGAAGTCCATTTCTTCTTCTGCTTCTTCAACAGCAAATTTAAATAAATTTTTAATAAAATCTTCCATAAGGGTCATCATCTCTTCTAAATTGCAAAAAGCCATTTCAGGTTCAATCATCCAAAATTCTGAAGCGTGGCGAGATGTGTTAGAGTTTTCGGCTCTAAAAGTTGGGCCAAAGGTATAAACATCTCCAAGAGCTGTTGCCAGCAGTTCGGCTTCCAACTGACCACTAACAGTAAGACCTGTTTCTTCAGCAAAAAAATCCTGATTGTAGTCAATTTGGCCTGCATCTGTTAGGGGAAGATTGTCAAAATCAAGTGTGGTAACTTTAAATACTTCTCCTGCACCTTCGGCATCACCTGAGGTAATAATTGGTGTGTGAATATATTTGAAATCTTTGTTATAAAAATATTCATGAACAGCATACGACATTTTACTGCGGAAGCGGTTAACTACACCAAAGGTATTTGTTCTAGCTCTTAGGTGAGCAATTTCTCTTAAAAATTCAAAGCTGTGTCTTTTTTTCTGTAGAATAAAATCTTCCGGTGCTTCTCCGATAATTTCTATTTCTTCAGCTTTCATTTCTACATCCTGTTCCCTACCTTCAACCTTATCCAGATAACCTTTTACTTTAATACTGGCTCCCCTATTAATTTCTGCTAGTGGATGCTCATCCGGACTTAAAATAACCAGCTGCAGGTTTTTAAGAGTACTGCCATCATTAATCTCTATAAAGGCAATATTTTTTGAGACTCTTTTTGTTCTTACCCATCCCATAACAATAACGTCTTTATAGTTATCAATTTTATCTTCTAAAATATCCTTTATTTTTTTCTTTTCAAAATAATTCATTTTATAAATTTCCTCCCAGAGCTTTATTTAATTTAATTTTAGATAAATCAAATTCGAAAATCAAATTTAGAACTTTTTCTATTATAATAACTTCTCGCAAGCAGAGAAAAATCCTTTAAGAAATACATACAAATTATTTATTTATTTTGCTTTAAGCATTTAAAAGCCCGGAGCGTAAACCCCGGGTTGTAATAGATTTTTTAAAGTTTATTCTTCTAACTTCATTGGCTCACCACAGCAAACCAATTCTCCCCCACCAACTTCTTTTACCTCAACTACATTACCACAAATTTCACAGCGATAAACTTCTCCTTTTTTCTTTACATTCATACTTTAGCCTCCTCTAATTATAATTTTAAAAATTACAGCAGCTGCTTTAACTGCTAAAATTACCTAAATCAATTATATGTTAAAAATAAAGAGTTTGCAATATTTACTCATTAATTTTATCTAATTTAAATTCTTGATGCAGAACATTAAGAGCTTTATTAGCATCATTTTTTTTGATTAAACAGGAAATTTTAATTTCAGAGGTAGTAATCATCCCAATATTAATATTATTTTCACCTAAAGAGGTAAACATTCTAGCTGCTATACCAGGTGTAGACTGCATTCCAGCACCAACAATTGAAATTTTAGCTACATCGCGATCAATACTATAATTATTAAATCTAATTTCAGATTTAATATTTTCCAGTACTTTAAGTGCTAATCTTTCCTGATCCTGATTTATGGTAAAGGTAATATCATTAAGCTCATCCCGCTGCAGGTTCTGAATAATCATATCAACATTAACTGCATTATCAGCCAGAGATCTAAACATTTTACCAGCTATCCCTGGTTCATCAGGTACCCTTTCTACAGTAATTTTGATTTCTCCTAAATCACTTGCTACTCCAACTACATTTTTTTTACCTTCCATTTTTTCATCTCCCCTAACAATTGTACCAGTAGTCTTATTAAAACTAGATGCTATATATAATTTTAAATCATAGGTTTTTGCCAGCTCTACTGCTCGTGGATGTAAAACATTAGCTCCTAAATTAGCCAGCTCTAACATTTCTTCATATGAAATATGATCTAATTTGCTTGCACTTCTTACAACCCTTGGGTCTGCCGTATAAACACCATCAACATCAGAATAAATTTCACAGCGATCTGCATTTATGGCAGCTGCAACAGCAACTGTAGTTGTGTCAGAGCCACCTCTACCTAAGGTTGTGAAATCCTGATTTTCATTAACCCCCTGGAAACCAGCAACTATAACTATTTTATTCTCCGCTAATTCTTTTTTTAAACGGGTAGTATCAATGTCAGTAATCATCGCCTGATTATGTTTTTCATTTGTTTTGATTTTCATTTGACTTCCGGTTAATGAAATTGCTGGATACCCCAAAGCATGAATTGCCATAGTTAAAAGTGCTATTGAAACCTGTTCCCCGGTTGTTAAAAGCATATCTACTTCTCTTGGATCTGGATCATCAGTAATATCCTCCATTAATTCAATTAGATGGTCTGTGGTATCTCCCATTGCAGAGACTACTACAATCATTTGATTGCCTTCCTCATATCCCTCAATTACTCTTTTGGCAACATTCTTAATCAGGTCTGCATTTGCTACTGAACTTCCTCCATATTTTTGTACAATTAATGACAATTGTTTCACCTTCCTGTTGTTATAAAGTTATTATTCTGCTTTAACTGGTATAATATTATTAACAGTTAATACTCCTTTAAGTTTCTCGACTTCTTGCAGTATTATTTCCAAATCTTTTTCTGTGATTTTCTTAGTTATGATTATTACCGGCAGCAGTGGTGTTTCAGTTAAATTATCCTGTAAAATCAAATCTGCCAGATTTTTTTCTGAAAAGATATTTTTTATTTCTTCAATAATTTTTTCATCCTTTTCCAGCTGCAGTCTAATATAAAATACTCTTTTTTGATTATGATACAAATCAAAGATATTTTCAATCTCTGTTTCTAAATCAAAATTAATTTTATTCTTATTATTATTTTTAACTGCATTAATCAAATCTAAAATCAGCAGATTTTCAAGTGCTAAATCAGTATTTTTTGCTTTGAAATTAGTTTTGGAATTATAACTTGAAACAAATTCAACAGCATTACTGTTTTCATTAACTGAAGCTAAAAAGTTATTTTTTCTAATTAAATTTGGTCTAACTCCTATGTAAAGATTTTCATTTTCTTTTTTTATTGATGTTAATAGTTTTATTTTATAACCAAGTTCTGCAGCATAAATTAAATCATAACTGGTAATCCCTTTAATGCCTTTTACTTTAACCAGTTCAGGATCTACATTTACATTATAAAATAAATTTGCTAATAAAACAATTTCATATAAACTATCTAAGCCTCCCAAATCTAATTCTGGATTTTCTTCAATGTAACTTGATTCTTTAGCCTGCTCCAGTGTTTCTTTCATAGAAATAGTGTTTTTTTCCATTTCAGTTAAAATGAAATTGGTTGTTGCATTTAAAATAGCATTCATTTCTGTAATTTCATCTAAGGCAAAAAAATTATCAGTTAAAGTCTTTAAAGGCAGTGGAGAAAAAGCGGCAGAATAATATATTTTAGCCTGATGCTTTTCTTCAAGTCTTTTAAATTTACTAAAGTTTTCAGCCAGCATTTTTTTATTTGAAGTTATAACATTTTTTTTATTTTTTAAACTTTGAATAATATAATCTTTTACATCTTCATTCTGACTTAAGTCTATAATTATATCGATTTTAGAATTCGAAAGCAGATCCTTAAACTTATTTACTACTTTTATTGAATTCATGGTGTTTAAGTCCAGCTTTTCAAAATTAATATCTTTTTCTGAAGAATAATTATAGATAAATTCTAATTCTATTTTTTCTCCTGCTAATTTTTCTATTTTATTTTTATTTTTAGCAAAAAATCGCATAAATGAATTAAAAGATTCCTGCTTAGCCATTAAAGCTGCTTTAGCCATTTTTTAATATCTCCTCTTTTAGACTCTGATATAAACTTTTATTATAGGCTTTAATTATATAAAAACTTGAATCAATTGCAAGTGAATCGTAATTTTTTTTCATTTCTGCTGCAATTATTTTTTCATTTTCAACTGCCAACGCTAAAATTGTTGGCCCGGCTCCACTTAAAGCTGCACCGACAGCACCATTAATATAGGCTGTCTCTATAATCTTATCAAAACCTTTTATTAACTGCTTGCGGTATGGCTGATGGAGCTGATCATCCATCGCAATTTTTAATAATTGATAATCGCGGTTGATAAAAGCTGCAGTTAAAAGACTAATTCGACTTAAATTTGAAATAACAGCAGGATAGTTTATCTGATCAGGTAAAACCTGACGCAATTTTTCTGTTTTTAGCTCATAATCAGGCACTAATAAAATGCAGTTTAAATTTTGATCCACATCTATTTTATAATAATCATAGTTATCACTGCAATTAAAATTTACTGTTAAACCTCCAACTAAAGCAGGCACAACATTATCTGGATGTTTTTCCAGCTCAACTGCAAGCTGAATAAAATCTTTTTCCGTTATTAATTGTCCAGAAACTACTGCAGCAGCTGCAAGTCCCCCAATGATAGCCGAAGCACTACTTCCTAAACCTCGAGCCAGCGGGCTGTTCATCTCTTCGACAATTTCAGCCCCAATAATATCTTTTTTTAAAAACTTGAAATATCTCTGGTAAGCCTGTGCAATTAGATTATCTGAGGCAGCTATTTTAATTTCTTGCTCTTTATTTTGATCAATAACCTTAATTTTAAGCTTTTGGTCAGCTCTTTTTTTTATTTTAAAATTATTAAATAAAGTCAAAGCCAAACCTAAAGTATCATAACCCGGACCAAGATTTGCTGATGTTGCAGGAACTTTAATTTCAGTCATTTAGATTTTCCTTTCTTAGTTTTTTTACTCCTGTGTGACCAAAGCCGCCTTCTCCACGCTGACTTTTGCTTAAACTTTCCACTTCATTCCACTCAATAATATTAATTTTTTGAATTATTAATTGAGCAATACGATCATTAAAATTAATCTTAAAGTCTTCTGGACCGTGGTTGATTAAAATTACCCCAACCTCACCTCTGTAACCAGAGTCTATGACTCCATCTGCATTTAAGACAGTTACCCCTTTTTTCAAAGCCAGTCCGCTGCGGGGATAAACAAAGGCCGCATAACCTTTGGGAACAGCTATTTTTAAACCAGTTTTTATTAATTTATATTCACCGCTTTTAATAGTTAGTTCTTCTGCTGCATGAAGATCCAGCCCGGCGTCTTCACCATAATGTTGATATTGAGGTAATTCTATCTTTTTATTCAGTCTTTCTACCTTAATTTCCATTACCATCATCCTTTATTTTAATTTGCAGACCAGTTAGAGAATTAATCTGATAGTTATTATTATAAAATAGATCTTCAATTTTGACAAATTCACATTTTTTTCAGCCAGATTCCGGCAAGGAAAAAAGAAACCTGAATATCTTAAGGAACAAAAATTATAGAACTAAAAATACAGATAAATATTAGAATAAAAAAAGAAGCCAGCTTTAAATTAAAAGCTGGGAAGTTTAATTTGTTCTATTATCCAAGCACTTCACCTCTATTCTATAAAGACATGATCACCGATCTTTGTAATAACTCTTCTTCCTCTAAAGAAACTAACTCTAGTTGCAGTTTTAGGATTATAAAAATAAAGAGCTCCATTTGTTGGATCACTGCCATTTAAGGCGTCCCTTGCCGCTCTATATGCTGTCTGATTTGGGGTTAAATTAATCTGCCCATCACTGACAGCAGAAAACTGTCCTCCCTGATAAATAACCTGAGCAAATGTGTTGGGGAACTTACGACTAAGAACACGATTTATAATAACTGCAGCTACAGCTACCTGACCTAAATAAGGCTCACCTCTGGATTCACCGTAGATTGCTCTTGCTAAAAGATTAAGCTCCTGTTTGCTGACTCTTTTATTTAAAATTTGATGTGAAGTTAAATTATGGACCGGTAAACGAATTTTTTCACCGCTTCTTAAAAAACTATTTTTCTTATCATTTAATGCTAAAATAGTACCAATTGTAGTGCTGAAATCGCGGGCTAAATCATAAAGTGTGTCCCCTGGACCTACATAATAATCAATAATTTTATTCTTTGGTATTTTATCAATGTTAGGTGCCTGATGATCCGGATTAATTCTGGCAGCATAATGGGTATTTATTGAAAAAGAAACCGTTTCTTTTTCAGATTTAAAATTACTAAAAATTTTTCTATCCTGCTGATTGGAATCTTTTACTGCAGTTTTTGGCTGTGGAATTACTAATTCATCTCCCATTTTTATACTGGCTTCATTTATTATTTTATTTTCTGCCTTCAGCCGCTCTAAACCGATACCATAATCAGCTGCTATTTCAGAAAGTGTATCTCCCTGCTGAATCACATAGATCAAGCTCAGACTGGGAGCGGCATAAATAGCTGTAGAAAACAGAAGCAGCACTGAAAATATAAGAATTGTCGGTAAGAATAATTTTTTGTTTATCATATTCAAGCTCCATTTTCATCGATTTTTTCAACCAACTTATTACAATTAAGTTCTACAACAGGGCAGCCTTCCGGCAGAGAATCTAAAAATTTATGACCATAAGATCTGCTTTTAACCCTGCGGTCAAATAAAATTATAAGGCCCTTATCTTTTTTTGATCGAATTAAACGACCAAAACCCTGGCGGAATTTAATTACCGCCTGTGGTAAGGCAAGATTATAGAAGGGGTTTAGACCCTCTGCTTTTAACAAATCCTCTTTTGCCTGATATAATGGCTCGCCAGGCACCGGAAAAGGTAGTTTAACCATTACTAAATACTTTAAAATATCTCCAGGTAAATCTACCCCCTCCCAAAAACTTGAGGTCCCAAAAATAACTGTATTATACTCAGCTCTAAATTCCTGCATAATATAATTACGTGACAATCTAGACTGAGATAAAATTCTGATTCCTAATTCTTCTAATTCATCCTTCAGATTATTATAGCAATAACTCAGCATTCGATAAGAGGTAAATAAAACCATTGTTGAGCCTCGGCTTTTAGAAATTATCTTTTTCAAATTGATTACAAGTTCTTTTAAAAAGTTTTTATTACCCGGATCAGGAAAATCAAGTGGAATCAACAATTCTGCCTGTTTAGAATAGTCAAAAGGTGACTCAACCTTTAATTCTTCAGCAGTTTTTATACCTGTTTCTCGATAAAAATAATCAAACGAGTTAGCAGCAGTTATGGTAGCAGAAGTAAAGATTATATTTGTTAATTTTGACCAGAGCATATCTGGCAAAAATTTACCGGCATCTATCGGAGCAGATTTTTGAACTATCTGTTCAGAGCCTCGATAATAACTTGATTCCAGCCAAAAAACATAATCATCATCTGCTGCTTCTAAATTAAATTCTATTCTTTTAATCAAATCATGACAGCGGTTAATGCTTGATTTGATTTTCATTTCACTTTCATCAGTCTCAGCTTCTAAGCCGAGATATAAATTTTCATATATAATCTGCAGAAAAGAAAAATTATTTTTTAAATAAGCAGCTAAATCTTGGGCGGTTTGATAAAACTCCTGCCACTTCATCTCTGACTGCAGTTTTTGATTAACCGTAATCTTTTTATCTCGATAATCTGCAATTAAATCTTTTAATTCATTAAAATACTGAGGAATTAAGTCTCTTATTTTTTGAGTTGTTGGAATTATTTTTTTATCTAAAATATCTCTCAATCTTTTCTGATCACTATCAACAGCCAAGGCTATATCCTCTCTAATTTCCGATAAAAGAGAGTTTTTATCACCACTTAATCTTTTCAACCAGTTATCAAGCAGAGGCTGATATAAGGGGTGACCTAAATGATCTGTTGCAATTTCTCCAATATTATGAGCTTCATCGATAATTAAATGATTAAAGTTAGGTAAAATACCGCGATCAGCAGAACCAGCATCATCTTTAACTCTAGCATCAGATAAAAGAAGATGATGATTAACTATCAAAATATCAGCTTTATAGATTGCTTTCCTGGCCTGCATGAAATAACAATTTGAATAAAAGGGACAGGAAGTTTTTAAACAGAGATCACTTTCAGCTGCAATTTGATTCCAAATTAATTTTTTTAACTGAAAATTTATTTCGGATTTTTCTCCAGCTTCAGTCTGTTTTTTCCAATCATTTAATTCATGGAAAAGCTCTGCTTTTATTTTTAAATCATCGTTCTCAAAATTCTTTTTAAAATTTTTGAATTTACGCAGACAGAGATAATTATTTCTGCCTTTAACTAAGACAGCATTAAAATCAAAATCTAAAACCCGCTTTAAAGTCACTAGATCTTTATTTATCAGCTGTTCCTGTAAATTTATCGTATTTGTTGACACTACAATTCTTGCCTGATTTAAATTATTATAAAAAAGAGCTGGTATTAAATAAGCAAATGATTTACCAGTACCTGTACCCGCCTCAATAAAATCAAATTGATGTTGATTAAAGGAGTTAATAATTTTTTCGGCTGTTAAAAGCTGTTCTTTTCTTTCTGAAAAATTATCAATTTCTTGAGCTAGTTTACCCTCTTTTTTAAAATAACTTAAAATTTCTTCTTTATCCAATTTTTTATTTTCTTTTTTGCTGCCGGCCTCAACTACTACATAAATTTGATCAGCCTGATTATTTACTATGGCAAAACCAATTCCTCTTTCTGCCATTTTAGCAGCCAGTCTAATATCAGCAGCCGATGGTGTTAAGTCACCAGAAGGATGGTTGTGAATAATCATTTCGCCAGCCATTAAATTATTGATTACAGCTGGTGCAGAATAACTATTACCTCTTGCCAGTACTTCAATATCTTCAATGATATTTTTATTATTTAATTGAGCTCTCATAAATATTTCATTACCAGAAGCTGCTTCAATTTCATTTTCTATTATATTTCCAACTTCTAATAACATTTCAGCACTAGCAGACAACTTTAGTCCTCCCTTAACTTTTTTAATAATATAACATCATCATCTTTTTGTTTTTCAAATTGAGGTGTTTCTAAAATAAAAATTTTATCCTTTAACTGAGGATGATTAATCACCCTTTTAAAAGCCTGACTCCCAATTTTCCCTTCTCCTAGATGAGCATGTTCATCTTTATTTGTACAACAGTCATATTTCGAATCATTAAGGTGAATAACTTTTAAATGTTCTAGACCAATAATTTCATCAAAATCAGTTATTAATTTTTCTAAACCTTCTGCTTCTGCTAGATTGTATTTAGCAGCAAAAGCATGACAGCTGTCAATACAGATACCAAGTCGTTCAGGAAGGTCTACAGCTTCCAAAATAGATTTAAGCTGTGAAAATTCTTCCCCAATACTTGTACCAGCACCAGCAGTGTTTTCTAAAAGAATCATAGTCTCACTGTCAACTTCAGCTAAAATTTCATTTAAAGCCTCTGCTATTCTTCGAATACCACTTTCTAAACCAGAACCAGTATGGCTGCCTGGATGAAAAATCAGGTATTCAGCTCCGAGCCTGTCACAGCGCTGGTATTCAGACTTAAGAGCTGAAATTGATTTCCCCCACAATTCATCTTTAGGAGACGCCAGATTAATCAGGTAAGCAGCATGTACTACAACTGGATCAATCTCATATTTTTTTCTTGCTGCCCTGAATTTTTCTGCTTCTTCTGCTTTAACCTCACGCATTTTCCAGCCGCGTGGATTTTTGACAAAGATCTGCATTGAATTACAGCCAATATCAGCTGCTCTTTTAAAGGACTTATCAAGGCCGCCAGCTATAGAAACATGTTTACCCAAAATCATTTTAGAATCCATCTCCAGTTAACTATATTCTCGATCAGTTTGAGGATTATTCAAACCGATCAAATCTTAAATTATTCTTTATCTTCTAATTCTTTTTTTGCATCTTTCAAGGATAAATTAATTCTGTCCTGGTTATCTATTTCAATTACTTTTACAGGAATTTCATCTCCTACAGAAACAACGTCACCAACTTCTTTAACATGATGATCAGCTAATTTAGAAATATGAACAAGACCTTCTTTATTTGGTAGAATTTCTACAAAGGCACCAAAGTTCATGATTCTCTTTACCTTACCCTGATAGATTTTGCCAACTTCTACCTCTTCAGTCAAGCGCTCAATCATTTCTTTTGCTCTCTGTCCACCTTCTTGATCATCAGTCAAGATCTTAACCAGACCGTCATCTTCGATATCAATATCGGCTCCAGTTTCATCAATAATCTTATTGATCATCTTACCACCAGGTCCAATAACAAATCTGATTTTTTCGGGATCAATATTCATGGTAATGATTGCAGGTGCATTTGCCGATAATTCTGGACGAGGTTCAGGAATAACATCCAGCATTTTATCCATAATATGCATTCTACCTTTTTTAGCTTTATTTAAAGCCTCTTCTAAAACATCATATGATAGACCTTTAAGCTTCATATCCATCTGTAGGGCTGTAATACCATCTTTGGTACCAGCAACTTTAAAGTCCATATCACCATGGAAATCTTCAAAACCCTGAATATCAGATAAAACAACTATCTCATCATCTTTTTTCATTAAGCCCATTGCAATACCAGCCACAGGTGCTTTAATTGGTACTCCAGCAGCCATTAGGGCTAAGGTACTACCACAGATACTTGCCTGAGAAGAAGATCCATTTGATTCTAAGACCTCAGATACAATTCTAATTGTATAGGGAAAATCTTCTTCAGATGGAATAACAGGTAATAAGGCTTTTTCACCCAGGGTACCATGTCCAATTTCTCTTCTACCCGGTGAACGCATTGGAGAAGTTTCACCAACACAGAAAGATGGGAAATTATAGTGGTGCATATAACGCTTAGTTTCTTTTTCTCCCAGACCAAATAAGATCTGCTCATCTCTGGCTGATCCTAAAGTTAAAACACTTAGAGCCTGAGTTTCACCTCTGGTAAAAATTCCTGACCCATGAGCTCTAGGCACAAAATCAACCTCTGCCCAGATAGGTCTAACCTCATCATAATTTCTGCCATCAGGACGAGTACCATCTTCAATAATTAAACTCTTAACAGATTTTTTGAGCATTTTTTCAAATGCCAGTCCAAGCTGTCCCTGAATATCTTCGTCTTCTTCTGGATTTATTTTTTCTTTCAACTCAGCCTTAAGTTCGTCCAATCTTTCATTACGAGACTGCTTATTCTGAATTTGAATTGCCTCTTTCATTGCACCTTCCAAAATTTCGTCTACCTGTTTCTGAATTTCCTGATCTACAGTTGGAGATTCAAAAGGAACTTTTTCTATTCCAGCTTCTGCTCTCATTTCTTCCTGAAGAGCAATAATTTTTTTAATCTCAGCATGGGCAATTTTCATTGCCTCTAGGATTTTAGCTTCACTTACCTCATTAGCACTGGCTTCTACCATCATGATTGCATCTTTACTTCCAGCTACTACAAGATCAAGATCACTATTTTCTCTTTCTTCTTCATTTGGATTAATAATGATTTCTTCCTCTACTATTCCTACCTTGACACCACCGATTGGACCGGCAAAAGGAATGTCAGATAGAGTTAAGGCTGCAGAAGCACCATTTAAGGCAGCTACTTCAGGGTCGTGATCATCATCAACAGATAAAATTGTAGCTACAATTTGTACATCCTGTCTGTAGCCATCTGGAAACAGTGGTCTTATTGATCTGTCAATTACTCTAGCAGCAAGTGTTGCTTCATCTCTGGGCCTACCTTCTCTTCTTAAAACACCACCAGGAATTTGTCCGATCGCATAAACTCTTTCCTCATAATTAACCATCAGTGGGAAATAGTTCATTCCTGGTCTTGGTTCATCCATAGTTGCTGTAACTAAAACCTGAGTATCTCCACAGCGGACTACTACAGAACCATTGGCCTGTTTAGCCACTTTGCCGGTCGAAAAATTAAATTCATCTCCGGCATAATCAATTGTCCATTCATTCATGTTTTTTCCTCCTCATTCAAATAAAGAGCGGGGATTGCCCCGCTCTTTTAGTGTGCATTATTAACCGCGAAGTCCTAATTTAGAAATAAGTTCACGATAACGCAGAACATCATTATTTTGTAAATATCTTAATAACTTTCTTCTAGTACCAACCATTTTTAAAAGACCTCTTCTTGAATGATGATCATTCTTATGATCTTTTAAATGTTCAGTTAATTCAGCAATTCTTGCTGTTAAAAGTGCTACCTGTACTTCAGTTGAGCCAGTATCGCCTTCTTCTAACTGATATTCTTTTATAATTTCTTGCTTTTTCTCTTTACTTAACATATTAAATTCACCTCCTGTAAAACTAATTCGCCATAAGCCAAGATAACGTCGGAGTTTCGTAATCCTAGCAAATGGTAATTTAAAACTTTCCTTATAATTTTAACACAAAAGCTTACGTGTGTAAAGAACATCTTGCTCCATCTGGGCAATTAATTCTTCTTTAGTATTGAAATCTTTTTCATCTCGAATAAATTCGATAATATCTACACATACTCTTTTATCATAAAGATCATCCTCAAAATCTAGAATATAGACTTCAAAAGAAATATCTTGATTATTAAAAGTTGGGTTATAACCTAAATTTGCCGCAGCTATATATTCTCTGCCATCAAATTTTACTTGAGCTGCATAAACCCCTTCTGGTGGCAGAGCATAATTAGTTTCCAACTTCAAATTTGCGGTTGGAAAACCTAGCTTTCTTCCAATTTTCTTCCCATGTACGACTTTTCCACACATTTGGTATGGCCTGCCCAGCAATTTTTTAGCTTTTTTTATTTTGCCGTGTTTTAAAAGATTTCTGATTCGGGTACTAGAAATCCGATCATCACTAGCATGAAGTTGGGAAATGATTTTAGTTTGATAGCCGTGGAGGCTTCCCATTTCTTTTAATATTTCGACATTACCTTCATTTTTATGGGCAAAACGAAAATCATCACCCACTACAACTGTATTTATTCTGATCTTTCCTATTAAAATTTCGTTAATAAATTCTTCAGCTCTTAAAGCTGCAAATTCTTGATTAAATTCCTGTTCAAAATAATAATCTACTCCCATTTCCTGCAGAATGGAAATTTTTTGTCTGCGGGAAACAATTGAAGGTGGGGGGGGGTTTCCAGGAATGATTTCTAAGGGGTGAGGATGAAAAGATAAAACTGCAGCTGGATAATTATTTTCGCTAGCTTCTTTTATTGCCTCATTAATAATTAATTGATGACCTTTATGTAGGCCATCAAAAGCCCCTATTGCAAGACAGGTATTGCTTTTTCTATATTTATTATATTCTTTGCTTGTTATAATCTGCATATCATTTCCTCCAGCATTAAATAAAAACCTTATGTGGTTGATAGATTGGATAATCATCTACAATTTGATGTTGACTAATAGCTAAAAATTCTCCCGATTCTGAAAAGAGAAGAAAATAATCATTAACTTCTAAATCAATTTCAGATTCTACAAGATTATCTTTGATTAAATAATTACCATTTGCTGCCCTCTGATATTCTTCAGTTTTAATAGTGTAATGTGGTAGATCTAAAATTTCATGACTTTCCTGTAGAATGGTTCCACCATGTTTTTCAACCTCTTCAAAACTAATAGCTTCTTCAAGTTTAAAAGGGCCTGATTTAGTCCGCAGTAGAAAAGTCATAACTGCATTTGTATTTAGATTTTTTCCAATATCTCTAACCAGAGATCGAATATAAGTACCTCTGGAAACTTCAGCTCGAAAACGAATTAAAGGGAGGTTAATATCTAAAACTTCAATCTCAAAAATTTCTATATTTCTGTTCTGACGCTCAACTTCAATTCCCCGTCGGGCTAACTGATAGAGACGTGATCCTTGATAATGCAGAGCAGAATACATTGGGGGGATCTGCTGCTGTTTACCCTGAAATTTATGAATAACACTTTCAACCTCTGCTGCTGTTAAACTGTTCCAGTTTAGATCTTCTTTTATGGTTTCGCCTTCTAAATCCAAAGTGTCTGTTTTAAAACCTAATTTCATTTCACAAATATATTCTTTGCGGCTGTCATCTAAAAAGGGAATAATCTTAGTTGCTTTACCAAAGCAAACTCCCAAAACTCCTGCTGCTGCTGGATCTAGAGTACCTGTATGACCTGCTTTTTTTTCACCTAAAATCCCTCTTAATTTCTTGATTAGAGCAAAAGAAGAAATTCCAGGTGGTTTTAAAATATTTGCTGTTCCATTAAACATATTTTTTTGCAGCCTCCACAACTAAATTAATTGTTTCCTCCAGAGTCTTTTCAACAGTAGCACCCGCTGCTCTAGGGTGTCCACCACCATTAAATTCTGCAGCCAGCTCATTAACTTCTGCGTAAAAATTAGAGCGCAGACTGACCTTAATTTCGGCTTCTTCCTCTTCTGTAAAAAGAATTCCAATCTCAACATCTTCAATATCTCTGGCCATACTAACTAAACCTTCAGTATAATCAGTCTCTGCTTCGTGCATCATCTGACGGCTGACATATAGCCAGGCTATTTTACCATTTGCACTTCTTTCAAGAGTAGCCAGGGCCAGCCCCTTTAAGATTAATGCTTTATAACTAATGCTGCCAAAAATCTTCTTGTTAATTTTGTAGATATCCACTCCAACATCCATCAAATCAGCCAAAATTCTGAGCACTCGAGAAGTAGTATTTTCATAACGCAGAGCACCAGTATCTGTAATAATAGCTGTTGCCAGAGGTTCAGCTACCTGCATGGGAATGTCTATGCCAATCATTTCTACAGCAAAATTATAAATTATTTCACCAACAGCTGCTCGATCAGATCCAACTAAATTAATTTTACCAAAATGACTATTATCGGCATGATGATCAATATTAATTATAAACTCTGCCCCTGCTGTTATTTCCGCCTCTAAATCAACCCGTTCTAAATTCCCTGAATCAAGAGTTATTAAAATATAATTTTCTGCTGCAAGATCTTTCTTCAACTTTTTAGAATCCGTATAAAACTCCTCACCCTCGGTCTCTAAAAAAGAAAAAGGAGCCAGAGTATCTCGATTAAGATAGGCTCTGACCTTTTTGTTTTTAATTCTTAACAGACGAGTAAAAGCAGTTACTGATCCAATGCTGTCACCATCTGAACCAACATGGCCAACAATTAAAAAATTGTCATTTTTATTTATTAATTTAATGATTTCTTTAATTTTTTTCTGCATCAGAGTCAGACTCCTTTATCTCTCCTGATTCTTTTAGATCTTTTATTATTTCGGAAATATGAACTCCATTTTCTATAGAATCATCATAACGGAAAATAATCTCCGGTGTATGATGAATTTTTACTCTTTCTCCAACAAGCTTGCGAACAAATCCCTGAGCCTGCTGTAAACCTTCCATAGTTTCTTCTTTTTCTTTATCAGTTCCATAAACACTGATAAACACCTTAGCGTGTCTTAAGTCTCCACTGACTTCCACATCAGTTACAGAAACAAAACCAATTCTAGGATCTTTCATTTCTCTTAATACGATTTGGCTTATTTCTTCTTTCAATAATTCTCCAACTCTTATTGCACGTTTGTTTGACATTTTACCTCACCTCTATAAGGACCTTTTAATCTCCTTATAAGTATAGAATTCGATGATATCTCCAACTTTGATATCATTATAATTTTCAATTCCAATTCCACATTCATAACCAGATTTTACTTCTCTTACATCATTTTCGAATCTTTTTAGAGAAGAGATTGTTCCTTCATGAATCACAACTCCATCTCTAATTAAACGGGCATCATAATTACGATTGACATGACCGTCAGTAATATAGGCACCAGCAATAATTCCTACCTCAGGAACCTTAAATGTATCTCTAACTTCAGCTCTCCCTGTTACCTGCTCTCTTAATTCAGGATCCAAGAGACCTGCCATCGCATCTTTGATGTCTTCAATAGCTTTATAAATAACCCTATAAGTTCTAATATCTACTTTTTCTTTTTCCGCAGCTTTAATTGCATTATTATCAGGACGTACATTAAAACCAATAATAATTGCATTTGAAGCACTTGCCAGATTAACATCAGTTTCATTTACTCCACCAACACCAGTGTGAATAACATTAACTGTGACCTCATCTGTACCTAACCTTAATAGTGAAGCTTTTAAAGCCTCAATAGAACCTTGAACATCAGCTTTAATAATAATATTGAGTTCCTTAACTTCACCTTCCTGAATCTGCTTATAAAGGTCATCTAAAGAAACCTTTGCATCTGACTGCAGTTCAGACTGTCTTCTTTCTGCCTGACGATCAGAAGCTACATCTCTCGCCTGTCTTTCATCTTCTAAAACCTGCACAAAATCTCCAGCAGCTGGAACATTATTAAAACCAAGCACCTCAACAGCTGCTGCTGGTCCAGCTTCATCTAGTGAATCACCGTATTCGTTAAACATAGCTCTAACTCGACCAGAAGTAAGTCCAGCTAAGACTGGGTCGCCTATTTTTAAAGTTCCGTTCTTAACTAAGATAGTTGCAACTGGACCTCTACCTTTATCGAGCTCAGCCTCAATTACAATACCTTCTGCCAAACGGTCAGGATTTGCCTTTAATTCTTCCATTTCGGAAACCAAGATAATCATTTCTAAAAGTTCATCAATATTTTGCTCCTGCAGTGCAGAAACATTAACACAAATAGTATTTCCACCCCAGTCTTCTGGAACTAAACCATATTCGGTTAATTCCTGTTTTACTCTTTCCGGCTGGGCATTAGCTTTATCGATTTTATTAATAGCAACAATAATAGGAATACCTGCAGCTTTAGCATGGTTAATTGCCTCTTCAGTTTGAGGCATAATTCCATCATCTGCAGCTACAACTAAAATTGCTATATCAGTTAATTGGGCACCACGTGCTCTCATTGCTGTAAAAGCTTCGTGACCTGGTGTATCAATAAAAGTTATTAATTTTCCATTAACTTCTGCCTGATATGCACCTATATGCTGAGTAATCCCCCCAGCTTCACTTCCGGCAACTTTACTTTTTCTAATTACATCCAGCAGAGTAGTTTTACCGTGATCAACATGACCCATTACTGTTACAATTGGTGGACGAGCTTTAAGATCTTCTTCTTTATCTTCAATCTCAGGTCCAACCCTCAATTGAACAGTTTCTTCCTCTTCTGATTTAAACTTAATCTTAACTCCAATTTCTTCAGCTAATAATTCAAGAGTGTCCTCATCAAGACTCTGATTGACATTAGCCATAACTCCCATATTCATTAATTCTACAATTAAATTATTAGGAGCTTCACCAATCTCTTCGGCAAATTCTTTAACTGTAATTGGTGTTTCTATCAACACAGCATCCTCTGCTTTGTTTTCTTCCTCTTCTTTACTGTTGTCCGCCTCAGCTTTAACAGCTTCTTTATGAGCTTCTTCATTTTCTACTGCAGTATTATCACCTGTATACATACCTTTTACAAGTTCTGCTGTTTCGTCAGTTATTGTACTCATATGACTTGATACTTCAATATCAAGATCATTTAATATTTCAATTACTTCTTTACTATCCATATCCAGCTCATGAGCTAGATTATATACTCTAATTTTTGCCATACTTGCACCTCCAAAATATTCTGCTGTTAGTTAATCATGTTTAATCTCCTCCGAAATTTGTTCATAAATTTCATCAGAAATTTCGATCTTTAATGCTTTTTTTAATGAATTTTTTTCTACTGCTTTATCTAAGCAATCCATATTAGGACAGAGATAAGCACCTCTACCAGGGATTCTACCTCCTGGATCAACTAAAATTTCTCCTTTATTATTCACCACTCTTAAAAGTTCAATCTTGTCTCTTCTGGCACCACAACCTACGCATTTACGAATAGGACTTCTGCTCTGCAATCTCAATCCTCCTTAAGATTTTTTTAGTTATCACAATAAATTCCTTCAAATTTTACAATTCATCTTTGCTTTTTTCTAACTTTTCTACTTCATCAGAGATTTCATCAATTAAATCCTCATTAGCCTCTTCAGCATCAGCATCTGGATCTAATTCTGCTGCAGAAGCTTCTTTTTCAATATCAGTCTCAACTTTACTTTCTTTTTCTTCGAAATCTTCCAAACTGGCTGTAAGTTCAGAGGCATCTGCTTTAATTTCTTCAATATTATCTGGTTTAACTTCAACTTCAGATTCTTTTTTGATATCTACTTTCCAGCCGGTTAGCTTGGCTGCAAGTCTGGCATTTTGACCTTCTTTACCAATAGCTAAAGATAATTGAAAGTCTGGTACAACAACTTCAGCAATCTTATCAGATTTATTAATATCCACGCCAATGACTTCAGCAGGATTTAAAGCATTTGCCACAAAGATTTCTGGATCATCATCCCACTTGACAATATCAATTTTTTCATTGTTTAATTGTTCAACAACAGCCTGAACTCTCATACCTTTAGGACCAACACAGGCTCCTACCGGATCAACCTTGCTTTCAGAACTGCTAACTGCCATTTTAGATCTCTGACCGGCTTCTCTAGCAACTGCTTTAATTTCAACTAACCCCTGAAAAATTTCTGGAACTTCAATTTCAAAAAGTCTTTTTAATAATCCAGGATGAGTTCTAGAGACTAAAATTCGGGGACCTTTATTAGTTGTACTAACCTCAACTACATAAAGTTTAATTCTTTCACCAATTTCATACTTCTCACCAGCAATCTGTTCAGAAGGCGGCAGCAGTGCTTCAGTTTTTCCCATATCAATTAAGATATTATCATTATGAAAACGTTGAATTGTTCCTGTAATCAGCTCATCTTCTTTTTCTTTATACTGGTCAAAAATAACATCTCTTTCTGCCTCTCTAATTCTCTGCATCACAACCTGTTTAGCAGTCTGGGCTGCAATCCGTCCAAATTTAGCAGGTGTTACCTCAATCTCTACAATATCACCAATTTTATATTTGCTGTCTATTCTTTCAGCTTCAGTTAAAGATATTTCACTATTTTTATTTTCAACATCTTCTACAACTTCCTTGCGAGAATAGACTTTAACCTCTCCAGCTTCAGCTGAAATTTCAATTCTTACATTATCTTTAGAACCAAAATCTTTTTTATAAGCCGAAACTAAAGCGGTTTCAATGGCCTCTAATAATACATCTTTAGATATACCTTTATCTTTTTCTATATCATCCAGGGCCTGAATGAATTCTAAATTCATACTTTCCCCCCCTTAATATTAAATTTCAAAAGTTAAATTAGCTCTTGCTACTAAATTATAATCAATAGTTATTTCTTCATTACTTTTAAGAATCAAAGTTATTTTTTCATTTTTAAACTCTTTTAGAGAACCGATGAATTCTTTTTCACCATCTATTTTCTTAAAAGTTTTGACTGCGATTAATTCTCCCTGAAAACGTTCGAAATCCTCTTCTGTTTTAAGCGGCCTTTCAATCCCTGGAGAAGAAACTTCTAATATATAGCTCTTATCAATTGGATCTTCCTCATCTAGAATAATGCTTAAAGATCTACTTACTTTTTCGCATTCTTCAATAGTTAAATCACCATTTTTATTTTCTAAAAAAATACGAAGAACCCAATCACTTCCTTCTTTAAGAAACTCAACGTCAATCAATGTTAAATTTTCGTTATGGGCAATTGGAAGCACAAAATCGGTTACTGTATCAGCAACTTTTCCCAAATAAAACACCCCACTTTCTTAAATATTTAATTTTATTTTTAAAATTTTGCTTAAACTATAATAAAAGAGTGGGAAGACATCCCCACTCCTAAAAATCGACATTAGTATTTATCAGAACTCTTTCCTTTATAATTCTATCACAGCTTTTTTAGACTTGCAAGTTTTTTGATAGAACCGAACGGTATCAACCGAACGGTACCAGGTACAAAAACGTGTTTTTGTACCTGGTACCTATCGTTTTAAAACAATGACAGCTGATTTCGTTCGGGCATTCCATTTAAAGAGCCGTGTTCTCTTAAAATTTCAATTACTGTGGAAGTAAGGGAGGTTCGGTTTGATAATTCTTCAATTGAAGTAAAATCTGATTTTTGTCTTTCAAGGACTACACTTTCAGCAGCACTACCTCCTAATCCCTGAAGGCTGATTAATGGTGCCAAAAGTTTATTATCCTCTTTTTTGATAAATCTATCAGCTGCCGATTCATAAATATCGACTGGCAAAAATTCAATCCCCCTCATCATTGCCTCCAGTACAATTCTCAACACTGTTAGAGTTCCACTTTCTTTAGCAGTCATATCATTACCTAATGCTTCCAGTTCTTCAATTTTATTAATTACAGTTTCTTTACCATTACAGGCCAGCTGAGCATCAAAGTCATCAGCTTTAATTGAAAAATAAGAAGTATAAAATGCTGCAGGATGATGAACTTTGAAATAAGCAATTCTGTAAGCCATTGTTACATAAGCAGCAGCATGAGCTTTAGGAAACATATATTTTATCTTTTTACAGGAATCAATATACCACTCAGGTACATTGTTTTCCTGCATTATCTTTTCTTCTTCTTCAGTCAAACCTTTACCTTTTCGTACATGTTCCATAATCCAAAAGGCAGTAGAAGGCTCAACTCCACGCTGGAGGAGATAATTCATAATATCATCACGCACTGAAATCACCTCTGCCAGCTCGGCTTTTCCTTTTTTAATTAAATTCTGAGCATTGTTTAACCAAACATCTGTACCGTGGGAAAGACCACTTATTCGAACCAGTTCGGCAAATGTTGTCGGTCTGGTATCCCTAAGCATCTGCTGAACAAAAGAAGTACCAAATTCAGGTATTCCCAGGGTTCCAATATCAGTACCAAGTAAGTCAGGATCAACTCCTAATATCTCAGTTCCAGAAAATATACTCATTGTATCCTGATCATCAAGCGGAATATCTTTAGGCTTAATTCCGGTCATGTCCTGCAGCAGTTTGAGTGATGTAGGATCATCGTGACCGAGTAAATCAAGCTTTAAAATCCTACCACTAATTGAGTGGTAATCAAAATGAGTAGTTCTAATATCTGTATCCTGATCATTTGCCGGATGCTGAATCGGACTAAAATCAAATATTTCATTAACTTTTGGAACAATCATTAAACCACCTGGATGCTGCCCGGTCGTTCTACGCACACCAGTACAGCCAGCCACCAAACGATCAATTTCTGCCCTTTTAACATCCATCCCTTTATCATCGAGATAATTTTTTACAAAGCCAAAGGCTGTTCGATCAGCAATTGTAGAAATCGTACCTGCTTTATAAACATAGTCTCTACCGAAAAATTCTTCAGTATATTTATGGATTTTCCCTTGGTATTCTCCGGAAAAGTTAAGATCAATATCAGGAACTTTATCACCTTTAAAACCCATAAAAACTTCGAAAGGAATATCAAATCCATCTTTAATAAATTCACAGCCACAATCTGGACAAACTTTATCCGGCAAATCAACTCCAGTCCCAATTGAACCATCAGTTATAAATTCATATTTTGAACATTCAGGACAGCGGTAATGTGGTGGTAAGGGGTTAACTTCAGTTATTTCAGTCATTGTTGCCACAAAAGAAGATCCTACTGATCCCCTCGAACCTACTAGATATCCATCTTCCAATGATTTTTTTACAAGTTTATGTGCAATTAAATAAATAACAGCAAAACCATTTTCAATAATTGAAGAAAGTTCTTTTTCCAGGCGATCAACTACCTGTTTTGGCAGGTTTTCACCATAAAACTCATGTGCACGCTGATAAGACATCTCTCTGATTTCTTCTTCTGCCCCTTCGATTTCAGGTGTAAAAAGCCCATCCGGAATCGGTTTAATATTTTCAATTTGTTCTAAAATTTGATTTGGATTATCAATTACAATTTTTTCTGCTGTCTCCTCACCAAAATAAGCAAATTCTGTCAGCATCTCTTCTGTAGTTCTATAATAAATTGGAGGCTGCTGATCTGCATCATTGAAGCCCTGACCGGTCTGGAGAATTTCTCTAAAAATGCTGTCTTTCGGGTCTAAAAAATGAGCATCTGAAGTAGCAACAACTGGTTTATTTAGTTCCTGACCCAGCTGGTATATCTTTTTATTAATATCTTTTAGATCCTCTCTGGAATTAACTTTATCCGGAATCAAAAATTGATTATTACCCAGCGGCTGAAGCTCAAGATAGTCATATAATTTAGCTATTTTTTTTATTTCATTTCTTGGTCTATTATTGACAAATGCTTTATAAATCTGACCTGCTTCACAGGCAGAACCAATTAGCAGGCCTTCTCGGTGCTGTAATAAGATGCTTTTTAAAATTCTTGGTTTTTTGTAAAAATTATTTAAATGAGAAATTGAAATTAACTTATATAAATTTTTAAGACCTTTTTTGTTTTTAGCTAAAATAACAGCATGGAATGGTCTTAAATCTTTCCAGTCAATCTTAGAGATATAATTGTTGATCTGGTTTAGGTTATCTGTCCCATCAGTTTGAATAAGTGCCAATAAATTGTTGAGCACCTCAGCTGTTGCTCCAGCATCATCTAAAGCTCGGTGATGATTTTCTAAATCAACATTAAAGTATTTAGCCAATGTATTTAATTTATAATTTTTAGTATCCTTAACTACTGCTCTAGCCAGCCCCAAAGTATCTAAAACTGTGTAATCATCTTTTTTAATTTCTAATTTTTCTAAAGCAGTTCTAATAAAACCATAATCAAAGTCTGCATTATGAGCTACTAAAACTCCATCACCAGCAAATTCAATAAAATCATTAATAACCTCTGCTAATCCAGGTGCATCTTTGACCATTCGATCATTGATTCCTGTAATTTCAGTTATTTTAGCGGGGATTTTTACTCCCGGGTTAATAAAAGATTTGAACTCATCAATTTTTTCGCCAGCTTTAATTTTCACTGCACCAATTTCTATTATTTCATGTTGTGAGGGATTAAGACCGGTGGTCTCTAAATCAAAAACTACAAACTCTGTTTCGTTAACTGCAGCAGAATAAGGATTGTTGATGATTGGTTCTCCATCATCTACTAGATAGGCTTCAACTCCATAAATAATCTGTACATTATGCTTTTGACCGGCAGCATAAGCATCGGGGAAGGCCTGAACAACACCATGATCAGTAATTGCTATTGCCTTATGCCCCCAATCACCGGCTCTTTTAACAACATCTTTTACATTAATTACAGAGTCCATCGCACTCATTTGAGTATGCAAATGAAGTTCAACTCTTTTTTCTTCAGCTTGATCCATTCTTCTTTCTTTTTTTAAAGGCATTAAATCATTAAAAATAATTCCCCATTCCTTGCTGTAGGGATCAAAAGCTACCTTACCTCTAATTTTAAGATGCTGCCCTTTGCTTAAGCTATCTAAAAAATTATCTTTTTCATCAGTGAAGCATTTTGCAGAAATGGAGCTGTCATAATCGGTAATCTTTAAGATATATAAATAGCTTCCTTTTCTGGTTTGACGAACATCAATATCAAATAAATCAGCTTCTACAATTACTGAAGGAATTTCAGTATCCAGTTCTCTTAAACTGTGGGTTTTCTGACCTCTGATCACCCTTCCATAGCGGTCTTTGTTCTTTTTAACTCTGCTTTTATTTTGAGAAGAATTAGATTTCCCATTTGAATAATTTTGAGAAAGTGGAGCTGTTCTTTCCGAACGCTGTTTGAATTTATTAGGATCAGAATTCTCTTTAATTTCTGGTAAAAAATCACCATTATGAACTGAAACTTTTTTTATCTCTTTTAAATATTTACCAATATTATTTTCTAAAAAATTAATTACCTTTGGCTGACCTAATTTTTTTTGAGCCATTTTTGTTTCCAACTTTATGTTCAGTTCCTGCCCTTTCAAAAAAAGCTGAGCTCTTTTCAACCAGTTGGTGCTGAAGGAAAAGTATGATTCGAAGTTTTTAATTATTTGAGGCCAAATTAAAAACAATTCCTCTTTTAAGCTCAAGTCAGAAATTATTTCTAATTGAAATTTCTGTTCTGTTAACGATAGTCTTTTATTCAAATCATTTCTTATTTCCGCTTTATTATTAGAATCTGTGATACAATAAACGATTTTTTTCTGCTGATCACAGATTAAATATTTATATAAGTTGTTTGATTTAATTGAACTTAGTGCCTTTATCATTAATTACTCCTTCCAGAGAGTTTTTTAAACCCTTTAAACCCTAAGAAATCTCTGCAAATAATTCTTTAACTTTTGCTTCTAAATTATCTAATTTTATTTCCAGTTTTTCATTTGTTGATCTAATCATTGCTTCAACAACACCATTTTCAAGTGAACGAGAACCAATAGTTAAACGGAGTGGGATTCCGATCAGTTCGGAATCATTAAATTTAACTCCTGCTCTTTCCTGACGATCATCAATAAGGACTTCCCAGCCCTGATCTTTTAAGCTTTGATAAATTTCTTCAGATTTTTCCTGGACTAGTCTATCATTACCTAAAGGAAGGATAATAACCTGATAAGGAGCAATAGCTTTAGGCCATTTAATTCCATATTGATCATTATTTTGTTCAATTGCAGCAGCCACTAAACGGGTAATTCCAATTCCGTAACTTCCCATTACAATTGGCTGTGCTTTTCCATTTTCATCTAAATAATTTGCTCCCATATTTTCACTGTATTTAGTTCCTAATTTAAAAATATGGCCGACTTCTATACCATCTTTGATATTCAGTTTTCCACTTTCACATTTAGAACAGTTTTCACCCTCTTTAACCGAGCGTAAATCTGTAAAAGCTTCAACTTCAAAGTCTCTACCTGCTTTAACATCTTTAAAATGATAGTCTATTTCATTAGCCCCAACTACGGCTCCTGACATATTTTGAAGCCTTTTATCAGCCACAACCCTGACCTCATCTAAATTAACAGGACCAATAAAACCGGGAACACTATTAAATAATTCTTCAAATTCTTCCTCTTCCGCCGCTCTCAGCTCATTTGCCTGCAGATAGTTTATTAATTTAATTTCATTTAACTCATCTTCACCAGAAACTAAAGCTAAAACAGCCTCTCCATCAGCAACCAGTGCTACTGCTTTAATCATCTTAGCAGCTGGAACCTCTAAATATTCTACTAATTGGTCAATAGTTTTAATCTCAGGTGTATGTATTTTTTCAAAATTTGAATCTACCTCAAAGTCAATTTCAACTTTATCTGAAGTTGCTCTCTCCACATTAGCAGCATAATCACAGTGACTGCAGAATGCAATTTCGTCTTCTCCGGAATCAGCTAAAACCATAAATTCGTGCGAATCTTTTCCGCCCATGGCACCTGTATCTGCTTCAACTGCAACCGCTTCTAGACCACATTCAGCAAAAATACGCTCATAAGCATCGTACATTGCTTGATAACTCTTATCTAATCCCTGATAGTCAACATCCAGACTGTAAGCATCTTTCATAATAAATTCACGGCCGCGCATTACACCAAAACGGGGTCTGATTTCATCTCTAACCTTAGTCTGAATCTGATACAAATTTAAAGGTAAATCTTTATAAGAACGAACTTCATCTCGAACTAAATCAGTTACAACTTCCTCGTGAGTTGGTCCCAAACAATATTCTCGATTTTTACGGTCTAAAAATTTAATCATTAAAGGACCAAATTTATCCCAACGTTTAGAATCCTTCCAGATTTCAGATGTCTGCATAACTGGTAGTAAAACTTCCTGAGCTCCACTATTATCCATATGCTTTCTGGTGATTTTTTCGATCTTTTTAATAATTCTATAACCTAAAGGAAGATAAGAATAAATTCCGGAAGAATGTTTTCTCATCAATCCCGCTCTCAGCATCAATTTATGACTTGTTACCTCAGCTTCTGCTGGATCTTCTTTTAATGTTGGTAAATATAATTTTGACATGCGCATTTCACACCACTCCTATTTCTGTTCAGATATCTTATTAATATTTTTAGTTGCTGCTGCTTAAAATATTTCTCAGTTAAACTTAAAGTTTTTTAATTTCCTTCAATAATTCTTCCAGCAGCTGATCCTCTTTTACTTTTTTAATGATTTCACCAGATTTAAATATTAATCCTTCTTCCATCCCACCAGCAACTCCAATATCAGCTTCCTTAGCTTCTCCAGGGCCATTAACAGCACATCCCATTACTGCAACTGTAATGTCCTTATCAATTTTCATCAGTTCTTTTTCTATTTTTTCAGCTAAAGCTATTAAATCGATATTTGTTCTTCCACAGGTGGGGCAGGATATAATTTCTACTCCCTTTTTTCTGAGTTCCAGAGATTTCAGAATCTGCCAACCAACTCTAACTTCTTCAACCGGATCACCGGTCAAAGAAACTCTAAGAGTATCTCCAAATCCTTGAGTTAAAAGCGAAGCAATTCCGGCAGCAGATTTAATTGTACCCCTCCAGGGAGTTCCAGATTCGGTGATCCCAATATGAAAAGGATAATCTACTTTTTCAGCCATTAACCGATAGGCCTTGAGAGTTGTTGAAATATGGCTTGATTTTAAGGAAATAACAATATCATAAAAATTATTTTCTTCTAAAACTCTTACATTACGGAGAGCACTTTCGACCATTGCTGCTGCAGTTGGCCCACCATGTTTAGCTAATAATTCCTTTTCAATTGAACCCGAATTGCTGCCAACTCGGATTGGAATCTTATTATTTTTGCAGGCTAATGCTACCTCTTTTATCCGCTGATTACTGCCAATATTCCCAGGGTTAATTCTGAGAGCATCCACTCCATTTTCAACTGCCATTAGAGCAAGCTGATAATCAAAGTGAACATCTGCAACCAGAGGAATATTTATTCTCTTTTTAATTTGTGAAAGAGCCTGAGCGGCTTTTTTATCCGGCACTGCAACCCTAATAATCTCACAACCTACAGCTTCAAGCTCCTTAATCTGCTCAACAGTTGCTTCTATATTTTCTGTTTTAGTATTACACATTGACTGAACAGAAATTGAGGTGTTTCCTCCAACCGGCTGCTCAGCAAAATGAACAAGCTTAGTTTGCCTTCTATTATACATAATTCACCTCTATCAATTATTGCCTAAAATAATCGATTAAAATTAATATTTTTAGTTAAAAAAAGTTCGCATTACATCATTGTAAATTATAAAAACCATTAAGAGCATTAAAATTGCAAAGCCCAGCATATGGACATAACTTTCTTTGCGGGGATCAACAGGCTGACCTCTAATTAATTCTACCACAATAAATAAAATTCTTCCCCCATCTAAAGCAGGAAATGGCAGCAAATTAATAATACCTAAGTTAATGCTAATAATCGCCATCCAGTTTAAAACATTTAAGATCCCAACTCTGGCAGCCTGACCTATGATTGAAGCAATCATAATTGGTCCCCCAACATCTTCGGCAGAACTCTCCCTAAACATCTGAATAAAACCTAAAATAGTCATTTTAAAAACCCGATAACTTTGTTCTAAACCTAAGGTCAAAGCACTGAATAGAGAAACATCTTCTCGAATTAATTTGGGATAAACACCAATGACTCCCCGTTCGCTTTCTTTACTGTACATAGGGGTTACTGTAATTTCTTTTATTTGATTATTACGCTGATAACGAATGAAGATTTTCTGTTCCGAATTTTCTCGGATCAGCTCTGACATTTCATTCCAGTTATTAACTTCCTGACCATTTATTGAAAGAATTTTATCATTTGCTCTTAAGCCGGCTTCTGCTGCTGGTTGTTCCGGAATCACCTCACCTAAAATAGCTGCTTCATTAGTAGAAGTAGGTACACCAAAAATAGCAAAGGCTGAGATAAATATTAAAACTGCCAGCAAAAAATTCATTATTGGTCCCATTAAAATTACAGCCAGCCGTTTTAAAGGAGATTTTTGATTAAATAGCCGCCCCTTTGCTTTAGCTTTATCGTAAATTTCTCTTTCTTCTGCCGGCATTGAATCATCAGGTGGAAATTCTCCAACCATATTACAAAAACCGCCAAGAGGTATCGCTCTAATAGAATATAGAGTTTCCCCTACCTGTTTAGAAAGAAGTTTAGGTCCAAATCCTAATGCAAATTCTGAAACCATGATATCAGATTTTTTAGCAGTGATATAATGGCCGAACTCATGAATGAAAACTAAAACACCTAAAACAACTATAAATGAAACAATTGTTAGAACCATTCTTTAATTACCTCCAGGGCTAAACGCCGAGCCTCTTGATCAGCATTTAAAACTGCTTCTAAACTTGGATCCACAGTGTTTTGATGCTGATCTAAGACAGCTGCAACAACTCTACTTAAAGCTAAAAACGGAATCTCACCTTTTAAAAAACTATAAACTGCAATTTCGTTAGCTGCATTTAAAACAGCAGGATAAGTTCCTCCTACCTTACCTGCAGTATAAGCATATTTTAAATTAGGAAACTTTTCTGTGTCTGCCTGAAAAAATTCTAAAGCTGCTATTTTATCCAACTCCAGTTTAGCACCCAAAGATTGTTTTCTTTCGGGATAGGTTAAACAATATTGAATCGGCATTCTCATATCTGCAGAACCCATTTCAGCTAAAACTGTACCATCTATTAAACTAATCATTGAATGCACAATACTTTGAGGATGAATAAGCACTTTAATATTTTCATAATCACAATTAAACAACCAGTGAGCTTCAATAACTTCCAGCCCTTTATTCATCAATGAAGCTGAGTCAATTGTTATTTTACTCCCCATCTCCCAATTCGGATGATTTAAAGCATCTTCTACTGATACTCCTGCTAGCTCATCTTTAGAATAAGAAAAAAATGGACCACCTGAAGCAGTTAAAAGAATCTGATCTAATTCCTCTCTGTGCCCCTTTAATAGCTGAAATATTGCATTATGCTCACTGTCTACTGGTAATAATTTTATACCTTTTTTTCTAACCAAATCAGTTAAAATTGAACCACCACTAACTAAACTTTCTTTATTAGCTAAGGCAATATCATTACCAGCATTAGCTGCAGCAATAGAAGGCTCTAAACCTGCAAAACCAACGACTGCATTTAAAAGCAGATCCACCTCGACGGAAGCGGCTGTTTTTAGACTTTCTTTACCGCTTAAAACTTCTGTCTTTTTATTTTTTAAGTTAGTTTTTAAAGCTGCCGCTGCTTTTTCATCAACAACAACTACAAATTCCGGCTGATATTTTTCTATTTGTTGACTAAGGAAGTCAATATTTTTATAAGCTGTTAGAGCTTTAACCTCCCATTCATCTAAATTATCTATTACTTCTAAAGTCTGGCATCCGATTGAACCTGTAGAGCCAAGAATAGTTATCTTTTTCATTTTGTCACCTCTAAAAATTACTTAATTTTTATTTTTTGATATCAATTAGATCTGAATCAACTATTGCCTTAATTATAACTAAAAAAGTTGGCCCTACTACAAATCCAATAGCGCCTAAAATTCTATAACCAGAAAAAAGAGCTGTCATAGTTGCTAAAGGATGAAGGCCTAAGTTTTTCCCCATAATTTTACCTTCTGAAGCCGAACGAACTCCGGCTAAAAATAGATGGAGCAAAAAGAGTGAAAAGGCCTGAGAAAAGTTGCCAAAAATAAGTGCCACTGCAATCCAGGGATAGAATAATAAGGCAGGTCCTATAATAGGAATTAAATCCAAAATAGCCGCTGCAGCTCCAACAACCAGGGCATATTGATTACCCATTAACTTTACTCCGATTCCAGCTACAAGACCACTAATTGTGATCAAAATCAGCATTGCTCTAATATAACCAACTGCTGATCTATTTAATTGGGTAAATACATTGGCGATTTTAGGCTGTATATCATCGGGAAAAATGTTTATTAAAAACTCTTTAATTTTATCTCGATCTCTGCTGATGAAAAATGCGGCAATAAAAGCAATAAAAAGAATCATCAGCATGCGAGGTAACTTAGTTAAAAAATCTAAAATTGAGTTGATTACAGAAACTAATGCATCTCTTATCCCATTATACAACAGCTGTAAATTGCCGTTAATTGCATCTTTAACCGGATCTGATATTTCCCAGTTTTCCATAAAATTTTGCAGCTGCTGATTCTGCTCAGAAAACCATTTTATTTGAGAATCAATCGAACGATAATCAGGTAAATTTTTCAGAAGTCTATTTAATTCTAAATAGCCCTGAGCTCCACCGATAATTATCATAGTCACTAAAATTACTATTACTAAAATTAAAACAATAAAAACAACAAAGCCTCTATGAATCGGTATTCTCTTATCTAAATAATCTACCACAGGATTGATTAAACTGGCAATTACTGCAGCAATAATAAAAGGGGTGAAATATATAAAAACATGCTCCAAAACAACTAAACTGATCAACAAAAATAGAAACATCAAAAAGTATTTAATATACCATTTATCGATTGACATCTAATTCACCCCAAAAATAATATAATGAAATAATATGTAAAAGGTGCCGTAAAAATAAAACTGTCAAACCTATCTAAAATTCCACCATGCCCAGGAATAATTGTTCCCGTATCTTTTACCTTAAAATTTCTTTTAATACACGATTCAAATAAATCTCCTAAAATTGCTACGCCTGGAAACAGAAAAGCAAAAATTACATAATAAATATTTAGAATTTCTAAAATATGAGCAGCAGTGATTATAAAAACAGCAGTTATCAAAACTCCGCCAACCGCACCAGCTATAGTTTTGTTTGGACTTATAATTGGAGCCATTGATTTTTTACCAAATTTTTTGCCTACAAAATAAGCTCCAGAATCAGTTAGCCAGGTAGCAATCAACACCAACCATAAAGCAGTAGTATTTATAAATGGATCAGTATTAATATCTCTTAAAAAAACTGCAAAAGATAATCCACCACCTATATAAATTATTGCAAAAACTTGATAACTAATATTTTTGATAAAATTATTTTCTTCATAATTATACAAATGAAAAATATAGAGGCTAAATATAATAATAAAAAATATAATTCCATATGGTAAAAAGTTAAAATTATTAGATATTTGATATGCATTAAAAACAATCAAAACTGCATTTAATCCCAGTAAAGCTAACAATGATTTTGATTTGATTTCAAGCATCCGACTATATTCTCGAACAGCCAGTACAGTAATGATACTGACTGTAATGAAAAATGGCAGTGAACCAGCAAACACTAAAAATATTAATAATGAAATTCCAATAATAGCACTAATAACTCTTTTTTTAAGCATCATTCTCACCACCATTTAAGCCACCAAATCTTCTTTCTCGCTGCTTAAATTCTTTAATGGCTTTGATTAAATCTTCTGCTTCAAAATCAGGCCAAAATTTATCAGTAAAGTATAACTCAGCGTAGGCAGACTGCCAAAGCAAAAAATTGCTCAAACGCATATCTCCACCTGTTCTAATTAAAAGCTCTACATCCTGCAGCTGACGGTTATATAAAAAATTAGAAAAATTGTTTTCGTCTAACTGATCAAGTTTGATTTCATTATTTTTATAGGCCTCAGCAATTTTTTTTGCAGAATCAATAATTTCTGCTCGTCCTCCATAGTTAAAGGCAATATTTAAAGTTAATTTTTTATTTTTTAGTGAGTGCTTTTCAATATGATCAATTTCATTAATCAAATTTTCCGATAACTCATCTTTTCTGCCAATAAAATTAACCTTAACTCCATTTTGAAGCAGTTCTTCTACTTCATTCCGCATAGTTCTCCTCATGAGAGTTAATAGAAAATCAACTTCTGCTTTTGGTCTTTTCCAATTTTCTGTTGAAAAAGCATACACAGTCAATGACTCAACCTTTAAATCAGCTGCAGCTTTTACTATTTTTTTTAAGGTTTTAACACCCTCTTTATGGCCCGCACTTCTATTTTTATTCTGTTTTTGAGCCCAGCGACCATTACCATCCATAATTATTGCAATGTTTTTAGGGGTATTCATTAAATCATCCCTTCCAATTAGTTAATTACCCCCTAAAAAGGGGGCATAAATTAGCTGTTGTATTGAAAAGACCAGGTTATTAAATAAAGATCATTATCAACATCTTTTTCGATTTTCAGTACTCTTTTAGTTCCAAATTTTTTAAGATTATCCTTATTTTTGTATGGAGGTGTAATCTTTTTCAATCTATAATCAAGCTGTTCAGTTTCTAAAAAATTGACTGCTTTTTCCAGTGGAGAAGCTAAAAATTTATTTAATTTCAATTTCATGACTTAGACTTCCATTATCTCTTCTTCTTTTTTCTCAACAATGTCATTTAATTTACTAATATATTCATCAGTTAATTCCTGGACATTGTCCAATCCGCGGTGCATGTTATCTTCAGAGATTTCGCCTTCATCTTCTAGCATTTCTAATTCTTCGTTAGATTCTCGCCTAATAGCACGAATAGCAATTCTACCTTTTTCTGCTTTTTCATGCAGGATCTTTACAAGTTCTTTTCTTCTTTCTTCTGTTAACTGGGGAATGTTAATTCTAATAACACTACCATCATTACTCGGGTTAAGACCTAAGTTCTCCTGCATAATAGCTTTTTCAATAGCTTCAATATTATTTTTATCCCAGGGCTCAATTACGATCTGTCTTGCCTCTGGAGCAAAAACCTTTGCCATCTGCTGAATCGGAGTTGCTACACCATAGTTATTAGCTTTAATATTTTCTACTAATGAAGGTCTAGCCCTACCAGTTCTAATGGTATTTAAATCTTTTTTTGTATTTTCTAATGTTTTCTGCATCCTTTTTTCTGTCTCTTTCATTACTTCTCTAAACATAAATTTGACCTCCTCAGATTTAATTATTAACTAACAGAAGTTCCAATATCTTCGCCAAGTAATACCCGCTTAATATTACCTTCTTTTTTAACTGCAAATACTTTTAAAGGTATTTTATTATCCATACATAATGAAACAGCTGTGAAATCCATAACTCTCAGAGAGTTATTTAACAAATCAATGTAGGATAGAGCCTCATGTTTCTGCGCATTTTCATTAACTGCAGGATCAGAATCATAAATACCATCTACATTTTTAGCCATTAAAATTGCATCAGCAGAAATTTCAGCTGCTCTGAGTGCTGCTGTGGTGTCAGTTGAGAAAAATGGATTTCCTGTCCCGGCAGCAAAGATAACCACTCTTCCTTTCTCTAAGTGTCTAATTGCACGACGACGAATATATGGTTCTGCAATTTGACGCATTTCAATTGCTGACTGAACTCTGGTTTCGATATCAAATTTTTCTACAGCATCCTGCAGTGCCAACGCATTGATTACAGTTGCCAACATCCCCATGTAATCTGCTGTACCTCTGTCCATACCTTTTGCACTACCTGCAATACCTCTAAATATGTTACCACCACCAACTACAACTGCCATTTCAACATTTGTAGATTTTACAACATCACTAATTTCTGCAGCAATTTTTTTGATCATTTCCGGGTCAATACCAAAGCCATTATCACCGGCAAGTGCTTCCCCACTAATTTTAAGCAGTATTCTTGAATAAACTGGTTTTTCTGTCATTATATAATTAACCTCCATTAAATATTATTCTTCAATTTTTAGCTAATTCCTTTTTTAAAAGCAAATTTACTTAAAAAAAGAGAACACTCTCTCTAAGTGCTCTCCTTTTTTAATTATTATTGATTTTTTGTCATAGCAGCAACTTCAGCGGCAAAGTCTTCTTCTTTTTTTTCAATACCTTCACCAATTTCGAAGCGTGTAAACTGTTTAACTTCCATATCATTTTCTTCTAATACTTCTGCAACAGTTTTATCATCATCTCTAACAAAAGGCTGCTCTAAAAGACAAACCTGAGTAAAGTACTTATTGATTTTACCTTCAATAATTTGATCAAGAATATGCTCTGGTTTACCTTCATTTAACATCTGTTCTCTATAAATTTTCTTTTCTTTTTCAATTGATTCTGCATTTACAGAATCACGATCTAAGAATTCTGGATTAATTGCTGCAATATGCATTGCAACATCTTTAGCAGTTTTTGCTTTTGAATCATCAAATTCATTAGCAAATTCTACTAAAACACCAATTTTTCCACCTAAATGAATATATCCAAATAAATATCCATCAGTTTCTACTTTCTTAAATCTTCTCAAATTGATGTTTTCACCAATGCTGGCAATAGCAGCTTTGATTACGTCATTAACTGTCTGGCTCTCATCTTTGAACCATTTCTCATTTTCAACAGCCTCCACAGCTTCTGCATCACTCTGCATGATATGCTCTGAAATATCAGCTACCAGATTCTGGAACTGATCATTTTTAGCAACAAAGTCAGTTTCAGAGTTAACTTCAACTAAAATACCTTTTTTGCGGTCATCAGTAATATTTAAACTTACTAATCCCTCAGCGGCAACACGACCTGCTTTTTTAGCAGCAGCTGCCATTCCTTTTTCTCTTAAATATTCGACAGCAGCTTCAATATCGCCGTCAACTTCGTTTAATGCCTTTTTGCAGTCAAGAACACCTGCACCAGTACGGGAACGAAGTTCCTTAATATCTTTCATTGTAACTCCCATTTATTAATAACCTCCTTATAGTAACTTATAAAACTTCAATTAAAGATTCTTTATTCGAGATTCGAGCTATTTAAAATTATAATTTAATAATTTATATTTATATAATTACAATTATGCTAGAAAAAAGCGCTGCAAAGCTAAAAACTTCACCAGCGCTTTTTATAAATTCTTAATTATTCAGCAGTATTTTCTTCAGCTTCAGCTTTTTCTTCAGCTTCAGCTTTTTGTTTAACTTCAGCTTCTTGTTTACCCTGCTTCCCAGCAAGTACTGCATCAGAAATAACACTGGTAATCAATTTGACAGCTCTAATAGCATCATCATTACCAGGAATGACATAATCTATCAGATCTGGATCACAGTTCGTATCTAAGATTGATACAATTGGGATATCCAGTTTTCTAGCTTCAGAAACTGCAATATCTTCTTTTCTTGCATCTGTGATAAAGATTAAATCTGGTAAACCATTCATATCTCTAATCCCACCGAGAAATCTCTCAAGCTTATCGTGTTCTTTGTTTAATTCGATAACCTCTTTTTTAGGAAGAACTTCAAAAACACCTTCTTCTTCCATCTGCTCGATTTCTTCTAAACGGTCAATACGCTTTTTGATAGTATTATAATTAGTTAACATACCACCTAACCAACGCTGATTAACATAAGGCATTCCGCATCTTTCAGCTTCTTTTTTAACAGTTTCCTGTGCTTGACGTTTAGTTCCAACGAACAGTACATTTTTACCTTTAGCAGCTTCATCTTTAACGAAATTATATGCATCGTCAATTAACTTAACTGTCTGCTGTAGGTCAATAATGTAAATTCCATTTCTTTCGGTGAAAATATATGGTTTCATCTTTGGGTTCCATCTTTTAGTCTGATGACCAAAATGAACACCCGATTCGAGGAGTTGTTTCATATTTACAACTGACATAACTCCTGCACCTCCTTTCTGGTTTTAGCCTCCGACAGCATCAACTCTAAACACAACTGTATGAAATACAGCACCAGCATTTAGATCAACTGTCGTGTGTATTTTGCCACAAAAAAGTATACCATAGGCTTGAACTTTAATCAAGTCTTTTTTTAAAAATAATTTTTCTCTAGCAGGAAAAAGACTCCTCATTAAATTGAGAAGCCTATTAAATCAGTAATACTCATTTTATGCTTTTAGTTTTTCTAATTCGTCTAATAAATTATCATTAAGAACTTTAATATATGTTCCCTTCATTCCTAATGAGCGGGATTCAATTACCCCAGCACTTTCAAATTTACGCAAAGCATTAACAATAACAGATCTGGTAATTCCAACTCTATCTGCTACTTTACTTGCTACTAGCAATCCTTCTTCTCCATCTAATTCTTCAAAAATATGTTCAATTGCTTCTAATTCAGAATAAGAAAGGGTGTCAATTGCAATTTGAACTGCTGCTTTTTTACGAGCCTCTTTTTCTATTCTTTCACTGCGGGAACGTAAAATCTCCATCCCTACAACTGCAGCTCCATATTCTGCTAAAATTAAGTCTTCATCATTAAAGGCAGAACCATAACGAGCAAGGACTAAGGTCCCTAATCTATCTCCACCACCAACAACTGGTACAATTGTTGTTAACTTATCTTCGAATAAGCAGTCGTCACCTTCAGTAAATACACACTTGCCATCTTTTTGCTCAATATTTGATTTTGTTTCTCTAATTCTCAATAAACCTTTATTATAGTCTTCAGGAAATTCTCCCTGATCAATAACTGCTTCTTCCATAATATCACATTCAAAGTCGTCTAAGAGGCTGTAACCTAAAATCTTTCCTTTTTTACTTGTTACATAAATATTACACTGTACAGCTTCTTTTAAAACATAAGCCATATCCGAAAAGTCAACTGCATTGCCACCTGTTCTCTGTAATAATCGGTTAATTTTTCTGCTTTTTTCTAATAAACTACCCATTGTTATCTCCTCCATTTTCAGTTTTAAATTATAAAATATATTTACTTAAGTCTTTATTTGCAACAACATCTTTCAACTTATCATTTACATAGTCAACATTTATTTCTATTTCTTCTCGTCCCATACCTGGAGCTTCAAAAGAAAGATCTTCTAACAGTTTTTCCATAATTGTATGCAGCCTTCTGGCTCCAATATTTTCTGTTTCTTCATTGATATCGTAAGCAAAACTTGATATTTCTTCAACCGCATCTTCAGTAAAGTTAATAGTTATGCCTTCAGTCTCTAATAAAGCCTTGTACTGTTTGACTAAAGAGTTTTGCGGGAGAAGTAGTATATCCTTGAAATTTTCCCGGCTAAGGCTGTCTAAATTAACCCTCAGCGGAAATCTACCCTGTAGTTCAGGTATTAGATCTGCTGGTGAAGAAACATGAAAGGCACCGGCAGCAATGAAAAGAATATGATCAGTTTTAACTGAACCATGTTTGGTGCTCACAGTTGAACCTTCTACAATTGGCAGAATATCTCTCTGTACACCCTGTCTTGAAACTTCAGGGCCAGAATTTGATTCTCTACCGGCTATCTTATCAATCTCATCTAAAAAAATAATCCCATCTTCTTCAACTTTTTCAATTGCTTCAGCTTTAACCTGATCCATATCTATTAATTTTTGAGCTTCTTCATCTTTGAGTATTTCTTTAGCCTGAGCAATAGTAATTTTTTTCTTCTGTTTTTTATTAGGAAATATATTGCCCAACATATCCTGAAAGTTAATACCCATCTCTTCTACACCTGAGCCAGAAAAGACTTCCATCATCTGAGTATTACTTTCTTCAACCTCTATTTCTATTTTTTGGTCATCAAGCTTGCCTTCTTTTATTCTGTCATACATTCTTTTTCTTCTAGCAGCAATTCTTTCATCTACATTTTCATTATTTTTTTTAACGTCATCAACTAAATTAGAATAGTAATCATCCTGTTTTTTGCTTTTACCAGGCAGCATTTTATTTACAATCCTTTGAATAGCCTGTTTTTCGGCTTCAATTTCAACTTCTTCCATTTTTTCTTCTCTGACCATTCTAATTGCTGATTCTGTCAGATCTCTAATCATTGATTCGACATCACGACCTACATAACCGACTTCAGTAAATTTAGTAACTTCTATTTTAATAAAGGGCGCTCTGGCAATTTTAGCAAGTCTACGGGCAATCTCTGTTTTACCAACACCAGTCGGTCCAATCATTAAAATGTTTTTCGGAATAATTTCATCCTTCATATCATCTTTTACCAATTTTCGTCTATATCTATTTCTTAAAGCTATTGCCACTGATTTTTTAGCCTTATTCTGTCCAATTATATATTTATCTAATTCAGCAACGATTTCTTTGGGTGTTAGTTGATTATTCACCTGCTTTAGACTCACCTCCATTTAACTCCTCTAAAGTAATATTTTCATTAGTATAAATACAAATAGAAGCCGCTATTTTGAGTGCTTCACTGGCTATATCCCCCGCATTCAGGTCTTGAGCATGGTTTAATAGTGCTGTAGCAGCCGCTCTTGCATAAGGGCCACCAGAACCAATAGCAGAAATATCGCCATCAGGTTCAATCACATCACCATTACCTGAAATAATAAGGATTTCATCCAGATCTGCAACAATTAGCAAAGCTTCAAGTTTTCTCAAAATTTTATCTGTCCGCCATTCTTTGGCCAGCTCAACTGCTGCCCGCTGTAGACTTCCGTGATATTCCTCTAATTTCCCCTCAAATTTCTCAAAAAGGGTAAAGGCATCCGCAGATGTTCCGGCAAATCCAGCTAAAATTTTACCATTATATAATCTTCTGACTTTTCTGGCTGTACTTTTCATAACTGTATTACCAAGGGTTACCTGGCCATCTCCAGCTAAAGCTGTACAACCATTATACTTAACTGCAACTATAGTAGTTGCTTCGAAATCTGTAATCGACAATTTAGAACCTCCTTCACTTATAATCTTATATTTTTTAAATTGTCACATGATTCAAAATATTTTAATCTATTTTGTTTATCACCACTTTACAACTTTTTATCATGCAGCATCCCTGAATGAAATAAAGCTGTGCAAACAATCCTTTAAATTCCCATAAATTTTGGTATTTTCGAA
>NZ_SOEF01000004.1 GCF_004366375.1 Halanaerobium congolense
AGCTATTCGATATTTTTTAAAAAAAGTTGAAACAGTAGAAAAAATCTTCTTATCATTCTGGTAAATTTGTGGTATAATTTTCATAGCATGAACCTTCGTTATGGTTTTTTGTTTTTTGCTATTCAATTATACTAGAAACGGGGGTTTCATGCTATTTTTTTGCTAAATAATATTGAAATTTCAAGGTGCAAAAGCACTTTTACAAGTGCGAAGTTTGAGTTTATTAAAAAGAATGGAGATCAAAGGGTACTCTATAATTAGGATTCTTAGTAAATAGACTCGGGGTAATAGAGTGAAAGTCTGCTCGCAAACCTCGGAGTTTTGCCCCGAGGAGGGTCAAGGAATGGCTAAAATTCAAAATGAAACTGATGACGCTAAAGTTAAAGTTTGGACCAGACAGCATAAGAATGTGCTGAAAGTGCTTAAAGAAGAAAGGATTTATAAGGTAAAAGAAAGATATATCAGAAAAAAACTTGAAAATTGTGCTGATATTTATTTTGATGTATATAAATGGCTGCGCCATGAGTCGGCTAAAAGAATGGAGATTTCAGCAGAAGTTAAATATCCTATCTGGCTAAGCATAGAAGAGGAACTAAAACTTCCTGCAGCTGAAGGAATGGTCTTTTTTGAACTTGAGATTCCAAGGGATCAAATAATGATTTTTGATATGATGAAGTGGGATTATATTGTTAATTATCTCTATTTACCAAAAGATAGGAATGACAGAAAAAGATTTAAAGAAAAACTAAAAAAGTATAATATTAATGTTGAATCAGAGATCTATCTAGAGAATTTTTATCCGCGGTTAAAAAAAGAAATGACTTCAAGCTGGAAAAGACTATTTGACTCAGAAATAGAGCTTTCAGATCAGAAAGTTGCAATCAGTTGGGAGCTAAGAGAGGAGTGGGTGGTTGATTATGAGTACAAAGATTGAGCTTTGGACACAGCAGAGCAAAAAAGTAAAGGAGCTTCTTTTTGATCAGCAGCGGCTGACAGCAAAAAAAGATATATTGAGCAAAAATATGGTTCAGAAGCTAAAATATTTTTAAAAGCATATGATTTCTTTGTCAAAGAAGCTAAAAAAATAGTTCAAAAACCTAATGATGCTGAATATCCATTTTGGGCTGCAGCTGATCCTAAGACTGCTCTAAGTGGTGGCGGTGGATTTTTAATCCGATTAAAAGTGCCTAAAGATAAAGTTATATTTTTTGATAAAAAGAAGTGGAATCAAATTTTAAATCTTAGTTATATTGCTGATGATCAAGAAGACTTAAAAAAACATAAAAAAACTTTAAAAAAGTATGGAATTACTGATGATTCAGAGATTATTCTTTCCCCTCACTATCCGGTTAAAAAAGAAAATTAAAGAGAGCTGGGAGAAACTTTTTGAAGGTAAAAATGATGGCTTTAATTCTGAGAAAAAAGGGGCAGCACTTTGGGAACTTCGATCTGAATGGGTGGAAGAGATTATTGAGAATAAGGAATATAGTAGGAAAAAATGACAATAAAGACAATGAGATGACTGAATATTCTATAGATAGTATACTTTATTAACAAACTAAATTTGACAATGCTTAAATATTTTTATGCAATGCTAGTAAAATTAGATATAATTAAATATCATAAGTAAGAGATTTGCTGTTCCTATACAGTAGATCTCTTTTTTTATTTACCTAGAATTAACCTTTTGGAAATTTAGATTTAACTTTTCAGTGTTAATATTATTGTTAGAGAAAAACATTTTAGTGGATTTCTATTTTCACCAAATTAAAAGGGAGTGAAAAAAATTTATGAAAAAAACTGTTTTGTTAGTTCTGGTAAGTCTCTGTTTTATAGTGAGTTTTTCGGCAGCGGCAGAAGAAGTTACAATTGATTTCTGGCATGCAATGGGAGGACATAATCTCGAAGTAGTAAACACGTTAGTCGAAGAGTTTAATAGTAGTCAGGATCAAGTTGAGGTTAAGGCTCAGTATACAGGTTCTTATAATGATACTTTGACTAAAACTCAGTCAGCAGTTCAAACCGGAACTGCACCACATATTATTCAGATTTACGAAATTGGAACTCAGATGATGCTGGACAGCGGCATAATTATGCCGATAGAGGATCTGGGCAAAGAGGTAGCGGGCGATAATAGTTTTGACTGGGACAAATTTTTAGTTCCGGTTTCAAATTACTACACAATGGACGGCAAATTGAATTCTATGCCTTTTAACTCATCTACACCAATTTTATATTATGATAGAGATGCTTTTGAAGAAGCGGGTTTAGATCCTAATAGACCCCCTCAGACTTTTGCAGAACTAAAAGAGTATGCACGAAAATTAACAATTAAAAATGACGATGGCACAGTTGAGCGCTATGGATTTACACTGGGAATTGTTGGCTGGTTTGTAGAACAGATGGTTGCAAACCAGGATGCAACTCTGGTTAACAATGATAATGGACGTAGTGCTAGAGCAACAGCGTCTAATCTAAACGAAGAGGCAGCAGTTCGTTTTGTTAAACTGTGGAAAGAAATGGTTGATGAAGGAATTATGCTTAATCCAGGACGAGGCTGGGATGGAGCAAATCAGGCATTTTCTTCCGGAAGAGCAGCAATGTTAATAGAATCTACCTCTTCAGTGGCAGGGTTTACAGAAAATGCTGAGGCAGCAGGTTTTGAATTGGGAACCGGATTTTTACCAAGACCAGCAGCTGCTAATCGCGGGGGAGTAATTATTGGTGGTGCAAGTCTCTGGACAATTGCTGACCATCCAGAAGAGGAATTGAAAGCTACCTGGGAATTCTTAAAGTGGCTTTCGGAAGAAGAACAGCAGGTTTACTGGTTTGAAAATACAGGCTACTTCCCGGTAACCAAAGCGGCAGTTGAAAGAGAAATGAATAATAAGTTTTTTGCTGAAAATCCAAATTATCTAACAGCATTTTTACAGTTACTACTGAGTAAAAAGGCAGTTTCGACTCAGGGAGCACTAATCGGCACTTTCCCTGAAGTTAGACAAATTGTGGAAGAATCAGTTGAAAAAACATTAGAAGGAAATATGACTCCTCAAGCGGCAATGGATGAGGCAGCAGAGAGAGTAAATAAATCACTTAAAGAATATAATCAACTTAACGAATAAGAATTCATATAGTTTATTGTTGACAGCTGTCCCTTCCTGAAAATCAGGAAGGGATATTATTATTGGAGGTGTATTTTTTGCAAAAATTAAATTATCGATCCCATTCACTTGTTCCATATTTACTTCTTTCCCCCACATTTATTGTTTTGTTATTGTTTTTATACTGGCCCAGTATTAATTCAGTGTTTTTAAGCTTATTTAAACAGGCGCCATTTGGACGCAAAAGAATTTTTGTAGGAATCCAGAATTATATAAATTTATTTCAGGATCCAGCTTATCTCAACAGCTTATTGAGATCTACATTATTTATTATCTTCACCATTACTATTGGGCTGGTATTTTCTCTGCTGCTAGCAGTTATTTTGAACCAGAATCTAAAAGGAATAAAATTTTACAGAGTTATATTTTTCATTCCTTATGCTATTTCGCCTACTGTAGCCGGTTCCCTCTGGGTTTTTTTGCTGAATCCGGTAGCAGGCCAGGTTAATTATTTATTAGATCTTGCTTTTAATATTCAGGTAAACTGGTTAACGAATAGTTTTTTTGCATTTCTGGCTATTATTATAGCAACTGTCTGGAAGAATATGGGCTTTAATATAATATTTTTTCTGGCAGGCCTGCAGGCAATCCCAGATAGTGTTTATGAGTCTGCAAAGATTGATGGGGCAGGAGCTATAACTATATTTAAAGATATTACAATTCCCTTATTATCTCCCACAACTTTTTATTTAATTATCATGAATATTATTTTCAGTGTATTTGAAAGCTTTGGGATTGTAGATATTATGACTCAGGGTGGTCCCGCTGATTCTACAAATATTGTAATCTATAAATTATATCGGGAAATGTTTATTAATTTCAGGCCGGGAATTGCAGCAGCTCAATCTGTAATCTTATTAGCTCTGGTAATTATAGTGACTATTTTCCATTTTAAATATGGCGCAAATAATGTACATTATCAATAAGAGAAAGGTGATTAAATATGTTTGATTTAAATAGAGGTCCCTATAGTATTTATAAAAAAATAGCACTACATCTGGTCTTGATAATCATTTCTTTCATTGTCTTAATGCCGATTATTTTCGGCATCAGTGTCAGTATGCAGCCCAGAGCCCAGATATTTTCTTATCCACCATCATTTTTACCTGACAGATTATACTTTGATAATTATATTAAGGCCTGGAATTTAGTCAGCCTTGATAAAATTTTAGTTAACAGTATTCTGGCTTCTTCTGTGGTGATGTTAGGGAAATTAGGGCTGGGAGTTTTGAGTGGTTATGCATTTTCGCATTTTGAGTTCAAATACAAAAAGTTTTTGTTTTTTGCAGTCTTATTCACTTTAATGCTGCCGATGCAGGTGCGGGTAGTTCCTCTGTTTGAGTTTATAAGCAGATTGGGACTGGGAAATTCTTTTTCAGGTCTGGTTTTACCGTTTCTGGCAAGTGCCACTACAACTTTTTTGATGAGGCAGCATTTTTTGACTATTCCTAAGTCTATTATGGAATCTGCTCAAATAGATGGCTGTGGACCTTTTCGGTTTTTATTCCAGATTCTCTTACCCTTGTCGGGAGCTAATCTTGCTGGATTGGCTGTAGTTAACTTTTTAGTGATGTGGAATGCTTATCTCTGGCCGTTGATCATTATTAATGATGATCAAAAAAAGCTAGCTCAGCAGGGAGTAAAAATGCTTTTTGCCAGTTCTTCAGAACGGGACTGGGGAATTATTATGGCAGGAACTATTATGGTGGTAATTCCAACTCTAATTGTATTTTTACTGGCCCAAAAGTTTTTCGTAAAAGGAATTGCTACTCAGGGTATAAAAGAATAGATATTATTTTTATGTTTAAATTTTGATGAAAGATCTGCTGTTATTTAGTAGATCTTTCTTTTTCTCTAAAAAGTTCTATAAATTCTGTTTTTCCATCCGCATTGAGTAACTCTTTTCTAAAATTATCTTCTCTCAACCAACTTACCAGAGTCGAGACTAATTTTAAGTATTCAGGTGAATAATCTGGATAATCAGCTACCATAAATACTAAATTAACTTTCCTACCATCCAGACTGTGATATTCGATACCCTTTTTTGATCTACCAATACTTAAAGATAATTCGTTAACTGTTTCACTTTTACCGTGAGGAACAGCAATTCCCCTGCCAAAACCGGTGCTTCCTTCTCTTTCTCGTTCAATAATTTTTGCCAAAAATTTATCTTCTGACTCAATTTTATCTTCTTTTTTTAACAAATTGACCATTTCTATTAAAGCATCTTCTTTATCGTCGGTATTCAGCTTAAGATTAATTAAGTTTTTTGATATCATTTTAGTTATTTGCATATTTTACCTCCATTCCTGTATAGAATTATATAATAAATTATCTACTTAAGTCAATTTATGTGAAAACAAGTATTATTTAATTTTTGCTTTATTTTATTTTTCATAGAATTAGTATTATTCGAGATAAAATCCCCTTTCTGGTAGAACAGACTGTATTATTTAATCTGTTAACCATAAGGGGATTATGTCATTATTTAGCTGTATTTAAAAATACAAATTAATTGCTAAGGCTTTTAACTTTTTCAACAAAATATTGATGAAAAATAGTACTTTTAGTTAGTTCCGGATGAAAAGCAGTGGCAATTATATTTTTGTTTTCTACAGCAGCAATTTGGCCTTCTTTTTGGTATAGTATATCAATATCTTGGCCAACTTCTGTAATTAAGGGTGCTCTGATAAAGACAAGTTCCTGGACTGAATCAGAAACTTTTGGAATTACAGCTTTATCAATGAAACTATCTAACTGACTGCCAAAGGCATTTCTTTTAACTTTAATATTTAAAAGTGCCAGCTGCTCGTTATTTTCTCCTTCAATTTCAGCTGCCAGCAAAATTAAACCTGCACAGCTTCCCCAGATAACTTTTTGCTGTTGATCAAAAGCCTTAATTGCTTCTGTAAAATTATAATGTTTAATTAATTTTCTCATTGTTGTGCTCTCACCGCCAGGTATAATTAAGCCGTTACAGTCATTTAATTGTTCAGGCTTTTTAACAGGTGCAACTTGAACATTTTCAATCTGGTTTAAATGATTTAAATGTTCAGTTACTCCTCCCTGGAGGGCAAGCACCCCCACTTTAACCTTCATTTTACCAGCCCCGATCAGCCATTTTTTCAGCATCTGTAAGCCCATTAATATCAATGCCAGACATTGCTTTACCGAGGTCTTCGGATACTTCTGCAATAATCTGTGGATCCTGATAGTGGGTTGTTGCTCTAACAATTGCTGCTGCTCTTTTAGCTGGATTACCGGAACGGAAAATTCCTGAACCTACAAAAACTCCATCACAACCAAGCTGCATCATTAAAGCCGCATCAGCAGGAGTAGCAATTCCTCCAGCTGCAAAATTAACTACTGGAAGTTTACCGTGTTCTGCTATGTACTCCACAAGTTCAAAGGGAGCCTGCATCTCTTTGGCTGCAGTCATTAATTCTTCACTACCTAAAGTTGTTAAATTATTGATTTGAGAATTGATTTTTCTCATATGACGAACAGCCTCTACCACGTTTCCAGTTCCAGCTTCTCCCTTAGTTCTAATCATAGCCGCACCTTCTCCAATTCTTCTTAATGCCTCACCTAGATTCGTAGCTCCACAGACAAAAGGAATCTCAAATTTTCTTTTATCAATATGAAAGGCCTCATCAGCAGGAGTTAAAACTTCACTTTCATCAATATAGTCTATTTTTAAAGACTCTAAAATTTGAGCTTCCACAAAATGACCAATCCTAACCTTTGCCATTACTGGTATAGAAACAGTGGCTACAATTTTTTTGATCATTTTTGGGTCTGACATTCTAGCAATTCCGCCATCTTTTCTAATATCAGCTGGAACTTTTTCTAAAGCCATAACAGCTACTGCACCAGCTTCTTCAGCAATTTTTGCTTCTTCAGCAGTAGTTACATCCATAATGACTCCACCTTTTAACATTTGAGCTAAATTTTTGTTTAAACGATATTTTTCTGACATAAATTTTGTTCCTCCTAATTGATTAATTTAGATTGTAGTGATACAATAATGATAAATAAGCTTGTTTTTGTTTAATTAACAATACAATTATACGATAAAGCGATACAAAAAGTCAAATATATAATACAATAATTTTTAAATGATTTTGTACTAATACAATAAAAGAGGTGAAATTATGTTAAAAATAAAATTAAAAGAAGAGAGTAATTCTGCTCTTTATCTGCAGCTTTATAAAGAATTAAAAAAGAAAATAAAAAGTGAGCTCGAATCTGATACTAAACTGCCTCCAATCAGAAAATTGGCAGACGATGTAGGAGTTAATCCCGCTACAGTTGTTAAAGCATACGATATGCTTGCTGATGAAGAATTAATTTATAAAAAAGTAGGTAGCGGAAGTTTTGTAGCACCAGACAGAAAAATAATCAAATCTGAAAATGGAGAAGATATGTTAAAACATGGGCAGATTAAGCTGTCAGAAAGTATTAATTTTGCTAGTGCTGCTCCTAGTACAGATTTATTTCCGGTAGAAGATTTTAAATATGCAATCAATCAAGTTTTAGAGCGGGATCAGGGTGAAGCTTTTAGTTATCAAAAAAGTCAGGGTTTTTTGCCTTTAAGGAAATCTATCAGAAAATATTTAACAAAAAGAGGAATTGATTCTTCTTTAAATCAAATTCAGGTTGTATCTGGAGCTCAACAGGCAATAGATATTATAAGTAAAATATTTTTAGATTATAAAGATCAGATTATAGTTGAAGATCCTACCTATTTTGGAGCTCTACAGGCTTTTAAATCTCGAAAAGCAGATATAAAATGTGTTAAAATGGAAGAGGATGGGGCAGATTTAGAAGAAATGGAGTCTTATCTTAAGAAAAATAAGATAAAGTTTTTCTTTACTATGCAGAATTTCCAAAACCCAACTGGTGTTAATTGGAGTCAAGAAAAACAACTTCAGCTGCTTGAGCTGGCAAGAAAATATGATTTTTATATTATAGAAGACGATATTTTATCTGATCTATATTATAATCAAAATAGGGTAAATAATTTAAAGGAATTGGATGATCAGGGGAGGGTAATCTATATTAAAAGCTTTTCAAAAGTATTTATGCCCGGCTTGAGGCTTGCTTTTATTGTTTTACCGGAAACACTTTTGCCAGAGATGTTAGAAGCTAAATATGCTACTGATATTTCCAGTGGGGGTCTGACTCAGAGAGCTTTTGACTATTACATCAGAGAAGGATTATTAGATAAACATATTAGCTTACAAAGAAATTTGTTTAAAAAGCGATATAAACTGATGAAAAATCAAATAATCAATAATTTGCCAAATGAGATAAAAATAACTTTTGAAATAACAGGCGGACTCTATTTTTGGTTAAAATTGCCTGAAAAACAAGATGCTCAAAAATTATATGAAAAAGTTGCTCAAAAAGGTTTGGTTTTTTCTCCTGGGTATCTGTTTAGTAACAATAATCGATATTCTAATTATTTCCGACTCAGTTTCGCCGCTGTAGATGACAAGCAAATAGTGAGAGGTATTACACTTTTAAGAGATATTTATAATGAATTTAGAGGAACAGCCAAAAATGATGATTATAGTCCTCTACTTTAAATAAATTCTGCTTGACTTTAAAAATTGCATCTGTTAATATTATGTTGTAAAACTAAAAATTAAATTGTACCTCATATAATAGTGGGAATATGGCCCACAAGTCTCTACCGGACACCGTAAACTGTTCGACTATGAGGGAAGTGTACCTAGGTTTCCGCAGCACTTATAGGATTATTTTGTTTAGATTATTTTAAAGCAGATTAGATCTTATATTGCTGGCTGGTCCGAGCGGTACAGATATGAATATTATATATTACACCGAAGGGATAAAAGCCCAGGCGGGGAGGTTCTACTCATAATAGGTAGAATCTTCCTACCTGGGCTATTCTATTTTTATAATGTTTTTGTACCAGGTACAAATCGACCGATTTGTACCTGGTTATAGTAAATTAATTCACAAAAAAGGAAATGGAGTGGATAGAATGAACATTCTTCTCATCGGTAGTGGTGGAAGAGAAAACGCGCTCGCCTGGAAGTTAGCACAAAGCAGCAGAGTAGAAGAGTTATATATAGCAGCAGGTAATCCAGGGACGGCTAAATTTGGCGAAAATCTTGACTTTGATGAAAGCAATCAGCAAGCACTTTTAGAGTTTGCTCTAAAAGAGAAAATTGATATCACAGTAGTTGGACCAGAGGCCCCTCTGGCAGCAGGAATAGTTGATCTTTTTGAAAAACATGGACTTAAAGTTTTTGGTCCAAATCAGAATGCGGCTCAGCTTGAAAGTTCAAAGGCCTTTTCTAAAAAGTTAATGCAGAAGTATCAGATTCCAACTGCAGCCTACTGCAGCTTTACAGAAGCAGAAAAAGCATTAGAATATATTGAAGAAAAAGGGGCTCCCATTGTGGTTAAAGCTTCAGGCCTGGCAGCAGGTAAAGGAGTTATTGTAGCCCAGACAAAAATGGAAGCGAAAGCAGCAGTTGAAACAATAATGAAAGATGAAAAATTTGGTCAAGCAGGAGAAAAAGTTGTGATTGAAGAATTTTTAGAAGGAGAGGAAGCAACAATTCTTGCTTTTTGTGATGGTAAGACTATAGTACCGATGATTGCTTCCCAGGATCACAAACCTGCTTATGATGGTGGTGAAGGTCCTAACACTGGCGGTATGGGTGCTTATGCACCTGCTCCAGTTGTATCTGATCAAATTATGGAAGCTTTCAGAGTGGAAATTATGAAGCCAACTAAAAAAGCTCTGCAGAGTGAAGGACTTAATTTTAAAGGAATAATATATTTTGGTTTGATGATTAATGCTGGAAAAGTTAAGGTTTTAGAATATAATGTTCGTTTTGGTGATCCAGAAGCTCAGGTGATACTTCCGCTCTTAGAAACAGATCTAGTAGATATTATGGAAGCAGTAATTACAGGTGATTTAGATCAGCTTGAAATAAAATGGAAAGATCAAAAAGCTCTCTGTGTGGTAATGGCATCTGGTGGCTATCCGGTAAAATATGAAAAAGGTAAGGAAATTTATGGAATCGAAGATGCTGAATCAGCTGAAGATATAATTGTATTTCAGGCGGGAACAGAACTTAAAGATGGAAAATTACTGACAGCTGGAGGTAGAGTTTTAGCAGTTACAGCCTTAGGAGATAGTTTTCAGGAAGTGATTGATAAGGCTTATAAAGGAGTAGAAAAAATTTACTTTGAAGATTTTCATATTAGAAATGATATTGGCCAGAAAGCATTAGTGAAATAAATTTAAGCTGGAGGTTATAATTTGAAATTTAAAGATAAAACCAGACAGAAAATTGGAATTATCGGTGGTGGTCAGCTTGGTAAGATGATGATTTTAGAGGCAAAGAAAATGGGCTTTTATGTTACAATTTTAGATCCAACAAAAAAATGTCCAGCTCACAGCATTGCTGATCAGCATCTGATTGCTGATTTTGACGACAAAGCAGCAATTAGAAAACTTGCAGAGAAATCAGATCTAATAACTTATGAATTTGAACATATAGGAGTTGAAGTTTTAAAAGAATTAGAAAGTGAAGAATATAAGATTTATCCAACAGCCCGCAGTTTAGAAATTATTCAGAATAAATATCATCAAAAAAATGTATTAAAACAAGATAAGATAGCTGTGCCGGAATTTAAAAAAGTCAGCAGCCCTGATGATATTAAAGAAGCTGCTCAAGAACTGGGCTATCCACTGATGTTAAAAAGCTGTACAGGTGGTTATGATGGTAAAGGTAATGCTTTAATTGACAGTCAGGATAAAGTAGAAGAAGCCTTTCGGGAACTGGGAGTAGGAAAAATTCAACTGATGGTAGAAAAATATATTCCTTTTAAAAAAGAAATTTCTATAATTGCTGCCCGCGGTTTAAGTGGTGGGATGAAGGTCTATCCAATTGGAGAAAATAATCATAGAGAAAATATTTTATATGAAACAAAAGTGCCGGCAGAAATTTCAGCTGAGCTGGAAGAAAAGGCCGAAGATTTTGCCAGAGAAGTACTTAAAGTTTTTGATGGAATAGGAATTTTCTGTGTCGAAATGTTTGTTACAGAAGATGGTGAGCTTTTAGTTAACGAAATTGCTCCCCGGCCTCACAATTCAGGCCATTATACGATTGAAGGCTGTGTGACTTCTCAGTTTGAACAGCACATTAGAGCAATTACGGGGCTGCCTTTGGGGGATACTGCTCTGCTGAGACCAACTGTAATGAGAAATATCATAGGCAGTGGAGAAGAAGGCAAAGCTGAGGTGATTGGACTGGAGCCAGCTCTGGCAGTAAAAGGAGTTAAGGTCCACATTTATCAGAAGACTATTTCCAGATCCGGCCGCAAAATGGGCCATCTGACTGTGACAGCAGATAGTTTAGATCAAGCTTCTGAGCGTGCTTTAGAAGCCAGCCAGTTTATTGAAATTAAAGGTGAAAAAAATTAGGGAGGTAAAATTTTATGAAGCCTAGAGTAGGAGTTGTTATGGGCAGTGATTCTGATCTGCCGGTAATGAAAGAAACAGCAGAAATTTTAGATCAATTTGAGGTAAAATATGAGCTGACAGTTGTTTCAGCTCACCGAACACCGGATAGATTGTACAACTATGCAGAGACAGCAGAAAAAAAAGGGCTGGATGTAATTATAGCTGGAGCTGGAGGTGCAGCTCACCTACCGGGAATGGTAGCTGCTTTGACAACAGTTCCGGTAATAGGAGTTCCTGTTAAAACATCAAAATTAAGTGGACTTGACTCACTTTATTCAATAGTGCAGATGCCGCCAGGAGTTCCAGTGGCTACAGTTGCAATCAACGGAGCCAAAAATGCCGCCTTACTGGCAGTACAGATTTTAGCCCGCAGTGATGAAGAATTAAACAAAAAGCAGAAAAAATACCGTCAGGAAATGAAAGCTAAAGTTTTAAAAACAGCAGCTGAATTAAAGGATATGGGATATCAAGAATACCTTGAGAGGAGCGAAAAATTTGCAGACTAGAGATATTTTTGCCAATATAAGTCCCCTTGATCACCGATATTCAAGGAGGAAAAAGAATTTTGATCAGATTGGGAAATACCTTTCGGAAAATGCGACTATTGAGTTTCAGGCGGAGGTTGAGTTGGCTTTGGTTAAGGTTCTAGCCAGAAAAGGTATGGCCCCAGAGCAGGCTCCAGCTGAAGTCGAAAAGGCGATTAATGAATTAACTACGGAAGAGATTTACGCAGAAGAAGCTAAAACTAAACATAATATTCGTGCTTTAGTTAACTGTATCCAGAAAAAAGTAAGTAAAGACATCCGTCCCTATATTCACTTTACAGCTACTTCTTATGATATTGTAGATACAGCCAACTCACTCCGCTATCAGAAGGCAGCACAGGAATTAATCTTACCCAAATTAAAAGAATTACATAAAAGTTGGGCAGAGATTGCTCTGCGTGAAAAGGATAGAGTTCAAATCGGAAGAACCCACGGTCAGCACGCAGTACCGGTGACCTTTGGTTTTACAATAGCTGAATATGTAGCCCGTCTGGGAGAAAGAATAGAAGAAATCGAAGCTAAAGCAGACAAACTTGTCGGCAAATTTTCTGGTGCGGTTGGTGCCTATAATGCCAGCAGTATCTTTTTTGAAGATCCAGAAGAGTTTGAAAAAGAAGTTTTAGCTGAACTCGGTTTAAAACCGGGTGAGCATTCAACTCAGATAGTCCAGGCTGAGCCGATTACAGATTTTATTCATGCACTTGTTTCAACTTTTAGTGTACTGGCAGCCTTTGCTGATGATATGCGCCACCTGCAGCGTTCCGAAATTGCAGAAATTGGTGAGCACTTCGGCAAAGATCAGGTTGGTTCTTCAACCATGCCCCACAAAAGAAATCCGATTAACTATGAAAATGTAAAGAGCCTCTGGAAGGCTTTTATGCCTCAGATGACTACAGTTTATATGGACCAGTTATCTGAACATCAGCGTGATCTGACCAACTCGGCTTCATCCCGCTTTATTCCCGAATTAATTACAGCTCTGCTTTCAGCAGCAGCTCGTTTAACCAGAGTCAGCTCCAAGATGGCGGTTGACCAGGAAAATATAAAAAAGAATTTTGAACAGAATAAGAAAATGATTGTTGCAGAACCGTTATATATTTTACTAGCTGCAGCCGGTCATCCTGATGCACATGAGGCTGTACGAAAGTTGACCTTAATGGCCCAGGAGACTGATTTTTCTTTAAGAGAACTGGTTGAACAGAGTCAGGAACTGCAGGGTTATTGGGATAAATTTACTAAAAGGCAGAAAGAATTAATTTTGAAACCGGAAAAATATACAGGTATAGCAGCTGAGAAAACAGAAAAAATCGTTAAGAACTGGCAGCATAAATTTGACTATGATCTCAAAACGGAGGTTTTATAAAAGATGAAAAAAAAGAAAATGATTTATGAGGGCAAGGCTAAGCAGATTTTCAGCACCGATCAGGATGATCAGGTTATTGTCCACTTTAAAGATGATGCAACTGCTTTTGACGGTCAGAAAAAGGGTCAGATCGCAGAAAAGGGAAAGATTAATAATAAGATCAGCAACTTCTTTTTTAAGCTCTTAGAAGAAAAGGGAATCAAAACTCATTTAATTGAAGAACTAAATGAGCGTGACTCTTTGGTTAAAAAAGTTGATATAATACCTCTGGAAGTTGTAATGCGAAATGTCGCAGCCGGAAGTCTGGCTAAAAGAATTGGGATGGAAGAAGGGGAGCCGCTTCAGCAGCCGGTAATCGAATTTTACTATAAAGATGATGATTTGGGAGATCCTTTAATCAATGTTTCTCATATTGAACTTTTAGGACTGGCAGGACGAGAAGAACTGGAAAAATTAATTGCTCTGGGACACAAGATAAATGATATATTAGTTAAATTTTTGAAAAAGAGAAATGTAGATCTGGTTGACTTTAAGCTTGAATTTGGTAAAACAGCAGCGGGAGAAATAATTTTGGCTGATGAGATTACTCCTGATACCTGCCGTTTCTGGGACAGTGAGACTAAAGAAAAGCTGGATAAAGATCGTTTTCGTCGGAATCTCGGTAATGTGGAAGAGGCTTATCATGAAATGTATAAACGGATTACCGGCAAGGACTGGAAATAAGTTTAAGATTAAGGGAGGAAAATTGATGAGAGGAAGTTGTAATTTCTCTAAAAAAGGAAATACAGTTCAGCAGAGTTCAAATGAGGTAGAATTAACTCAGGCTGAGCTGAATGAAGATAAAATGAGCGAAGAGTGTGGAGTTTTTGGTATTTTTAATGCTGATGCTGAAAGCAGTGCAGCCGAATTGACCTATCTTGGTTTAATTGCCTTACAGCACCGGGGGCAGGAAAGTGCCGGTATTTGTGCCAACTATCAGGAGAATTTTAATCTGCATAAAGGAATGGGTTTGGTAGAAAGTGTTTTTGAAAAAGAAGATATTAAAAATCTAAAAGGTGAGATGGCAATTGGTCATGTTCGCTATTCTACAAGCGGCTCCAGTAAACTTGCCAATGCTCAGCCAATTTTGATTAATAGTATTAAAGGTGATCTGGCTTTAGCTCATAATGGTAATCTGGCCAATGGAGCTGAGTTAAGAAATAATTTAGAGCAGAATGGATCAATTTTTCATTCTAACTTAGATACGGAAGTAATTGCACATTTGGTGGCCCGTTCCTTTGAAGATAATATTGTTGAGGCTTTAGTTCAGAGTTTACACCAGCTAAAAGGTGGTTTTTCATTGGTGGCAATGACCAAAGATCAGCTGGTGGCAATCCGTGATCCACGTGGATTTAGACCACTTTCAATTGGGAAATTAGGTAACAGTTATATTGTGGCTTCAGAAAGCTGTGCCTTTGATATTATTGGGGCAGAGTTTGTAAGAGATGTGGACCCAGGTGAAGTAGTAGTGATTGATGAGGATGGAATTAAAAGTAGGCGCTATACAGGAGAAAATGGTACCAGCCTCTGTGTTTTTGAATATATTTATTTTGCCCGTCCAGACAGCAACATTGCTGGACAAAATGTACTGCTGGCCAGAAAAAAAATGGGTAAACAGCTGGCTCGCGAGATAGATATTGAGGCAGATATTGTAGTTCCAGTACCAGATTCCGGTATTGCTGCAGCTTTAGGTTTTGCTGAGGAATCGGGTATTCCTTATGCTCAGGGGATTTTAAGGAACCGCTATATGGGCAGGACTTTTATTCAGCCGACTCAGGAGATCAGAGATTTAAAAGTCAGGCTCAAGCTCTCACCGATCAAAGAAATTATTGAAAATAAAAAAGTTATTTTAATTGATGATTCAATTGTTCGAGGTACGACAAGTAAACAGATTATAGGTAGGATTAAAGAGGCAGGAGCCAAAGAAGTTCATATGGCAATTTCTTCACCGCCTGTAGAACATCCCTGTTATTTTGGGCTTGACACCTCACGTCGGCAGGAGTTAATTGCCAGCAGTAATTCGGTAGAAGAAATAAGTGAGAGCATTGGTGCTGACAGTCTTCATTACTTGAGTCAGACAGGAATGCTCAAATCAATCAAAACTGAGGTTGAGCTCGGTTTTTGTACTGCCTGTTTTGATGGAGATTATCCGATAGATAATCGCTACTTAAGTGAGGAGGATTAGCTATGGGTTTAGATTACAAAAAAGCTGGAGTCGATATTGATGCCGGCAATCAGGCAGTTGAGTTAATTAAAGAAGATGTTAAGTCAACCTTTGGTCCGGAAGTAATGACGGGTCTTGGAGGTTTTGGTGGGCTTTTCAAACCTGATTTAAGTAATTATCAGAATCCGGTTTTAGTTTCCGGAACAGATGGAGTTGGTACTAAACTTAAACTGGCTTTTGAACTGAATATTCATAATACAATTGGTATTGACCTTGTAGCAATGTCAGTTAACGATATCTTAGCTCAGGGAGCTCAGCCTTTATTTTTCCTAGACTATTTGGCGGCAGGGAAACTGGAGCCTAAAAAAACAGCTGAGATTGTAAAAGGAATTGCAGCTGGTTGTAAGCAGGCTGGGGCAGCGCTGATTGGCGGAGAAACTGCCGAGATGGCCGGTTTTTATCAGTCAGGAGAATACGATCTGGCAGGTTTTGCAGTTGGAATTGTCGATCAAGATCAGATTATTACTGGTAAAGAGATTACAGCAGGAGATTTAGTTATCGGTCTTAAGTCAGATGGACTGCACAGCAATGGTTTTACACTGGCTCGAGCCGCACTTTTTGATAAAGCTGGTTATGATTATACTGCTCAAGTAAAGGGGCTTGAAAAAAATCTCGGAGAAGAGCTGCTCAGACCGACAAAAATTTATGTAAAAACAGTATTAGAGATTTTAGCTGGGTTTGAGATTAAAGGAATTGCTCATATTACAGGAGGTGGCTTAATTGAAAATCTACCTCGAATTCTGTCTGCAGGGCTCAAAGCTGAAATAAGAAGGAAAAGCTGGCAGCCCCAGATAATTTTCAAGCTGATCCAGGAAGCAGGAGAAATTGCAGAAAAAGAAATGTATAGAACCTTTAATATGGGTATTGGCATGATCTTAGTTATACATAAAAAAGATAAAGATCAAATTTTAGATAAATTAAAGCAGATGGGAGAAGAAGCCTGCTTGATTGGAGAAATAAAAGCAGGAGCTGGAGATAGCTCTCTCGAATTAAAGTAAAGAAGGTGCAGAAATGCTTAAAATAGCTGTTTTTGCCTCAGGCAGAGGCTCAAATTTTCAATCAATTATTGACAATATCAAAAATGGAAAGATTCCGGCAGAAGTAAAACTTTTAATTAGTGATAATCAGGATGCCGGTGTTTTAAAGCGAGCAGAAAGCGAGAATATTGAGCATTTATTTATTGACCCTGCTCATTTTGAAACAAAAGCTGATTACGAAGAAGAGCTGATCGGACTTTTAAAAAACGCCGGAGTTGAGCTTGTAGTTCTGGCCGGGTATATGCGGATTTTATCCCCACTTTTTGTAAGACATTTTAAAAATAAGATTATCAATATTCATCCTTCACTCTTACCTGCATTTAAAGGGCTTAATGCTCAAAAACAGGCTGTTAAATATGGTGTGAAATACAGCGGTTGTACAGTGCATTTTGTTGATCAGGGAATGGACACCGGTCCGATTATCAAACAGGCAGTGGTAGAGGTTAAAGAAGATGACAATGCAGATGATTTAGCAGCAAGAATTTTAAAAAAAGAACATAAAATTTATCCTGAAGCAGTAAAATTAATTGCAGAGGGAAGAATAAAAATTGAAGGACGGAAAGTTAAAATTATAAAGGAGGAAAAATAACTTTGTCTAAAATTAAAAGAGCATTACTCAGTGTTTCAAATAAGGAAGGTATTGTAGATTTTGCCAAAGGCTTAAAAGAATTTGATGTAGAAATTATTTCAACAGGTGGTACTGGTAGAATGTTGAAAGAAAATGGAATTGAAGTTACAGATATTGATGAAGTAACAAATTTTCCGGAAATGATGGACGGAAGGGTTAAGACTTTACATCCAGCAGTTCACGGTGGTATTTTAGCAGTTAGAGGTAATGAAGAGCACTTAAAAGAAATTGCAGCTCAGGATATCGAACCAATTGATCTGGTAGTCTGCAATCTCTATCCTTTTGCCGAAACTATTGCCAAAAAAGATGTGACTTTAGAAGAAGCAATTGAAAATATTGATATAGGTGGTCCGACAATGATCCGCTCAGCTGCCAAAAATAATAATGATGTAGCAGTTGTAGTTGATCCGGCTGATTATGATCAATTTTTAGCTGAAATGAAAGTTGGCAGTGGAGCTTTGACAAAAACTAAAAAATTAAAGCTTGCCTATAAGGCTTTCCACCACACTGCTGAATATGATCAGAGAATACAGAAGTATTTAGAAGAAATTGTGCTGTCTGAGGAGGAGAAAAAAGAACTTCCAGAGACATTACTCGACCGCTATGATAAAAGGGAAGACCTACGCTATGGAGAAAATCCGCATCAGAAAGCAGCTTTTTATTTAGAACAGGAGCAGAATGAGCCTTCGATTTCTACTGCTGAGCAGCTGCACGGTAAAGGAATGTCCTATAATAACATTAATGATACTGATGGAGCTTTAGAGTTGATTAAAGAATTCAACGCAAAACCAGCTGCAGCAGTAATTAAACACGCCAATCCCTGTGGAATGGCAACGGCTGATAATCTAAAAGAAGCTTTTGTTAATGCTCATGCAGGTGATCCCTTATCTGCCTTTGGTTCAATTGTAGCAGCCAACAGGAGGATTGATGCAGCAACAGCTAAAGAAATTGCTGATCAGGACAAATTTATTGAAGTTGTAATTGCTCCCGATTATGAGGCTGAGGCTTTAGAAATTTTAAAAAAGCGTTCTGATAAAATGCGTATTCTAAAAACCGGAGAGCTTTCTATTAATCGGGAAAAACCAGGTTACAGCATGAAAAAGGTAACAGGTGGACTTTTAGTACAGGATAGAGATTTAGCTCAGACTACTGCTGAAGATCTGGAAGTAGTAACCGAAAAAGCTCCAACTGAAGAGCAGATCAATGACTTACTATTTTCCTGGAAGGTAGTAAAACACGTTAAATCAAATGCAATTGTAATGGCCAAAGATGAGATGGTAGTTGGTGTTGGAGCTGGTCAGATGAGTCGAGTTGATTCGATGATTATTTCCGGACGCAAAGCTGACGGCCGTCAGGAGGGTGGAGTTGTGGCCTCAGATGCCTTTTTCCCATTTCCTGATGCAGTTGAAAAAGCAGCTGAACTGGGAATCAAAGCAATTATTCAGCCCGGTGGTTCAATCCGTGATGATCAGGTTATAGAAGCCTGTAATAAATTAGGAATTGCCATGGTCTTTACAGGGAAGAGGCACTTTAGACATTAGATTCTAATTGAAGAAGCAATTTAAATTAAAAAATCCAGTTAAATTGGATTAATATAGATTTCCCTAATCAATTCTCCATTTCTTATTAATGGTACCTACCCAGCCATTAATCAGGGTGGAGAATTTTTATTATAAAAATGAAAAAAACCGCCTCGGGAAAAAGGCGGTTAAAACAAGGAGAAAAGTATCTATTACTTTTATCTATGCTTAAAGCTGTCCTCTGCAACAGCTTCAAAAAGGGGATAACAAATCTCTATCTCTTTGCTACAATTATATAATATCAGTGGATTATTAAAAAAACTTTAAATAAAGATTAGAAAATGATTAAAAAGAAAAAATTGACTAATTTTAGTTTTTAGTTGATTAGAAAATGCAACTTTAAATAACATTAAAATTATCAGTAATAGTTACTAATTACCAGTATAACAGGGATAATAGCTATGTTTTTTACAAATAATCTTGACAAAGTAAATAGGTTTAGTTATAATTAGAAGCGTCTGAAGTTGAGAATCATTTTCAAACAAAATAAGATCAAGGAGGAATTAAGGTGAAAAAATTAATTATAGTAACAATTATAATTAGCATTTTTGTTGGTCTGGGAACAGCTGCTGCAGCAGCAGAAGAGGTAAATTTATATACAAATCGTCATTATGATACAGATGAGGAGATTTTGAATCGTTTTACAGAAGAAACAGGAATTGAAGTTAATGTACTTAAGGGTGATTCTGATCAGTTAATCGAAAGAATTGCCAGAGAAGGGAAAAATTCTCCCGCTGATGTTTTAATAACTGCCGATGCAGGTAGGTTACATAGAGCAAAGGAAAGAGATATTCTGCAGTCAGTTAGTACTGAAACACTGACTCAAAATGTACCAGCAAATTTAAGAGATGAAGATAATTACTGGTATGGCTTAACAATAAGAGGTAGAGTCATAGTTTATTCTAAAGATCGAGTTGATCCAGAAGATTTAGCAGGTTATGGAGATTTAACTTCAGATCAATGGCAGGATAAAATTGTAGTAAGATCTTCCGAAAATATTTATAATCAGTCACTTTTAGCTTCTTTAGTTTCAATTTATGGAGAAAAGTGGGCTGAAGACTGGGCAGCTGGTATTGTTGACAATATGGCCCGTAAGCCACAGGGTAATGACCGCGCTCAGGCAACAGCTGTTGCAGCAGGTGAAGGAGATCTGGCAATTATGAACACCTATTATTTAGGAAAAATGATTAATTCTGATAATCCGGCTGAAGTTGAAGTAGCAGAAAATGTTGGCATCCATTTTCCTGATGGTGAAAACGGGACCCATATTAATGTAAGTGGAGCCGGTGTTGTCAAAAATGCTCCCAATAAGGATAATGCTGTTAAGCTCTTAGAATATCTTAGTTCAGCTTCAGCACAGAAATTCTTTGCTTCTGCAAATTACGAATATCCGGTTAATCCAGAAGTAGAGGCCTCTGAACTTCTGCAGTCCTGGGGAGATTTTGAAACACAGAATATTAATCTGACAGAACTTGGAATCCACAATCAGACAGCGGTAAGAATTTTTAACCGTGTGGGCTGGCAGTAAAATTAAGGTCCAGCAGTTAACTTTTAGTATTCGATTTATTTAAAAATCATATTTGGGACATTTGTCCTATAGTATATTAATGAGGTTGGTGTAAAAATGCAGCTATTAAAAAAGCTAAAAAAAGCTTCGCCAGGCTGGTTTTTGCTGACAGTCGGGATTATAATTCTGCTTTTAATTCCAAATTTAAATATTATTATTAATTTATTTGGAGAAGCAGGTGAGAACTGGGAGCATGTAAGAAATTATCTGCTTGTTAACTACTTTCAAAACTCTCTGATATTAGTACTTGCTACCGGTCTGCTGGCGGCCTTTTTAGGAGCAGGTTTAGCCTGGGTAATAGCTGCTTATAATTTTCCAGGAAGGGATTTTTTGAGCTGGGGGCTGATTTTGCCTCTGGCTATTCCTCCCTATATAGGAGCCTATGTTTATCAGGGAATGTTTAGCTATACAGGGCCATTACAGACATTTTTGAGAAATAAATTTCAACTGCGACTTTCACAGCAGTATTTTGATTTCATGAACATCAGAGGTGCTATTTTTATCTATACAATTTTTCTTTTTCCTTATGTTTTTTTAATGACCAGAGCCTTTTTGTCTAAACAGTCAGCTTCTCTGCTGGAAAGCTCAAGGCTTCTGGGAAAAAGTGACAATACTATCTTTTTTAAAATCATTCTGCCTCTTTCCCGCGGAGCAGTAGTTGCCGGCAGCAGTCTGGTAATGATGGAGGTTTTAAATGATTATGGTGTTGTAAAATATTTTGGGATTAGTACCTTTACCACAGCAATTTTTAAAAGCTGGTTTGGAATGGGAGATTTACCAACATCGGTGAGGCTGGCAGTAATGGCTATGCTGGTGATATTTGTAGTTTTGTTTATAGAAAAACTGCTGCGGGGAGGTAGAAAGTACAGCTATTCTACTTCTAATATTAGACCGGTGAGCAGAAGAAAACTAGAAGGGAGTAGAAAAGTACTGGCTCAGCTTTTTACCTATGGAGTTTTCTTTTTTGGGTTTCTACTTCCCACGGTTCAACTTTTATACTGGAGTTTTTTAAGCAGAGGTGGAGGGTTAATGGAAACTCTGCATTTTGCTTTCACTTCCTTTTTAACTGGAGGAGGGGCAGCGGTTCTAATTTTGACAGGTGCAGTGATAATTGCAACAACAGCCCGGATGAGTTCCAATTTTGTCTCCAATCTTTTAGCACGGATTACAATTCTTGGCTATTCTATTCCTGGGGCTGTAATTGCAGTTGGAGTTTTGCTTTTTATGCTGCAGCTTGATGGTGTCTTATCTTTTCTGCAGACGGGATTTGGAATAGAAGCAAACGTTGTTTTAAGCAGTACCTTAGTTATGTTAATTTTTGCCTATGCCGTGCGTTTTATGGGAATTGCTTTTAATTCGGTTAACAGCGGTTATGAAAAAATTGGTGAAAGCTATTTTGAAGCTTCCAGAACTCTGGGTAAAGGAGTTACGGAAACATTCTTTAAAATTGATCTGCCGATGCTGAAACCAGCTTTAATGAGTGGATTTTTACTTGTTTTTATAGAAATAATGAAAGAACTACCGCTGACCATGATTTTAAGACCTTTTAATTTTGATACCCTGGCAACAAAAGCTTTTGAATATGCTTCTGATGAGATGATTTATAGAGCCGCCGATCTATCTCTGGTTCTAATTTTCTTTTCAGCAGCTGCTATCTATTTAATTACTCATCACCGAAGGAGGAAAAATAATGCAGTTAGAAATTAAAAATTTAACTTTTGCCTATAATAAAAAAGAAGCTAATATAGTTGATAATTTTAACCTGGAAGTAAAAAAGGGGGAGGTTGTAGCTTTAGTTGGTGCCAGCGGCAGTGGTAAAAGTACGGTTCTGCGTTTAACTGCAGGTCTGGAAATCCCTGACAGTGGAAAAATTTCAATTGCAGGTCAGACTGTAGCTGGAGACCATAAATTTAGAGCAGCAGAAAAAAGAGAAGTGGGAATGGTTTTTCAGGATTATGCCCTTTTTCCCCATTTGAGTGTGGAAAAAAATATTGGCTTTGGTATTGATCATTTAAGTAAATCTAAAAGAAAAGCCAGAGTCAAAGAGCTTTTAAAACTGGTAAACTTAGAAGGTTTTGAAAAAAGATATCCCCATCAATTATCAGGGGGGCAGCAGCAGCGAATAGCTCTGGCTAGAACCCTTGCTCCAGGGCCAAAACTTTTACTTTTAGATGAACCTTTCAGCAACCTGGATGCCGAATTAAAAGATAAAATCAGGGGTGAATTGAATCAGATAATTAAAGAAATTGGAGTTACAACTATTTTAGTTTCACATGATAGAGAAGATGCAGAATTTATGCAGGCTAGAGAGATTATAATGAATTAAAATGATTTTTAAAAAAGCGAATAGGCTTTAAGTTTTCTTATTAGTAACAATTATTAATAATAACTGTTATGACGGGCAGAATAAACAATTTTTTTGCAAAAAAATCTTGACAAAAGTAATTTAGTTATATATAATTTTACTTGAAGTTGAGAATCGTTTTCAATTAATTATCTTGATTAATTATCTTTTAATAAGAAATAAGAACAAAATGTCCTTCGGACAATCTGTAATATAGTAAGGTTAAATTTTTTTAGATTAGTTTTAGGTTAACCTAAAAATTGGGGGAAAAGAAAGTGGAAGCAGAGATTAATTTATCAGAATCACTGGAAGATTATCTGGAAGCTATTTTTAATTTGATCAAAGAAAATGGCTCAGCTAGAGTAACAGATATTGCACGTTATTTAGAAATAGCAGCGTCTTCTGTCAATCAGGGTTTAAAAAAATTGAATCAAGAAGGTCTAATTAGTCAAGAAAAGTACGGTCCAATAAAATTGACTAAAAGTGGTTTCAAAGCAGCAGAAAAGATCTACTGCAGACATAAAATTTTATATATTTTTTTTAATAAAACACTCGGTGTAAGTAAAAAAAATGCTGATCAGGATGCCTGTAGTATTGAACATGCTTTAAGTGAAGAAAGTTTCAGCAAAATGGTTGAATATCTAATTAAAAATAATTATATAGAAAAGAAAAATTGTGCTTTCGAAATGAACACCGAGAAGGAGGAAGTAAAAATGACAGCAGAACAGCTGATGCTGGATAAAATTAAAGTTGGCTCTAAAGTAGAGGTAGTAAAAATTGAGTCTAAAGGTCGTTTAAAAAGAAAATTAATGGATATGGGTTTAAATAGAGGTGCTAAGGTTGAAGTTAAAGGCAAGGCGCCAATGGGAGATCCAATCGAAATTAAGGTTAGAGGTTACAGTTTGAGTTTACGCCGGGATGAAGCAGCAGAGATCCTGGTAAAGGAGGTTTAAAATTGATGCCTTTAGCGATGTTAAGAAAAGGAGAAACAGCCTGTATCAAAGAAATAATTGGCGGCAGAACAGCAAAGGGTAAATTAACAGATTTAGGTTTTGTCAGCGGGAAAAAAGTTAAGATTCACAGCAGTTCAGGTGGTCCCTTAATTGTAGCTTTGGGAGACAATAGAGTTGCACTGGGACACGGACTGGCTCATAAAGTAATGGTAGATACTGAAGGATGTGAAAGTTAATGTCATTAAATAAATTAAGAGGAAAAAATAATGAAGTTAAATTAGCTCTGGCTGGCAATCCCAACTCCGGTAAGACAACTATGTTCAATGAACTTACAGGTTCCAGACAGCATGTTGGAAACTGGCCGGGTGTTACAGTAGAAAAGAAAACAGGTAGGGCTTCCTATCAGAATTATTCACTGGAGGTTATTGACCTTCCTGGTACATATTCTCTGGGAGCATATTCGGAAGATGAAGTAGTGGCAAGAGATTTTCTAACTACCGGCGATTATGATGTAGTTTTAAATATTATTAATTCTGCTAATCTTGATCGTAATCTATATTTTACAGTTCAGCTTTTAGAGATGGGTGTAGATTTAATTGCAGTCTTAAATATGGCTGATGAGGCTGAGAAAAAGGGAATTAAGATTGATAAACAGAAACTTGGTCAGCTGTTGGGCACTCCTGTTGTAGAAACTGTTGCTAGTAAAGGTCGAGGAATTGACAATCTATTTGCGGAAACTGTTCAGCATCGTGATTTATCTGAGGCTGCTTTAAAAATCGATTACGGCAGTGAGGTAGAAGCTTTAATTTCCGAAGTAGTTTCAATGCTCAAGAAATTTGATTTCACCGGTCAGATCAATCAGCGCTGGGCAGCAGTTAAGTTGATTGAGCATGATCCGGAAGCTGTAAAATTACTGGAGAGAGAAGTCGGAGCTTCTAAGGCTAAAAAAATCAAGAGTTTAATTGCGGAGAGGGAACTCAAGGCTGAAGATGATTTTGATAATATTATAATTGATCGAAAGTATGAATTTATAAATAAAGTTATTGCCGAAAGTGTACAGCGGCCAGCAGAAGATCAGGAGCTGGAAAATGTATCTGATAAAATTGACACGATTGTAACCAATAAGTATCTTGGGATTCCTATCTTTATGACAGTTATGTGGGCAATTTTTAAGTTCACATTTACTGTTGGTGAACCACTGATTGGGTATATAGAGACTTTCTTTGAAGCTGCAGGGGGCTGGATTGGCAGTCTGCTTTTAGGAGCAGGAGCTTCACCACTTATTACTTCCTTTATAACTGATGGAATTATTGGTGGGGTAGGTTCGGTACTGGTTTTTATTCCAAATATTTTTCTATTATTTCTGGCGATTGGTGTTTTAGAAGACAGCGGTTATATGTCCCGAGCAGCCTATGTTATGGATAAGGTAATGAGCAAACTTGGTTTGCACGGAAAGTCCTTTATTCCCATGATTGTTGGCTTTGGCTGTAATGTGCCAGGAGTAATGGCAACCAGAACTTTAGACAGTAAGCGGGACAGAATTATTTCAATTTTAATTAATCCACTGATGTCCTGTTCAGCCAGATTACCTGTTTATGTAGTATTTGCTGGTGCTTTATTTTCCAATCATGCCAGTACAGTTGTCTTTTCACTCTATGCATTGGGGATTGTAATGGCAGTAATTATGGCAGGTGTCTTTAATAAAATATTATTCAAAGGTGAGCGTTCTCACTTTGTAATGGAACTGCCACCTTACCGTTTTCCAACTTTAAAAGGTGTCTTTATTCATATGTGGGAAAAGGTTGGAGCCTTTCTAAAAAAAGCGGGTACAATTATTTTCTCAGTTGTAGTCTTAATCTGGGTACTTGCTAATTTACCACTGGGTGTAGAATATGCTTCTGCAGAAAGCTTAATTGGTCAGTTTGGACAGCTGATAGCTCCAATTTTTGAACCCTTAGGATTTGGCAGTTGGCAGGCAGCATCATCACTTGTCTTTGGTATTTTAGCAAAAGAGGTAGTTGTTGGCACTTTAGGTGTGGTTTATGCAGCTGGAGAAGGCGGCTTGAGAGCAGCTTTAACAGCAAACTTCAGTCCACTGGCAGCCTATTCATTTTTAACCATGGTGCTTTTATATACTCCCTGTATTGCTACTCTGGGAGCTATTAAATCAGAAACTCAGAGCTGGAAGTGGCCCTTAATTACAGCCTCTTATCTTTTTGTCCTGGCCTGGGTAGTAGCTTTTATAGTTTACCAGGGTGGAATGCTGCTCGGTTTAGGAGTTTAATCAAATAATTAAAAATGTTTTAAGCTTGTAAGTTTAAGGAGGTAATTATGGAATATTTATTTTTAGGAGTTTTAGGTTTTGGCAGTCTTTATTATATAGGGAAAAAGGTTTACGGTGGGATTAAGGGAACAGATAGTCCTTGTGCCGGCTGTAGTGATAAAAGCTGTCCGGCAGCAGGTGGAAAAGAGTAATATAGGTATATATAATATAGGTACCAGGTACAAATAAGCTTATTTGTACCTGGTACCTAATAATATTTAAATTGCCTGTTCCTGTTCTGAAAGCATAATTTCTTCTTCAAAATGAGTACTGTTAATTTTTCTAATGTAAATTCCCATTGTGGTAATAGCAACTACAATACCGGCTATAACTGAGAAGTTATAAGCAAGTTGGAAACCCTCAGGTGCATAGAGAATATAGGTTACAGAAACAGCTGTCATAAAGAAAGCTGGAATTGAAGCGATCCAGTGATTTTTACCGCGCTTAGCAAGCCACATTGCTCCAGCCCATAAAACAACCATTGCTACTGTCTGATTTGACCAGGCAAAATAACGCCAGAGAGCATCAAAGTTAATCTGAGATAGAGCTCCACCAACAATGAAAATTGGAATAGCAAGCAGTAATCTATTTTTAACAGACTTCTGCTCGAGTCCAAAAATATCAGATAAAGTTAAACGCACACTTCTAAAAGCAGTATCTCCAGAAGTGATTGGAGCTGCAATTACACCTAACATTGCCAGCACTCCACCGACAGCTCCCATCATTGTACCTGTAATCTCGTGGACGACACCGGCCGGTCCACCAAGAGAAGCTAGAGCTTCATTTAAGCCACCAGTTCCCTGGAAGAATGTCATAGCTGCAGCAGCCCAGATTAGTGCCACAATACCTTCTGCTACCATTGCACCATAGAAAATTTTGCGTCCTTCTTTTTCACTGCTTGTACAGCGAGCCATAATTGGTGACTGAGTTGAGTGAAAACCACTAATTGCACCACAGGCGATTGTTACAAATAGTAAAGGCCAGATTGGTAATTCACCAGGGTGCAGATTGTTTAAAGCGATATTTGGAATATTATAATCTCCAAAAATCAATCCTCCACCAACACCCAGAGCCATAATTAAAAGTGCACCACCAAAGATTGGATATAATTTACCGATTATTTGATCAACTGGTAAAAAAGTAGCAATAAAATAGTAAGCCAGAATAATAACTAACCAGATATTGACTCCCATAAAGCCTGGTGTTAAGTTAGCCAGCAGCATAGCAGGGCCAGTCATAAAAACAGTTCCCACTAAAACTAAAAGCACAATACTAAAGACCCTCATAATCTGTCTAATTGTGCCGCCAAGATTTTCCCCAATAATCTCAGAGATGGAGGCTCCACCAGAGCGGATAGAAAGCATGCCGGAAAGATAATCATGAACACCACCGGCAAAAATTGTTCCAAATACTATCCAAAGAAAAGCACTTGGGCCCCATAATGCACCGGCGATCGCCCCAAAAATTGGTCCTAAACCAGCAATGTTTAAAAACTGAATTAAAAACGCTTTTTTCCAGTCCATTGCTATGTAATCTACACCGTCTTCCATCGAAATTGCAGGAGTTTCTCGCTCCGACTGTGAATCAAAGATTTTGTCTACAATTTTTCCATAAGTAAAATAACCAATAATTAAAACAGCTAAAGAAATAAGAAAAGATGCCATAAAATATAACCCCCTAATAGTTTTTTAATACATCTTAATTATATCTGGATCAGGGGATTATAAAAGGCATTTTAACTGAATTGTAAAAATATTATACTCAATTGCATTATTTAAGATTTAACAGTGTATTTATTTGATCAACCTTGGATCTGCTGACTGGAATTTTATGTTCCGAAAAATCTTCCATTAATACCTGATATTTACCTTTAAACCAGGGAATTACAGCTTTGATATGCTTTAGATTAACAATATAGCTTTTATGAATTCGAAAAAATTGTTCCGGCAGCATATTTTCTAAGTCTTTGAGCTGAAATTGGGTTATATATGATTTTTTATAACAGTGAGCCCAAACCTTTTTATTTTTTGTTGAAAAGTAGTAGATATCTTTAAAGTTAAGCATCAGATAATAATCTTTTTCCATAACGGCAATTTTATTTAGACATTCTTTTTGTTTGGAATTATTTAAATTGGCAAAAAGATTTTCTAACTGCTGATTAAAATTATTATTATTATTATTATTATTATCCCTAATTTCTTTTTTTGCCTTTTCTAAACTTTCCTGCAGCCGTTGGTCAGAAATCGGTTTCAGCAGATAATCTACAGCAGATAGCTGAAAAGCTTCAACAGCATATTCATCATAAGCAGTTGTAAAGATTATATAAGGAGCATTTTGCTGCTGGTTTAAAATTCTAGCAATTTCGATTCCACTTTTACCAGGAATCTGAATATCTAGAAAGAGCAAATCAATTTTTACTTTCTTTAATAACGAAAGTGCCTTTTCACCATCAGCTGTTTCAGAGATAACTTCAAAGTCAGGATCTTCTTCAATTAAAAATTTTAATTCATCTCGAGCCAGCTTCTCATCTTCGACAATCATAGTTTTGACTATCAATTTGCTTTTCTCCTCTCAAAAAGAAATTCAGAAGGGATATTTATTATATTGCGGGTACCCTTATTATTTTTAGCCTCTATAATAAGTTCAGCGTTATTTCCATAGACAGAGTGCAGTCTTTCCTGGATATTGCTAATTCCTATGCGATCATTATTTCCTTTTTCAATTTCAAAAATTTTATCCTGAGAAATTCCACAACCATTATCTTCGATGATGACCTGAAGTTTATCAGCTATTTTTTGAGCATTAATAATTATTTTGCCGCCCTTTTCCTGAGGATAAATTCCATGTTTAATAGAATTCTCAATTAAGGGTTGAATAATAAAAGGTGGGATAATTGTATCTTTTAATTCAAATGGTATTTCCCATTTAACTTCAAGCCTTTTATCCAATCTAGCCTTTTCTATACTTAAATAGTCTTTGCAAAAATCAATTTCTTCAGCTAAAGTTATTTGGTAGACATCTCTTTTCAATGTTCTGCGAAAAATTCCGGCTAGTTTTATCAGTAGTTCTCTGGCTTGTTGGGGTTTGGTTCTGCAAACTGCAGCTACTGCATTGAGCGAATTAAAAAGAAAATGGGGGTTGATTTGTGCCTGTAAAGCTTTTAGCTCCGCCTCACTTTTTAGTTCAGCTTGTTTTGATAATTTTGCAAGTTTAATTTGAGTAGCTAAAAAGCTTGCTATTCCCTCAGCTAATTTAATATCGAGGACAGTTATTTTCTGCTGACAGCGATACAATTTTAACAGGCCGTAAATACTATCTTCAATTTTTAAAGGTGTAATGACTGCATCTGTTAATTGACAGCTGTCATGTTTACAGTTAATATTTTTTTTACTGTCTATTAAAATCGTCTTTTTTTCTGCTATGGCTTTGCGGCTGGCTTCTGTTTTAATTTTTTCGCCTGCTAAATGGTGATCTGCTCCGGTTCCAGTAAAAGCAATAACTTTTTCTTTGTCAGTTAGGGAAACTGCATCAACCTGACTTTCCTTTTTAATCATTTTTATAATTTCTGCAGCAGCTTCTGGATTTAAATCATTTTGGAGCAAAGGTAAGGATCGATCAGCAATAGAAAGTACTTTTTCTGCCTGGAAAGCTCTAATTTTTTCATTATCTTCTTTTACCTTATTCAAAATACTGATAAAAATAGCAATTCCAATACTGTTGCTTAAAATCATTGGGATCCCAATGATTTTAACTAATTCAACAGCTTGACTAATTGGGCGACTGAAGAGCACAACAATAATCATTTCAATTGTTAAAGCAACAACACCAATTAAAAAGCCGTTTTTGAAGTCAATTTCATTATTTTTGTATTTTTTATAAAAAAGACCACCGATTAATCCACTACTTGTCGTACCAATTGCACAGGCTAAAGCAGTAAAACCACCTAGAGAAAAGCGGTGCAGACCGGCAATCAAACCTGCTGTTATCCCAACAAGCGGACCACCGAGAAGTCCCCCCATTAAAGCACCAATAGCCCGAATGTTGGCATAGGCATTCATAATAATGATGCCCAAAAAAGTTCCAGTGATCGAAAGTACGGCAAAGAAAATTGTTAAAAATATTTTTTCATATTTATTAAAATTATCATCAAAAATGTGTTTTACACTACTGAGACGGCTGAGAATATATGCAAAAGTAGCAATAACACTCATGCTTTTGAATAAAGTAAATAGTAATTCCAAAATTTTATTGTTAAACATGATCCTCTCCTTTAAAAAGTCAAAGTCAGCACCTAAATAAATAATACTACAATATAAGTCTTTATTCAAATTTGATTGATTGCTATTATTTAACTTAATTGATATACTAAAGGGTATAGTAGAGAATAAGAATTTAAAAAAGATCTAGGAGGAGGAAAATGGAAAAAGAAAATATACGTTATCAACAAGGGAAAAAAATATCAATTATTAGCATCTTAAGTAATGTTTTACTTGCTGTACTTAAAATATTTATTGGATTTTTTGCTAATAGTAAAGCCTTAATTGCAGATGGGTTTCATTCTGTTTCAGATATGGCCTCAACAATGATTGTGATGGTTAGTATGAAATTTTCAGAAACACCAGCTGATAAAAATCATCCTTATGGACATGAAAAAGCTGAAGCACTTGGGACCAATATTTTAGCAGTTATTTTAGTTTTGACTGCTTTTTTTCTGGGACGAGATGCAGTTTTAACAATTGTGAGTGGTAATATTGCGGAGCCTGGGAGCTGGGCTTTATTTGCTGCTTTTGTTTCAATTATAGTTAAAGAAATACTTTATAGATTTACAATAAAAATTGGAGAAGAAATTAACAGCAGAGGCTTGATTGCAGATGCTCATCATCACCGCTCAGACGCTTTATCATCAATAGCAGCTCTGATCGGAATTGGGGGAGCTAAATTAGGCTTTAGGTTTTTAGATCCGCTGGCAGGGTTGGTTGTAGCACTTTTAATTTTAAAAGTTGGTTATGAAATAATGAGGGATACTTCTTATGAACTAATGGATGGACGTCCGGATAAAGAAAAAATTAATGAAATTAGAGACTTGGCAGCTGAGATTGAAGGTGTGATCGAGATTCATGACATTAAACTAAGAAGCTATGGCCCCAATTATATTGTTGATTTAAAAATAGTTGTTGAAGATCAGCTTTCGGTAGCTGATGGGCACAATATTGCCTGCCTGGTAGAAAAAAAGATTATTAAAAATAGTGATGATGTTAAAGATGTGATGGTACATGTAGATCCACTTTCTGCTCATCAAAACTAATTTTATTACTTTAAAATATAGGAGAGGGCTGCAGTGTTAAAAATAATTACTATCATCAGGGATGTAATAGAGAAAAATAAAATAGAAGCCTATCTTAATCAGGCGAAAAGAAAAATTGACAATGTTGATTTTGAACTAGTTGGGGGATTTAATGATAATCGAAAAGCGGTTAATTATCTTTATCAAAATGATGATATCGATATCATCATAGTTGAAAATAGAGAAGACGAAATTTTTTCAGGATTAGATTTATTAATGTTGGCTGATAAAGAATTTACAGGATCAAGCATTATGCTGTTAACTGAATCAGATAAAAAACTGGATCTTGATTATGAAAACACCAATAATTTAACAGCTATTTTTAATAAAAATGATAGTTATTCAGCTTTTGCTAACCTATTATCATTAACAATGTTTAAGCAAAAAAAGAAAAAAGAAGATTTAAAAGCTAGAGAAGAGAAACTAAATGATTATCGAACTATTATTGATCATACTCATGATGCAATATTTTTAATTAGAGTTGACTGTGATGATAATTTCTATTATAAAAGAATTAATGCAACACATGAGCGTTTAACAGCTTTAACTGATAAAGAAATTAGAGGTAAGCGGGTCAACCAAATTTTTAGTGAAGAAGTAGCTGTCGAACTAGAGGCGAAATACAGTAAATGTTTAAGAAAAAAAGAAAAAATTAATTATACTGAAAAAATAACTTTTCCAGCTGGTCAGAAAGCATGGCAGACTACTTTATATCCTGTGGTCAGGAACGGAAGAGTAGAAGAAATTGTAGGGGCCTCTTATGATATAACAGAGTTAGAGAAGCAGGAACAGAAATTAAATCACATAAAAAGATATGATAAGCTTACTGGCTTATATAATAAAGAGTATTTTAACCAACTTTTTGGAGAGTTGAATCAGAATAATGAGGATAAACTAGCATTAATCTTAATTAATGTAGAAAATTTTCATTTAATTAATAAATTTTTTAGTTATCAGCAGGGAGATGAGGTCTTAAAACAAATAGCCTCAATTCTGGCTCAAATTTCAAATAAGGATATAATTACAGCTCATTTATATGCTGATCATTTTGCAGTGATGTTAAAAAATAAAAGTGATTTTCAAATAGATCAAAAACTTAATTTTGTACGGAAAAAACTTGCGAAAATTAATATTAATGGGATCTATATTGATATATCAGCAGTTTCAATGATCAAATTAGATAAAAAAACAACTGCCCAGAATTTTTTTAATGATGGGGTTTCCAAAATCAATTTTAGTAAGTATAAACAAAGTAAGGAAAGTAAGTTTTATAGTTCAATCTTAAATTATGTAGAAGAAAATAATTATATCAACTTAAGGCAGGGAAATAGACTTTTAAAAATTTCTAAAAAGACTGCAGAATATTTTAATTTAAATTCTGAAGAAAGATCTAAGCTGCTGCTTTTAGCTAAGCATCATGATCTAGGAAAGTTAGCTCTTGCCAAAAATATTGTCAAAAAGGGTGCTAAATTAACAGAGGTAGAATGGTATGAATATCAAAAATATGTTCTAAATTCAGCAGTTTTTGCAGCTTACTATCGTGATTTAGTTGATATTTGTGATCTTATTTATTCTCAGGCAGAACACTTTGACGGGAATGGATGGCCTCAGGCTTTAAAAGGAGACCAAATTCCATATTTAAGCAGACTTTTTGCAGTAATTAATTTTTACAGTAAATTAAAATCAAATATTTACTTCCCTTTTCTGCAAAATAAGTACTATTTTGGAGCTTTAGAGGAAAAGGAAATCATTGATGAATTAGAATATTATAAATCTAAAGTATTTGATCCAGAAATTGTGGATAAATTCATTAATTTTTTAAATAATAAAAATAAATAGAATACAACCAATTAAAATTCATGTTATCCACAAGTTATTAACAAAACAGGTGTTTTATCCACAGTTGTTAACATTTAATTAACAAAAGATGTGGATTAATCAGCATAGTTACCAACATGTTATCCACAAATTGTGGATATTAAAAATGATTATCACTTACAATGATCGATAATATGTAAATAAAAGCCATTCTAGTAGATTTTATAAAGATTAATGTGGATAAAATAATAAAGGAGGTAGAACATGAGAAAATTTTCTCGAATAAAATCAAGTGAGATCGGTCATACACCCGGAACTTTACATGGTATAGAGAAAGAAATTGATGCAGAAATTGAACTGATAAGATTTAATGAGGATGATATTAAGCGGGAAATGATCGAAGAATTTTCACTTGAGCTGATTGAAGAAGAGAATTATGTTAACTGGATTAATATTACCGGCATTCATGATGTTGAGCTGGTAAAGGAAGTTGGTAAGTTAATTCAGCTGCATCCACTTACACTAGAAGACATTACAAATACCAGACAACGTCCTAAAAAAGAAGAGTTTGATAATTATATAATTACAATTTTAGATATGCTTAGTTATCAAGGAGAGTACATACAGTCAGAACAGGTGAGTTTAATCTTATTAGAAAATGCAGTTATAACTTTCCAAGAAGCACATGGAGATGATTTTAATCAAGTTAGAGTTAGGATTGAAGAAAATAAAGGTCAAATTAGAAAAAAGGGTGCAGATTATTTATTTTATGCTCTCTTAGATGCAATTGTAGACAATTATTTTCATATTTTAGAAAGAAACGAAGAAGTGCTGGAGGAACTTGATGATCTGGTTGTTGCAGCTAAAACTGGCCCGGATACTTTAGAAAACATTCAGGATTTAAAACAGGAAATAGTTTTTTTGCGCAAAACTATCTGGCCTTTAAATACGATCTTTGGTAATTTATATCGGGTTGAATCACCGCTTTTATCAAAAGAAACAGATTATTATTTGCGTGATGTTTATGATCATGTAGGACAATTAATGGATGAAATTGATGTGGGTCGCGATATGCTTTCCAGTATGCTGGAAATTTATCTTTCAAATAAGAGCAACAAAATGAATGAAGTAATGCAGTTTTTAACTGTAATTTCTACTATTTTTATTCCCCTTACTTTTATTGCCGGAGTTTATGGAATGAATTTCAAATATATGCCAGAACTGGACTATAAAATTGCTTATCCTGCTGTTATGTTCTTAATGCTGTTGATTGCTGTTGTACAGCTGATTTATTTTAGGAGCAAAAAATGGCTTTAGATTTATTAGCAATTATTTCGGCAGCAGGGACAGGGGCGATAACTGGCTATTTAACAAATAATCTGGCCTTAAAGATGATTTTTAAAGAGTACGGTCCACTTGGGGGAGTGGTAATCAAGACTAAAGATGAGTTTATTGACAGCATTTCTGCTTTAGTTGAAAGAGATTTGATTAATCATCATACTTTAAAAGAAGAATTTTCTCATCCGAATTTCAAAAAAGAATTTAGTAGAACTGTAGATGACTTTATAAATAACCATTTAGAAAATCATAGTTCTAAAACTTTAATTTCTGATATACCTGCCTGGGAAGATAACCTTGAAATACTAACAGAGGGTGCAGCTGAAGCAATAGTGGAGCTTTTAGGTGTCAGTAGTGAACAACTAAAAGACGTTGAATTAAATAAACTTATTGCTGACTCTGATCAGAAGAAAATTACTGCTGAAATTTACAGCAGAATTCTGAAAAAGCTAGAATCTGAGGCTGTGGTAGAAAAGCTAGTCATTGAATTTTATCAGCAGCTGCAGAATAAAGAGTTAAAAGAGCTCTTAAATGTTGAAAGCAGAAAGCAGCTTAAAAATACCATTAAGAAGCTAAATGAAAATTTTAAGAACAACTATCAAAAACTTAACCAGCTTGAAAAAAATGATTTTAAAGAAAAAACTAAAGAACTTTTGAATTTAGAAGATTTTAGTAAAGATATAATAAATGAGATTAAAAAGATTAGAATTAATGACCTTTTAAAAAGTAAAACTGAGATTGAAAAGGCGAAAGATAAAGCAAAAATCAGGAAGATATTAAAAGAGATGTTGGTAAACATTAAAATTGAACTTAACAATTCTGATTTTATCTTAGCAGATTTTTTAACTGAAGATCTCGAGGCAGAATTAAAGGCTGAAGTAGAAAAAATTATCTCTGCTGGAGATTCAGAACTATTAAACTTCTTAACTGAAGAAGAAAACGAGTTAAATAGCTTAATCTTTGAGGCTGTAGAAGCTGAGATCGAAGCCAGTGCTGGTTTTAAAGCAATGAGTCGTCAGGGTATTTATAGTAAATATCAAGAAAATATAGACGAATATGCTTTGCCAACAACTTATCTAATAGACTATCTTAGAGACAATCTAAATGCTGATAAGCAAAAGATAACAGAGTTCTTTTTTAGCAAAATAAAAAAAATAAAGATAAATAAACTAGTAAGTAAAATTGAGATAGAAGAGCTTACTAATAATTTAGAAACTTTAATCTGGGATTTTTATCAGCAAAATAAAGATAAAAGATTAATAGAACTTTTTTCTGAAGATTTTTTTGCTCAGGACTATTTTTCAAATAAAATTATGGATTTGTTGTTCTCCCTGATAAAAAAATTAAGCGAGGAATCAGAATCAATAGATATTATGGTTGATTATGTATTTAACTTTAGATTGAAGGATTTAATTACAGAGACAGCAGTTAATAATAAAAAGGAGATTGCTGCAGCTAATTTTTATAAATTCATGCAGGAAGAGAATGTAATTCAGGCACAAACTGCTGCTTATTTGAATCAAAATTTCTTTGCTATTTTAAATAGTAAAGTTAATAATTCTAAAGCTAAATTTAAAAATTTAATTCAAAGGTCCTTTAGTAATTTAAAAACCACATTGTCAGCAGAGGAAATATCTTCTTTTTATAGGGTTTTTAGAGACAATCCAGAAGCTGTTGCAGATTTAACTGAATCAATATCGACTTTCTTTTATAATAATTTACCTGAACTATTAGAAGGCAAAATTGCTGAAGCAGCATCAACAAATTTACATAAACTTTCAGATCAGGAAGTTCAGGCTGCGATAGAAGATTTTATGGGTAAAGAATTAAAACCAATTACTTATCTAGGAGCTTTGCTGGGTGCTGCTGCTGGGTTGATTTTTGCTGCCAGTGGTGCAGAAACTGCGATCTTTAACGCTTCCCCGGTTTGGGTTGACTATTTAAGTTCAGCTGTATTATACGGTGGGGTGGGTTGGTTAACTAATGTTTTAGCAATCTGGATGATCTTTCATCCTTATCAGCAGAAAAAATTAGCTGGTTTCAAATTGCCTTTCACTCCAGGAATAGTAGCAAAGAATAGAAGTCGTTTTGCTAATTCTATGGGTAGATTTGTAGAAAAGGAGCTGCTAAAAGCTAATTCTGCAGCAGAAATTATAGAACAAAATCATTCACAAATTAGTGCTCGGACTGTAGAATTTTTTGAAGAAAATGACTATCAGCAATTTTTTGATCTTATTACAGAGAATAATCAAATTTTAGCTGAGACAATTTTGAACAGTTTAAAAAGTATAATTTCTGAATTAGATCAGCAGAGCTTTGAAAGTGCAGCAGCAGCTTTTAATCAGGAATTAAATTTATTATTTAAAGAGAAAGCTGGAGACTTTGATTTTGCTTTTGAGTTTACTAAATATTTAAAAGAAGATAATGATTTCTTAAATTTAGAGTCCAGACTTAGTTCCAATTTTAAGACGGAAAAAATAATTGAAGCAGCTGCTGGTGAATATAATTTAGAATTTAGTTCAAAAGAGCTGAAAAATTTTATGCAGAACAAAGAACTTTATCCCATAGTAAAATTTTTAGTCCCGTATTTATTTGAAAGAGAAATTGATTTTGATTTAAAACAATATCTAATTAACATTGCAAAAGAAGAAGCTGATCATTATTTGGATCAGGGTCGATCTCTATTTTTGGAGCAGCAGGAAAAAACGGCTCGTTTGATTAATTTTAAGAAAGATGAAATTATAGAAAAAGAAAAAGAGAAAAAAGGTGGTCTGCTTAAAAACACCTTAATTTCTGGCGCACTCTACATGGCTGATTTAGATGAATTTATAGATTCTGTTGTGGCAAGAGTGTTTAAGCAGCTGGAAGATGAATATTTTATAGAAAATAGAAGTAAATTAGAAAGTATATATTTCTCATTTATAAATAAGATTGAAAATAAAGAACTAATGACTAAAGATAGTTTGAAGACTAATCAGATACTGAAAAGATTCTTAAATACAGAAGCGGGATCTGAACTTTTAACAGAAGCTTTATATTTAAATGAAGATCTTCTGACTGATTTAATTGATTTAACTTTTAAGTCAGAAAACAAAAAGCTTTTTTCCTTGAATTTAAGCATTGAATCTGAATTAGTTGAGTTTTTTATAAATGAGCATTTAAATCTTGAACAGAAGTTAGAGATTTTAATTCAGTTCAAAAAATTAATTTCTACAGATAATATAAAAAAGGAACTTGGTCAGTTAATAAGACAGCTTGACTTTGGTCTTTTAAATCAAGAGTTAAAGAAGATATTTGGCGGGCTTAAATTATTAGATGCCGGATATTTTGATGCTGAATTCTTAGCAAAATTTAAAGAAAATAGCAGCTCGTTATTAGATGATCAAAAATTAAGGAGATCTTTGCTAAGTCAACTTGAAGCTGAGATTTCAAAAGTGACTGAGACTTTAAAAATTGAAATGAACAGAGACAGTTTAAGATATTTATTGACTTTAGTTATTGAAGCAGGAATTGATAGTTTCAAAACCAATTCCGAAGCTTTACTTTCAAGTCTTGAATTAAAAGAGTTGACTGCCAAAGAAATACGGAAAATGAATCCAGCAGAAATAGAGAATATTTTTGATAGTTTTGCCGGAGAATATTTCAATCATCTAAAACAGTACGGCTGGTTTGGTGGTGTTTTTGGTGTGCTGCAGCTGCTTTTAAGAACAGTGATTTAAATATACATCAATTTAAATTAATAGGGTGATATAATATGAATTTAAAAGGAAAAATAATTGCATTTGTTTTATTAATTTTAATATTAACTATACCTTTTTCTGGTAAGGCTGCCAAAACAACTGTGGCAGTAACTATAATGCCCCAGCTGGAAATGGTGGAGGCAGTAGCGGGGGCAAGGGTAGAAGTTGTTGAAATGATACCAAAAGGCTTCAGCCCATCTAATTATGCACCATCTCCTGCTGAAATGAGAGCCTTTAATGAGGCAAGCATTTATTTTTCGATAGGAGTCCCAGCCGATATGCAGAATATTTTACCAAGAGCGGAAGACCAGTCAGATTTAGAAGTAGTAAAATTATTTGAAAGAATTGAGTCTAAATATCCTCATCGTTATTTTGGAGGAGGGGATGCTGAAGCTGAAGAGGAACATCAGGAAGTTGAGGCTGATGAACATGGTCATGGGGGGAGAGATCCCCATATTTGGCTTTCACCAGCAAGGGTTAGTTATATGGTAAAAATAATTAGAGATGAATTAATTGAGATTCTGCCTCAGTATGAAGCAGAATTTAATAAAAATGCCGAAGTTTATTTAGAAAAGCTGGCGGCAGTAGATCAAGAAAACAAGGAAATCTTAGCTCCTTATGAGGGTGAGAAAATACTGGTTTATCATCCAGCGTTTGGATATTTTATAGAGCATTATGGCCTGGAAATGATAGCAATAGAAGCTGAGGGGAAAGAGCCCGGTCCCAGACATCTGCAGGAAATTATTGAATTTGCTAAGGCAGAAGGAATAAACAATGTTTTTTATCAGGCAGAAATTGATAGTACAAAAACAAGAGCTGTTGCTGAAGAATTGGGTGGAAAAACTATCCAGCTCAATCCATTAGCTAAAAATTATCTTGAAAATTTAAAAATAATGGCTGTTAAAATGGAAGCTGAACTTAAGGAAAGAGATGATAATTAGTGAGTTATGCAGTAGAACTGAAAGATGTTTCAGTTAAATATGGTAATTTGGATGCCTTGAAAAATATCAGTCTCCAGGTTGCAGAAGGTTCTTTTTTAGGGGTTATTGGCCCTAACGGTGGTGGTAAAACTACTCTATTAAAGGTCATACTGGGGCTGATTGAACCTACAACAGGAGACATTAAAATATTTGGTCATCCTTTAGATCAGGCAGTGGATAAGATTGGTTATGTGCCTCAAATTTCAAACTTTGATCGAAACTTTCCAATTAGTGTGCTCGATGTAGTATTGATGGCTCGGCTTGGAGGAAGAGTTAGATTTTTTCATCAGTATAAAAAAGAAGATATAGAAAAAGCAGAAGCGGTATTGGAACAGCTGAATCTGCTGCAGCTTAAAGATCGTCAGATTGGAAAGCTATCTGGGGGTCAGCTGCAGAGAGTTTTAATTGCCAGAGGTCTGACTGTAGAGCCTGAGATTTTACTTTTAGATGAGCCTACTGCAAATGTTGATGCTAGTTCTACTTCGCAAATTTATCAGTTATTGAAAGAGTTAAATAAAGAAAAAACTATCATAGTTGTAACCCATGATATGGCAGCTGTTTCTTCTTATTTTGATAGTTTAGCCTGTTTAAATGAAAAACTTTATCATCACGGGGATAAACAGCTGGATCAGCATACAACTGAACAGGTTTTTGGCTGTCCTGTTGATCTAATCGCACATGGCCATCCTCATCATGTATTTGAACCTCATGGAGAGGGGGAAAATGATGATTGATGCAATTTTGAATTATCAATTTATGCAGAATGCTTTTTTTGCTGCAGTTTTGGCCAGCATTGCCTGTGGTTTGATTGGGACAATAATTGTTGAAAAAAAACTAGTGATGTTAAGTGGAGGTATAGCTCATACCTCTTTTGGAGGTATTGGACTTGGCTATCTTTTGAATATCGAGCCCATTTATGGAGCTTTTGCTTTTGCAGTTGCTGCTTCTTTGGCAATTGCTTCTATTCGCCGCAAAATTGGCACCGGTTCTGATACTTTAATTGGTATGTTTTGGTCTCTTGGAATGTCTTTAGGTGTATTATTTATTGGCTTTACTCCTGGTTATCCACCGGATATCTCATCTTATTTATTTGGTGATATTTTAACTGTCCGGAGAGTAGATGTTTGGCTGATGGCAGCTTTAACTATTTTTATGATAACTGCAATCAGCAGTCTTTTTAATTATTGGAAAGCTTATTTATTTGATGAAGAATTTTTGCAAGTATTGGGAGTTAAATCTAATCTTTTAGAAAATTTTCTTTTTATTATGATTGCTATTGCAATAGTAATTTTAATCAGAGTTGTAGGAATTGTTTTGGTAATTGCACTTTTAACAGCACCACCAGCGGCAGCTCGACTATATACAGACGATTTAAAGAAAATCATGGGTCTTGCCGTTATTTTGGGTCTTGTTTTTTCATTTAGTGGTTTAACTTTTTCTTATTATTATGATCTTCCATCTGGTGCAGTGATTATTATTACAGCGGCAATTTTCTATTTTGGTTCTGTAGCTGTTAAAGGTCGAAATGATTAAATACTTAAATTTAATTCTATCAATTATCAGAAAACAAAAAGTGAGTATTTTAAAGAAAAATTATCTTTAATTAGCGCTTAGCTTTAAATTTGTCTGTAGATTCTAATTGAAATATTTGTGATTTGTCTATAAATGTATTAAGATAAAAATAGTTAATTAAAAATTGAATAGTTTTAAATAAGGGTTTTAGTCACTATTTTGGTGTTAATAGCGAAAATAACTGGCTGAATTAAAATGGGAAAGAGGTGAAAAACCTCTGCGGTCCCGCCGCCGTAAGGTTTAAAGATAATCAAAATTGTCACTGGGAAACTGGGAAGGCTGATTATTAACTGAACCGAGCCGGAAGACCTGCCTTTATTTATAAACACCATAAACTCACGGGTCATGAGGGGGTGTTGAGCAGATTTTATTTAATAAACTACAGCTTATTCTGGTTTAAGCGTAATGAGCTAATTTTAAATAAAATTCTGACAACTAACTTTAATTATCAATCCTTTTCGTGCGGCCTGTGCGGAGAGGATTTTGTTTATTTACATCAGTTTTTTAAAAAAATTAGAATTAAGAGGGAATGTTTAATAAAACTGAAAAATATTTAAATATTGCTCAAACATAAGTTCGAAAAGGAGGAATTATGAATTTAGATTATGTAATAAAGCGAGATGGAAAAAAGGTAGAATTTAAATCAGAAAAGATTGAAAATGCTGTGGCAATGGCAGTTTCCGCAGTAAAGCAGGCTGATCCTAAAATTGCTGCTGAGATAACAGCTGAGGTATTGTCTTATTTAAAGATTTTTTTTAAAAATGGTGGCACAGTAGAGGTAGAACAGATCCAGGATCTGGTGGAAAAAGTTTTGATCGAAAAAGGTTATGCCGAAATCGCAAAGGCCTATATTCTCTACCGGGAACAGCACAGTAAACTTAGAGACAGCAAAAAGCTTTTTGCTGATGCGGTTGATATTATGGACGATTATTTAGACCGCAGTGACTGGAAGGTAAATGAAAATTCTAATATGAGTTATTCACTTCAGGGCTTAAATAATTATATCGCCTCAGAGGTGACGGGTCAGTATTGGCTGCAGGAAATTTATCCTGAGGAGACTGCAGATCTGCACAGCAGTGGTGATTTACATATTCATGATCTGGGCAATTTGAGTGTTTACTGCTGTGGCTGGGATTTAGAGGAGCTTTTGAGGACCGGTTTTAGAGGGGTGACTACCAAAATTGAAAGCTTACCACCAAAACACTTAAAGACAGCTCTTGGGCAAATTGTAAATTTTTTCTATACACTCCAGGGGGAGAGCGCTGGTGCCCAGGCTTTTTCTAACTTTGATACTTATCTGGCCCCCTTTATCGCCTATGATGGTCTCAACTACAAAGAAGTTAAACAGGCGATGCAGGAATTTTTATTTAATATGAATGTACCAACCAGAGTTGGTTTTCAGACCCCTTTTACAAATATCACCATGGACCTTGAGGTGCCCAATTATTTAAAAGATCAGGCGGTTATAATTGGTGGTCAGTATCAGGAAAAGTGTTATGGTGAATTTCAACAGGAAATGGAGATGCTTAATCGAGCTTTTGCTGAACTAATGATGGAGGGTGATGCTAAGGGCAGAATGTTTTCCTTTCCAATTCCTACTTATAATATAACTGAGGACTTTGAGTGGGAAAATAAAAAATTGGATCCGGTCTGGGAAATGACAGCTAAATTTGGGATACCATATTTTTCTAATTTTATCAATTCAGATATGGATCCCGAAGATGCAAGAAGTATGGCAATACTTGGTGCACAGGAAGTTATTTATAAAAATCAAAACGGTAATATAGCAAAGAATGAAATAAGACATCTTGTAAATAATTGGATTGAAGCTCCAAAAAACAAAAAACCGGATTATAAAATGTTAATGGATGGGAAATTTGTTGATATTATTGATATGTTTGAAGTACCATATGAAAATTATTCTACTTATATAAATATAGAATTAGAAAATGGGTATAAGCAGAGTTTTTCATATGAACACAAATGTGCAGTTGTTAGAAATGGCGAGTTTAAAGAAGTTGAAAGTCAGAATCTTTTAGTTGGAGATGAATTCTTACTGTCAAGAAAAGCTTATAGTCAAAGTTTTATAGGAAATTATCAATCTGGTAAGATTTTGGGTTACTATCTGGGAGAAGGTTGGATAAATAATCATAGTAAAGGGGAAATTTGTTTTGCTATAAATATCAATAGAAAAGATATTGTTGATGAAATAAAAAATTATTTTAATGAAATAGCCTGTAAGGTTAAAATAGAAAAAATTGATTCAGACAGCATTTATAAAATTAATGTTTATGGAAAACAGGCTGTTGGGTTTGTTAAAGACTACATTAGAGGGAAAAAAGCGACTACAAAAAGATTAAATAACTTTGTCTGGAATAGCTCATTAGAGTTTAGAACAGGAATTGTTGATGGGCTTTATGAAACAGATGGTAATAAAAATAATAATATTCTTTTCCACACAACTAATAAAAAACTTGCTGAAGATTTAATTACTCTTGCTAATACTGTTGGAAAAAGATTAAAATATAGAGAAAACAATAAAAACACCAGATATTTTAAACAAGATAAGTCTGACAAAGAAATCTTTACAAGCTATGAACTAAAATTCAAAGATGATTATAATACCTTTAAATTGGATAATAGTAATTTTGATTTAGTTAAAATTAAAAATTTAAGACAAATAGGTACAAAAACAGATACAGTATATAACTTTACTGTAGATACCAACCGACATCTTTATGAGTTGCCAAATGGAATAATAACTCATCAATGCTGCAGATTGAGGTTGGATAACAAAGAGCTCCGCAAAAGAGGAGGTGGCTTATTTGGGGCTAATCCTCTAACTGGTTCGATAGGTGTAGCAACTTTAAACATGCCCCGCATCGGTTATCAGGCTCAGACTAAAGAAGAGTTTATGGAAAGAGTCTATTATCTGATGGATCAGGCAAAAGAAAGCCTGGAAGTTAAGCGCAGAGTTTTAGAAACTCTAACTGAGCAGGGCCTATACCCCTACGCAAAGTTTTATTTAAGAGATATAAAAAAACGCTTTGATCAGTACTGGAAAAATCACTTTAACACAATTGGGCTCAATGGAATGAATGAAGCTCTGCTCAATTTCATGGGTAAAGATATTTCAACTCCAGCCGGACAGAAGTTTTCTGAAGAAGTAATGGAAAAGATGAGAGAGCGTCTGCAGCAGTATCAGGAAGAAACAGATAATATGTATAATCTTGAGGCAACTCCAGCTGAAGGAACAGCCTATCGTTTTGCCCGCTTGGATCGAGAAAAGTTTGGAGATCAGATTATTGCTGCCAATCAGGAGCGGGTAATTAAGGAAGATGCAGATCCCTATTATACCAACTCAACTCAATTACCGGTAGGATTAACTGATGATATTTTTACAGCTTTAGAGCTGCAGGATGAACTTCAGTCACTTTATACTGGGGGCTGCATTGAAAAAGGTAATAAAGTTTTAACAAATAAAGGTGCAATTAAAATTGAAAAAATTGTGAGAGATTATGAAAATTTAAAACCAATTAAGGCTTTAAGTTATAATGCAAAAGAAGATAGATCTGAGTGGGATTTAATTACAGATGCTATGTCAATAGATGTCAGTAAAAATAATAAGATAAGAGTTACTGCTGAAAAAGGTCTTGATATAACTACAAGTGACTGGCATCCATTTTTTGTATTAGAGAAAATATCAGTTAAGGATAAATGTCCAATTTGTGGAGAAAAGGTTAAGGGGACAAAGTCGTTTTCAACCCATACAAGGTATAATCCTGAATACAGAAAAAAATATAAAACAATGTTTAAATTTAAAGTTGTAGAAAAAAGAGCTGATGAACTAAATATTGGAGATTATATACTTCAAAATAGTGAAAATTTATACCCCGAAAAAGAATCGTTGCTGGACAATGATTTAATGTGGCTTTTTGGATATTTTATTGGAAATGGCTCAATTAGTGAATATGAAGACAATCGTGGTGGTAATCATCTAAAAAAATATAAATTGAGATTTAATGATGAACACTTGAGTAATTTAGAAAAAGCTAAAAAAGTAATTAATAATAAATTTAATACAGATATTAATATAATAAAAAATGACAAAAGAAGTGAAAAATTATATGAACTAGCTACAACTATGTATTCAGTTAATGAGTATTTTTTAAAGTATTGTTTTTTTAGCGGCGAAAAATGTTATGAAGTTAATATTCCAGAGCAAGTAAAAGCTAATATAACAAAGAATAATGTTTATTCTTTGTTATCAGGTTTAATTGATAGTGATGGGCATATAAATAAGAAACATGGAGATATAGAGTATTATACTGTTTCTGAAGAGTTAGCTGATGATATTGTTGAAATATTGTCCACTGCAGGTATCATGGTTTCTAAAGAAGATAAACCCAGTAAAAGAAAAAATGAAGTAGATGGATTTAGAATACGAATTCCAGCACAGCAGGCAACTAAAATAAAAAATAAGTTAACGATTACAAATGATGCAGATTTTATTAAAGATAAGTTATCTTTAAGAAAAAGAAGACAGCTGCCAGTTGTTAGGGTTAAGAAAACTAGTAAAATTGAAATAGAAGATAATGAATTTTATGATTTAACAACAGAAAAAAACCATAATTATTTAGCTGGAAATAGAACAATGGTTTTTATTCATAATACGGTCCTCCATGGATTTCTGGGAGAAAAAATTGATTCCATTAAAGCTACTAAAAAGCTGGTCAGACGAATTGCTGAAAACTTTAAGCTCCCCTATTATACTTTAACACCATCCTTTAGTATCTGTCCGGTTCACGGATATCTGCCGGGAGAGCATGAGTACTGTCCTAAATGTGAGGCAGAAACAGAGGCTGAACCAGAAACAGTTGAGGCAAATTTTGCTTTTAGCGAAAAAAATAATTCAGAAAGTGATGTGGAATAGATGCAGCTGGCCGGATTACAGAAAACTTCAGTTATCGATTTTCCGGATCAGATTTCTGCCGTGGTCTTTACTCAGGGCTGTAATTTTCACTGTCCTTACTGCCATAACAGTCAGCTGATCCCGATGAAAATTTCAGCTGAGCAGGAGTTGATGCCGGAAGAATATTTTTTCAACTTTCTTAAACAGCGGAAAGCTCTGCTGGATGGAGTAACAATTACCGGGGGAGAGCCGCTGCTGCAGTCGGATCTAAAAGAATTTATGCTGAAAATAAAAAAAGAACATCAGCTGCTGCTTAAACTGGATACTAATGCAGCCAATTTCAAAAAGTTAAAAGAACTAATTGAGTCAGATTTAATTGATTATCTGGCAGTTGACATAAAATTTAGCTGGTCTAGCTATCAGCAGCTGGCCCCACCTGGACTGCTTTCGGAAATAAAAAGATCTGTTGAGTTAATTATAAATTCTGATTTAGATTATGAATTTAGAACCACAGTAGTGCCCGGTCTGCATGACAGAGAAGAAATAAAAAAAATTGCTCAGCAAATTGAAAATGCAGAAAACTATTTTATTCAAAATTTTAGGCCGGTTAATACTTTAGCTCCAGAATTGAGAAAGCAGCGTTCTTTTGCACCATCAGAACTGCAGGAGTTTAAAGTAACTGCAGATAAATATCTTAAAAATGTTCATATTAGAAATTAATATTTTAAAGCTGGCAGTGCTGCCGGCAGCTGTCTATTTTCAATGAAGAAAAGGAGTCAGCAAATTTATATCTTATTTAAAATGAATCAATTTTTAAATTTAAGGAGGGACAAAAATGGCTAAAAAACAAAAATGTGAAATTTATTCACGAGTTGTTGGTTATCTATCACCTGTTTCTGAGTGGAATAAAGGAAAAAAGGAAGAATTTAAAGATCGAAAAACATTTAATTATCAAGAAAAATAATATTTTACCGAATCTAGCTTTCACCTAGCAAAATCTGCTAAAGTGAAAGCTTTGTTCTTTTATGCAGGAATTTACAGTTTTAGATAGAAAAGAATTAAATAGATAGAATTTTTAATTTTTTAAAATATTTTTATGGAGGGTGTAAAAGGTGCAGATAAAAATTGGGAGATGTTATAATTTAGAAGAATGTTATGAGTTCTTTAAAAAACTTGAAGATGATTCAGAACAACTTGTTCAAATCATTACTCCAGAATCGGAAGCTGTAAACAAAAAAATAATAGAAAAATTTAACCTTTTACTTCCCTTATCAGAATTAATAGGTGTTACTGCTGGTGAAGGAATTATAAATAGTGATATTACTGAGCAGACAATTATTATTACTGCTGTTAGATTTGAGGAAAGCAGTTTTGAATTAATTCAAAGAGATTCTAGTTCTGATTTAAATGCTGAAATAATTGCACAAAATATACAGCAGAATACAAAAGCTGTAATAGTTTTATCTGATAATAAATATACTGATGGAGATAATTTTGTAAATATTTTTAATAAATATGCTGAAAATATTATTTTAGCAGGAGGCTTGGCTGGTTTTGCTACTAAAGATGGGCAGTCATATATATTCGATAAAAATGGTATTATAAAAAGTGGTTCTATTGGAATCATATTAAATGGAAATAAGCTTCGGGCTGACTGGACTTTCAGCATGGGATGGGAAAGCATAAGTCGTGAGATGGAAATTACAAAGGCAGAAGATAGGGTTATTTATGAACTTGATGGTCGAAGTATATTTAAGGTTTATTCTGAATTTTTAGGAGAAAATATAAAAAACAAACTACCTTCTGCTGCTGTAAACAAATTTCCTTTAGTGTTAAGTGGTAATTTTAAAAATGCACGTTCAGCTATGGAAGTTGTTAATGATGGAATTAGATTTTCTGGTAATTTAAAAGAAGGAGATAAAGTTAAAATTGCATATGGCAGTTTAAATAAAATTTTAAGGAATGCAGTTTACTTAAGAAATAACCTTAATTTTTTCCCAGAGATAGCCTTTGTTTATTCTTGTAGTGGCCGCAGTGATTATTTAAAATCACTTAATTCGAGTCTGAGTACAGAACTGCAGGTTATTCCCTGTCAGAATACAGGTTTTTGTACCAGTGGTGAATATGGAACAATAACTTCCAAAGCACAATTTTTAAATATTACAACAACAGTTCTTTATTTAAGTGAAAGTGATGAATTAATAGATCGAAAGCTAGATTTTAAAACAGAAATTCCTGAAGTTAAAACAGAACATCTTTTTCACCTTTCTAAAAAAGTAATTTCAGAATTAGAAATGATCAATCAGAAAATGAGAAAGGCAAACCAAAGTATTGGAGATAAAAAAATATCTTTGACTGCAGAGACTATTTTTAAAATGCTTTTTAATGATAAAAAATATACCGGTGGTATTGTAATTAAAGAAGCTGAAAATTTAACCAATATTTATCTTGATGATAGTCTGGGCAAGCAAGGTTATGATATTTTCAGAACTTTTTGGAATATGAATATTTCAGAAATTAAAATCAAAAACAATGTTCTGGGCTTTAAGCAAGCATTTTTAATTCCATTGAAAAAAGAAGTTGAAGCATTAATTATTATTTTAAGTGATGAAATTGATCTGTATGATATTAAAAAAAATGATTTATTTATTCAACAAATTCCAAATTATTTAAAAAAATCACTCTTATATGAAAGTTTAGAACGAAATTTGGCCAGTTTATCAACTTTAGAACAGACATCTGATTTTCTTTACTCAACATTAGATCTTGAACTTTTGTATGAAAGAATTTTAGATATAATTGTTGGAACAATGGGCATGTCAGCCGCAATTATTTTTAAAAAAGAAGAAACAGAACTAAAAAGTGTAAAAAATATTAATGTACCTAAAAATAGTGAGTTGTTTTATTATCTGAAAGGTCATTTCAAAAATATATCGCTTAGCGAAAAAATAATAATTGCAAATAATATAGATTTTAAGAAAAATATTGAAACACTAATTGCGATTCCAATCAGCCTTAATAATTATCAGGGTGTTTTATATGCAATACAGTCTAAATATAAACAGTTAATTAATGAAAATCAAAAAAAGTTTATTAGAACTTTGGCAAATCAAATTAGAGTAAGTATTAGGAATGCTTTAAACCATAATAAGGTAAAGAGACTATCAGTTACTGATGGCTTAACCGATTTGTATAATCATTCCTATTTTCATAAAGAATTAAAGGAAAAAGATGGAGAAGAATATTCAGTTGCAATTATGGATATTGATAACTTTAAAGAGTTTAACGATTTTTATGGACACCAGGTAGGTGATCGAGTACTGCAGAAACTATCAAAACTTTTGAAAAATGAAATTAGAGAAGATGATATTGTAGCTCGCTATGGAGGCGAAGAGTTTGTAATTTATTTTAATATAGTGCAGGAAAGATTGTTATCCAAAATTATAAATAGGTTGATGAGGAAAATAAGAGAACTTGAAATTAACTTTGAGAATAAAAAATTGAAAGTTACAGTTTCTTTAGGTGTAGCAATTAATAAGAATGGAGAATATTCTTCAGAAAAACTAATCAAACAGGCGGATACTGCATTGTATATAGCCAAAGGTGCCGGGAAAGATATGGTTAAGTTTTATAGAAGCACATAAGTATTTCATTAAAAGTCAAAATTTGTTAAGAATAAACCCTTGAAATGGAAATTTTCTTATGCTATAATAATTATCGATGGGTGAAGTTTTAACTGAACGACCCCAAATATAGAATATTCCTAGGGGGAATGAATTAATATGATTTACACAGGTAAAGTAAAATGGTTTGACGCGAAAAAAGGGTATGGTTTTATTGAAAGAGAAGATGGCGACGATGTATTTGTACACTTCTCAGCTATTCAGGACGAAGGTTTTAAAACACTTGAAGACGAACAAGAAGTAGAATTCGAAATCGTTGAAGGCGACCGTGGTCCACAAGCTGAAAACGTTGTTAAGTTATAGAGTTTAAAACTGTATAAACTAAGACAACTTACCCCGTCCAGGGTTCTTGGGCGGGGTTTTTATGATTTTAGGACATTATTTAATGTAAAAAAGAGATTATTTATGATAAAATGATTAATAAGGAATATTAAAATTAAGAAAATATAAGGGGGCGTTATTTTGGAGAATCCTGTTATTTTACAGACATTTTATTGGGAAATGAATACAGGGAAATATGCGGAAGAATATCCGGAAGAGTCTAATCTTTGGAAATTGCTTGCTAATCAAGCTGCTGAAATTTCAGAGGCTGGCTTTGATTTTCTCTGGTTACCACCTGCAAATAAAGGGGCAGCTGGAATAGAAGATGTTGGTTATGGGACTTATGATCTTTGGGATTTGGGTGAGTTTAAGCAGAAAGGTACTAAAAGAACTAAGTACGGAACTAAAAAACAACTTGAAAATGCAGTAAAAAAATTACACAAAAATAATTTAAAACTCTTATATGATGCTGTTTTAAATCATCGACTAGGTGCTGATGATAAAGAAGAAGTTAAGCTCAAAGATAACAAAAATGCTGAAGTTTGGACAGTATTTAATTTTGAAGCTCGGGCTAATAAATATAGTGACTTGAAACTTGACTGGAGAGTATTTGATGGTGTTGACTGGGATGAAAGAACTAAAAGAGCTGGAGAGTTCCTTTTCAAATGCAAAGAATGGGATGATTCTTATGAAGATGATTATTTGATGGGAGCAGATATAGATTATGAAAATCCAGAAATAAAAGAAGATGTTATTAACTGGGGTAAATGGATAGTTAATGAGATTGATTTTGATGGTTTTCGCTTTGATGCCAGTAAACATGTTGATAATGAAATGATTCATGATTTTATTGAAGTTACAAATAATAGTACTGATAAAGATTTATTTTTTATCGGCGAAGCCTGGGTAAATGATGTTGAAACTCTAAAAGACTATTTAAATACAGTTGGTCAAGAAAAACTTAATGTGTTTGATTTTCCTTTAAGAGAAAATTTTGTAAAGATGATGCAGGGTAATCTTGATATGCGCTGGCTTGGTGATAAGGGTTTGGTGAACGAAAATGATTATAAGAGTAGAGCTATTACTTTTGTGGAAAATCATGACACTGAACGTGATGGTACAAATGAATATGGAACAGAAGCAATAGTTTATAGAAAAATGCAGGCTTACTGCTATATTTTGATGCGGAGGGATGGAGTACCTACAATTTTTTGGAAGGATTATCACACTCAGGATTTAAAAGAAAGAATTAACAAATTAATTGAAGCAAGGAAAAAATTTGCTTATGGTGATGACTATGAAAGTGATCAAAATGATAAAAATACTTATTCCTATATTCGAGCTGGTAATGAAGAGCATCCAGGTAGTGGTCTGGTAATGATGATTACTCAGCATGAAAATGAGAAGATTATCGAAAAAAAGATTAATACAGGTCAAGCTAATCAAGTTTATTATGATTTCACCGGTAATATAGATGAAAAAGTAAAGACTGATGCAGAAGCAAATGGGATTTTTAAGGTTAAAGGAACGGCTGAAGAAGGTTATTCTGTCTGGGTGCCGGCTGAATAATAATTAAATTGATTAGATATTCTTAGAATCGATGCAGGAAAAAGATTGAGTTATGTAGAAAATATATATAAGTGGAAATTATTTTTTTTATCAAATTTATATCTTAAAACTTTAATGTGATAAAACATTCAAAGTTGACAACAACACTAAAGATTGATATAATTTTTTAAAATATAAGCTATTAATAACAAGCTTACAACAACGGTTAAAAGCTTTTGGATGGAGGAAGAGTATGTATCCTAAAATTTTAATTACGTCTTTTAAAGTACCAACAGAAAAAATGGGAGAGCAGTACAGTTTAGGGGGGGTAGATTTTTCTTTAGTCACTCAAGATTATTCGGAATCATTGAGTATGGCTGGTGCTATACCATTAATAATGCCCTACCTTGAGTCAAGAATTGATGATAAAAAGTATATTAGAGAGGTATTAGATGAAGTTGATGGTGTGATTTTACCTGGGGGAAGTGATATCGATCCGTCATTATATAATTCGTATCCGGAAAAAAACTTAGGTGATATTTCTCCTGAAAGAGATCGCTGGGAGCTGAAAATATTAGAAATGGCTGTGGAAATGAAGAAGCCAATTTTAGGTATTTGTAGAGGCTTTCAGTTAATAAATATATATTATGGCGGTTCTTTAAAGGTAGATGTCTGTGGTAATAATGATGAGAGTAAAATTCCCCATATGGCTTTAATGGTGCCTAAATATTACAAAACTCATCAGTTAGAAATTAAAGAAAACACCCGCTTGGCCAAAGTGCTTGCTGGAAATGAGGTTGCGGTTAATTCTTATCACCACCAGGCTGTAGATAAAGTTGGTGAAGGTTTGACGGTTTCTGCTGTAGCTCCAGATGGTTTTGTAGAAGCTGTTGAAGATAAAAATTATCCATACTTGCTGGGAGTGCAGTGGCACCCTGAAATGATGGCTGCCAAAGATCCAATTCAGTTAAAGTTATTTAAAGACTTTGTTGATTTTGTGGACCGCAGTAGAAATTAATGGAAACAAGCAAATTTATATTTAAATGGTGATATATTTCAATATCGCTAAGTATATTATACGAGGAGGAAGTATGATGAAAAATAAGTTTTTAATTTTATTGTTGCTTTCATTATTTTTATTTTCAATGTTTTCAGCTGTTCAGGCACAGGAAACTGAAAGATTTGTAATGGGAATTGAGGATGAGGTAAGCAACCTTGATCCTGGTGAGACTACTATTTCGGTTAATGAAAGAGTTGCTTCATTAATATTTGACGGTTTAGTAGAATATGGTGAGGCAAATAAGATAGTCCCTGGTATCGCAGAGGATTGGACAATCTCAGAAGATGGTTTAGAATATACTTTTAATTTAAGAGAAGGTGTAATGTTCCACAATGGTCAGGAACTTACAGCTGCGGATGTAGAGTATACTTACAATAGAATTTTAAATCCTGATTATGGTTCTGGTTTAAGAGCTAAAATAGAATCAATAGAATCAATTGAGGTAATAGATGATTATACAATTAAATTTACTTTAAGTGAACCTTATGCACCATTTATCTTAGCTATGACTTTTGGTATTGTTCCTGAAGAATATGCTGAAGAAGTTGGAGACGACGAATTAGGTAGAAATCCTATCGGTGCTGGTCCCTTTAAAATGGAAGAATGGGATGCCGGTAATCAGATAATATTATCGGCTTTTGAAAACCACTGGAATAAGGTGCCTAACATTAAAGAATTAGTTATTAGATCTATACCAGAATCTGCAACTCAAGCAATGGAGTTACGAAGTGGTGGTATTGATTTTGGTGTTAACTTAGATGTAGGTCAGCTGGAATCATTTACTGATAATCCTGATTATCAGGTTAAATCAGCTGCTGGAGCAGGAATTAACTTTTTGGGCTTTAATTTTGAAATGGAGCCAACACATGAGCGTAAATTTAGAGAAGCTGTACTGCAGGCAGTACCTTTTGATCAGATTATTCCACAGATATTTGGTATTTTAGGTGAAAGAGCATATTCAATGTTACCACCAACAATCTGGCCGGAAGAAAGAGAATTTTTAAAAGAAAATGCTGTTGGGTTTGATCCACAAGCTGCTGCTCAGAAGTTTGAAGAATTAAAAGCAGATGGAGTTATTCCTGAAGATTATGTAGCTCAAATTTATGTTTCAAACAGTCGTCCAAATCAGGTTAAAACTGCAGAAGCAATGGTTACTGCTTTAAATCAGTCAGGGCTTAAAGCTGAAGTTAATTCAATGGAGTTTGGAACAATGTGGGATATGCTGGGACGTGGTGAAATCGGTATGTTCTTCTTGAGATTTGTTTCTGATCCAGATCCTGATTACTGGTTATATAGATTCTTTAAATCTCCTGATGAAGGCGGATCTTTAAACAGAGCTTTTTATTCAGACGAAGAGGTTGATCAGTGGTTAGAAGAAGCTAGAGCGATTTCTGATCAGGCTAAAAGAGAAGAACTTTATAATAAGGTTTTAAGAAAAGTTTTAATAGAAGATCTAGTTTTCCATCCATTAGCTCATTCGACTCAAATCTATGTAATGCAGGATAATGTAAGAGAGTTAGAACCAGGAAATTCACTTTTAATTCCTTTAGTTACACCAACTGCAAATGTTTATAAGGAATAAAATTTTTATTGAAAGTGAAATTATTTTTACTAAAGATAAATTATTTTAAATCACTATGCAGATAGCTTAGACTATCTGCATAGTCTTTTTAGAAAGAGGTGAACAAATTGTTTGCTTATATTATTAAAAGGTTGCTCTGGTTAATTCCAGTTGTGATAGGAGTTTCCTTAATTTTATTTGGGATTATGCAGCTTGTTCCCGGTAATCCAGCTGCCATAATGCTTGGTACAAATATAACTCCTGAAGCAGTGGCAGCTCTAAATGAAAAATTCGGTTTTAATGAACCATTTTATGTCAGATATTTTTTAATGCTTAAAAATTTTTTAACCGGAGAATTAGATTCGATTTATTATGGTGATAAAGTCATTAATATCATTGGGAGAAGAATGACAGCAACAATTGAGCTTGGATCACTTTCTTTAATTATTGCTGTTTTAATTGCTATTCCCACCGGTGTTATTGCAGCGGTTAAAAAGAATTCTTTATTTGATCTTTTTAGTATGTTTATTGCCACTATAGGTATCTCAGTTCCTGCTTTTTTTACAGGTATTATTTTTATTTATTTATTTTCAGTCTATTTTCAAATCCTACCTTCTTCCGGTTATGGGGGGCGGTTCTGGACTTTATCTGGTTTAAGACATTTAATTTTGCCTGCCTTTTCATTAAGTACAGTTATGATTGCCAGCACCAGCCGTTTAACCAGATCATCAATGCTTGATATAATGAAAGAGGATTATTTGGTCACAGCGCGTTCGAAAGGTGTGGCTGAGAAAATAATAATTTTAAAACATGCTTTTAGAAATGCTTTGATTCCAATTATTACTAACATCGGCAATCAGCTGGCAATGATGTTTGGGGGAGCAATTTTGATTGAGTCTGTTTTTGCCTGGCCTGGAGTAGGAAGATTGGCTGTTAAAGCAGTTGAGTTTAGAGATCAGCCACTGGTTTTTGGCTCAATTTTAATTTTATCAATGCTCTATGTTGTAGTAAATCTTATGGTAGATATAATTTATGTTTTTATTAATCCCAGAATTAGCTACAAATAGTGTAGAATCGAGGTGTTAAAATTTGAAAAATAAAATTATCTTGTTTATACTGTTATTAATTCAAATATATGTAAATTATCAAAATTGGATTATAGAGGGTAGAGTTTGGAGCAGCCTGGAATACAAATTTGCTACAGTATTTTCAATAATTGTTATAATTTCACTTTTACTGCTTCTCTTTAAAAACAGCATATTTCTTAAATTTAAAGAAAATGATCTTTATGCCAAAACTTTAAAAGAATTTAATAAGGGTTATGGAGGTAAAATTGCTGTATTTATTCTGGCCTTCATTTTTTATGCAGCCTTTATGGCACCATTTATTGCACCTTATTCGCCAACTGAGATTGACTACAGTAATATGACTTATGCTGCTCCGTCCTGGAATCACTGGTTTGGAACAGATGATTTTGGACGGGATATGTTTTCTCGAGTTATTTATGGTGCTAGAATAGCCTTAGGTGTTGGTTTTGCTGCGGTTTTAGTAAATGCAAGCCTAGGTGTTACTTTAGGCTTAATGGCTGGTTATTATGGTGGAAAAGCTGATATGATTATTATGAGAGTTGTTGAGATATGGAATTCAATACCTTTTATTCTCCTGGCTCTGGCAATTATTTCTGCCCTAGGAAAAGGTATTTTTAATATTATAATTGCTGTTGGAGTTACAGGCTTGATAAACTTTTCCCGCCTAACACGCTCTATTGTCCTGCAGATTAAAGAAAAAGAATATGTTGCTGCAGCCAAGGCTTTAGGAGCCGGTGATTTAAGAATTTTATATTATCATATCTTACCAAACTCAATCTCATCTTTAATTGTACTTGCTACTTTGAGAATTGGTATTTCTATACTGGTAGTTGCTGGGCTCAGCTTTTTAGGTTTAGGTATTCAGCCCCCAACTGCAGCTTGGGGTACTATGTTGAATAGGGGACAAGAATATTTAATTCAGGCGCCTTGGATGTCTATTTTCCCGGGCTTGGCAATTATAATCACAGTTTTAAGCTTTAATTTACTTGGAGATGCTTTGAGAGATGCTTTAGATCCAAGACAGCTTGATTGATAGTTGGAGTAATAAAGATGTTTTAATGATTAAGATTAACTAGATTAAACAACAAGAATTAGAGTAGTCAAGATATTTGCTTAAAGGGGTAGATTAGACTTATGTCACAGAGTAATGAGAAGCTAGTAAATAAAGAAAATATTAGAACCAAGCTTAAAGATTCAAATTTTAAAAATGGTATCAAAGATGCTTTTCCAATAGTTTTGGGCTATCTGCCAATTGGGATGGCTTTTGGAATGCTTGCAGTTAACAAAGGACTGACTTCCCTGCAGGCAACAGCAATGTCTATCTTTATTTTTGCTGGTTCAGCCCAGCTTGTGTCAATTGAAATGATTGCATCAGGTGCTGCAGCAGCAGCAATAGTAGCAATGACTTTTTTGGTTAATTTAAGACATCTACTTTTATCTGCATCACTTAGTCTACATCTGAGAAATTTACCATTTTATTATTATCCTTTTTTAGGATTTTTAATTACTGATGAATCTTTTGCAGTTGGGATGAGCAAAATAAGTAACCAGAAAAACAAACATCGATATTTCTTTGGTTTAGGTGTAACAGCTTATTTGGGCTGGGTATCCAGCTCAGCTTTAGGAGCATTTTTAACCGGCTTCATTAATTTTGGCAGTGGTGGAGCTTTAGATTTTGTTTTACCAGCAATGTTCATTGTCTTATTAGTGATGCAGATTAGTTCAAAGAGTGAGATTATTGTAGCTGTTTTTTCAGCCTTATTATCTATTTTCTTTGCTTTAACTATTGATGGAAGCTGGAATATAATTTTAGCAACAGTTTTAGCTTCATTTTTAGGGGTGTATATCAGTGGAAATAATTAAATTCATATTAATGATTATTGGCATGTTTTTAGTTACCTTTATTCCACGAGTAATACCGCTGATTTTATTAGGAAATAAAGAACTTCCTGAAAAAGTGATTCTTTGGTTGAGTTTTATTCCAGCTGCTGTCCTATCAGCACTATTAGCACCTTCAATCCTGCTTCAAAATGGTTCTTTATCTTTAAAGTTAGCAAATACTTCGCTTGTCGCCTTTTTTCCGACATTATTAGTTGCTTATAAAACAAAGAATATTTTTTATACTGTAAGTGGGGGGCTTGTTTTTTATTTAATAACTGCTGCCTTATTTTAAAGAAATCTAAATTTAAATTATTTACATTTAAAAATAAAAATGGGGGTTTTAAAATGGAAATTAAAGTAGATTTAATTAGTGACACAGGAACCAGACCTTCTCAGGATATGAGAAGATTTATGGCTGAGGCTGAAGTTGGGGATGAGCAGTTAGGAGAGGATCCAAGTGTCAACCGTCTCTGCCGAATGGCAGCTGAAATGCTGGGCAAAGATGAGGCGATTTATTTACCCTCTGGTTTAATGGCAAATCAAATTTCATTTGCTGTACATACGAAACAGGGTGATGAAATAATAATGGACCAAACAGCACACCCAATTCATTATGAGAGCGCTGCTCTTGCGGTTATTTCTGGAGTTTCAATTAAGCCTTTACAGGGTGAAGGGGGAATTTTTACTGCCCAGCAGGTGGAGCAGGCGATTAGAGATAATGACTATCACAGTCCACAGACTAAAGTTATTTCGATTGAGCAGACAACTAACTTAGGTGGTGGCCGTATTTGGCCTTTAGAGAGGATTAAAAAAGTTGCCGAGCTGGCTGTAGAAAATGATCTGAGAATGCACATGGATGGTGCAAGAATTTTAAATGCTGCTGTAGAAGCAGATGTGAATCCGGCTGAATATGGACAATATTTTGATTCAATTTGGCTTGATTTAAGTAAAGGACTGGGAGCTCCAGTAGGTTCGGTACTGGCTGGTTCAGCAGAATTTATTGAGCAGGCTAGATTTTGGAAACAGAGATTAGGAGGAGCAATGAGACAGGCTGGAATTATAGCAGCCGGAGGAATTTTCGCTCTTGAACATAATGTCGCACGTTTAAAAGAAGATCACAAACATGCTAAAATGCTTGCAGAAACAATTGCTGATCAAAAAGGTTTAGAAATTAATCCTGATACAGTAGAAACTAACATTGTTCTTTTTTCAGTAGCAGATGGAAAAACAGATCTATTTGCTGATGAGCTTTTAAAGAAGGGGATTAGAGTTAGTAGAATGGAAGGAAAATTAAGAGCAGTGACTCATTTAGATGTAAGTTTAGAAGATATTCGTTATGCAGTTAAGCATATTGAAAAAACAGCTAAAAAGGTTTTTGCTTAAATTAAATTATGAAAAAGGCAGGATTTTAGTTTTTTGTCAAGAATATTTAAATATGACCTGAATAATAAGTAATTGATAAACTTAACTTTATTAAATTCAAAAGAGGAGAGTGAGTCCGATGGAACAGGTGTACGAAAAAAAGCGTGAACAGCTTCTTGATGATCTCAGTGATATGAGTGAAGTTGCTGAAGAAATGCTGCAGAGTGTAATGAAGGCTCTAGAAAATGTAGATGTTGATGCAGCACATGAAATTATAGCTAAAGATGATGTTGTTGATAACTATTTAATAACTATTGAAGAAGAAGTTTCACGCTTGTTAACCCTGGATCAACCCCTGGCAGCTGATACCTGGTTTAGTATTGCGATGATTAAAATTGCCAATGACTTAGAGAGAATAGGAGATCAAGCAACAAATATAGCAGAAATCTTATTGCAATTAAAGCATGATGGTATTTTAAAACCTTTAGTAATGATTCCAGAACTTGCTGATATTGTAAGTGAAATGTTAGATGTAGTTTTAGAATCGTTTTCTATTAGAAATGCTGATTTAGCAGAAGCAGCCTGCCGAATGGACGAAAAAGCGGATAATCTTTACGACGAAATTTATCATAAAGCGATTAAAATGATAACAAAAGCTGAGGAGCGAGAAGATATCAAACAAATAGTACAGCATATTAATTTAGCTAAAGCCCTGGAGAGGGTAGGAGATCATGCAACTAATATTGGGGAAGAAACTATCTTTTTTGTAACTGGAAAAAGAGTTAAATATTAAAATAATAAAAAAGAGAATAATATAAATTAGAAAAGAGGCCTTTTTCAGGCCTCTTTTTTTATGTTTGCCTGGCATGAATATTTTGCTAATCAGCAGCTGAGATTATGGCTTTTTTAACCGCTTCAGCAGCCATAACACCAATCTGGTTAAGATCAGCCTGATATTGATTTGATGCAAGTGTAAAAACTGTATCCCCATCTAAAAGAGTATGAACCGGGTAGATTGTCCTGCTTAAAGCACTATGGGCCATCATTGAAACTCTATTAGCCTCCGATTTGTTTAAAATTGCGTTAGTTGTTAGAACAATCAAAGTTGTGTTCTGCCTTAAAAAGTCGAGGTTGATTTGTTGCTTTTCAATAATCATTTTTTCAGTATCTAAAAAGTTTCCATTGTTATTTTTAGCTCCAGCAATAATTTGACCATTATTAGGATTTTTTATGTCACCAAAGGCATTTACTACTGCTAGAGCAGCTGTAGTTAAAATTCCATTTTTAACAGCAGCGTGTCCCATAACTGTTTTAGCAGCAGAGTCCATGCCCTTAATTTTTCCACAGGTAGCTCCAGCTGCTGCTCCAATACTTTTGTTAGGTTGTTCTATATTATCCGCTTTTAAACAAGCCTGATAAGCCATCTTCTGGTCAGGATAGTTATTACTTTTATATTCTAAATCATAAATAACTGCAGTCGGAACAATAGGTACAACTCCACCTCCGGTTTGAAAACCGATATTTTTTTCTTTTAAATACTTCATGACTCCACCAGCAGCATCCAGCCCAAAAGCGCTGCCGCCGCTTAAAAAAATAGCATTTGCTTTATCAACAGCAGCTCTACTGTCTGTTAAAGCTATTTCTCTGGTTCCTGGAGCTCCTCCACGAACATCTGCTCCAATAGTAAAATTTCCTTCGGCTAAAACTACAGTACAACCAGTCCCATCATCCTGATTTGCAGCATGTCCAACTTTGATTCCTTTTACAGCTGTTATGTCATTATTCATTTACTACCGCCTCCAATTATATTATAAATGATAATAAGAATTTAATAAACTACTATTTATCAATTCAAGAAAACATTTCTTTTGTTAAGCAGGAAACTGTGGGTTTATCACTAATAATATATTATAAGATTAAAATTAATTTTCAAAAAATTCGGAGGTGGAATTTGTGAAATTCAAAAAACTTTCAATTACTTTATTAACTTTAATTTTAGTGATGACTCTATCTTTTACTATTCTAGCGGAAGAGGTTAACTTAAGGATTTATCATGTTAATGATGTTCACTCCAGAGTAGAAGAAGATGATTATGCTGGCAGCATGGGTTATGCTAAAATGGCAGCACTGATCAAGGAAGCCAGAAGAGAAAAAGAAAATGTAATGTTCTTAGATGCTGGAGATACTTTTCATGGTCAGACTATTGCTAATATAAATGAAGGTGAATCTATTAGTCATATTTTAGATCTGATGAAGCTTGACGCTGTAAGCTTAGGAAATCATGATTTTAATTATGGACAGGATAGATTAATTGAATTAGATGAAATGAGCAGATTTCCATTTTTAGCTGCTAACTTAAGCAGAGAAGATGGAGAAGAAATTTCGTATACTAAGGATTATATTATTAAAGAATATGATGGAGTTAAAGTTGGTGTTTTTGGTTTAGCAACACCTGAAACCAGCTATAAAACTCATCCTAAAAATGTTGAAGGACTTGTTTTTGAAAATCCAATTACAACTGCAGAAGAGGTTGTAAATGAATTAGAAGACCAGGTAGATGTTGTGGTTGCACTAACTCATTTAGGAATTAGTAAAGGTAGTGAATATACAAGCATAAAATTAGCAGAAGAAGTATCTGGCATTGATTTAATAATTGATGGCCACAGCCATAATGTGCTGGAAGAAGGTATGATGGTTAATGATACAATGATTGCTATGGCTGGTGAATATTCTAAATACCTTGGTTATGTAGATCTGACTGTTGAAAATGGTGAGGTAGAAGCCATTAATGCTAATTTAATTCCAAGAGAAGAGACAGCAGAAGTAGAAAAAGACTATGTTATTTCATTAGTTGTAGATAGAGTTAATAAAGCTAATGAGGTTATTACATCTCAGGTAGTAGGAAGAACTGCTGTTGAATTAAATGGAGCTAGAGGAAATGTTAGAACTGGGGAAACTAATCTTGGTAATCTAATTACAGATGCGATGAAGGCCAAATTTGGTGCAGATGCAGCAATCACAAATGGTGGTGGAATTCGTGCTTCAATTGACCAGGGTGAAATAACTCAGGGTGAAGTAATTACTGTTCTACCATTTGGTAATACAGCTATGTTGATGGAATTAAGTGGTGCTGATCTTAAAGCTGCCCTAGAACATGGTGTTTCCGAATATCCTGCAGCAGAAGGTTTATTCCCACAGGTTTCAGGAATTAAGTTTAACTTTAATGGTGATGCTGAGCCTGGAAATAGAGTTCAAGAAGTTTGGGTTGGCGGCGAGAAATTAGATCCAAACAAGATGTATACTGCTGCTACAAATGACTTTATGAAAGCAGGTGGAGATGGTTATTCTATGTTTGCAGATGCTCCAATAGTAAGTGAAGCTGGGGGTCTTGAAGAAGTATTAATGGAATATATTGAAGCTAATACTCCTGTAGCTCCAGAAGTTGAAGGAAGAATAATAGCTGATTAAATTTCAGCTTTATAATTTAATCTATTAAATTAATAAAACAAGGGAGGTTTTTATTATTAGTGGAGAAACAGTTGGTTTTTTATCAATTATCCCACCTATACTAGCTATTATCCTTGCTATGTATACAAGGGAGGTACTTATTTCTTTATTTGCTGGTGTTTGGTCTGCTGCTTTGATTATCAGCAGTTGGAACCCACTTTCTGCAACTTCATTATCTCTACGCTGGATTGTAAATACAGTTAATGATCCCTGGAATGCTAAATTTTTGATTTTGATAATGCTGATGGGAGCGGGAGCTGCTTTGATTTATAAGTCCGGTAGTGTTTTGGCCTTAGAAAATTGGATGGGAAGTGCAGTTAAGACTTCAAGGGACTCACAAATCTTAACCTGGATGATCGGGATGTTTATCTTTATTGATTCTTATACCAGTACAATTGTTACAGGAAATGCAACTCGTGATGTAAGCATGAAAAATAATACATCTAGAGAAGCTCATTCTTATATTTTGGACTCAACAACAGCACCTGTAACAACCTTTGGCCCGGTTTCTAACTGGATAGGCTATCAGGTTTCTATGATTGCTGTTGGCTTTTCTGCAGCGGGGATTACTGCTGAACAGATTGGGATGACTCCATACACGGTATTTTTAAAATCAATACCATGGAATTTTTATTGTCTTTTAGCCTTTTTTACAGTTGGTTTTGTTGTAATTACCCAGAGATATTATGGTCCAATGCTGGATGCAGAGTGGCGTTCACGTAAAGAAGGTAAATTAATGAAAGATGGAGCAGAAGCCCTGTCAGATATTAGCACTGATGTAGGTGAGCAGAGTAGTTTAAATCCAAAACTGATTAATTTCTTTTTACCTATTATTTCTTTATTAATTGTTAGTGTATTTTCAATGTGGTGGCTTGGTGATGGTTACCAGGCAGGAGTAAGTGTTGCCCAGGCTTTTCAGGAGACTGATATTGCTTTAGCCTTACTTTATGGTTCTTTTGCTTTTGTCTTTTTTGCCTTTATTGGATCCTTGGCTTATCAGACTATGTCTTTAAGTGAAGCCAGTGATGCTATAATTGATGGTTTTAAAACAATGATTATTGCTGCAGCAATTATTATTTTAGCCTGGACAATTGGTCACGCGACAGATCAGGTAGGTACAGCAGAATATGTTGTCAGTATTTTAATGAATATTGGTCTGCCGGGTAGAGCTCTACCAATAATAATCTTTTTAGCGGCAATGTTTATTTCATTTACTACTGGAACTTCCTGGGGTACAATGGCTATTTTAACTCCAATTGCTGTTTCAACAGGTTACGAGTTAGTAGGTTTTAGTATTGTACCGGTATTGATGGGGATTTTATTTGGAGGAGCTATTTTTGGTGATCATGTTTCACCAATTTCTGATACAACTGTAATGTCTTCAATATTTGCTGGTTCTGATCATATAGATCATGTGACTTCACAGATTCCTTATGCGCTGACAACAGCCGGGGTTACTATTTTTACTCTAGTTTTATATGCCCTTGGAATCGACTCTGTAGCAATTCTTTTAACTATCGCTTTTGTTCTGACAATTGCTCTAATAGTTATTTTGAATAAATTTGATGCTAAAAGAAAGAATTTGCCAGAGATAATGCCGACAGCAGATGAAATTAAAGCAGGAAGTACTTCTAACAGTAAGATAAAGGTATTTAATAAAATTGCTGTTGCAGCAGCTAGTTTTTATTTAATTTATATGATTAGTATTTTTCTATTCGCTAATTTGGCATCTTAAATTGGTTAAGTTAAGTTAAAATGAGTTAAAATAAGATATATATAGAATCTAATTAGTCCCCTGCACCGCTTCAGTATGAGTATCTTTTAGGTGAAGCAGCAGGGGCTTTATTTTTAGTAAATAAAATGATAAAACAATTAATTCGGATGTGATTCGATTTAGAGAGCTTTTTCTGTTATAATAATGAGTAGATTGCTCATATTTAATTTTTATTTATTAAAAATAATTTAAGCTAATAAAAATAGGTGTTATTGATAAATGTTAATTTAAATAACCTGGAATAATAAAGGAGTTATTGATAATTTAAATGGAAAATGAAAAGCAAAACTTAAGTAAAGAAAAAAATGATGAAACATTAGAAAACCCAAGAGATCAGTTTATGGTAATCTCAAAAGATGATATGCGGAAAAGAGGCTGGACAGAATTAGATTTTATTATTATTAGTGGTGATGCTTATATTGATCATCCATCATTTGGGACAGCTATTATTGCCCGGGTATTAGAAGATGCCGGATTTAAAGTTGGGATTATTGCTCAGCCTGATTGGAGATCTACAGCTGATTTTAAAAAGCTGGGGGAACCAAAATATGGATTTTTGGTTACTGCAGGTAATATGGATTCAATGGTCAACCACTATTCAGTTTCTAAAAATCGACGCAGTTATGATAACTATTCTCCCGGAGGAGAAAGCGGTCATCGACCTGATCGAGCAACTATAGTTTACAGCAACCGCCTCCGAGAAGCATATGGAGATATTCCAATAATTATTGGTGGAATCGAAGCCAGCCTGCGTCGTTTTGCTTATTATGATTACTGGGATGATAGTGTTCGTCGTTCTCTGCTTTTTGACAGCAGAGCAGATCTTTTAGTGTACGGAATGGGAGAAAAACAGATTCTAAAAATTGCAGAGAATCTGGAAGCAGGCCTGGATATCAAATATATTAATTATTTGCCTGGGACAGCTTTTATTGCAGATGAATTAGAATCACTTTATGATTATGAATTATTACCTTCTTATGAGGAAGTTAAAAATAATAAGAAGCAGTATGCATATGCCTATAAAATAGAGTATTTAGAACAGGATCCAATTAGGGGTCAGCAGCTGGTTCAGCAGCATGGAAATCGCTACCTGGTTCAGAATCCACCGGTTGAGCCTTTAAAACAGGAAGAATTGGATCATGTTTATTTGTTACCATACCAGAGAGATTATCATCCAATGTATGAAAGAGCTGGTGGAGTACCGGCAATTAAAGAAGTTAAATTCAGTCTGGTCAGCTCTCGTGGCTGTTTTGGTGCCTGTTCATTTTGTGCAATATCTTTTCATCAGGGAAAGATGATGACAGCCCGCAGCAAAGAATCATTAATTAAAGAAGCTAAAAAAATAATTGCGATGGATAATTTTAAAGGCTATATCCATGATGTAGGTGGACCAACTGCAAATTTCCGCAAGCCATCCTGTTCTGATCAGCTTTCTCGAGGAATGTGTAAAGGAAAAGAATGTATGTTTCCTGCTCCCTGCAGCAAACTGAAAGTTGACCATGAAGAATATTTTGAGATTTTAAGAGAGTTAAGAAAACTCCCGGGAGTTAAAAAGGTATTTGTTCGCTCAGGAATTCGTTTTGATTATCTGCTGGAAGATGAAGAGAGCCGCAAATATTTAAAAGAACTGGCTGCTCATCATGTTAGTGGCCAACTTAAAGTAGCACCGGAACATGTTTCAGATAATGTATTAAGTTATATGGGAAAACCCGGGATAGAGGTTTTTGATAAATTTAGGGAGGCTTTTTATCAGGTTAATGAAGAAATTGGGCTGGAACAGTATTTAATACCATACTTCATTTCCAGTCATCCCGGCAGTCGTTTGGAAGATGCAGTTGAACTTGCAAAATATTTAAGAGACATCAATCATCATCCAGATCAAGTCCAGGATTTTTATCCAACACCTGGGACTATGGCTACCGCAATGTATTACAGTGGTTTTGATCCGCGGACTATGGAAGAAGTCTATGTGGCCAAATCTGCTGAAGCGAAAAAAATGCAGAGAGCTCTACTGCAGTATCATAAAAAAGAAAACCAGCAAATAGTGCGAAAAGCCTTAAAGATGGCAGGTCGTAAAGATTTAATCGGTTATGACAAAAAATCACTTGTACAACCTACCCATTAAGAAGGAGGATTTTTAATGTCAACAGCAACCACAGAAGCTAAATATAATTTATTAATAGATAATTTAAAAGAGCTGGAACCATTTGTGATAGCTTTTTCAGGAGGGGTAGACAGTACCTTTTTGGTAGCTGCAGCCAAAGAAGCTGGGGTGGAATTTGAAGCAGTTACTGTTAACAGCCCCTTTGTTCCTGATAGAGAAATAAAAGAGGTTGAAAATTTAGTTCGGTCAATGGACTTTAAGCACCAGCAAATTTCAATCGAGCTTCAGGAGTTAAAAAAGGCTGCAGATAATACAGCTGAACGATGTTATTACTGTAAAAAAGTAATTTTTGACAAGATTATAAATTATGCAAATGGGAAAACAGTAATTGAAGGTTCTAATCTAGATGATACAGGTGACTACAGGCCGGGTCGTAAAGCTTTAAAAGAACTTGGGATTAAAAGTCCACTACTTAAGGTTGAACTGATCGAGAAAAAATTTTAGATTTGAATTTAATGGACAAATTATCTGATAAATTACAGAAATTAGGTTTTCAATATGTTACCTTAGATCTCTCAGCTTATGAAAGTGGAAGTATGAATAAGGAAATTTCGGAGGCTAAAGATGAATAAAGAAGATATTAGAGTAATTTTAGAAAAAGTTAAAAAGGGAGAACTTGAGGTTGACGCTGCAGCATCGTCTTTAAAAGACCTGCCTTTTAAGGATCTGGGTTTTGCTAAAGTAGATAATCACCGCAGTTTGCGAAACGGTTTTCCCGAGGTTATTTACTGTGAGGGAAAATCTTTAGCTGAAATTGAAGGCATAGTTAAAGAAATGTTAAAACATGATAATAATATTTTAGCAAGCAGGGCTGAAAAAGAAGTTTATCAGCGGATTAAAGAAATTGCACCTGAGGCTGTGTACCATGAACGCCCAAAGCAGAAAAATTATTTTAATATTTGACTAAAGTGTCAGTTAGCTGATTTAAATTCAGCAGCTGGCATTTTTTATTTTAATCAGGCAGGAATCAACTAAAGAATCACGAAATTAATTAGTAACACGTTTTTTAAAAAAATATTACGAAAGGAGATGCCGATGTCTAATCTTAAGCGCTTTGGAGTTTCGATAGAAGAAGATTTACTTCAAAAATTTGATCAGTTAAATAAAACAAGTTATGATAATCGTTCAGAAGCTATCAGAGATTTAATTCGGAATAAGATAATTGAAGAAGAAAAATCAAAAGATGATGCAGATGTGGTAGGTACAATCACTTTAATTTATGATCATCATAAAACAGGATTAAGTGACAAAATGATTCAAGTTCAACATGACTATCACTGTTTATTTAAAAGCAATCTTCATCTGCATTTGAATAGAGATTATTGTCTGGAAGTAATTGTGGTAGAAGGATTACACAGTAAATTGAAGAAAGTAAGTTCCAAACTAATTGCTTTAAAAGGAATTAAACATGGAAAATTAACGGTAACTAAAATAGAGGGAGTTGAAAAATAGTTGGATTATTTAAAGCAGATTAAAGTCACAATAATTTTATCAATGCTGATTATTTTAATCTTTCCAAGCTCTATTAATGCTATAGAGATTAGTGATCTGGCAGGAAGAAAATTGAATCTTCCAGATGAAATAGAAAAAATTGCAGCAGTCGGACCGGGAGCATTGAGACTTGTGGTTTATCTAGAGGCAGAAGACAAAGTAGTAGGAGTAGAAGAATTTGAAAAAAGAAATCAAAAAAGACCATATATTATAGCCAAACCAGAACTTTTAGAACTACCAGTAATTGGACCTCAATTTGGAGGAGATGCCGAATTAATTACAGCCCAGAATCCGGATCTGATAATTGCATCTTATTTAAGCAGAGCTGAAATGGATAGCCTGCAGACTAAAACTCAAATACCTGTAGTTTCCATAAATGATGGTTCTCCTGGTTCAATGACTGAAAAAGAGCTTAAAACAGCCTTAAATTTTTTAGCAAAAATTTTAGATAAAGAAAAAAGAGCAGAAGAACTGATTAATTTCTTCAATCAAAGCAAAGTTGAATTACAGGCAAAAACAGGTGATTTGGAATCTGATCTACGTCTTTATATAGGTGGGATAGGTAATAAGGGAGCTCAGGGAATCAGCTCTACTGAATCTAATTATCCACCATTTAAATATCTTGGACTCAAAAATATTATTGAAGAAAAGGATAAAAGCAACTTTAGTATCAGCAAGGAAAGGCTGCTTTTAGAAGATCCAGATCTAATTTTTATTGATCAAGGAGGCCTTAAACTGGTAAAAAATGATTTAAAGAGAAAAGAATTCAGATATCTTAAGGCTTATCAACAAAACAATATTTACCAACTCTTACCTTATAACCATTATACAAGCAATTTTGCAACAATGCTGGCTGATGCCTATTACATAGCTAAAATATTATATCCAGAAAAATTTAAAGAGGTAGAGCCAAAAGAAAAAGCAGATCAAATTTATCAAAAATTTGTGGGGAAACCAGTATATAATGAGATGGCAGATATTTTTGGTGGTTTTAAAAAGATGAACTTAAATTAACCCTAATTAAAGAGGTAAAATAATGGAAACTAATAAATTAAGCATAGAAGAAAAAATACTAAAAGAAGAGAAAAAGAACTCAACTAAGATCAGTTTTCTCAGTTTGGGATTAATTCTGCTGATTATTTTAGCCTCAATTTATTCATTATTTGTAGGAGCTGCTGAACTAGATTTTAGTGATTTATTAAGAGTTATTTTTGAAGGTCAGAGAGGGATGATTTATAATATAATCTGGAATATTAGGCTGCCTTCAATTTTGACAGCGTTAACTGCTGGGATGGGTTTATCTCTGGCCGGAGTAGTTATGCAGAGCATTTTGAAGAACCCACTTGCTTCACCTTTTACTCTGGGAATATCTCATGCTGCAGCTTTTGGAGCGGCTTTTGCAATCGTAGTTGTTGATCTTAGTAATTTCCCATTATTATCATTTTTGGATGGATTATATTTACCTTCAGTTTCAGCATTTGTTTTTTCACAGCTGGCAGTTATTATTGTTATACTGATCAGTGCTAAACAGCAGGCCAGCAGAGAAAGCATTGTTTTGGCAGGTATTGCTCTTTCTTCCTTATTTACAGCTGGGACTACAGCTTTAGAATTTTTTGCAGATGATTTGGAGCTGGCTTCAGTTATTTATTGGACTTTTGGTGATCCAGGGAGAACAAATTGGAATCAATTTTTTATAATTTTAGCTGTGCTTTTAATTAGTCTAGTCTATTTTATCTATCACGGTTGGAGCTATGGAGTTTTGAACTCTGGTGATGAACTGGCAGCAAGTTTGGGAGTAGACTCCAAAAGATTAAGGTTATTTGCGATGACTGCAGCTTCTATTTTAACAGCAGTTATTATTTCTTTTGTTGGAGTAATTGGTTTTATCGGTCTTGTAACCCCTCATATTATTAAAAAAATTGCAGCGGGAAATCAGAGACAGCTTTTTTTAAATTCGGCTCTGGCGGGGGGACTGCTTTTGATTATTGCGGATAATTTAGCCAGAACATTATTTAGACCGGTTGTTTTACCAGTCGGAGTTTTAACTGCATTTTTGGGTGCACCATTATTTATCTATTTAATAGTTAAAGGGAGGCAGATCTGGTGATATTAAAAATTGAAGCATTAAATTTTGCCTATAACAAGAAAAAAGTTTTGAAGAACATTAATTTAGAAGCGGAAAAAGGAGAATTAATAACATTGATTGGGCCTAATGGATCTGGCAAAAGTACTCTTTTAAAATGTATTAATAATTACCTAAAAGCTGACCAGGGAACTATAAAGGTTAAAAATCAGCAGATAAGAAACTTCAGCCAAAAAGAACTTGCTAAAATTATAGCTTATGTACCTCAGGCTTCAGAGATTAATTTTAATCTTGATGTTTTTGAAACTGTATTAATGGGACGTAAGGCTTACAGTGGCTGGAAAGCAAATCAGCAGGATAAAGAAATAACAGCAGAAGTGATTTCGAAACTGGGTTTAGAGGAAATTGCTTTCAAAAATATTAATGAATTGAGTGGTGGCCAGCAGCAGAAAGTATTTATAGCAAGAGCAGCTGCTCAAGCAGCAGAACTTATTCTTTTAGATGAGCCAACCAATAATTTGGATTTAAAACACCAGCTTGAAATTTTTGAGATGATAGAAAAAGAAGTGAGCAGTGGGAAAACAGTGATTGTGACAATGCATGACTTATCATTAGTTAGCCGTTTTAGTGATCGAATTATTATGCTCAAAGAGGGCAGTATTTATTCTGATGGTACAGCTTCTACTTTATCAGCAGCCAAAATCAATTCAGTTTATGGAGTTGAAGTTAGTCTAAAAGAACATAATGGTAAAAAAATTATAATTCCTGAGAAGATTTGTGTATGATAATTTAAAATATCTGTATCAATTTCATAAAAGTTATAGGTTGTCTATGATATAATAAGTATAACAAAGTATATTTTGAAAATATATTTACGACAGGCGATAATCTTAATTTATAAAGGGAGGACTAACTTTATGCAGTGGCTTGATTTAAATGAGTCAACAAGTATAATATTGGATCAAATAATTCAAAAAATTAATGAAGGTGTAAATGTAGTTGATACAGATGGGAATATAATCTATGTTAATGAAAACTCTGCAAATTATGCAGATACTTCTATTGAAAATATGTTGGGAAAGCATATTACAGAATTTTATCCAAATGCAGCTGTTTTAAAAGTTTTAGATTTTAAAAAGAAATATACTAATATTCATGTAGAAAACCCTGATGGCAGACATTTTATTGTTAATGCTTATCCTTTAATAATAGATGATCAGATTAAGGGTGGTTTGGCAATATTTAGAGATATCACAGAACTGAAGATGATGAATAGTAAAATTTTAAATTTACAGGAAAAATTAATTAACACATCTTCTTCAAATATATTTAATGATTTTATTGGCAGTCAGGGCAGTTTAAAAGAAGTGGTAAACAAAGCCTGTAAGGCCATGGGTTCTCCAGGAGGTCCTAGACATTCTATTATTTCTGGCGAAACTGGAACTGGTAAAACTTATTTGGCTAAATTAATGTTTCGTTTTGCTAAAAATATTGGAGTTCTAAAAGAAGATGCTCCTTTTGTTCATATTAACTGTGCTCAATTTACAAATCCTGATATTGCGGCCTCTGAAATTTTTGGTTCTAAAAAAGGAAGTTTCACCGGTGCCTCTAATAAAAATGGATTGATTGAGCAGGCTAATAAAGGAGTCTTATTCCTTGATGAAGCTCACGCCCTCAAAAATTACCAAAATTTGCTTCTTAAGGTAATTGAAGAGCAGAAGGTGCGCAGAATCGGAGGAATAAAAGAAATACCGGTTGATGTAATTGTGATAGCAGCTTCTACAAAAGATTTAGAAGAAAATTTGCTGCCAGAACTTTATCAAAGGCTGGCCCAGTATGAACTGGTTTTACCACCATTCGATCAGCGTTCATATAGTGAGAAAGAGAAGATGTTCCTCCATTTTAAAGAAGAATATAAAAAATCTGCTTTAGAAAAATATGACTTTGATTTAGAAATAATGTTTGAGCCTGAAGCAAGAGAAAGATTGTTGAATGCCTCTTATAAAAGAAATGTGCGCCATTTCAAAAATGTAATTAATTATGCAATTGATAGTGCTACACCTTTGATTAATAATTTAGATAATAAAAAACTGATGATTTTAGTTAAGAATGAGCATATTCCCCAAAAAATACTTGCTGAAAGTAGAAACAATAATTATCAGTCAGAAGTCAAAGAAAATAATTCTAATTCAGAAAATGCAGAAGAACTAATAAAGTTTTATCGAGAAAAAGGATTTGGAGCCAGAAGAATAGCAACTCGTTTACAGGAAAAGGGCATTGATTTAAAATATTATCAGGTCTCATATAGATTAAAGAAGATGGATTTATAAGTTATGACTTTAAAGCTTTAATTATTTTGATGCTAATTATTAAAAGGGGATGGAAGCTTTACGGCTAGATATTAATTGTACTGCTATATTTTTTTAAAATTCAATATGTCCTGCATGTCCTGCATAATATTTGTTAAATCGACACATTAGCATGTTAAAGGATAAAAGAAATAATTTTAAAAAAATTCATAATTTTCCTTGTCAAATGATTTTTGAAGGAGTATAATTTAATTGAACCGACAGAAAGTGAGTAGCGGAGTTATTATTAGGTCGGTGGACTTATTTTCTGGAACAAAGTAGATGTGCAGCGAGTATGTTCCCTAACAAAATTATTAAGGGGGCATTACTAATGAAGAACATTTTTAAGCACAAGCGCACTCACAAAAGTCATGAAGATCAGGTGAAGTACAACACTAAATCTGATGTGGAAGGACATGTAAAATTGAAAGATAGCGCCTTGATGGAATATTACATGATGGGCGGCCATTAAAAACAAAAAAAATTAAGATGCCGGGGAATAAAAACCCCGGTTTTTATTTTACCTAAATAATTTTAATTCTTAAATTAAGATAATTATTTGACATTTTTAAATACTGTTGGTATAATTATTTTTGGAAGCGGTTCCATTTAATTTTTAAACTCTTTGGAAGCGGTTCCATAAATAATATTAAGGGGGATTAATTTGATGAAGAGTTTACGTTTGATTTTATCAGTATTATTAGTTTTGTTTTTAGTTTTTGCTTTAAGTGTGGTTGGCTTAGCTCAAGAAGAAAATGAGAAAACGGAGATCACAATTGCAGGTGGAAGTGTAGGGATTGAACTTGAGCTTACCAAAAAAGCAGCCAGAATGTTTGAAGAAGAACACCCAAATGTCAAAGTTGACGTTTATACAACTCCTGACTTATCTGATGATAGGAAAGGTCTATATCTTCAATATTTAGAAACTAAAGATTCTACTATTGATGTTTTTCAGGTGGATGTAATTTGGCCTGGTGAATTAGCTGATCATTTTTTAGATTTAAATGAATTTGGTGCTCAGGAAGTTGCAGATAAACATTTTGAGTCAATAATCCAGAATAACACTGTTGATGGTAGATTAGTAGCAATGCCCTGGTTTACTGATGCTGGATTATTATATTATAGAACAGATTTACTAAATAAATATGGTTATTCAGAACCACCTGCTACCTGGACAGAATTAGAAGAAATGGCTAAAACTATTCAAGCAGGTGAACGAGAAGAAAATCCTGATTTTTGGGGTTATGTCTGGCAGGGAAATGCTTATGAGGGCTTGACCTGTAATGCTTTAGAGTGGATTTATTCTAATAATGGCGGCAGAATAATTAATGAAGATAAAGAGGTTACAATTAATAATAAGAATGCAGTAGAAACAATTAATATGGCGGCTGATTGGGTTGGAGAAATTTCACCTCCAGGAGTAACCGGGCTGGTTGAAGAAAGTTCTAGAAAAATGTTTGAAGCTGGTAATGCAGCTTTTATGAGAAATTGGCCTTATGTTTATGCTCTGGCATCTGAAGAAGATAAAGCAACAGCAGGTAAGTTTGATGTTGCTCCTTTACCCGCTGGCGAAAATGGAAGTAGTTCTGCAGTGTTAGGCGGCTGGAATTTAGCAGTTAATAAATACAGTGAATATCCTGAATTGGCAGCAGAACTGGCAATATTTATGACCAGTGAAAAAGTCCAAAAAATGAGAGCAGTAGAAGGATCATTTAACCCAACTATTGCTGATTTATATGAAGATCAAGACGTTTTAGAAGCCAATCCATTTTTTGGTGATCTTTATCAGGTCTTTACTAACACAGTTCCCAGACCATCAGCTGAGGCTGGAGAAGATTATAGTGCGGTATCAGAAAGATTTTTTCAGGCAGTCCACTCTGTTTTAACTGGAGAATCGAGGGCAGAAGACGCGATAGCATATTTAGAATTAGGAATTGAAGATATCTTGGAAGACTAAGTTTTAAATATAAGCTGTTAGCAGACAGGATGTGGTACCACATCCTGTCTTACTTTTAATTAAACTGTCTTTGTATTTTTTAATTATACACGATATAATATGGATAAATGTTAAAATAATGAAAGGACAGTAGATCTAAATGTCTAAAAACAAAGTTAATATCTATGATGTTGCAGAAAAAGCTGATGTTGGAATTGGAACTGTATCAAGAGTTTTAAATAATAGTGATAAGGTAAAAGATAATACTAGAAAAAAAGTTTTGGAAGTAATGAAGGAGCTTAATTATCGGCCTAATAAACTTGCACAAAATTTAGCTCGACAGAAAGCAAATGCTGTTGCTGTTATAGTTCCGAGTTTTATTGATCATTTTTTTGTTGAAGTCTTAAAAGGCATACAGGACGCTTTAGAAGAAGAAAATATTGATTTGATTCTGTATAAAATTGATTTAAATGAAAATAGAATGAAAAAAATTATGGATATAGTACACAGCAGAAAGGTTGATGGGATTGCTGCTTTAACAATGGATATTTCAGATACAGAAAATCAAGAATTAAAAGACTCTGGAATCCCGGTAGTGCTTGCTGATGAATTTTCTGCTGATTTTCATTCAATATATTTGGATGACTTAAAAGGTGCAGAGATGGCAGTTGACTATTTAGTTAATCATAATCACAACAAAATTGCTTTTATTAATGGTGATATTAATAGTCTGCATGGACAAAAGCGTTTAGCAGGTGTGAAGAAATCTTTTCAAAAACATAATCTAAAAATTAATACAGCTCTGATCAAAGATGGAGATTTTTACGCCGAAGATGGTTATCAGTCAATGCAGGAAATATTAGAACTCCCCAGAACTGAATGGCCATCAGCTGTTTTTGCTGCTTCTGATAATCAGGCAATTGGAGTCCTGCAGGCCATGGAAGAAAAGGGCTTAAAAGCTCCGGATGATATAGCGGTAATCGGTTATGACAATATTGAGCTGGCAAAGTATTTGAAGATAACAACTGTCTGGCAGCCGATGTACCAGCTTGGTCATTTAGCAATTGAAATATTATTAAAGGCAATTAAGGGTGAATTAAATGAAATTTACCAGAAAGAATTAGAGCTGAAACTGGTTAAAAGAGAAACTGCTTAAGTTTTTGCTGTTTAGCTTGAAATAATTATTGATAAAGAATATTAATTCACAGAAAAAGGTGTAATTATGAATAAACAAAAAAAGAAATATTTATTAATTGCTCTCATTTATATTGCCTTTATCTCCTTGGGATTACCTGATGGATTATTAGGGGTTGCCTGGCCTGAAATGAGGAGCAGTTTTTCGCTGCCTCTTGATGCTTTAGGTATTATTTTAATTGGATCAACTACAGGCTATCTGCTCTCCAGTTTCTTTAATGGCTTTTTTATTAAAAAGATTGGAGTGGCAGTTCTGCTGGCTTTAAGTTGTCTGGCTACCGGGTTAGCTCTGATTGGTTATACCCTTACGCCTTTTTGGTGGCTTTTACCGGTGCTTGCAGTTCTTGCCGGTATGGGGGCTGGAGCAATTGATGCAGGTTTAAATACATATGTAGAAAAGAATTTTAATGAAGGATTAATGCAGTGGCTGCATGCAAGTTTTGGGGTTGGAGTTACTATTGGTCCAATTATTATGGCTAATGCAATCAAATATTCTGACAGCTGGAGAACAGGTTATATAATTGTTGGGACAGCTCAAATAATGCTGGCTCTGATCTTTGTGCTGACTCTTTCCCTCTGGAAGGATTCTAAAAACAAAAAGCAGGCTGAAGGAGAAAAGGATAAGCAGAAAAAGCGGGAAGAAAAAATGATTGACACTTTAAAACATTTACCTGCTCTTTTGAGTATTTTATTATTTTTTATTTATACCGGGATAGAAATGGCGATCGGGCACTGGACTTATACTTTATTTACAGAATCCAGAGGAATTAGTACAGCCCTGGCCGGATTTTGGGTCAGTGTGTACTGGGGTTCATTTACAATCGGCAGAATTTTAGCCGGATTTTTAGCATACAAGTTCTTAAGCCGAAAAATTACTAAATATGCTGCGGTACTAGGTCTTTTTGGCAGCATTTTAATAGCAGTTAACTTATCACAGGGGTTATCACTGTTTGGAATTGCTATAACTGGACTTGCAATAGCACCAATTTTTCCAGCTCTGATTTCAAGCACTTCTTACAGGGTAGGTAAGGAGCATACAACTAATACTATCGGGATGCAGATTTCTGCTGCAGGATTAGGTGGAGCCTTACTTCCCGGACTGGCAGGGGTGCTGGCACAAAATATTTCTTTAGAGATAATTCCAATTTTTATTACAATTTTATTTATATTGTTTTTAACTATCAATAATTTGATAAAAAAAGTAACAGATCAGGCTGCAGGAAAAGCGGCTTAAATAATTATAACTGGAGGTTTAACGATGAATAAAAAATGGTGGAAAGAAGCTGTGGTTTATCAGATTTATCCCCGCAGTTTTAAGGACAGTAACAATGATGGAATTGGAGATTTGAGAGGGATTATAGAAAAAATTGATTATTTAGATCAGCTGGGTGTAGATGCAGTCTGGTTAAACCCGGTTTATCAGTCTCCCAATGATGATAATGGTTATGATATCAGTGATTATAAGGATATTATGGATGAGTTTGGTACAATGGAAGATTTAGAAGAACTAATGGAGCTGCTGCATGAAAGAGAGATTAAGTTAATTATGGATTTAGTAATTAATCATAGTTCAGATGAACATCAGTGGTTTCAAGAATCACGAAAAAGTAAAAGTAACCCCTATCGAGATTATTATATTTGGAAAGATGGTAAAAATGATGGTCCACCCAATAATTGGAAGTCTTTTTTTGGAGGTTCAGCCTGGAAATATGATGAGCAGACTGATCAATATTATCTTCACCTGTTCTCTCCCAAACAGCCGGATTTAAACTGGGAAAATCCAAAACTGCGTCAGGAAATTTATGAGATGATTAACTGGTGGCTGGAAAAGGGTGTAGATGGTTTCAGGTTAGATGTAATTAATTTAATCTCTAAAGACCAGCGCTTTCCTGACGGAGCTGAAGCTGGACAGAAGGGACATGAATACTTTGCCAATGGTCCTCGAGTGCATGAATTTGTACAGGAAATGGCAGCTGAGACATTTAACAATTATGAGGCAATGACAGTTGGTGAAACTCCTTTTGTGGATAAAGATGAGGCCTTAAAATTTGTTAAAGAAGAACGAAAAGAATTCTCAATGGTTATCCCTTTTGAACATTTAGAATTTGACCGCAAAGAAGGCTGGGATAAGATTACTGACTGGGATCTGACAGAACTTAAAGATTTAATGAGTGAGTGGCAGTATAAGCTGCAGGAAAATAACGGCTGGACCAGCCTGTATTTCTGCAATCATGATCAGCCAAGAATTGTTTCCCGCTATGGTGATGATGGTGAGTACCGCAAGGAATCTGCCAAGATGCTGGGGACAATGCTGCATACCTTAAGAGGAACTCCTTTTATTTATCAGGGAGAAGAAATTGGAATGACCAATATTAGTTTTGAATCCTTAGATGACTTTGATGATATTGAAACTCGGGGCTATATTAAGGAAGTTCAGGCAAAGGGAGAATTAAGTGAAGACGAGATTTTAGAAATTGCTAATTATCGAACCAGAGATAATGCCCGTACACCAATGCACTGGAATAGCAATAAATATGCTGGTTTTTCAGAGGTTGAACCCTGGCTGAAGCTGAATACAAATTATCCAGCAGTCAATGTCGAAAAGGATTTAGCTGCTGAAGACTCAGTTTTTAAATATTATCAAAGGATGATCTCCCTGCGCAAAAAATATCCTGTTTTTGCCTATGGAGAATATGATATTTTACTTAAAGAAGATCAAAATATTTATGCTTATCAGAGACGGGGGGAAGAAAATAATCTGCTGATACTGCTAAATTTCAGCAGAAAGAGAGTTGATTATGATTTAACTGAGGAAGTGGAAGTTGAAACAGCCGAGCTGATTTTAAATAACTATCAGAAAGAGGCTGATTTTGAACTCAGTGGAAGTTTAAGACCATATGAAGCAAGAGTTTATCTCTGTTAAAGACAAACAATTTAAGGAAATTAAAGTTAAATTTGCTTGACTTTAAATTAAAAAGAATATATTATTAATGTAAGAATAGTTGCACAACTCCGAGTGTATTCAAGCTAAGACAAATAGTTATGCTGAGTACACCGACAGGGTTTAAGGGAAAACCTTTAGGCCTCCCGGAATGGAAAGGAGTGATCGATTTGGATTGCATTAACTTCAATCCGCCCTAAAACTTCCGGTTATGCTGCCGGAAGTTATTTTTTTGACTGGATTTTTTTCAGCTGACTCGCTTTAAAATTTGATTTGAATTAGGAAAAAAATAAAGAGAAATCAAAAAATTAGGGGGATTACTATGTCAAGTAAGAAAATCTTATTATCGTTACTTATTTTTATGCTGATTTTTACAACAGCAGCTGCTGCTCAGGAAGTTTTAACAATGGCCACCACAACCAGTACAGAGAATTCAGGTTTACTGGATAAATTGCTGCCTCCTTTTGAGGAAAAATTTGATGTCAGAGTAGATGTAGTAGCAGTAGGAACCGGGGCTGCTATTGAACTTGGGCGTAATGGAGATGCTGATATTATCTTTGTTCATGCCAGAGAGGCAGAAGATCAATTTGTAGCCAATGGCTATGGAGTTAACAGAAGAGATGTAATGTATAATGATTTTGTTATTTTAGGACCACCATCTGATCCAGCGGGAATCAGAGATACAGAAACTGCAGTTGAAGCTTTTCAAAAAATTAAAGCTGAAAAAGCAGAATTTGTTTCCCGCGGTGATAATTCTGGAACCAATAAAAAAGAATTATCAATCTGGGATAGTGCAGGTATAACTCCCGCTGGCAGCTGGTATTTAGAAAGCGGTCAGGGTATGGGTCCCAGTATTAATATGGCAGATGAGCGTCAGGCATATATTTTGGCTGATCGGGGAACATATTTAGCCTACAGTGGAGATATTGAGCTGGAAATAGTAAATAGTGGAGATCCTGAGCTTTTTAATCCTTATGGAATTATTCCGATCAACCCGGCCTATCATACCCATGTAAATTACCAGATGGCAATGGCCTTTACCGGATATGTAACTTCTCAGCAGGGTCAGAGTATAATTAATAATTATATGCGTTATGGTGAGCAGTTATTCTATCCATCTGCAATTGAAGCAGAAAATTTAGAAGAATAGATTTAAAAAAACACAATAATAGCTGGCTGTAGTTTTAATTTCTGCGGCCGGCTAATCTAATTTTATTTCAGGAGGTAAAAAGTGGACTATTATACTGATGCAATATTAAGAGCACTGCAGTTAATAATAACTCTGGATCAAGAGGTTATACAGGTGGTTGCAACCTCACTTAAAATTTCTATTACCTCAACCTTTATTGCTTCAATAATTTCTATGCCGCTGGCAGTTTTAATTGCCCGCAATAAGTTTAAAACAAAAAAGTTTATTAACATTATTTTAAATACAATGCTCAGTCTGCCGACAGTAGTGGTCGGAATTTTTGTTTACTCATTAATATCCCGGAGAGGAGTGCTGGGAGAACTGGATCTTTTGTTTACACCAGCTGGAATTATAATGGGCCAGGTAATACTGATCATACCATTAATAACTGCTCTAATAAGAAATATAATTTTTTCAATGGATGAAAAATTATACAAAACAGCAATTTCGATGGGAGCCAGCCGCAGTCAGAAGTTTAAACTTTTAATTTTAGAAGCCAGATATGGGATTATTGGAGCAGTAATTGCTGGCTTTGGCAGAGTTTTAGGAGAAATTGGAGTTTCAATGATGCTTGGTGGAAATATTAAAGGTGTAACCAGAACTATTACTACTGCTATGTCACTGGAAACAAATAAGGGTCGTTTTGCCTTTGCCCTAGCTTTAGGAATAATTCTTTTATCACTTTCATTTTTAATTAATTTTGTCACTTATTTTCTGCAGGAGGGAAAAAACTATGCTAGAAGATAAAATTATTGAAGTTAAAAATATCAAAAAGATCTGCAGAGGTAAAACCATTCTGGATATTGATCAATTTGCAGTTTTGAAAAATAAATTTAACTTTATTATTGGGGGGAATGGCAGCGGTAAAACCTCTCTTTTAAATATTTTAAGTCTGGTTGAACAGGATTTTCGGGGTGAAATTTATTATAAAGGTCGTAAAATTAATAAAGATGAACAAAATTTAGCTTTAAGGCGCAAATTTTCTGTAATCTGGCAGGACCCTTATCTGTACCGGGGTAATGTTTTCTATAATATTGCTCTGCCTTTAAAATTGAGAAATATTGAACAAAGCATAATAGACAAAAAAGTAAGGGAAATGGCTGGCCGACTGGAGATCAGTAATTTGTTAGAGCAGTCTGCTTATACACTTTCTGGTGGAGAAAAACAAAAAACTTCTATTGCTAGAGCTCTAATCTCTGAGCCGGAAATTTTATTTGTTGATGAAGCAACTACAAATTTAGATGAAGAGAGTATTTATTTTTTCAATTCTCATTTTGCTGATTTGGTTACTGATGAGATGACAGTGGTGATGGTCAGCCATGACCGCAGGCAAATTAAAGAACTAGCTGATCAAATAACTTTACTGAAAGGTGGTAAAGTAAAAACAACTAAGACTATTAATGATTTTAATTTTGAATTATTTGGGGCAGGGATTGAAACTTTTATAGCAGAGTTAGTTTGAAACTAAAATTTCTACTTTTGCTCGCAGTCAAAGTCCTCTTCGACTTCAGATTTATTGATTCGAGGCTGATTCATTTTTACTGATAATTTACAAAGCCCTTCATTAATTAATTGTTCTTCTACTAAAACATCAGCTGGTACTTTTATGGGAACTTCTGCAAAACTCCAGATAGCTTTAATTCCTGCAGCTACAAGGCGGTCGGCTGTTTTTTGAGCAGCTGCTTCAGGAACTGTTAAAATTGCAGCATCAACTTTGTTTTCAGATAGATAATTTTCTAAATCACTGATACTTTTAATTTCAAGATCATTGATTACCAAACCAATTAATTTTGGGTTTTTGTCAAAGACAGCTGTTAGTTTATAGCCTCTTTCAATATACCCCTTATTATAGGCCAAAGCCTGACCTAAATGACCTGCACCAATCAAAATAATTTTCTTATTATAATTAAAACCCATAATGATACGTATCTGTTGAAAAAGGCAAAAAATATCATAGCCATAACTTTTACGACCAAATGTGCCAAAATAGCTTAAATCTTTTCTAATTAATGAACTGCTAAATCCAGTTAATTTTGCTAGTTCTTCAGATGAGACATATGTTTTGTTGGATTCTTTTAATTTTTTTAAATGCTGATAATAAACAGGCAGCCTACTCATAATTATGTCCGGAATGCTGTATAAATCTTTGGTCATTTTATACACCCCCTAAATATTGTTAAAAAAATAACATATCCTAACATCATTTTATCTTAGTTGAAAAAAAATTTCAACTTTTTCCTAAAGGCTTTATTTAAAGTTAAAGTTTTAATTCAATACTATAGGGATTTCCTTTTTTGAGATACCAAATTAAATCAAAACTAATTTTTAAAGCAGGATATATTTAATTTTTGACGAAATTATTATTAAAGGGTTTTAGTCAGAATTTTCATGTATTATAGAAGATATTAGATTAAATGCAGAGGAGTGTGTAAAATGGATAAATATAAAATATCTAGATCAAAGTTGAACTACAATTTTAAGGCTGAACAATTAGATTTTGATACTACCGAAGAACTTTCTGCAATTGATGAAGAAATCATTGGTCAAAATAGAGCAGCAGACTCTCTTGATTTTGGGATGAGAGTTGATAAAAATGGTTATAATATTTTTATGGTAGGTGAGTCTGGAACAGGAAAATCAACTTATGCTGAAAATATGACAGAAGAAAAAGCAGCTGAGATGGAGCAGCCTAAAGATATACTTTATGTTTTTAATTTTTCTGAACCAGAAGAGCCTCGAGTTATGAGAGTTCCCGCCGGGATGGGAAATGATTTAAAAAATGATATGGATAAGATTATAGAGGAATTACAGGAAGAAATCCCACGTGCTTTCGAAGGTGAAGAATACGAAAAAGAAAGAAAAGAAATATTGAATGAATATCAACCAAAATCGAATAAACTAATGCAGGAATTTGAATCCTCAGCTAAAGAAAGAGGATTTTTGCTTCAAAACACATCTCAAGGTTTGGTACCGGTTCCGATTGATGAAGATGGAGAGCCTATTTCTCGCGAAGATTTTCAAGAGATGGATGAAGATAAAAAAGAAGAAATTCGTAATGAAAGTCAAAAAATACAAAATGAGATTTCACAGGTTATGCGGGAAATTCGCTCAATCAAAGAAAAAGCTCAAGATGAGCTATCAGCTTTAGAAAAAAAGATAGGTATTTCTATTGTCCAGCCAATAATTTGTCACTTAAAAAATCAATATGAAGACTGTGAAGAAATAGCGGATTATTTAGAGGAAGTTCAGGATGATATTGTAGATAATATTGATCGTTTCCGCAATGAAAATGACAACAACCAGCAAAATCCTTTTCTAGCAATGCAGCAGAATGATGATGGTAGTTTTTTTGTTCGCTATCAAATAAATATATTTGTCAATAACAGTAAAACAGATGGTGCACCTGTAATTTATGAAAAAAATCCTACTTACTATAATTTATTTGGTAAAATTGAAGGTAAAAGTCAATTTGGAACAATAACTACCAATTTTACAATGATTAGAAGTGGTTCTCTACACAGAGCTAATGGGGGGTTCTTAATTGTTCATGCTAAAGATCTGCTGACAAATCCATTTTGTTGGGATACCTTAAAAAGAGCTTTAATTAACCAAGAAATAACTGTTGAAAATATAGGAGAACAATATAGAAGTGTGCCAATTATTACTTTAAAGCCTGAAGCAGTAGAACTCGATTTAAAAATTATCATGATTGGTTCTCCTTATATTTACTATTTACTTTATAATTATGATGATGAGTTTTCTGAGTTATTTAAAATTAAAGCTGATTTTGATACTGAAATGACCCGAAACAAAGAAAATATTGCTAAATTTGCTGATTTCATTTCTTCGGTAATTAAGAGGGATCAGCTGAAAGAATTTAGCTCGGGGGCAGTAGCGGCGATGATTGATTTTAGTTCCCGCTTAACAGGAGATCGGGAAAAATTATCAACTAAATTTAATGAAATTATTGAAATTTTATACGAGTCAGATGTTTGGGCAGACAGCTATGGGGAAGAAGTAGTAAGTGCCAGTTCTGTTAAAAAAGCGATTGATGAAAAAGAAATGCGCTCAAATCTACTAGAAGAAAAAATACAGGAGCAGATAGATCGGGATCATTTACTGCTTGATGTTAGCGGTCAGGAAGTTGGTCAGATTAATGGACTTTCGGTTTATCAGGCAGGCAATTATAGTTTTGGTCGTCCAGCTCGCATTACAGCCCGCAGTTATTTAGGTAAAGAAGGTGTAATAAATATTGAACGCGAGGCTAAAATGAGCGGCAGGATTCACAGTAAAGGGGTTATGATCTTAACAGGCTATTTAGGTGGTAAATATGCCCAGAAAACTCCCTTAAGCTTAACAGCTTCTATTGCCTTTGAACAGAGCTATGGTGGAGTTGATGGTGACAGCGCAACCTGTGCCGAAGTAGTGGCTCTTTTATCCTCACTTTCGGGAATGCCAATTAGACAGGATATAGCTATAACCGGCTCTATGAATCAAAAAGGAGTTATCCAACCAATTGGCGGAGTTAATGAAAAAATTGAAGGATTTTTCAAAGTCTGTCAAGCAAAGGGTTTAACAGGGGAACAGGGTGTTATTATTCCGCAGAGAAATCTAGATAATTTAATGCTGGAAGAAGAAGTTATTGCTGCAGTTGAAAATAAGGAATTTAATCTTTACAGCATTGAAGAAATAGATCAAGCATTAGAAATTATGCTGGGTGAAGAAGCAGAAAAAGTCCACAGTGCAGTTCAAGAAAAACTGAAAGAATATGCCGAGTTTGACAGTGAAGATATTGCTGAAGATGATCAAGAAAAAAATGAGGATGAAAATGAATGAAGAGATTAATAACAAAAGCAAATATAATTTTAGAAGATAAAATTATTCGAAATGGTTCTCTGCTTTTTTCTGAGTCTGGAATTGAAAAAGTGGCTGCTTATAATTTAGAAGCTGGTCCAGATACAGAAATTATTGAGGCAGAGGGAGGTTATTTAAGCCCAGGAATGATTGATACCCACATTCATGGTGGTGGAGGTTTTGATACCATGGATGCTTCGCCTGAGGCGCTCACTGAAATCAGCCAGGTTCTGGCAGCACATGGTGTCACAGCTTTTCTGCCGACAACAATGACAATGGCTAGAAATCAAATCCATTCTGCTTTAGAAAATATTCGTCAGGCTAAAAAACAGGGATTAAGGGGAGCTCAAGTCTTAGGTACTCATGTTGAGGGACCTTTTATTAGTCCTGATTATATTGGAGCTCAAAATAGTAAAAATCTAATTAAGCCTGATTTAGAACTGCTTCAGGATTATTATGATATTGTGGAAATTGTAACTATGGCACCGGAAATTGATGGTGCACTTGAATTAATAAAAGAACTTAAAAAAAATAATATAACAGCTTCTGCCGGCCACTCTGCTGCAACATACGAAGAGTTTCAGGAGGCTTATCAAGCAGGAATGAATCACTTTACCCATTTATATAATGCAATGACTGGTCTCCACCACCGTAAACCAGGTCTTGTTGGCGCAGCATTTGATTCTGACGCCACAGTTGAACTAATTGTTGACCTGATTCACCATCATCAGGCAGTCGACCGTTTTACAATTCAAGCTAAGGGTATAGATAAAATTATTTTAGTTTCTGATAGCATGGAGGCAGCAGGTCTGGAAGATGGAGAATACGAGTTAGGAGGTCAGAAGGTAATTGTAGAAGCGGGTGCAGCGAGATTAGAATCGGGTGTGCTGGCCGGTAGTGTTTTAACTTTAGATCAGGCAGTTCGTAATTTAATGGAAATAACTGAGATATCGATTCCTGAAATATTTAAAATGGTGTCTTTAAATCCGGCCCAGAAATTAGGATTGGATCATAAGTTAGGAAAGATTAAAGCTGGTTATCAAGCTGATTTAGTAATTTTTGATAGTAATTTTAAAGTTCAAAAAATCTTTATTAAAGGGAAGAGATTTATGACTTAAAACTAAGAATAAAAGAGATTAAAAGAGCTAAATTAATTTAAACAAAATTATTTAACAAAAATAGCGTTTTTAGTTTTTTGACCTTCTCTGACTTTAGGCTTATAATAATAGTAGAGAATAAAGGTAAAAAAATACTATTAATCAAATTCGGAGGTGGTTTTATGTTTGATTTAGTACCATTTAGAAACCGCAGTCGGAGAGATGTTGCTGAAAGAGAAGAAGATCCATTTAACAGCTTGGTCTCTGGTTTCTTTGGTGATGTGATGGACTTTGCAGGACGCAGTTTTAGAGTTGATATTAAAGAAAGTGATGACGAATATACTATTGAAGCTGAAATGCCTGGTATGAAAAGGGAAGATATTAAGCTTGAGCTCAATGATGATTATCTAACTATTTCGGCTGAGCATCAGGAAGAAAAAGAAGAAAAGAAAGAAAATTATATTCGTCGTGAAAGAAGACAGGGTAAATATACCCGCAGTTTCTACCTGGAAAATGTAGATCAGGATGAAATTAAGGCAGAATATGATGAAGGTATTTTAAAAGTTCATCTACCAAAATTAGAACAGACACCCGTCAAAAAACGTACAATCGATATCGAATAAATCTTGAATAAATCTTAATAATATCTAGCTAGTATTTAAGCCCGGCCTTTTGGTCGGGTTTTTTATTAGCCAGGAAATTATACCTAATGGTTTGTTGTGGATAATATTTATAGTTTCATAATTTCCGCTATCAACAAAATTTAACCTTACTGTATTATACAGATTGTCCGAAGGACATTTTGTTCAATTAAAAGCTGATAATTGAAGAATTGTCAATTGTAGAGTATAATATAATTATAAATTATAAACATCTTAAATTAATTTTATGGGGAGGATTTTAATTGAATTATCCACAGCTTGATATTTATGTAAATAAAATTGAAGAGAATGCAGCAAAATTAAAAGAAAAGCTAGAAGCAAAAAATATAAAATTAACAGCAGTTGTCAAAGGCTTAGCTGGTGACACAAATGTATTTAAAGCTTATCAGCAGGCGGGAGTAGGGAGTATAGCCGACTCTCGAATTGAAAATATAATTAAGTTTAGAGAAGTTGGTTATCAGGGAGAAGCCTTAATGCTCAGAATTCCTATGGCTTCTGAGGTGGAAGAAATTGTCCGTTATACAGATGTCTCTTTAGTTACAGAACTTAAAATTGCTGAGCTGATTTCAAAAGAGGCACAGCGGGTTGATAAAAAAATTGATTTAATAGTTATGGTTGACATTGGTGATAGAAGAGAGGGAATTTTGGCAGCTGATTTAGCAGATCTGGCTCTAAAAATTGAAGAGATGCCAAATGTTATTATGAAAGGTATAGGTACCAATTTAGGTTGTTTTGCTGGAATTATTCCAGATGAAAATAATACAAAAAAGTTAATAAATATAAAAAAAGAGCTTGAAACTAAACTAGGAAGAAGCCTAGAAATTTTATCTGCTGGTAATACTGCTGCTTTAAGACTTCTAGAAAACGACTACTTAGCAGCTGAAATAAGCAATTTAAGGGTGGGGGAGGCAGTTCTGCTTGGTACAGATATTATAAATGAATCTTTAATTGAAGGTTTTAATCATTATAATTTTCATCTTAAGGCAGAAATAATTGAATTAAAAGAAAAACCTTCAAATCCTGAAGGAGAGATGGCTTTTGGAGGCCAGGGAAGAGGTCAAATTATAGCCGATAAAGGTCTGCGTCAGCGGGCTATTTTAGCAGTTGGCAAACAGGATATAGATTATCATGGTCTTTATCCAGAACTAGAAGGTGTAGAAGTTTTAGGATGCAGCAGTGATCATTTAATAACTGATGTAACTGAGGCAGCTGGCAAACTAGAAGTGGGAGATATTTTAAATTTTAAAATTAATTATAGTGCAATGTTAAGAGCAATGACTTCTCAATATGTTACTAAAAATTATATAGAATAATGGTGGAGGGGTAGAGTTGGATTTTTATTTAATAATTTTATTTTTATTTACAGGAATATTATTAGGTTTTCACTTAGACGAAAAAAATTACTTTGTAAAATTTGCAGACCTAATAACAAAAATTGGGCTTGTTATTTTACTGCTGGCAATGGGAGCTAACCTGGGAAGTAATGAGAAGATTTTTCTTCAGCTTGGAGAAATTGGTTTTCAGGCTCTAGTTTTTGCAGCAGTCAGCATTATTTTTAGTGTTTTAGCAGTGATAATTTTTGTTAAGATTTTAGACTTAAATAATCTGCTTTTGGGAGCTGATCCTGATACAGAGTCAGAGATTGAAGAACAAAATGCGGATAATACAATGACAATTTTAATTTTTTCATCAGTTGTGCTCGGTATTCTAACAGGATATTTTTTCTTAAACGGTGGAGAAGCAGTATTCTTGGATTTAATAACCAATTATGCTTTAGCTGTGCTGCTCTTTGGAGTTGGAATTGACATTGGTGCAAGCCGTGAAATTATTGAAGATTTAAAGCTGATGGGCTGGAAATTGATTGTAATCCCACTTCTGATTGCTGCCGCCTCTGTGTTGGGAACTGTTATAATTGGTTTTGTATTTAACTTTTCGCTTGGAGAATCAGCTGCAGTTGGAGCGGGTTTTGGCTGGTACAGTTTATCTGGAGTTTTAATTTCTAAGTTACATAGTGCAGAATTGGGATCACTGGCATTTTTGACAAATGTTTTTAGAGAACTATTGACTGTTATGATTTTGCCCTTTGTTGCTAAATATTTTGGCAGCCTGGCAGCAATTGCTCCGGGTGGTGCAACAACAATGGATGTTACCTTACCACTTGTTAAGGAAGCAGGGGGAGAAGCAGTTGTGATTCCGGCTTTTATTAGTGGAGCAGTGCTTTCAACACTGGTGCCAATTTTAGTCCCATTATTTTTAAGCATTTAACTTATTTTTAAAATAGAGAAAGGAATGATTATAGTGATTAAGAAAGAAGAAAAGCTGCAGGAGATGAACCAGGCTTTGAAGGCTTTAATTCAGCCTGAAGGAGATTGGCTGGCTAATTTAGCAAATAGCTCTGCCCTTTTATTTGAGTTTATGGATGATATTAATTGGGCTGGCTATTATATTTGGAAAAATGACCAGCTTGTTTTGGGCCCATTTCAGGGGAAAACAGCCTGTGTCCGGATTGAGGAAGACAAAGGGGTTTGTGGTACAGCTTATTCTCAGCGCAAAATAATGGTGGTAGAAGATGTACATCAGTTTCCCGGCCATATTGCCTGTGATTCAAATTCTAAATCAGAAATTGTGCTGCCGATAATAGTTGCCGGAGAAGTTATAGCTGTTCTAGATATTGACAGTCCTCAGAAATCTCGTTTTGATGAGCTTGATCGAAAATATTTGCAGGAATTTGTAGATATTTTAGTTGATGAAACAGATTTTCTACCACTGATGGAAAAATTTTAAGAAAAATTCTCAGTTAATTAATAAATTTAGATTGGAATCTATAGGAGGTTAAATTTTGTTTAAAGATAAAGATGTTTTTCTTTTTGATTTAGATGGAACACTCTTAACAATTGAAACAGAAGAGTTTTTAAAGCACTATTTTAGAGCTCTTTCTTTGGAATTTAAAGATTTGTTTGAAGAGCAAAGTGATTTTATTAATCTTTTAATGGCTTCTACCCAGAAAATGATAAAGAATGATGGTAGTTCAAGCAATCAGCAGGCTTTTATGGAAGAGTTTATGAAAAAAATAGATATTAATAAGCAGACTGAGGTTGAGCAGATAAAAGAACGATTTGATCAATTTTATCAAAATAAATTTGAGGCCTTAGGTAAATATTTTGAAATTGATAAGGAAACTCCTTTAGAAATTATTAAGTATCTAAAAAAACAGGGGAAAAAGCTTGTTTTAGCAACAAATCCTCTTTTTCCCAAAAAGGCAGTTGAAAAAAGACTAAGCTGGACAGGTATTGATCCCGCTGATTTTGAGCTTTTAACCCATTATGAAAATATGAGTTATTCTAAACCAAACCCCAATTATTATCAGGAAATATTAGAAAAAATTAATGTAGATCCTGAAAACTGTTTAATGATTGGTAATGATTTAAAAGAAGATGCTGCAGCTGCAGAGTTAGGAATCAAAACTTTTATTATTGAAGATAAATTAATTAAAAGAAAAGGCAGTGATTATCCGATAGAATGGCGGGGTAGTTTAAAAGAATTTAAAGATTTAATTAAAAGAGAGATATAAGAAAAACTCCAGCGAGATTAATTTTAGTCTGCTGGAGTTTTTACTTTTTCATTATTTTTTAGTTTCATTTTTAAGCAATTTTCTTTACTTTTCAACTACAAGTTCTTCTTTCTGGTTTAGCAGATAGTCCTGACCATAAACTTTAATTTTTAAATCAGCCCCAGCTTCTAGATAAAAAGTAGTTTCTTCCTGTTCAACATTAACTTTAATTCTGCGGCCCCTAAATATAATCATAAAGTTAAATCCATCCCAGGCTTCTGGTAAAAATGGTCTAAATTCTACCTGATCATTTTGCACTTTAAAACCGGCAAAGCCTTTAACAATTGACATCCAGGTTCCGGCCATGCTTGTAATATGCAGGCCATCATCTGTATCAGTATTGTAGTTATCAAGATCGAGGCGGGCAGTTCTTAAATACAGCTGATATGCTTTTTCTTCCCGCTCAAGGTCAGCTGCCAGAAGCGAATAAATACAGGGAGAAAGTGAAGACTCATGGACAGTACGCGGTTCATAAAAATCATAGTGGCGGGCGATACTGGCACGATCAAAGTCCTCTTTAAAGTAATAGATTCCCTGCAGCACATCTGCCTGTTTAATATAAGGTGAGCGTAAAATTTTGTCCCAGGACCAGTTTTTATGCAGTGGAATATCTTCTTCCTCCAGGTCGGAAACTAATTTTTGTTCTTTGTCAAGATAGCCGTCCTGCTGAGAATAAACATCAAATTCTTCAAGATAAGGATAATACATTTTTTCGGTCATATCCTGCCATAATTCAAGCTCAGAATCTTCAAGTTCAAGTTCAGAAATCCATTCTTCATATTTAGCAGGATCATTTTTTTTGATTTGTTCTAAATTTTCAAGTGTATAATTTAGTGTCCAGACTGCTATTCGATTAGTATACCAGTTATTGTTGACATTATTTTCATACTCATTTGGACCTGTTACTCCCAGAATCATATACTTATCTTTGTGGGAATTAAAATGAGCTCTGTCAGCCCAAAATCGTGAAATCTGTGCTAAGACTGGGATTCCATATTCTTTAATATATTCTTCATCACCTGTATAATCCACATAATCTTTAACTGCATGAGCTATGGCTCCATTACGGTGAATTTCCTCAAAGGTTATTTCCCATTCATTATGGCATTCTTCACCATTGATTGTCACCATTGGGTAAAGAGCACCTTCTAAATCTAATTTATCAGCATTTTCAACTGCTTTTTCTAAGTGATTATATCTATATAATAATAAATTTCGAGAAACATCTTCACTGTGGGTAGCGAGATAAAAGGGAAGACAGTAAGCCTCTGTATCCCAGTAAGTTAAGCCACCATATTTTTCTCCTGTAAATCCTTTAGGTCCAATATTTAAACGGGGATCATGGCCGGTATAAGTTTGATTGAGATGAAAAATGTTGAAGCGAATTCCCTGCTGTGCTTCTGGATCACCTTTAATTTTAATATCACTTTCCTGCCAAATTTTGGCCCAGGCCTCTTTATGTTCTGTAAAAAGATCTTCGTAGCCTCTGAATTCTGCTGCAGCAGCTTTTTTTTCTGCTTTTTTGCTGACTAAATTTTCTTCATAGTCTCTGCTGGTGCAGACAGCAATATATTTATTTAGCTCAATTTTTTCTCCAGCAGCAGCTTTAAGTGTTATTTTATTACCAACATAATTTTCATCTCCTGGTCCTGTTAACAGCTCAACTTTGCGTTCTTTTTTATTTAAATCCCAATTCATAGCAGTAGCTACAACAAAATCAGACTTTCTGGTTTTCATTGAAAGCAGAGCTTTACCTTTATTATTTTTCTTTTTTAGTCCTTCCCAGAAAAATTCATTATAATTTGCATCTTCATTTTTGACATCACCATCAAGATGAGGAATTAAAACTATTTCAGCATCTTGAGCAAGAGGACGGACTTGATACTTAACAGCAGCTAGTTCTTTATTTTTTTGATTTAAAAATCTTTTTTCTATAATTTCAACCCGATTGTTTTCCAGCTCAACAGTAAAAGATCTTTCCAAAAAAGCCTTTTTCATATTTAATACCCGTTTAAAATTACTGAAATCAACTTTATTTAAATCAATTTCTGTACCATCTATTTGTAAATTTATACCGATAAAGTTGGCAGCATTAGCAATTTTAGCAAAATATTCCGGATACCCGTTTTTCCACCAACCAACGATAGTCTTATCCGGATAATAGACACCAGCAATATATGTACCCTGCAGGCTGTCTCCAGTGTAATTTTCAGCAAAATTCCCTCGAAGGCCCATATGACCGTTACCTAGACTCATAACACTCTCGGTAACTCGGTTGTAATTTTTATCAAAATCATTTTCAATAACTTGCCATTCATCAACTTCAAAATATTTTTTCAAAATGTTCACCTACCTTTCGACTAAATTATATCAGAGAAACTTGATTAATGAAAGTGCTTCCATTTTAAAATTATTTGTAAATTATTAAGACTATCAGGCTGCATTAATAGTATAAGCAGTAACAGTATAATGTGAATTTAATAATGGATATAATTTCAAGTTGAACCCTTAAAGACTTTAATTCTTTAACTCATTTTTTAGTTCGTGATATTCCTCAGTTGATATTTCTCCTTTTGCATATCTTAATTTAATAATTTCTAGAACTTTTTTATTTTCGAGCAGATTATCCTGATTTAAATTAGAATGTTGTTTTTGATTATTAAATTGTTCAAAAATAAAATTAAAGAATCCTTTTTTATAGAGAAAGAAGATCATTAAAAAGGCCATTATTGGCATAATAAACATTGGCAGCATCCAGAATCCGCTAAAGAAAAAGGGCATACTAAAACCTCCTTGCCTAAAATTTTACTTTATTTTTAATTTTACTACTTCAACTTTTTTATCTTTAATTAATCTGCTTAAAAAGAAAAGAACTGTATTTTCACTAACTTTTAGCTTATCAGCAATTTCAGCAGCATCAAAATTTTGATTATCAGTCTGACAATTATTTTCTAAAATTACTAATAATTCTTTTTCAACTTCTCCTGCCCACTCTTCAAATAACATTTGGACTTCATCGTTTGCCTGACCAGCTAATTTTGCTGTTTTTTCAATTGAAGCAGTCATATTTTCACACATTTTTTGAGGGCTAAAGCTGCTATTCTGCATTTTGGACATCATTTTTTTAGCCATATCTGGCATCATATTATTACCTCCATTATTTTCTTTGTTTTCACTTTCTCCACAAGAACCTACTGTCATATTTAACACCTCCAATTAAGTTTGAATAAAAGATTATTTCCAGGGTGGAAAAGGAAAATAGAAACTATCTGGATTTTCGTTTTCTTCAAATTGCTCAGCACTAAAATTAAGAAAGCTTTTAATTAAAAGGAGTAGGTTTTTATTGACTAACTTATTATAGACAAATGAAGATTTCCTAAATTTTTTAATTAATCCAGCTTCGTTTAGAGCTTTTAAGTGAAAAGATGCTAAAGGCTGAGATAATTCGGTTATTTTTGTTATTTCTGTGACTGACAAAGCTTTGTCTTCTAAAGCAAAAATAATTTTTAATCTATTTTTTTCTGCTAATAATTGAAATAGATTAGATAATTTATTTATATCCTTATTATTAATCATTTTGACCCTCCTCTTGATCCTCCTCGGGGCAAGCCCTCGAGGTTTGCAAGCAGAATTTCACTCTATCACCTCGAAGTAAATAGATATTTATATAAATCTTTATTTATATCATACTTTATTTATCTTAAAATATCAATAGAATTAGATATTTTTTATCTTTTAATTTCACTTTATTTAATGTATGATATAAATAGTTCCAAATATAAAGATCTAAATTTATAGTTTTGATAAAAATTTTTAATTTATTAATATTGGAGGTGGTTTGATGATTCTAGATTTTTTAAATACTGTATCACCAATAACCCAGGCCCTGTTGGCAACATTATTTACCTGGTTTGTCACAGCTTTAGGAGCTGGGGTTGTTTTCTTTTTTACCGAGGTAGACCGCAGACTTCTTGATGGCATGCTTGGCTTTGCTGCTGGAGTGATGATAGCAGCCAGTTTCTGGTCTTTACTTGCTCCAGCAATAGAAATTTCTGAAAATTTAGGTGTGGCCGGTTGGATTCCCGCTGTAATTGGTTTTCTAATGGGGGGAATATTTTTGCGGCTGGTTGATATTGTATTACCACATTTACACCCTGCTTTAGCCAATAGTGAACCTGAAGGAATTAAAACTAAATGGCAGAGGAGTATTTTGCTTGTTCTGGCTGTTACTTTACATAACTTTCCAGAAGGTCTAGCAGTTGGAGTGGCCTTTGGTGCAGCAGCAGTTAATATCCCCTCTGCCTCTGTTGCTGGAGCTGTTGCTCTGGCATTGGGGATTGGTCTGCAGAACTTTCCGGAAGGGGCAGCTGTTTCTATTCCTTTAAAAAGAGAGGGTCTTTCTTCAAAAAAGAGTTTTCTTTATGGTCAGTCTTCAGGTATTGTAGAACCGATTGCTGGAGTTATCGGAGCTGCAGGAGTTTATTATATGAGACCAATACTACCTTATGCTTTAGCCTTTGCTGCTGGAGCAATGATCTTTGTAGTAGGAGAAGAGTTAATACCTGAAGCAAACTCTGAGGGGAACAGTCATTTAGCGACTACCGGTTTAATGCTCGGTTTTGCAGTTATGATGTTTTTAGATGTTTCCCTGGGTTAACTGAAAATATTTTCTTGACAATACTGAATAAATAATATATACTTGAAAAAATTCGAGATGAGAAGAGCCCAGATTAGTAGAGAAGAGTTAGAGATGAGATTAGCAGAGCCAATATTGTTGTGCATTTAATGGGCCAGGTTTATATCTATTTATATAAACGTGGCTTTTTGTTTTTAGTTAAAATATTTTGGAGGCATTTAGCTTCTGATATTAAAATTTAATCTTACTTAATTAAGTCTATCTTTTCTTGATTATTGGAGAGACAGCAAAAAATTAATGGATTAAATACTTATTTTTAACTAAAAAATCTCTTACTTTAAGATAACTAAGGTCAGGCTTTTAATTAAGCTCTGACCGTTTTTTGATTTCAGGGCAGAAAACTGAAATATTAAGGAGGAAAGAGATGAAGAACAGAGAAGAATTTTTAGAATTAACAGCAGAATATAATCTAATTCCAATTTATGATGAGTTTATTGCAGATATCGAAACTCCTATTTCTTTATATAAAAAATTAGCTTTAAATAAAGACTACAGCTATCTTTTAGAGAGTTCAGAAAATGACCGCTACTCTTTTATTGGTCTCAAGCCGGCAGCAGTCATCAAAAACTATAATGATCATTTAGAGGTGATTAAAGCTGGTAAAAAAGAAAATTTAATTGGGCAGGAGATAGTGCCCTATCTTCAGCAGCAGTTGGCCGAACTTAAAGTTTATGAAAATGAGAAATTACCCCCTTTTTCCGGCGGCTTTGTTGGCTATTTTAATTATGAGATGATAGAAAGATGGGAGCAAATTTATCATTTAGAAGCAGATAAAGAATTAAAGAAAGATAATACTCCTCTTAGTCTGCTGGTAATGAGCAAGATAATTCTGGCCTATGATCATCTGCATAATACAGTAAAAATCATAAACAATCTTAAAGTTGATCAGGAGTTAAGTAGAGGTGAAAAAGAAAAAATATATCTACAGGCTAAAGAAGAAATTAAAAAGGTGAAAACTGAGATCGAAAACAGCAGTTCTGAATTGAAGCCTAAAAAAATTAAGTTAGACAGCAGAGAGAAAAAAATATTAAAATCTAATACTTCAAAAAGAGAGTATAAAAAGATGGTAGAAAAGGCAAAAGCACATATTAGGGCAGGAGATATTTTTCAAATTGTACTGTCTCAGAAATTTTCTATAAAAAATGATCTACCTCCTTTTAAGATATATCGGGCTTTAAGGTCAGTAAATCCTTCTCCTTATTCCTTTTATTTGAATTTTCCTGAGATTAGAATCATTGGTTCTTCACCAGAAGTACTGGTCAGAGTTAGAGGTCAGAGGGTAATGACCAGGCCGCTGGCAGGAACCAGACCTAGAGGTAAAGACAGCAGAGAAGATCAGGAACTGAAAATGGACCTTTTAAATGATGAGAAAGAAAAGGCTGAGCATACAATGCTTTTAGACCTCGGCCGCAATGATCTAAGCCGAATTGCTGCTCCCGGAAGTGTGGAAGTCACAGAATTGATGGAGGTTGAATTTTATTCAAAGGTAATGCATATTGTTTCTCAAGTTGAAGCTGATTTAAGAGAGGGGCTGGACAGTCTGGATGTGCTGCAGGCAGTTTTTCCCGCTGGTACGGTTTCAGGTGCTCCTAAAATAAAGGCAGTCGAACTGATTGATGGACTGGAAAAAGAAGCACGGGGAGTTTATGCAGGCACTATAGCTTATTTAAGTTTCAATGGTAACTTAGACAGCTGTATTACAATCAGGACTTTTTCTTTAGTCGAAGGCAGGCTTAACTTACAGGTTGGAGCTGGAATTGTCGCTGATTCGGATCCGATCAAAGAATATCAGGAGACACTTAGCAAAGGGCAGGCTCTATTTGAGGCTCTAAAAGTGGTCAGAGAGGATGGTATCCGTGATTTTAGTAATTGATAATTATGATTCTTTTACTTATAATTTAGTCCACCTGCTGGAAGGATTTGACCAGGTAAAGGTTCTGCGCAATGATAAGTTGAGTGTTGAAGATGCAGCAATTATGGCTCCAGATAAAATTATAATTTCACCGGGGCCCGGTCGACCAGATGATGCTGGAATTTCGAAAGAGCTGATCGAGTATTTTAAGGATAAAATTGATATTTTAGGAGTCTGCCTTGGTCATCAGTGTATTGGGGAGGTTTTTAGTTCAGAAGTTGTTGAAGCAGATAGAATTGTACACGGCAAAAGCTCAGCTATAAAAAAAGTTAAAGATGACAAATTATTTGCTGGGATTGAAAACGGATTTTTGGCAGCTCGCTATCATTCTCTGATAGTTGATCAAAAAAGCTTAAGTCCAGAACTTGAGGTGCTGGCAGAAAGTGAGGAAGGTGAAATTATGGCCTTAAAGCACAGAGACTATCCTGTATATGGAGTCCAGTTTCATCCAGAATCAATTTTAACTGAGGTTGGAAGAAAGCTAATTAAGAATTTTTTAGAGCTTTAATTTAGAGAAAAAAATAAAATGTTTTAATTTAAATAAATTTTAAAGGTTTTAGCAAAATTATTTTTAAAAAATTAGCTGAGATGAGAATTAGTTTTAGAGGAGGAGAGAAGATGTTTAATAAACATTTAGATAAAGTAGTGAGCAGAGAGAATTTAACATTAGCTGAGATGAAAGAAGCAATGTCAATGGTGATGGAAGGAAAAACTACAGACAGCCAGCTGGCAGCTTTTTTGGTTGGTCTGAGGATGAAGGGAGAAACAATTGATGAGATAACCGGAGCAGCAAGTGTAATGCGCAGTAAGGCAGCCGGAGTAAAAACTGAAGCTAGGGATTTGATCGACAGCTGTGGAACCGGTGGTGATGAAAAAGGAACCTTTAATATTTCTACAACCACAGCTCTGGTAATGGCAGCCGGTGGTCTGAATGTTGCCAAACACGGCAACCGCTCAGTTTCTTCAAAAAGCGGCAGTGCTGATCTGCTGGAAGCTTTAGGAGTGAAAATTGATTTAAGTCCTGAGGCGGCAGGAAAGTGTTTGGATGAAATTGGAATATCATTTTTGTTTGCACCTCATTTTCATCAGGCAATGAAATATGCGGTTGGCCCCCGCAAAGAACTTGGTTTAAGAACTATTTTTAATATTTTAGGACCATTGACCAATCCAGCAGAAGCTGATTATCAGATACTGGGGGTCTATAAAGAGGAATTGGTAATGCCGCTGGCCCATGTTCTCAAAAACTTGGGATTAAAATCAGCAATGGTTGTTTACGGTGCCGGTGGAGTAGATGAGCTCTCCCTGGCAGGAGAAAATAAGACAGCCTATTTAAAAGATGGAAAAATTAGAGAATATAATTTTAGAGCAGAAGATGCCGGACTTAAAGCTGCATCACTAGAATCAATTTTAGGAGGAGAGCCGGAAGAAAATAAAGAAATTACCTTAGATATTTTGCAGGGTAAAAAAGGTCCTAAAAGAGATGTGATTCTGCTTAATTCAGCAGCAGCATTTTTGGTCGAGGATAAAGTTGAGAGTCTGCGGGAAGGTGTACAGCTGGCAGAAGAACTGATAGATAGCGGTAAGGCTATGCAAAAATTAGAAGAACTGATTAATTGTAGTAACTCACTTGACAGCAGCTCTAGGGCGGTATCCTAAATGATTTTAGATAAAATTGTAGAGCATAAAAAGAAAGAAGTCAAAGAACTTAAAACTAAGAGAAGATCCTTAAAAGAGAAGCTGGCTTCAGATAAGATTTCACTGCTGGCAGAAATCAAAAAGGCCTCACCCAGCAAAGGACTTATTCAGCCAAATTTTAAACCGGATGTACAGCTTAAAGCTTATGAAAAGGCAGGTGCTGCAGGGATTTCAGTTTTAACTGACCAGAAATTTTTTCAGGGAAACAATCAGATTTTAAAGCAGATGAGAAAACTGACTGAGCTGCCGATTTTAAGGAAGGAATTTATTATTGATCCCCTGCAGGTTTATGAGAGCTTTTTTATTGGAGCCGATGTAGTGCTCTTAATTGCAGCAATTTTGACTGATCAGGAGTTAAATAAATTTTTAGATATCTGCAGAGAGCTGAAGTTGGAAGCAATAGTTGAGGTGCACAGCCTGGCGGATTTAAAGCGAGTTTTAAAAACTGAGGCGGAGATAATTGGAATTAATAATCGTGATTTAAATGATTTTAGTGTTCAACTTAAAACAACAGCAGAGTTAGCTGCAGAATTGGAGAAGCTTGGGGAGAGAGACAATCATTATCTAATTGCTGAAAGTGGAATTAAAACTAAAGAAGATTTAGATTTTTTAAAAGAAATTGGAGTAGACGGAGTTTTAATCGGAGAAACATTAATGAGAGCAGAGTCTCCAGCAGCTAAAATCAAAGAATTAGGTCTCAATTAATTTAGAATAAAATTGTGGGGTGAATATTTTGTTAGAGAACAGAACAATGATTAAGCTTTGTGGAATGACCCGGGGAGAAGATGTTGCCTATGCAGTTAATACTGGAGTTGACGCTATGGGTTTTATTCTGGCGAAAAGTCCGCGGCAGGTTACTCTAGAAAAGGTTAAAGAATTAACCGATAATCTGCCGCCTTTTATCGCTCGGGTAGCAGTTGTGGTTAATCCTGAGCTGGAAAAAGTAGCAGAGATTGAAAATAGCGGTTTATTTGATTATATTCAGTTTCACGGCAGTGAGGAGCCGAAAATGCTTGCCAGAACAGTTTTGAAAAGTATTAAGGCCATTTCTATTGCAGCTCAAGAAGATCTGACAGAAGTTGAAAAGTATCTAGAAAGTGCTGATTATCTCCTTTTTGATACAAAAATTGGCAGTCAGAGTGGAGGCACAGGCCAGAGTTTTAACTGGTCTCTGATCAGAGAACTGGAGCTGCCCTATATACTTGCCGGCGGTCTGGGAGCAGATAACATAGAAGAAGCTCTTAAACAGCTAAAACCCTTAGCTGTTGATATTAACAGCAGAGTGGAAGCTGAACCAGGTAAGAAAAATAATCATCTGGTTAAAAAAACAGTAGAGAAAATAAAAAAATTTAAAAAATAGGGTGAACTTAAACAAAAATTTAATTAATTTTCATTTGAAAGGAGTAGAGAAAATGAGCAGAGGTTATTTTGAAGAATTTGGGGGACGCTTTGTCCCAGAAACTTTAATGCCGGCTTTAGACGAGCTGGAAGAAGTTTATTTAGCATTGAAAAATGATCCGGAATTTATTAATGAATTAAAGGCACTGCTTGCTGACTACAGCGGCAGGCCGACTTCTTTATATTATGCAGAACAGCTGACTAAATACTATGGGGGAGCAAAGATTTACTTGAAGCGTGAAGATTTAAATCACACAGGTGCTCATAAAATTAATAATACTTTAGGACAGATCCTGTTGGCCAGAAAGATGGGTAAAAAAAGAATAATAGCTGAAACTGGAGCCGGTCAACATGGAGTGGCAACTGCCACCGTGGCGGCCCGCTTTAATCTAGATTGCAAAGTCTATATGGGAGCTGAAGATATTGAAAGGCAGGCACTTAATGTTTATAAAATGGAAATGCTGGGGGCAGAAGTTATTCCAGTTACCAGCGGCAGCCGAACATTGAAAGATGCCACAAACGAAGCGATACGAGATTGGGTAACCAATGTTGAAAATACTCACTATATCATTGGTTCTGTAGTTGGACCCCATCCTTATCCGGAGATGGTTCGTGACTTTCAGCGGATTATAGGAGATGAGACTAAAGAGCAGATTAAAGAGAAAGAAGGTAGGCTGCCGGATTATATCTTAGCCTGTGTTGGCGGTGGCAGTAATGCGATGGGAATTTTTTATCCTTTTGTAGAAGACAAAGAAGTTAATTTAATCGGGGTTGAAGCTTCTGGTAAAGGAATTGACAGCGGTCAGCATGCAGCTACTTTAACTGCCGGTCGGGTTGGAGTTTTACACGGCAGTAAATCCTATCTGCTGCAGGATGATGATGGACAGATTATTCCAGCCTATTCTATTTCTGCTGGTCTTGATTATCCAGGTGTCGGTCCAGAGCACAGCTATTTAAAATCAATTGAGCGGGTAAAATATCATTCAGCATCTGATCTGGAGGCAATAGCTGCTTTTAAATTGTTAAGTGAAAAAGAAGGGATTATTCCTGCACTGGAGAGCTCCCATGCTCTCTCATATTTAGAAAAACTGGCTCCAGAACTTGATCAAGATCAGCTAATAGTTGTTAATCTTTCGGGTCGGGGAGATAAAGATATTAATAATTTCAAAAAGATCAGGGAGGCTGAAAAAGATGAATAAGATTACAGCACAGTTTCAAAATAAAAATGCTCTGATTACTTATATTAGTGGTGGTGATCCCAGCCTGGAGATGACTGAAAAACTGATCTACAAGCTGCAGAATGAAGGTGTAGATCTTATAGAAATTGGGATTCCTTTTTCTGATCCTTTAGCTGATGGTCCGGTTATTCAAGAAGCCTCACAAAGAGCCCTAAAAGCTGGAACTACTTTAAAAAAGTTAATAGCAAAACTAGATAAAATTCAAAATCGAGTTGAAGTCCCATTAATACTAATGGGATATTATAATTCAATTTTAAATTATGGAGAAAAAGAATTTGCTAGAGATATTTCAAAGGCTGGAATTTCAGGGGTAATTGTTCCTGATCTGCCGGTTGATGAGCGAGCAGATCTATTTAAATATCTAGCTGAATTTGATATTTCTCAAATTATGCTGGTAACTCCCAACACTTCCGAGCAGCGCTTAAAAAAGATATCAGCTAAAAGTTCAGGCTTTCTCTACTGTGTAGCCCACTTGGGGACAACCGGTGATGATCAGCAGGGAATTTATCCTGAATTAGAAACATATTTGAATCGAGTTCGCAAAACAGCAGGTGAACTGCCGCTGGGGCTGGGCTTTGGTATTGATGGCCCGGAAAAGGCAAAAAAAATAATTGATTATTCTGATGGAATTATTATCGGTAGTGCGCTGATAAAAGTTATTCAGGCTGGTAATAATGAAGATGAAATGTTAAATAATGCAGGGCAGTTTGTAAAGAGCATAAAAAGCAAATTATAAAAATGAAAACTTAAAGAATAGATGAGAAAAATAAAGAAAATGAAAATAAAATCGAAATAATTCTTGACAGTGATGTCTCAGAATGCTATACTATGGGAGATGGAGAAAAAAACAAGTAAGAATTCCATCGTTAAAAATTAGGAGGAATTTATTTAATGATTTACACAGGAACAGTTAAGTGGTTTGATGGGAAAAAGGGATTTGGATTTATTGAAAGAGAAGACGGAGACGACGTGTTCGCACACTTCTCAGCTATTGAAGAAGACGGTTTCAAAAACCTTGAAGAAGGTCAGGAAGTAGAATTCGAAATCGTAGAAGGCGATCGCGGCCCACAAGCTGCTAATATCGTTAAATTATAAAGCATAGATAGTTTTATGAATTTAAGGCTCTGTTCATTCAATTGGACAGAGCTTTTCTAAACTATTAGCTTTATTGTAACCGGATTTAAGAATTGGATTGAAAATTGTAATTTAAGTTACAAAATGTCATTGAGCGGCTAAATGACGGTCTATAAAAATGAAAATTAAAGCAAGAAAAAAATAATTTGAAATAATTGTTGACAGAAGCATTTTATAATGCTAAACTGTAAAAGATGGAAAACAAAAAACAAGTAACACTTCCATCGTTAATAATAGGAGGAATTTATTTAATGATTTACACAGGAACAGTTAAGTGGTTTGATGGGAAAAAAGGTTTTGGCTTTATTGAAAGAGAAGATGGAGACGACGTGTTCGCACACTTCTCAGCTATTGAAGAAGAAGGTTTCAAAAACCTTGAAGAAGGTCAGGAAGTAGAATTTGAAATCGTAGAAGGCGATCGCGGCCCACAAGCTGCTAATATCGTTAAGTTATAAAGCATATAAAAGTTTTATAATTAAGAATTGTAAGCCCTGATTACTTTTTTAAGTGGTCAGGGTTTTTCTAATTATAGTAGAAAAAATGTAATATTTTAAAATAATTTAAAATTATTACATTATTATAGTTAAAAGTTTTAATTTTTTTGTATTAGTTTGGATAATATTATGGGAAAAGATATAAAATAAGGAAGTTAAATTTAACTTTATAAGAGAAAGGGTTTTTAATGTGGATAAAAGAGAAATAATAAATCTGGCAGTTATTGCTCATGTTGATGCCGGTAAGTCAACCCTTGTTGATGCTTTTTTAAGTCAGAGTGGAGTTTTTAGAGAAAACGAAGAAGTTGTAGATTGTATAATGGACAGTAATGATCTTGAGCGTGAACGGGGAATTACAATTTATTCTAAAAACTGTGCTATTGAGCATAAAGGTGTAAAAATTAATATTGTTGACACTCCAGGTCATGCTGACTTTTCTTCAGAAGTAGAGCGCGTTATTAAAGCAGTAGACTCTGCAATTTTAATTGTTGATGCTTCCGAAGGTCCAATGCCGCAGACTAGATTTGTCTTGAAGAAATCTTTAGAAAAGGGAATTAAACCAATTGTCTTTATTAATAAAATAGATAAAAACAATCAGCGGGCAGAAGAGGTTCATGATGAAATTATTGATCTTTTTATTGAGCTTTCTGCAGATGATGATCAGCTAGAATTTCCTGTAATTTATGGTATTGCAGTGGAAGGAAAGGCATTTTTTGAGTTAGATCATGAAAGTGAAAATTTAGATCCACTTTTTGAAACAATTATTGATAGTGTTGAAAGCTATCCTGATTTAGACGATGAGCCACTGCAGATGCAGATTTATGATCTGGCTTATGATGATTATCTCGGGAGAATTGGTATTGGCCGTGTTTATAAAGGAACACTTGAAGATGGTCAGCAGGTTGAAGTCTATAAGCGTGATGGCTCAACTAAAAAGGGAAAAATAACTAAGTTATCTGTTTATGAGGGTTTAAAACAGAATGCAGTTGAGGAAACTCACAGTGGAGAAATTGTATCAATTGCTGGCATCCCAGATATTTCAATCGGAGAAACAGTTTGTGAAGTAGGTAAAGTTGATCCACTGCCGATGATAGAAATAGCTGAGCCAACGCTGGCTATGTATTTTCTAGTAAATGATTCTCCTTTTGCTGGTCTGGAAGGTGAATATTTAACTACCCGCCATCTTAAAGCTCGACTGGAAAGAGAATTAGAAGTTAATGTTGGCCTGCGGGTTGAGAAAGCTGAAAACACAGAAGCCTTTAAAGTATCCGGCCGAGGTGAGCTGCATCTTTCAATCTTATTAGAAAATATGCGCCGTGAAGGTTATGAAATTTCTGTTTCCAAGCCTGAGGTTTTAATGAAAGAAATTGATGGTAAAAAACATGAACCAATTGAAAAAGTAATGGTTGAGCTGCCGGAAAAATATTCTGGTACTGTAATTAATAAATTAAATCAGCGTAAAGGAATCATGCATTCTATGATGCCTGAAGGTGATTATTTACATTTGGAATATTTGGTACCGACTAGAGGTTTAATTGGTTTCAGAAGTGAGTTTATCAATGATACCAGTGGTGAAGGTACTCTGATTCGATCTTTTGAAAAATATGAACCATTTAAAGGTGAGGTTCCAAAACGAAAAAATGGTGTATTAATATCTAATCAGCAGGGAACTGCTATGGGATATGCGCTTTCTAATTTAGAAGATAGAGGAGAAATGTTCATTGAACCAGGAACTAAGGTATATGAAGGTATGATTATTGGCCTGCACAGCCGTGAGAATGACCTGACTGTAAACGCCTGTAAAAATAAGAAGCTGACAAATGTAAGAGCTTCTGGTTCTGACGATTCTATTAATCTAGCACCAGCTAAGAAATTCACTCTGGAACAGGCTTTAGAATTTATAGAAGATGATGAACTGGTAGAGATTACACCTGAGGCAATTCGTTTGCGTAAAAAAATATTAAATGAAAAAATGAGAATTAGAAACAGCAAATAGAAATAAATATTAATTAGTATTTTATCCGACTGAGGTCAAACTTGGTCGGATTTTTTGTTGAAATTTAGCGAATTATAAGAAAATAACAAATAAAATATTAAAATTAAGTTAAAAATTAACTATATTTAATAAAAAAAGCAGGAAAATCATTTTATAAATAGAATTAATATAATTAGTAAGTATTATATTTTACTGAAATCTAAAAATATGTATTCTTGACAGAACATTATTTAAGATGTTATACTATTAATAATAATTATTAATAAATGGAGGTAGTTAAAAGATGGTTAATAATGATATGACAGCTCAAAATTTACGTTCTGCTTATGCTGGCGAAAGTATGGCTTATCAGCGTTATAAGATTTGGGGCCAGAAAGCAGCAGAAGAAGGATTCGAAAATGTAGCACTTTTATTTGATGCTATTGCTTATGCTGAAGAAGTTCATGCAGGCAATCATTTTGCAGCTCATGAAAATGTTGAAGGAGGCTTTTTAGTTGCTGGTGGTGGCGAATTTGGGTTAGGTACAACTTCAGAAAACCTTGTTGGCGCTATTGAAGGTGAAGAAGGTGAAGTTGAGCAGATGTATCCTACATACAGTATTGTTGCTAAAGAGCAAGGGGAATCAGATGCAGTGCGTTCATTCCACTATGCCTTAGAAGCTGAGCAGATCCATGCTAAACTTTACCGAGATGCTAAAGAACATGTTGATAATGGTGAAGATATAGAATTAGAATATGTCAGCATTTGTGAAGTTTGTGGCCATACAGTTGTAGATGGTTTACCAGAAAAATGTCCTGTTTGTGGAGAACCTAGTTCAGCTTTCCGTAAGTTTACTAAGTAATTATATAATGAAATCAAATTTTCTAAATTAATATTAATATTAATTTAGGTATTTAATAATCAACTAAAATCTATAAGGAGGAATTTTAAAATGGGTTATTATGATCTTAAGAAGTTAGAAAACACTGGTGAAGACAAGACAGCCTTAGAGAAGAAGCATGTTCCTTATATCCAATGTCCTGATGAAGTTAAAAAAGGTGAATACTTTGAAGTCAAAGTTACTTTTGGTAAGGAAATCACTCATCCAATGGGTCCAGATCATTATATTCAGTATTTTGATCTATATGCTAATTATGCAAGTCTAGCTAGAGTAGAATTTACTCCTGATATGAAAGCAGAAGCTACATTAAATCTTAAATTAGAAGAATCATGTGATTTAAATGTATATGCATTCTGTAACCTTCATGGTCACTGGGAAGGTAGAAAAGAAATTAAAGTTGTAGAATAATAATTACTGATAAAATTCAAATAAGTACTTAACTGCCGCCCTTTGTGGGCGGTTTTTTTTTGATGACTTAAAATATCTAAATAATTATTTACAAATCTAAATAAATATGCTATACTTTATTTAAACAATAATTTATAAATATAAATAAAAATTTAAAAAAGGAGGTGCTGACAATAGAAAAATTAACTGAAAGAGAAAAAGAAGTGCTGGCTCTGATCAAAAAAGATGCAACAATTAGTAGAGAAGAAATTGCAAACAAACTTAAAATTTCAGAATCAGCGGTAGGTACATATATCCATCATTTAAGCACCAAAGGCTACCTTTTAGGCCGCGGTTATATCACAGCCCCTGAACAAAAAGTTGTAATCGTTGGAGGAGCTAATCTAGATATCAAAGGTTATAGCCCTAACTATATAAAAGGAAGTTCCAGTCCTGGCTGGATCAAAGAAAGTTCTGGAGGAGTAGGACGCAACATTGCAGAAGATCTTGCGCTTTTAGAGCAGGAAGTTGTACTCCTAACAGCAGTAAGCAGTGATCATTTTGGTGATCAATTAAAAGTAGAAACAGAAGCTGTAGGAGTGGATATTTCTCATTTTAAGACTACACCGGCTCAAGATTATAAAACTGGAGTTTATCTGGCACATATGGATCAAAATGGTGATTTGATTGGTGCAGTAAACGATATGAGAATTTTAAAAGAAATCGACAGTAATTATTTAAATAATAAGCGAAAAATCATTGAAACGTCCTCAATGCTTATTTTTGACACGAATTTAGAAGAAAATATAATTTCTTTTTTATTAGAATTAGTAAAAGACAAAAAAATGATAAAAATAACTGATGCAGTTTCAGTTGAAAAGTCTTTGAAATTAAAAGGTAAATTAACTGAATTGGATTATTTAAGAGCTAATCTTGATGAAGCTGAAGTTATACTTGATATAGTTAATATAGTTAAAATGGAAGATTCGGAATCTGCTCAAAAAATGGATCTAGAAGCAAGACTTGAGCGTTTAAAAAGAGAATATTCTCGGAACAAAGAGCTGCCGGAGATGATTATTAGTGCCGGTCAAAATGGAGTCTATTATTTGAGCCAGTCTGAAGGTGAAACGGAATTAAGGCATTTTGAGGCTGTAAAAGTCAGCAGTAATGAAATAGTAGAAACAACCGGTGCAGGTGATGCATTAACAGCAGGATTTGCAGCCGGAATTATGAATGAAATGTCTATCAACGAGGCAATAAAATTAGGAATTAAGGCTTCAGCACTGACGGTAAAATCTGAACTGACCTGTAGTCCTGATTTGAGTAAATTAGTATAAAAAATTATGGAGGTAGTAAAATGAAATACTTAGAGAAATATTTAGAAATCAAAGCTGAGGTAAAAGAAGCACTGGAATCTGGAAAACCTGTTGTGGCATTGGAATCAACAATTATTGCTCATGGAATGCCTTACCCCCAGAATATTGAAACAGCTTTAGAAATTGAAGATATTATTAGAGCAAATGGAGCAGTACCGGCAACAATTGGAATTATTGATGGTAAGATAAAAGTTGGATTAACAAAAAAAGAAGTTGAATTTTTAGGTGAATCCGACGAAATAGTTAAAGTCAGCCGACGCGATTTACCAGTAGTATTAGCAGAAAAGAAGCATGGAGCAACAACAGTAGCTGGGACTATGATTGCAGCAGATTTAGCTGGAATTAAGATCTTTGTTACCGGTGGAGTTGGAGGAGTTCACAGAGGTGCTGAAACAAGTTTTGACGTTTCAGCCGATTTAGAAGAACTAAAGAAAACTTCAGTAGCAGTTATTGCTGCAGGAGCTAAATCAATACTAGATTTAGGTTTAACCTTAGAAAAACTAGAAAGTTTTGGGGTGCCGGTACTCGGCTATCAAACTGAAGAACTGCCAGCATTTTACAGCCGCCACAGTGGCTTTAATGTTGATTACAAATTAGAAAATCCTGAGCACACAGCTGATATTCTGCAGGCAAAATGGGAACTTGGTTTAGAAGGTGGAGTCTTAATTGCTAACCCAGTACCAGAAGCTGATGAGATCGAGTACTCAGTAATCAATGAAAAAATTGAGCAGGCTTTAACTGAGGCAGAATCACAGGGAATTTCTGGTAAAGAATTAACTCCTTTTTTACTTGACAGAATTAAAGAAATAACAGCTGGTAAAAGTTTGGAAACCAATATTGCTTTAGTTAAAAATAACGCTGTAGTAGGGGCTAAAATAGCCAAAGCCTTTGCAGCTAAAAATTAAATAAATTAACTATCAATAATTATTCTTGATTGATATACTTATATTATTGTGGTAATATTAATTAAAAGATACAGAGATGTTAGAATCAGGAAGTGAAAAAATGCGGAACTATATTATAAAGAGAATATTACTTTTAATTCCTATTTTATTTATTGTAGCTTTAATTGCTTTTTTTATCACAAATTTAATGCCTGGAGATCCAGTGCGTGTTATACTGGGGAACATGGCTGCAGAGGCAGAAATTGTCAGGGTTAAAGCAAGTTTAGGTCTTGATCAGCCATTGATTGTAAGATTTTTTAAATGGCTTGCTAATATAGTTAGAGGTAATTTTGGCGACTCACTTTATTTAAATGCACCGGTTTCTCAAGTTTTAGCAGAAAGAATTAGACCTACATTTTTAATTGCAGTTTTTGCCGAAGTATTTGGCATTACTGCTGGTTTGCTTTTGGGTATTCTGGCTGCGGTTAAACATAGAAAATTTTTAGACCAGTTTTCAATTACAATTTCGCTATTTGGGATCTCTATTCCAAGTTTTTGGCTGGCTCTAATCTTGATGTATATTTTTTCAGTTAGGCTGGGTTGGTTTCCAGTTAGCGGCTATGAGCCTTTTGCTGAAGCCGGTTTGGGCACTTTTAAATATATAGTTTTACCAGCTGTTACGCTTGCTTTTATGCAGGCCGGCTTAATTGCTCGTATGACTAGAAGTGCAATGCTGGATACTTTAAAACATGATTATATTAGAACAGCAAAAAGCAAGGGGCTTTCAACTTATTCGATAGTCTTTAAACATGCTTTGAAAAATTCAATGCTGCCGATAATTACTGTAATTGGTCATAACTTTGCAGTACTGCTGGGAGGTACCTGGATAGTGGAAACAATATTTGTGATTCCAGGCACTGGTTTTATGGCAATCAATGCAATCATGCGGCGGGATATTCCTGTTATCCAGGCTTCTATAATTTTTGTAGCCTTGATTTATGTAGTTTTAAATTTATTAGTAGATTTAAGTTATGCATTTTTAAACCCAAAAATTCGTTATCAATAAAGGGGTAATAAATTGCTATTTTTAAAGAAATATAAAAAATATGAACATTCATATATAACAACTTCAATTATAATTTTAATAATACTGATTTCTTTAAGCCTTTTTGCTCCTCTACTGACAGATTATAATCCTGTCAGAAATAATGCCAGAAATAGATTACAGCCACCTTCTAAAGAACATCTTTTAGGAACAGACCAATATGGAAGAGATATTTTCACCCGAATTCTTTATGGCCTCCGGACCTCAATTGAAGTTGGTATTTCTGTAGTTATTTTAACTGTTATCTTTGGCGGGGTAGTCGGCATAGTTGCTGGCTATTATCCTCAGATTGATAAGATAATTATGCGAGTTTTAGATGCAATGATGGCTTTTCCCGGTATTATTATTGCGATTTCACTGGCAGCTATCTGGGGAGCCGGCAAGCTGAATATTATTCTTGCTCTATCTTTTGCCTATTTTCCTAAGATGGCTAGAATTATTCGTAGTGCGGTAATTTCAATTAAAGACTTAGATTATGTTGATTCTGCACGAGCAGCAGGTGCTAATGATCTAAGAATTATCTTTAAATACATTCTTAAAAATTCGGCATCTCCTATTATGGTTCAGGCAACCTTTAATTTTGCTTTAGCTATTTTGGATGAGGCGGCACTTAGCTTTTTGGGGGTTGGTATCATGCCACCTGCGCCAAGTTTGGGAGCCATGGTAACAGATGCCAGGACATACATGGTAGTTGCACCCTGGATGATATTGGCTCCAGGTATGATGATCATTTTATCAGTTCTATCACTTAATTTGCTGGGAGATGGTATGCGAGATTTATTAGATCCACATTTAAAAAATACTTTAAAAAAATAAAAAGAGGTGTTTAAAAAATGAAAAAAAAACTAAGACTTAGTTTAATTGTTTTATTAATAGTTTTTTCTCTGCTGATTAGCTCAACAGTGCTGGCCCAGGAAGAAGACCGATTTGGCGGTACACTTAATACGGCTTTTCAGATGTCGGTTGCCCACCTGGATACAGATAATTCAACTGATTCTATGATTTCAGCGATGATGAATCATGTCTATGAAGGCCTATTTGAGTTTGATGAAAATCTTAATTTAACTCCACATTTGGCAGCAAGCTATGAGATAAAAGAAAATGGACTAGTTTATGATGTTAAATTAAGAGAAGATGTAAGAATGCATAATGGAGAGCTGATGGATGCTGATGATGTTGTAGCCTCTTTTAGAAGATGGTTAGAAATTAATAATGGTGGGCAGCTGGTGGCCCCCCACTTTGATGAGATTGAAAAACTTGATCAGTACAATATTCGTTTTAAATTTGAAGAAGTATATGCTCCATTTTTAAATATTCTGGCCTCACCGGTTTCCAATCAAAAGTTTGTAGTCAGAGCAGAGGAAGTTATCGACGAATTTGGCACTGATGTTATTGACCGTCATGTAGGTACCGGACCCTATAAATATGAAGAATGGGTGCCGGATCAAAAATTGGTTTTAACTCGTTTTGAAGATTATACTCCTAGCCCCCGTGAAGGTTCGTTTTTTGCCGGTGAGAGAATTCCATATTTAAATAAAATTGTTTTCAACTTTATCCCTGATGCTCAGGTTAGAGTTTCTGGGGTACAGACCGGACAATTCCATTTTGCTGAAGAGGTACCGAGAGATCAATATCAGATTTTTAAAATGGATCAAAATATTAAAAATGTAATTATTTATCCTGATCGAATGTCAATGTTGATTTTTAATAATGCGGAAGCTCCATTTGATAATAAGTATGCACGACAGGCAATAGCTTATGCTTTAGATTTTGAAGAGCTGGGTTATGCAATGATTGGTGATCCTCAGTTCTGGCGTCTGGAATCTGCCCTGCACGAAAAAGGAAATCCCTGGCATGTGTCTGATGCAGGCTCAGGTATTTACGGAGTTTATGATCCAGAAAAGGCAAAACAACTGCTTGAGCGGGCTGGTTATGATGGTCAGCCACTTGTTATTTTAAGTGGCCAGGATAATCAAATGGAAAGGCAGGGAGCAATTGCAATTCAGGATCAGCTGGAGAAAATAGGAATAGATGTTGAACTGCAGCTATTTGATCGTCCAACTGTTGTTGAAAGAAGAGCTAAAAAAGAAGGTTGGCATATGCATCTTTCTCCATTTATAAAAGTAGTTCCTGATCCTCAGATACACCAGGGATGGACAGGTACTAATAAATGGATTACAAACTGGGATAGTAAAGATTCCCGACAGATGGATCAAATTTTTGCAGAAATGCTGAGAGAGGTTGATTATGAGCAGAGATATAAAATTGTAGAAAGAATGCAGGCTGAACTCTGGGATTCTGTTCCTTACTTTAACATTTTAGATTACAGCCGCCTGCATATTAGGAGAACAGAACTTAAAAACTTCCAGGCAGGCTGGCAGCCTTTCTTCTGGAACACCTATCTGGAATAGTTAGAATAAAAATTACAAAAAATTACATGTAACGTGAACCTATCGTTTTTTGTTAAAAAAATAGTAAAAGCAGCAGTTTTGAGAAAGAAAAGACCTCTTAACTGCTGCTTTTTTTACATAAAACGATATAAATCGGGTGGTTTACGCTGCATATACGTCCATCCCACGAGCAAAGCTCATAAAACTATATCGTAAAAAAATGAAATTTATGAAGAAAACACAATTCTTTTGCCAGATGATTTGTTTTGCTGCTGTACCTGTACTATAATGAAGATAGTTAGAAAAACTTTAATGAGGAGGTCAAAAAATGAAGAAAAAAATAACTTTAATTTTGGTAGTATTGATGATTCTTTTTGCATTTGGTTCTGCTTTAACTTTGGCTCAAGACAGCACAGAAGAAAATCAAGAAACGGCTGTAGAAGAAACGCAGGCGGCTGCAAGTAGTATGGAAGAAACTGCAGCAAATGAAGAGGAAGAAGCTGCTGATGAGGGAGATACTGAAGAGGAATATGAAGTTAGTTATGAAAACCTTGAGGAATTGTTAACAGCTATTGATGAAAGTGAAGATTTAAATAATATTGAAAAAGTCACTTTAGAAAGAAAATTAACATCGTATGAAGAAAGTTTAAGTATTGAAACAATGACTTCAGTTACAAATAAAATTATGGACGAAGAAATTGATTTAGGACAGGGCTTTGTAATATTAAATAATTTAGAGCAAAGTTTAAATAATGGTGTTGAAGAAGAAAAGGCTTTAGAATTAATTAATAGTTATCAAAATGAAACTGATAATGGCCAGTTAAGTTTTCAAACTGCACTTGAACTGAGAAAGCTAAGTCGTGAAGATATTTCAGGTGAAAAAACAGAAGCATTTGCGGCTGAGATAGCATCTATTATAGAAGAGAATGGTGAGATTGAAACTTCTCAATTAAAACAATTAGCTGCAGAATACAGAAAAGAGGCAAGAGAAGAGGCAAGGGCTGAAAGAATAAATAATAGACAAAAAAATTCTAACTCAGCTTCAGAGAATGCTTTGGAAAACCGAGGGGAAAATAATGCTTCTCAAAACTCTGCCAAAAATAATAATAAAGGAAAAGGTAGCTCTAATAAAGGAAAGGGAAATAACAAAGGTGGATCATCAAATAAATCTCCTAATTCTAACGCAAATCAAAATGCAAAAAAATAGTCAAGATATTAACCCTACTGTAAAAGGTAGGGTTTTTTAAATGCATATAAATCTTGCAAAATAGTGCTGAAAAATATATACTTGTGATAGCATTAATAATTTAGGCAGCGATATAAGAATATAAGGAGGAATTAGGATGTCTGAAAAAGATAATTTAAGATTAAAACTGGATATTAACAATGTTTTTGCGGAAATGATTGGTGACGAGCATGGTTTAACTGTGGAGGAGCTAGAAGAAGCAAAAGAGGAAGCTTTAAAAGCACATCAGAACATTCTTGAGGCTGAAACAGATGGCAAGATGGGTTTTATGGAGTTACCTTACAATCAGGAAGAGATTGTAAAAGAACTTAAGGCAACTGCCGAAGAGTTAAAAGACAAATTTGACAATTTTGTAGTATTGGGTATAGGAGGATCTGCACTCGGAAATATTGCGGTTCAGACTGCAATAAATGATCCCCACTATAATTTATTTGAAGAAGCGCGTAATGGATATCCCCGTCTTTTTGTAAATGATAATGTTGATCCAGAAGGAATTAAGGCACTATTTGAGAAACTGGATCCAAAAAAGACTCTTTTCAATGTAATTTCTAAATCAGGAAGTACAGCGGAGACAATGAGTCAGTTTTTGCTGGCCCGCAAATTTGTTGCTGATGCTGTTGGAGAAGAAAATGTGGGTGAGCACTTCATTGCTACCACAAGTAAAGATTCAGGCTATCTCATTGAGATTGCAGCCAGAGAGAATATGAAGAAGTTCTTCATTCCCGATAATGTTGGTGGAAGATTTTCAGTTTTAACACCGGTAGGACTTTTATCAGCTGCTATGACCGGAGTAGATATTGAAAAACTGCTTGATGGTGCAGCTTATATGGATCAAATCTGTCGTCAGGATGATTTCTGGAAAAACCCTGCCTTAGTCAATGGTTTAATTCAGTATTTAGCTTATCAAAAAGGTAAGGTTATGTCAGTAATGATGCCTTATTCGGATCGTCTGCGTGATGTAGCTGATTGGTACAGACAGTTATGGGCAGAATCATTAGGTAAGGAAGTTGACCGCCAGGGCAATAAGGTTAATGTTGGTCCAACTCCAATTAAAGCCTTAGGTGCAACTGACCAGCATTCACAGGCACAGCTGTATATGGAAGGTCCTTTTGATAAAATAATTACCTTCCTGGAAGTAGAAAATTTTGCAGAAGAATTAGAAATTCCAGGAGCTTACAAAGATTTAGCAGGTCTTGGTTATTTAGGAGGCCACAGTTTTGCTGAATTGATTAATACAGAAAAATGGGCAACAGAGCTTGCTTTAAATAAAAGAAATAGAATGAATCAAACTCTTAAAGTACCTGAAGTAAATGAATTTACCTTAGGTCAGTTATTCTACTTCTTTGAATTCCAGACAGCTGTAACAGGTGAGCTATTAGATATTAATGCCTTTAATCAGCCGGGAGTAGAACTTGGTAAAAATTATACCTATGGTATTTTTGGTCGTGATGGCTACCAGGAGAAAAAAGATGAATATGAAAATTCTGCCAAGCATAAAGATGATTTAATTCTGTAATTAATGCCGGGGGAATTGCTATGAGTAGGGAAAAAGCAGATAATGAAAATTTAAATAAAGTAAAACTTTTTCAAGATACTGTACCACGGTCAAGGGTGCAGTTAGATGTAGTTAAAAAAGTAAGAGCTGCTGTAAAAAATATGCCGGCAGATCTCCCAGCAAAAATTATTGCATATCAAGATGTGATTAACGAAAATGGGGAATACTTTTTGCTTTATCAGGGCAGCAGCAGCTTAAAACCACTGGTTGAATACTTAAATCAGAATTCTATCAGTTCAGAGAAACTGCTGCAGGAAATGATCGAAATTTTAAAGCTTTTAAGAGATTTGGATTTGATAAAAAGGCTTTTTCCAAAAGGAATAAATGCAGCTAATTTTTATATTGATCAGCAGGAAAATATTTATTTGATGCCGGAGCAGATACACAGCAGTCAAAAAAATTATAATAATTTTGACTTTGAAGCACCTGCTGCTGAATATTTTAAACCGCCAGAAATAATAGCGGGTCAGACCTGGGATCAAAAGGCCTATATTTTCAATCTAGCTGCAGTTTTTTATTATTTTTTAACTTCGAAAACAATTTTTGGTGACGATGATCAGGCAAAAGTTTTAAATAAAATCCAGACCGAAAATATTTTGGAGCCTAAGCTTTTAGTACCGGAAATCAGTGAGCAGTTGAACAGTCTGCTTATGGAAATGCTGGACCGTGATGAAAATGAGAGATCAAATTTGGATTCAGTACTGCAGCAGCTCGAAAGTGCAGCATCTGCTGCTAGTTTTAGACTGCTTCCTTTTTTGAAACGAGAGAATTTAATTGAAAATAAGGTGCTTAAAAAAAAGAGGCAAAAGGAGAATATAAAGCTCTTTTTTCGACAGAGCTGGAAACCACTGCTTTTCTTTGTCATTTTATTTGCTTCTATTTTTTGGGGCTTAAGTTCGGGGCCGGCTCCGGTTATTACAGCTGAGGATTCACCTGCAGAAGTAGTCAATTATTTTTATGAGGCACTTGCTGCGAAAAATATTGGTCTGGCTAAAGAAGCAGCAGCCATTGATTTGGGTCAGATGGAGCGTCTAATTTCTGAAAGTCATGTAATTGAAAAAATGCAGACGGCCTACAGGAATCCTGAATTTGGGGAAGAGGTAAATCAAGTTTACAGCCTGGAGAATTTAAGGATAGAAGAAGTGTCGCATTCAACCAACAGCCGTAGTTTCAAAGCTTTTTATGAATTTAATTTTAGAGATAGGGAAAAACTTTATTCGGCTGCATTGGAAGATCAACTTTTTGTTGAAAAAATTGATGATATTTGGAGAATCACAGCAATTAAAGGTGATTTTAAAGCAATGATTGACGGAAAATATCCTTGGAGGGAAAAATAATGGATAAAAATTTATTTAAAAACCATGATTATGAAAAAATTAAAGATAATTTAGTTTCCTGGCTGCAGGAGAGGGTTGAAACAGCCGGTTTAGAGGGAGCAGTGGTTGGTTTGAGCGGAGGAATTGACTCTGCAGTTACTGCTAGATTATCCCAGCTGGCCTTTGGTGAAAATCTGCTCACAGTTATTATGCCCTGTCATTCCAGCAGCAGTGACCGGGAAGATGCACTAAAAATCGCAAATGAATTTCAGATGCAGGTAATTGAAAATGATTTAAGTGATGTTTATGATCATTTATTAGATGAGCTGAAGTCAACAGGTATTAAAGATGGTAAACTTGCTGAAGCAAATATTAAACCACGTCTGCGGATGACTTCCTTATATTATTATGCCCAGATCAAAAATTATTTAGTTATCGGAACAGACAACTGGAGTGAATTAAAAATAGGTTATTTCACCAAACATGGTGATGGAGGAATTGACTTGGCTCCACTTGGCTCTTTAGTTAAACATGAGGTCAAAGAGCTGGCCCAAGTTTTGGATATCCCTGCTGAAATTATAGAGAAAAAACCTTCAGCTGGCCTCTGGGATGGCCAGACAGATGAGTCTGAGATGGGTTTCAGCTATGAGGAGCTGGACCAGTACATTTTAAGTGGTAAAGCTGAACCAGAAGTTGAAGCAAAGATAAAGAAACTGGCTTCTAAAAACAGCCATAAAGTGGCACCAGTGCCAATTCCAAACCGGGATAAACTTTTATAATTTCTGAAACTGTTCAAGCAGAGGTGTAATTAAATGAAGAAGCTAATTTTAGCAATTTTAATAATTTCAATATTTTTAGTCAGCATTTCTTCAGCAGCAGCTGATTATCCAATTAAATATACAGATGATTTAGGACGGGAGGTAGTAATTAAAGCCGAGCCGGAGAGAATTATTTCGCTGGCTCCTGCTATTACAGAGATCATCTACGAACTTGGACTTGAAGATAAGCTGGTGGCTGTTAGTTCTGTCTGCGATTATCCCGAGGAAGCTTTGGCTAAAACAGAGGTGGGAAGGATTGATGAACCCAATCTGGAAAAGATAATTTCACTGGAGCCGGACCTTGTTATTGCAGAATCTGTCAGTCGAATTAGAAGTTTAGAAAGGTTAACTGAACTGGGAATTAAAAATATTGGTTTTAAACCTGACTCAATTAATGATACAATAAATATGATTGAGGATATTGCTTATTTAAGTGCTGCAGAAAGTGCTGGTCAAAAAATTACTGCAGCGATGGAAAAGGAATATCTGCGTTTGCAAAAATTAGTTGCTAAAAAGCTTGAAAATAATGAGCGCAAAAGAGTTTTTTACGAAATCTGGTCAGATCCGTTATACACTGCAGGTAAGGGAACTTTTATTGACAGTTTAATTCAGGCTGCAGGTGGTTATAATATTGGGCGGGAAGCCCAGGGGAGCTGGCCCACCTATAATTTAGAAAGTCTAATTGCTGCTGATCCAGAAGTTTATATCAGCAGCCAGCACAGCAATCCTCAGGGATTAACTTTAGAAGATCTGCGGCAGAAGAAAGTCCTGAGAGAAATTTCAGCTTTTAAAAATGACCGCGTTTATTTAGTTAATCAAGATTTAGTAAATAGACCTTCACCAAGGATCATTGAAGGTTATAAGGAGTTAATCAGAGCTATTTTTCCGGAACTAAAAAAGGAAATTAATTAGTTTTGTTGAATAGCAGATAGTGGTAGGCGAAGTCAAGACATTTTTAAACCTTTTTTAAAAGAAAATAACTAAGAAAATAAGACTAAGAGGTGATTTGATGAATTTATCAGATTTTACAATTGATGATTTTACGGAAATTGATGGTGGACAGTCTATAGGAAAAGTAGCTGTACTGCTGTCAATGGTTAATGACGAGTATGACGGCAAAATAATTGATGCTTATAAAAATGAAGGATATAATGCAGTAATTACCAGAGCCGGAGGCAAAGGGTCTAAACTAAAGGATAAAGTTTTAAGAAACTGTCTCGGGGCAGCAATCAAAGGGGATGTAATCACAGAATCTGTTCAGGATCAAAGAATTTTAACCCGCTGTGTGGAAAGAGCAATGATCGATTTTGATAAGCCATTATCAGGGATTTCCGGTGCTGGAATTAAAATTGGTATTGTCAGTAAGGAGCCGCATTTAGCAGTTGCTCTTTATGGAAAGCTTGGTATCCCTGGTTTAGATGTTGATCACGAAATTTCAGGAATGGGGATTCATTATTATGGACTCAGCAAAAGGAAATAATGAAATAGAAATTTTAAAAAGGGTATTTAAATATCTTTTACCATATAAAGGCAGGATGGCAGGGGGAGTAATCTCGATGCTGGTTCATGCCTTTTTAACTATTTTTTTTGTTAGAGTTTTTCAGGGACTATTAGAAACAATTATCTCAGATATTGATATGGGACGTGAGGGAATGATCCAGCTTTCCTTAGTTGCTGGAATGATGATTTTGGTTTATTTCCTCAAGGGAGTTGCTTATTATGGAAAAACTTATCTGGTTTCCTATGTTTCTCAAAGATCAATTAAAGACATGAGGGATGACCTCTATTCACATCTCCACAATCTATCTTTAAGCTTTTATAGTAAAAATAAGACTGGTGATATTTTATCAAGAGTGACTAATGATGTTCAGAATTTAGAGAGTTCGATGATCAATACTACTGTCGGCAGTATTGATAAGGTTTTTACTCTAATTGGAGGAATTGTTTATCTTGTTTATTTAAATTACCGCCTGACAATTTTTTTGATTATAATTTTACCTTTTATCACCTATGTTATTGTTAAATTTAATTATAAATTGAAAAAAGTCAGCCGCAGAGTTCAAATTAAGATTGCCGATGTTTCAGATGTACTGCAGGAAACACTTTCTGCTGTGAGAGTGGTTAAGTCATTTGGACGAGAGGAATATGAGTTTGAGCGTTTCAGCACTGAAAATCAGGCTAATTTTAGAGCCAAAATGAAAAAAACTCAGTATGGAGCAATTTTAACACCACTGGTTGAGTTTCTGGCTGCTATTTCTTTTACGGCTATACTCTGGTATGGTGGTTATGAGGTTATGCAGGGACGAATGTCAGCCTCAGAATTAATAGCCTTTTTTACTCTGCTTTTAACTATCAGTGAGCCTTTACGGTCGATCACTAAATTATCAAAAAGACTGCAGCAGCTATTTGCTTCAGCTGAAAGAGTTTTCGAGATAATGGACACTGAAAGTGAACTTAGGGAAGATGATGAAAATAAGATTGAACTAACTGATGTAGAAGGTGAAGTTGTTTATGATAATGTAACCTTTGCTTATAATAGAAATGAGGTAGTTTTAAAAAATATTAATTTAAAAGCTGAGCCAGGAGAGGTAGTTGCTCTGGTCGGTCACAGTGGAGCTGGGAAAACAACGATGGTTGATTTAATTCCACGCTTTTTTGATCCAATCGAAGGTAGAATGAGGGTGGATGGTCATGACCTTAAAGATGTTAAAATTGACAGCCTGCGTGATTTTATCGGGATAGTACCTCAGGAAACAATTTTATTCAGTGGTTCTTTAAGAGATAATATTGCCTATGGTGATTTAGAAGCTGATCAAGAAGCGATTCAGGCTGCAGCTGAGGCTGCAAATGCCCATGACTTTATTATGGCTTTTCCAGATGGTTATGATACAATGGTTGGAGAGCGTGGAGTTGGACTTTCTGGCGGCCAGAAACAGAGAATTTCAATTGCCAGAGCAATCCTTAAAAATCCTAAGATATTAATCTTAGATGAAGCGACTTCTTCACTTGATTCAGAATCTGAAGCCTTAGTTCAGGAAGCACTGGAACATTTAATGCAAAATAGAACAACTTTTATTATTGCTCACCGGCTCTCTACTATTAGAAATGCAGATAAAATTGTCGTAGTCGAGCAGGGCGAAATTATGGAGATGGGCAGCCATCAGGAGCTGTTAAAAAAACAGGGTAAATATGCTTCTTTATATAAAGGTCAATTTATTGAAGATCCTAATGCTTAAAAATCATCTTTTGCTTAAAAATCATCTTTCTTAAGGTTTAAAATAACAATCAAGTTTTAAATATATAATATCAGGACATTAATAGATCAAGGAGGAATAAATTATGTCAGCTAAAAAAAGAAAAATAGAAGAAAAGCTAATTCCTCCTTTAGCTTATTATTTGCTTCGAGCTGCCAATTTTTCTTACAGATTGGAAGTGGAGGGCTGGAAAAAAGTTAAAGAAATGATGGCAAGTGAATCACTTGTTTTTTCCTGCTGGCACGGGAAACTTTGGGTTCCTTCCTATTTTCTGAAAGATTTAGAAATTTATGCACTGGCAAGTTTGAGCCGGGATGGCAGCTATATTTCTGAAGTCTTAGAAAGATTAGGCTGGGGTACTGTTCGTGGTTCCAGCAGCAGAGGAGCAAGCCGCTCACTGCTCAAACTTTATAGAAAGCTAAAACAGGGTGAAAGTGCAGCGATAACACCTGACGGACCAACCGGTCCCCTGCATCAGGTTAAACCAGGCATTATTTTTCTGCAGGAAAAGGCAGGCTCTTATCTGGTGCCGATAGGAACTGAGGCCCGCTGGAAGAAAAATTTCAGCAGCTGGGATGAATTTTTACTGCCCTTACCCTTTAGTAAAACAGCTTTAGTTTTTGCTGAACCTTTCAAATTTGAAGAGGGACTTACAATGGAAGCAAAGCAGAAAATTTTAGAAGAAAAGATGGCAGAAGTTAATAAAAGAGCTGCTGAGATTGTCAAAAAATAATGGTGGTATTAAATATATGGATAGTTTGCGTAATTATTTAGAAAAAATTATAGATGGTTCTGAAAAGGGTATATCAGCAGCAGTAATTCGCTGTATCTTATTTTTGCTGTCACTGCTTTATGCTCAGCTTGCGAAAATCAGATCCACCCTATATCAAAATAATATATTGAAGAAAAAAAAGGCAAATATACCGGTAATCAGTATTGGTAATATCACAACTGGTGGAACTGGTAAGACTCCGTTTACTGCCTTTTTAGCAGAGGAGTTAAAATCTCAATATAAAATAGCTATTATCAGTCGGGGTTATGGGGCTGCCGAAGATGTAGAAGAGCCCTTTTTAATTAAAGCTGATTCTGAACTTTATGCTGAGGCAGCAGAGGCTGGAGATGAGCTTTTTATGCTGGCCCGCAATTATGATCAATTAATTTTTATCCGCTCAGCTAATAGGTATCAAGGGACAAAATTGGCAGAAGTTCAGGGAGCAGATTTGATATTATTAGATGATGGTTTTCAACATTATCAGCTAAAAAGAAATGCAGATATAGTTTTAATCGATGCCGAAAAGCCATTTTCTAACAATAAAGTTTTACCAGCAGGTTTGCTTAGAGAACCTTTTACTGCTTTAAAAAGAGCTGATATATTTCTTTTAAACCGCAGTGAAAATGTAGATTTCAGTCGGATTAAAGAGCTTGAGACTTCGCTTAAAACTCTTAGTCCTTCTCACAGCGGTGTTTTTAAGGCCGAAACCAGTTTAGAGAGCTGTGTTGCTGTTGCTTCTCAGAAGGAAGAGGAACTTAGCTTTTTAGAGGAGAAAAAAGTTTTTGCCTTTTCTGGTATCGGTAGTCCAGAAGCTTTCAAAAAAAGTATTGAAAGTGCAGGAGCTGAGGTTGTAAGCTATAAAATATTTAATGATCACTACAGCTATCAAAAAGAGGATCTTTTAACTCTACTTGATCAATATTCTGCCTCACAGGCTGATCTGATTTTGACTACAGAAAAAGATGCGGTCAAACTGTTTGATTTTGCAGAAATGATAGGAGATCTCCCTTTTTATTATCTTAAAATTTCTTTGAAGATTGAAGCAAAGGAAGAACTATTAAATCTGATTAAATCTAAGATTAAAAATGGAAGTGCAAAATAAGAATTTGAGGTGTTTTTATGGGCAGGCTTAAAACTGCTGCTGTTATTCCCGCCCGCTATGACTCCACTCGTTTTCCCGGCAAAGCGCTGGCAGAGATCAGGGGTCAGGCAATGATTGTTAGGGTTTATCAGGCAGTAGAAAAATGTGAATTAATAGATAAAGTCTATGTTGCTACAGATGACAGGAGAATAAAGAAGGCTGTGGAAGCAGCAGCCGGCAAGGTGATTATGACCTCTGATCAGCATCAAAGCGGCACCGATAGAATTGCAGAGGCTGCTGCTCAAATTGAGGCTGAGCTAATAGTTAATGTTCAGGGAGATGAACCCCTGATTGATGCCCAAAGTATTGAAAGAGCCCTAAAACCTTTCAGCAGTGAAAAAAATTTACAGATGAGCACCTTAAAACGAAAAATAACTGCTGCTGAAGCTAAAAGTCCGGATCGGGTTAAGGTGGTTTCCGATCAGAATGACTATGCTCTATATTTTTCACGCTCTCCCATTCCTTACTATCGAGATACTGGAGCCGAAGCTCAGCAGTATTATCAGCATATAGGTCTTTATGTTTACCGACGTGATTTTCTTTTAAAGTATGCCGGAATGGATCAAACAGCTTTAGAAAAAGCAGAGTCTTTAGAGCAGCTAAGGGCACTGCAGAATGGTTATCAAATTAAAGTGCTGGAAACAGAGGCAAAATTAATTGGCGTTGACCGCCGGGAAGATATTGAGCTGGTTGAAAAAGAGCTTAAACGGATAAATAAACGAGTTGAATAATTTGGTAGGAAGATCAAATGTGATATGCAGATGGAGGTAAATAATGATTAAACAGGTTAAATTAAATGATGATATAATTTTTGGAGATCCCAAAAAGCCTTTTGTGCTTTTAGCAGGTCCCTGTGCAATTGAAGAGGAAGACCGTGTTTTAAGAATTGCAGAAGGAATTAAAAAAATAACAGATAAGCTGAGGATTCCCTATGTTTTTAAAGCTTCTTTTGATAAAGCAAATCGTTCTTCAATTGATTCCTATCGCGGACCTGGTTTAGAAGAGGGTCTAAGAATTTTGGAGAGAGTCAAAAAAGAAATTGGACTACCTGTGATTTCGGATATTCACCTGCCTGAGCAGGCTGCAGCTGCAGCAGAAATTTTAGATATTATGCAGATTCCTGCTTTTTTATCAAGGCAGACAGATATGCTGACCGCTGCCGGTAAAACCGGAAGTATAATCAATGTTAAAAAGGGTCAATTTTTGGCTCCCTGGGATATCGATCAGGTAGTAGAAAAGATTGAAAGTACAGGTAATGAGAGAATACTTTTAACTGAAAGAGGAGTTTCTTTTGGCTATAATAATCTGGTTGTAGATATGCGCTCATTGCCTAGACTGCGCAAAACTGGTTACCCGGTTGTTTTTGATGCAACTCATGCAGTACAGCTGCCGGGTGGTGCTGGTGATAGTTCAGATGGTGAGAAAGAATATGTACCTTATCTGATGCGGGCTGCTCTGGCTGCAGGAATAGATTCTTTATTTATGGAAGTTCATGATAATCCGGCTGCAGCTAAAAGTGATGGAGCAAATATGATTCCTTTAGAAAAATTAGAAGGAATTTTAAAACAGGGACTGGCAATTGATGAGGCTATGAAAAATTGTGATGAAATAAATTATTAATAGTTAGGTGACTAAAATGACAAAAAACAGCAGAAAAGATAAATTAAAAAAAAGTCTGGCTGAAGCAAAAAATGCTCTGCAGATAGAAGCTGATGCAGTTTTAAAATTAAGAGAAGAGCTTGATGGAAGTTTTCAAAAGGCAATGGAGCTGATTATTGATTCTAAAGGCAGGGTTGTATTTACAGGAGTTGGCAAAACTGGTTTAGTAGCTAAAAAACTGGCTGCAACTTTTTCCAGCACCGGGACTTCTGCTTTTTTCGTTCACGCTGGAGAAGGCTTACATGGAGACTTAGGAATGATTAGGGCTGGAGATGTTGTAATTGCTGTCTCCAACAGTGGTGAAACTGATGAAGTTATTTCTTTACTGCCATCTCTTAGGAGAATCGGCATTACTTTAATTGCTTTAACCGGAAGCAGCAGGTCAACTCTGGCTGAACATGCAGATTTAATTTTGGAGGCAGATGTAATTACTGAGGCCTGTCCTCATAATTTAGCGCCGACAGCGAGTACTACGGCAGCTATGGCTTTGGGAGATGCACTGGCAATTGCTCTTTCCTCCTATTATGGTTTTACACCTGAGGATTTTGCCCTTTACCATCCTGGTGGTTCTTTAGGTAGAAAGCTTTTAACTAAGGTGAAGGATGTAATTAAGATTAGGGAGCAAAATCCGGTTGTAGATATTGAGACTACAGTCAGAGAGGCTCTATTTAAGATGACAAAAAGCAGAATGGGATCAACCTCTATTGTTGATCAGGAGGGAAAGCTAAAGGGGATTATCACTGATGGTGATATTCGCCGGCTTTTAGAAAAATCTGCTGATTTTATTGATCAACCAGTTAAAGAATATATGACAGTGGATCCAATCTCAATTGCTCCCGATAGACTGGCAGCAGAGGCGCTGCAGATTATGGAAGCCAGAGAAATCAATGATTTACCGGTTGTAGAATCCGATAAACCGGTTGCAATGCTTAATTTCCAGGATTTACTGAGAGCCAAAGTGTTTTAGAGCTATTAATAAATTTGTTAACTCAAACTTCGCACTTGTAAAAGTGCTTTTGCACCTTGAAATTTCAATATTATTTAGCAAAAAAATAGCATGAAACCCCCGTTTCTGGTATAATTGAATAGCAACAAACAAAAAACCATAACGGAGGTTCATGCTATGAAAATTATACCACAAATTTACCAGAATGATAAGAAGATTTTTTCTACTGTTTCAACTTTTTTTAAAAAATATCGAATAGCT